>CAZXDP010000014.1:18153-48470 GCA_964639255.1 uncultured Flavobacteriaceae bacterium
GTGGGCCCCAAAAAATCATGGAGGATAGCAGTCCCGCCTCCAATTGCTTGGTGAGCGCTCCTTGAGGTCCTACCAAGTGTTCTTGGCTTAGATATCCTTGAAGTGTGGTAGGTCGAATACGTTCGGCGAGCGGTGTGTTCATCGTTTCAAATGTACGGTTTTTATAAAAGCCTTTAAGCTGACATTCTATCAGATTGCGTACCTTAGGACTGCTATTTGCAGGGAAGCGATTATGAAAAAGGATGGTTTGCGATTTTCGAGCGATATAGTGCTGTATCCAGTATTTCTGGTACTGGCGCTATGGGTAGTGTTCTGGCTAGAGGTTCGGTTGGGTTTCAACGGATCAAGGTTGGGCATATTTCCGTTAGAGATAAAAGGGCTGTTGGGAATACTTACCGGACCCTTTATGCACAGTGGTCTAGAGCATTTATTCAACAATTCGGTACCGTTGCTCGTGCTCACGACCGCTTTGTTTTATTTTTATCGAAACCATCGGTGGAAGGTGTTGGTGTTAGGCGCCTTACTAACAGGGTTGCTTACGTGGTTCATTGGTAGGCCGGCTTGGCATATAGGTTCCAGTGGGGTAGTGTACATGCTCGTGGCGTTTTTGTTCTTTAAGGGTATTTTTTCACGGCAATATCAACTTGTGGCCGTTTCGCTTATCGTAGTGTTTCTTTACGGAAGTTTAATCTGGTATTTATTTCCTATAGATGAAAAAATATCTTGGGAAGGCCATACCGCGGGCTTTATTGTGGGTTTTGTCTTTTCGTTCTTTTTCCGGAGCAATATTGTGACCCGCAAAAAATATGAGTGGGAGCGCCCAGAATACAATCCGGAGGAGGATGATTTTTTGAGGCATTTTGATGAAAACGGGAACTTCGTGGAGCGAAATGAGGAAGTAACACGAGAAGCATCTAAAGCTGAAAGCAAATCGGTTAAAATAATTTACACCTATAGAAAAACTACTGACGATAATAACGAGAAATAGTTAGTGAGCCATGCGTTGGCGCAATACTTCGTACAGAATAGCACCACAGGCTACCGATACATTGAGCGAGTTAATTTCTCCCTTTACGGGCAATGCTGCACTTTTATCTACAATGTTGAGAATAGATTTGGAAACCCCAGAACCTTCAGATCCCATTACGATGGCGAGGGGGACCTTTAAATCGATATTGTAAAGGGAAGTTTCCGTCTTTTCGGTAGCTGCCAAGGTGGTTATTCCAGATCCTTGAAGATAATAGAGCGCGTCCTTAATATGGTCTACCTTACAAATAGGGATGTTGAATATGGCTCCTGCCGATGCCTTTACGGTGTCTCCGCTCACGGGTGCGCCGCCTTTCTTTTGTATAATTACAGCATCAACACCGGTACATTCTGCTGTTCGCAAAATGGCGCCAAAGTTGCGTACGTCACTTAGTTGATCGAGTACGATAAAGACGGGTAATTTATTGGATGCAAGTACGGCTTCCACGGTCTGCTCAAAATCGGCGAAGGCAATAGGGGAGGTGAGAGCGACTATTCCTTGATGGTTCCCACGCGTAAGCCTGTTCAATTTCTCAATAGGGACATGGCTTACAGTCACGTTTTGCTGTTCCAGTTTTGAGAGGATGGTTTCAATCTTATCGTTTTTGATATCTTTCTGTACGTATACCTTGTCCAGTTCGGTTTCGGCTTTAATCGCCTCGAGTACCGGATAGATTCCAAATATGGTGTGCTCTTTCTTCATGGTGTAAAAGTAAAAAACCATCCCGATAGTTCGGGATGGTTTCTAAATAAATTATAAAATTGAAGGTCTACTCCTCTACAGGAATTTCTTCATAGCGAACTCTCCAGTTCATAGCTTGTAAATAGCCAGGAACATTCAAAATCACATCATCTGTATTTCCTCCGTTATAAGAGAAAATAGTATCACCTTCTGGGGTTATTTCCTGCAATAATTCAGAACGCAAAGATGTGTACACACGACCGTCGTCTGTAGTAACTGTAGCGATAAAATCGAATTGGTCACCTTCTTGGAACGTGCCTGAATTTACATTGAACAACGACGCCATATCGGCCGTGGTGAAACTAAGATCGAATGGGAAGGTAGTAGTACTTCTAAATGCAACAGTATCACTTACAGTTCCATCTATCTCGGCAGCCACTCGCACATCGTAGTTGGCTACATTACCGTTGGGGTCTTCCGCCAATGCGGTAAATACCGCGGTTGAAGGATTCTCACCAATTAGGTACACCGGAATGGGGAAATTATTGGGAGCTGGTGCTGCATTTTCAGTACCATCATAAAATTCTGGCTGCGTAACGAATTTCACAAAGCCCCCGTTGTCTAAACTTGGGATTCTGGCCTTGTCTTCATCTTCACAGCTTGTAAAAAAAGCTGTAGAGGCTACTAGCGCGATGGCTACAACTAAATATTTATTTATAGTTTTCATATACTTGATAATTTTTTTGTCGTTAGTCAATGAATCCTGCTGGATTGTTATCCCAGAATACTCGGTCGGTCAATTGCTGCTGCTGAATATTTGGGTTTACTGTAACCTCTGTTTGTGGGTATCGGAAACTGCGCGGGAACGGTCCGGCAGGAATGATAGGCTCCTGTAGCTCTGGGAAACCAGTACGACGATAGTTGTTGTATGGCTCAATACCGTTACCAAATGAGGCAATCCAATATTCTCTTTCAATAATTTCAAGCTTTGCATCCTCACCAGCGGCAGCATTGAATTCACTAATAACGCGAGCAACATATGCATCCACCTCGGCTTGGGTAGCAGCATAATTAACGTCATCTGTAGTAGTGCTCAAGGTATTAAAACCAATCACTTTCTCCATACTTAAACGGATACCCTGCTCTAACAAAGCGGCTGGGCTTCCGCCCCCAGTACCTAAGGTAAGGGCCGACTCAGCTAATATGAAGTGAGTAAAAGAAGATAAAAATATTGGTAGGATACCTTCTCCGTTCATGCTTTCAGAAACGACACGCGCTTGTTCAAATTGATTTCTGTCAAACGCACCGCCGGCAGGGTATACACCATAGGTGGTACGACGCGTGTTGTCTGCTGGAATTCCTTCGTCATCTGCGTGATCACGACCCCAGTACAAATTCCCCACATAGCAATAATCGTATTGCGAAAGGTTATTTAAGCAAGGCAAGAAAGAGCCTGAAGGTGCATTCGAAGTTTGTCTATAGAAATAGTAGCGCGCTCGAGGATCGATAGTTCCAGTTTCAACAAACGGCTCGTCCGCATCACCAACATTCATATAATCATACAAGTTGTTGCTCATGTAGGTTCCAGCACCACCACCTAAGTAGTTACCAACAAACAATGGGCTGCGGCTATCAATTGGGTTGACAGTTGAACCGTAGTTAAATTGGAAATCTTCTTCAATGGTATTGATAAAGTTTTGACTCAAAACAGCATTAATACCTGCAGCAGATCCTGAAGGATCAATGAGGCGTGTGTTGTTGTAGGCACGAATTTTCAACGTATTAGCAAGTGCAATCCAATTTTCGGGATCGAAGCTACCGAAGAAAATATCATTAGGTATTGGTCCACTTTCTGCGCTAAGGTTAGCGATAGCCTCATCCAAAAGTTCCAATTGAGCTTGGTAAATAACAGCACCGTCATCTACTGATGGATTGGGGAATTCTTCTGGTTGGTTGGCCTGTGAGAAAGGAACCTCGCCTAGATAATCAACAAGAAGCATATAGGTATATGCCTCAATAACTTGAGCCACACCTAGGTGATAAGGTATTTCATCTTCCGGTGAAGCGGCTATATCATTGATACCGTCCAAAACGTCGATATCGTTGAACAATCCGTAAGAACCACCCCATTCTCCGGTTAGGGTAAGTTCATCTACCGCGTCATTATAGGTTCCAAACAAGTTAACGAGACGAACAAGTTGGCTTGATGTTGCACTGTAGCCAGAAACTACGTTTCTAAATGATAACTGAACGTTGTTAAGTACAAAGTTTGGATCTGCAGACTCAACGGTAATGTTGTTAGGACTTAACAACAAATCGAGTTCGCTCGTTTCGCAATTGGTAAACAGAGCCAAAAGGCCTGCTACGAACGATATTTTAAGAATTTTTTTCATAATAGAGTAAATATATGTTTTGTGTATGTATTAGGTAGAACAGTTCATTTCGAAAATTACTACCTAATACATACAATTTTTTTTAGAATGTTGCTTTTACGGTAAAAGAATAACGTCTTGAAGTAGGTCCTGTTTGGAACTCCAATCCTTGTCCGTTACCTACACCAGTACTCAACGCCTCTGGATCTATATTGAACTCATCAGGAATGTTGAAGGTATGAACCCAAATATTCTGGCCACCGAGGGTAAAGGTAACATTTCCAAAGGGTGTACGCTCCAACATTTTCTTATCCAGCGCATAGGAAATAGAGGCTTCTCTCAATCGAACGTGAGACGCATCATAGATACCTTGCCCTACCGGATCAACCAAGTTGATAAAGTAGAGGTCATTTGCACCAATCTGAATATTATTTTCAATCGGATTTCCGTTGCCATCTAGGAGTAGTTCCCCGGTATTAGGGTTTGCCAAAAGACCTGGGATAACGAAACTTCCCTCTCTGTTATCTGCATTTACCTCGGTTACACCACGACGGTATAGCTGAGTTGCAGTTTGAGAGAAAATATCACCACCGTGGGTGTATTCAAATTGTGCGCTAATAGTTAAACCTTTATAGGTAAAGGCATTGATAGTAGCCAGTGTCCAATCTGGGTTAGGGTCACCCACGGTCTCGATTTCCAAACCTAGGTCGTCACTGTCAATAATCTTACCATCATCTGGGTTTATTAACAAAGTACCATTTACTCCAAGTCCAAGAGGATTATCTGGGCCAACGGCTCCTGCATCGTAACGAGTGGCGTAGCTTCCCTTGATAACTCCAAGTGGTTCACCTTCAGAGGCAAAGTTACCCAAATTGGTAAAACCAGCGAATGGGAAGGCTTCAACGCCTCCTAAATCTGTTACCTCATTTTCGTATGCGGTAAAGTTATTTCGGATGCTCCAGGTAAAATCACCAGATTGAATTGGGATTAAGTTCAAGCCAATTTCCAATCCTTCAATTTGGCTTTCTGCAATGTTATCGAAAATACCTGTAAAGCCTGTAGATGGAGCCAAAGGTCTAAATACAATTTGGTCTTCGATAATCCGCTTGTATACGGTCGCATCCAAGGTGATTCTACGGTCGAAAAATTCTGCTTCCAAACCTACCTCGTACTCCTTTTGAAGTTCAGGCTGTAGGTCTAAGTTAGCACGTGTACCGGGAAGCGAATTGGTCGTAACATTCCCAACAGAGGTAAATGGGCTTACAAAAGCCACAGGATTGGTAGCGAGGACGTTTCTTGTAGCATAAGGGTTCGGGAAACGTGCCGATGTACCATAACCTGCTCTTAACTTCATAAAATCAAGACCAAAACTGTCTCCAAACTCACCCAATGCTGTCGGGAGGAATGAGATAGAGGCACCTGGGTAGAACAAAGAGCGGTTTTCCTGCTCTAAGGTTGAAGCCCAGTCATTACGTCCAGAAAGAGTAAGGAACAAGAAGTTGTCATAATCAAATTCCAACTGAGAATAGGCTCCCAAGATATTTTGCTCCGTCTCGAAATCCATGCCAGCACCGGACACAGGATCAACGTTGGTTTGCGTTAAAAAGTTATTGTGGTTAAAGAAACCGAAAACAATTTGCTCTGTACTAGCAATACCAAATTGGCTGTACTCATCGCGACGAGCGTTAAAACCTATTTGAGCGTTAAGATTAAAGTCTTCTGCTAGCTCAAGATTGTTAAAGCTGAAGTTTAAATTGTGGTCGTAAATAAAGTTGGTTCCTTCAGTAGTTCTTAGGTATCCAAGATCGTAAGGGGTAGTAATAGCACCCTTGGCAGAACGAAACTCTTGAAATTCAGTATACGTATCAAGACCGAATCGGTAAGAAGCCACAATATTGTCTGAAATTTCGTAGGCTGCAGACAATTTTCCGTAGAAACGGTTGGTACGCTGCTCTTGACCAGCATACTTCAATAACCAATATGGGTTTTCTTGGTCAGGACGATAGTATACGCTAGCTCCAGTGTTAGGGTTTTCGAAGGGAAGATTCTGAAGATCTAAGTTACGCGGTATAAATAAGGTACGCGTAAAGATAGAGAGTGAACCCGCAGCATTGTTCGCAGCAATAGGAGGCGTATTTACTCGGAGGTTACTAAAGTTGGCAGTACCGTCGAAGGTAAACTTGTTGGAAAGTTTTGTAGATCCACCCATACCAATATTGTAACGGGTAAGACCATTGTTTCTAATGAAACCATCTTCCGTAGCATAACCAAAGTTGATATTGTAACGGCTACCGCCCTGTCCTGGTGAACCGGTAACGTTTACACTGGTAGTGTTACCTAGACCCGTGCGGAAGAAATCCTTAACGTTGTCTTCTGCAGCCGTGTAGGGGATTTCCAAGCCATCAAATTGTGGAAAAATATCTCCTTGGGTGGCATAAGGGTGTGCAATTGTTAAGCCAGAATCTAAGCGGCCACCCCAGTTTCCTACGAAACCTGGGTTAGGGGTGTTGTCAGATCCTTGCCCCCAAGTGTTTTGATACTCAGGTAGGTTTGCAATGTTTACGGCATACACAGACTGTGCCACCGTTACTTCAAATTTCTTGTTTAGGTCCCTGCTGCTTCCGTTTTTGGTGGTGATCAATACAACACCGTTACGACCTTGTTGACCGTAAAGTACCGCGGCACTCAAACCTTTCAAGATGCTTACGCTCTCAATGTTGTTAGGGTCCAAATCGAGAAAACGGCTGCTCGTTACAGTGTTACCTCCTGCAAAACCAGTTTGCTCGTTGGTGCTACCATCAAATGGAACGCCATCTACAATGAATAAAGGTTGGTTGTCACCATTAATCGACGATTTGGCTCGAATAATAAAGTTCGTACCAGAACCTGTGGCACCACTGTTACCTACAATTTGTACACCAGCTACTTTACCGTTAAGGCTACGTACAACATCGGTTTCTGGTCTGTTCTCAACCGCTTCGGCTTCCAGCGTACTTACCGCATAACCAAGTGCTTTTTTCTCCCTGGCAATACCATAACCCGTAACGATTACTTCATCCAGTTCGGCCGCACTCTCTTGGAGGACGACGTCTACACGCACCATACCTTCTGTAACGGTACGCTCCAGAGATTTGAAACCGATATAGCTGAATACCAAAACCTCGCCAATGCTGGCCTCAATGGAGAAGTTCCCATCAAAATCGGTCTGGGTACCAGAATTGGTCCCTTTTTTAATAATGTTAACCCCTGGTAATGGTATGCCTGATCCATCAGTCACATTACCCGAGATCGTTCTGTCTTGTGCGAACGTGAGTTGCACAGTTAACGCCAATAATAGCGTTAAAATTCCACTAAACTTTGTTCTCATTTTATAATTTATTTGAATTAGCCAATGCCAAAAATCACAATAAAAAGTTAATTACACAACTTTTTAAACCTAAATTTTGGTTTTTTTTTAATCGAATTGTTAAGCTATTGTTGCCTTTTCGTTAGAATCGTGAAGTAAGGCTAATGTGGATTTTCGTGTTCGAAAAATTGAATTCTTGTCCCTCAATATTTCCATTGGCGACCACGAATTGGAAAATGCCTGCGCGGGTGCTCATGCCAAATCCAAAACCGAAGCTGTAGAGCTTCTGCTTTAGGTCCTGCGACGCATTCTCGAAATAGGCCAAATCGATTATGCTGTGTACATAGATTGATGGATTGAACATATAGCGGTATTCGGTGTTCAGTACCGAAAAGAGTGAGGCGTCTATACTATTCTCGTTAAACCCCCGTATGCTATTGATGCCTCCAAAGCGAAATAGTTCATTCACCAAGAACGTTTCGCTGAAAAGCGCACCGGTGGTGTTTTTCAAAAAAATGGAATTCGTCGCATTTAAATTCAGAAGGTGGAACGCCGTAGCCAATCCCCGTACCTGGTCTTCCGTAATCGAGTCTTTTTCGCGCGCCCCTAGTTCAGTTTCAAGGGCGATATGCGTTTTAACGGGGAACAACCGGCTTGACTGCTGTTTGCTGAACGTTGCTCCTAGAAGAAAGTAACGGGCCGTATAGTCCTCTACCGGTAGGCCAAGCACGATGTCGTTGAGCAGCAAATTCGATTCGTAGGTCTTGTAGCCGGCGTAGAGTTCCGACTGTGGATTGAGCTGATACGTAATTCGTGCCTGCTGGTCGGTGGTCACGAACGTGCTGTCTCTTTTAAATATGGTTAGTTCGGCGGCAAGGCCGAAAGGTGTTTTAAGCAGGTAGGGCGCCCTGGCCCTAACCCTAAAGTTGGTTTGCTCGTTACCGTCGGCCTTGTAATTGATAAGCAACTGCTCTCCATAGTTCAAATTGTTATTCAGTTCAAGGTTTAGGTAGCCATTAAACTGTAGCCGTTGGGTTTCTTCGTCGGTTGCGAATCCCAAAATGCCATCGAAGAGATTGTTGTTCTCCTTCTGAAGATAAAAATATACCACGGTCGAGTCACTCCTGAAAAGCGCTTCGGGGGGCTTGGCGCTGCTGGCAAAGCCAAGATTGTCAATGGCGTCGTTCTGCCGAAGCAATTTGCGTTGGCTAAACGTGCTGCCGGTACGCACCCCTGCATAATACCTAAGGAACGAGCGAGGGAATTTTTCATAGCCCACTAAGGCAACAGAATCTATGGTACGCCGCGGGGCATCCCTTACTTCCAAGCGGGCCTCTACCGTGCGGTCGGGTTGGGTGGTTAGCTGGGTGAGTCGCAACGAGGCGAAGGTGTTGCCGTCTTCGGCCATTTGGGCGTTCAATTTTGCCAGGGCACTTTCGGCACGCTGAAAGGAAAGTTCGAAATAGGAGTCAGTTACTTCTTGGGCAATGCGCTGTAAAGCCCGTTGGCTAACTTCGCTTTTATTGTAATACACCCTTAGTTTGCTGTAGCGTTCTCCAAGCTGAAACTTGGCATCATAAAGTGAATCGTTTATTTGCGAGAGTTGTGCGGCCGTTGCCTCGAGGTATCCGGCTCGTTGCAACTTCATGGTAAGCGTATCCAGATGCGCGGTGAGTTGCTCCTTGGTGGACCAAGATTCTTGAATGCCCAACGAGTCCAAAAGCGATTCTGGTATGGCGGGCTCGGCACTCCATTGAAGGCGAATTTCCTGTGCGGCTACCTGGGGGGCCAAGAGCAGGTATATATTAAGGTAGAGCAGTGTATGGAAAATAAACTTCAAAAAGCGTAGTTTTTTCGTTGTAAAGCTAACGCTTCAATCCCTGTTTTCATATCGGGTTTTTCAAATATTAAAATTCGTTGAAAATTAATGAGGTAAGGTTTGAATAATTCGAATTTATTTCTACCTTTGCACGCCCTTTTGGTGGGGAAATTTTTTATTATAACCAAGTTTAACAAGGATTTTATATGCCAACTATTTCACAATTAGTACGAAAAGGAAGAGCCAAAATAACCAAGAAGAGTAAATCGGCTGCTTTGGATTCGTGCCCGCAACGTCGCGGTGTGTGTACGCGTGTATATACTACCACGCCAAAAAAACCAAACTCTGCCATGCGTAAAGTGGCCAGGGTGCGGTTAACTAACGGCAAGGAAGTAAACGCATACATTCCGGGCGAGGGACACAACCTCCAAGAGCACTCGATAGTATTGGTTAGAGGTGGAAGGGTTAAGGATTTGCCAGGAGTTAGATACCACATCGTTCGCGGTGCTTTGGACACCGCAGGTGTTGCAGGGCGCACCCAGCGCAGGTCTAAATACGGTGCCAAACGCCCTAAGAAGTAATTAAAGAACTTTTAAAGAGAAGACATGAGAAAAAGACAGGCCAAAAAAAGACCGCTTTTACCAGATCCAAGATTTAACGACCAGTTGGTAACCCGCTTCGTGAACAATATGATGTGGGACGGTAAAAAGTCGGTGGCTTTTAAAGTATTCTACGATGCCATAGATATCGTAGAGGAGAAGAAAACAGACGAGGAGAAAACCGGTTTGGAGCTTTGGAAAGACGCACTTTCCAATATTATGCCGCACGTGGAGGTACGAAGCCGCCGTGTAGGTGGGGCAACCTTTCAGATACCGATGCAAATTCGCGCAGACCGTAAGATTTCAACAGCGATGAAGTGGTTGATTCTTTACGCTCGAAAGAGAAATGAGAAATCGATGCCACAAAAATTGGCGGCAGAGATCTTGGCAGCTGCCAAAGAAGAGGGCGCTGCGGTGAAAAAGCGTATGGACACCCATAAAATGGCCGAGGCAAACAAAGCATTCTCACATTTCAGATTCTAAAAAAAAATGGCACAAAGAGATTTAAAATTTACACGAAATATAGGTATTGCCGCGCACATCGATGCCGGTAAAACCACAACCACAGAGCGTATTCTGTACTATACGGGTGTGAGCCACAAAATTGGTGAAGTACACGACGGTGCAGCGACTATGGACTGGATGGAGCAGGAGCAGGAGCGAGGAATCACCATTACCTCTGCTGCTACTACCTGTACCTGGAGATTCCCTTTGGAGAATGCCCAGCCTACGCCCGAAACTAAAGATTACCACTTCAACATTATCGATACCCCTGGCCACGTTGATTTTACCGTGGAGGTAAACCGTTCCTTACGGGTACTCGATGGGTTAGTATTTCTTTTTAGTGCGGTAGATGGCGTGGAGCCCCAGTCTGAAACCAACTGGCGCCTTGCAGACAACTACAAGGTACCGCGTATTGGTTTTGTGAACAAGATGGACCGCCAAGGGTCGAACTTCCTGGCCGTATGCCAGCAGGTTAAAGATATGCTGAAGTCGAATGCCGTACCCATTGTTTTGAACATTGGTGAGGAAGCAGACTTTAAAGGTATTATCGACTTGGTTAAAAACAGGGCGATTGTATGGCACGATGAAACCCAAGGTGCTACGTTCGATGTTATCGAAATTCCTGAGGATTTAAAGGCCGAAGCCAAAAAATATAGAGCGCTCCTCATTGAAGAGGTAGCTGCTTATGATGAGAACTTGTTGGAGAAGTTCATGGAAGATGAAGACTCTATTACCGAAGAAGAGGTGCACGCTGCCCTTCGCGCTGCGGTAATGGATATGTCCATCATCCCTATGATCTGCGGTTCTGCATTTAAGAACAAAGGTGTTCAGTTCCTGTTGGATGCTGTATGCCGTTACCTACCTTCTCCGGTAGATAAGGAAGGTATCGTTGGGGTTAACCCGGATACCGAAAAAGAAGAAATTCGCAAGCCAGACGTAACTGCTCCTTTCGCAGCCTTGGCGTTTAAGATCGCTACCGATCCTTTTGTGGGTCGCTTGGCCTTCTTCCGCGCGTACTCGGGCCGTTTAGATGCAGGTTCCTATGTGTTGAATAACCGTTCTGGAAACAAGGAGCGTATTTCTCGTATCTACCAAATGCATGCCAACAAGCAAAACGCTATCGAATATATCGAAGCGGGCGATATTGGGGCTGCGGTAGGTTTCAAGGATATTAAAACAGGAGATACCCTTTCTGCTGAAAAGCACCCCATCGTTTTGGAAAGCATGGTGTTCCCTGATCCCGTAATCGGTATCGCGGTGGAACCAAAAACTAAGGCTGATGTAGATAAATTGGGGATGGCACTTGGGAAGTTGGCCGAAGAAGATCCAACCTTTACCGTGCGTACCGATGAGGCCTCTGGCCAAACCATTATTTCAGGTATGGGCGAGCTTCACTTAGATATTATCGTAGACCGTCTACGGCGCGAGTTCAAAGTGGAGGTAAACCAAGGTCAGCCACAGGTAGAGTATAAAGAATCTATCACCCGTAAGGCGCAGCACCGCGAGGTGTACAAAAAGCAATCTGGTGGTCGCGGTAAATTTGCCGATATTGTCTTTACGCTTGAGCCTGCTGAAGAAGGTAAGGAAGGCCTAGATTTCGTTTCAGAGATCAAGGGTGGTAACGTACCTAAGGAATTTATTCCTTCAGTAGAGAAAGGATTCCGTATGGCGATGCAAAATGGGCCATTGGCGGGGTATGAAGTAGATGCTATGAAAGTAACGCTTTTAGATGGTTCTTACCATGATGTGGATTCAGACCAACTATCGTTCGAGCTTGCTGCCAAGCTAGGTTTCAAGGCCGCAGCCAAGGCTGCCAAGGCCGTGATTATGGAGCCTATCATGAAGCTAGAGGTAATTACCCCAGAAGAGAACATGGGGGATATCGTAGGTGACCTTAACCGTCGCCGCGGCCAGGTGAGCAGCATGGGCGATCGTGCCGGTGCCAAGGTAATCAAGGCAGAAGTGCCGCTTTCTGAAATGTTCGGTTACGTCACGACGTTGCGAACACTTTCTTCAGGACGTGCTACTTCAACCATGGAATTTTCACACTATGCTGAGACGCCTTCGAATATTTCGGAGCAAGTAATCGCAGCAGCTAGAGGAACCGCTAACGTATAATATTTCAGCAATGAGTCAGAAAATCAGAATAAAACTAAAATCTTACGATCACAACTTAGTGGACAAATCTGCTGAAAAAATCGTAAAGACCGTGAAAAGTACCGGAGCGGTGGTAACGGGTCCCATTCCCCTGCCAACGCACAAGAAAATCTTTACCGTGCTTCGTTCACCGCACGTGAACAAGAAGAGCCGTGAGCAGTTTCAGCTTAGCTCATACAAGCGTTTGCTGGACATTTACAGTTCTTCTTCGAAGACCATCGACGCCTTGATGAAGCTTGAGCTTCCCAGCGGTGTTGAGGTAGAGATAAAGGTGTAATGTAGTTGTGGATTCAAAATAGTGAGTCCAGCATAGAATAACATGTCCTCGACGATGGTTGGGGAAAAACGGAAAACAAAATAAAATTCAGGGCTGGATTTATTTTGGCCCTGTTTTTTTGAAATAAAAATAATCGAAGGAAGAAATGTAGGAACCGAATTCTGCATTCTGAATTCATAATTCTTAATTAAATAAATATGTCTGGGTTAATTGGAAAGAAAATAGGGATGACCAGCATCTTTGACGAGAACGGGAAGAACATCCCCTGTACCGTTATTGAGGCGGGCCCCTGTATTGTTACCCAAGTCAGAACCAAAGAGGTTGACGGGTATGAAGCTCTTCAACTTGGTTTCGATGACAAGAAGACTGCAAATAAAGCTGCCGAAGGCCACGCCAAGAAAGCAGGTACCGTTGCAAAGCGTCGCGTTGTTGAGTTCCAAGGATTTAAGGAGGAGTACAAATTGGGCGATACGATTACCGTAGAGCACTTTATCGAAGGCGAGTTCGTGGATATTTCCGGAACAAGCAAAGGTAAGGGCTTCCAAGGGGTTGTAAAGCGCCATAATTTTGGCGGTGTTGGGCAGGCCACGCATGGCCAGCACAACCGTTTGAGAGCGCCTGGTTCTATTGGTGCCGCATCGTACCCCGCTCGTGTATTCAAGGGAATGCGCATGGCTGGGCAAATGGGCAACGAAAAAGTAAAAGTTGAAAACCTAAGAGTGTTGAAGGTGGTTCCCGAAAAGAACCTACTTGTGGTGAAGGGCTGTGTGCCAGGTCACAAAAACGCTTATATAACGATTCAGAAGTAATGAAGGTAGCAGTATTAGACAAAACAGGAAAAGACACTGGCAGAAAGGTTGAGCTTTCTAGCGATGTGTTCGGGATAGAGCCTAACAACCACGCTGTATATCTTGATGTGAAACAGTACTTGGCCAACCAGCGACAAGGAACCCACAAATCAAAAGAGCGTGCCGAAATCGTAGGGAGTACCCGTAAGATCAAGAAGCAAAAAGGAACTGGTACCGCCCGTGCAGGTAGTATCAAGTCGCCCATCTTTAAAGGGGGTGGAAGAATCTTTGGGCCAAGGCCAAAAGATTACTCCTTTAAGCTTAACAAGAACCTGAAGCGCTTGGCGCGCCGTTCGGCCCTATCGATGAAGGCCAACGATAAGGCAATTATGGTGTTGGAAGACCTTACGTTCGACGCTCCGAAAACCAAAGATTTTACAGCAGTTCTAAAGTCCTTAGGGCTAGAGAACAAAAAGTCTTTGTTTGTGTTGGGAGAGTTAAATAATAATGTATATTTGTCCTCTCGCAATTTGAAGGGTGCTGAAGTTATAACTGCTTCAGAATTAAACACTTATAAAATTATGAATGCAAACAGCGTCGTGCTGTTGGAAGGTTCTTTGGAAGGAATTGAAACAAACTTAAGTAAATAGAAGCAAGATGAATATCTTAATTAAACCTATTATTACGGAAAAAGCTACCAATGAGGCCGAGTTGAACAACCGCTTCACCTTTGTAGTGCACCCCAAGGCGAATAAGGTAGAGATCAAGAAAGCGGTCGAGGCTGCTTACGGTGTTTCTGTTGAAAAAGTTCGCACAATGAATGTCCGCCCAAACCGCCGTACTCGTTATACGAAGACCGGGGTTCAAACTGGTAAAACAAATGCTTACAAAAAAGCAATTGTACAGGTGGCGGAAGGTGATACAATAGATTTTTACAACAATATTTAAGCGGCAGCTTAAATTAAATTAGACAACAATGTCAGTAAGAAAATTAAAACCTATCACTCCTGGACAGCGATTTAGAGTTGTTAATGGGTATGACGCCATTACAACTGATAAGCCGGAGAAAAGTTTACTTGCTCCGATTAAAAAGTCTGGAGGTAGAAACAGTCAAGGAAAGATGACCATGCGCTACAAAGGTGGTGGTCACAAGAGAAGATATCGAATTATCGATTTTAAACGCGACAAGCATGGCATTCCTGCCACAGTCGCTACGATCGAGTACGATCCAAACCGTACCGCTTTTATCGCGCTTCTTAACTATCAAGATGGCGAAAAGCGTTATGTGATCGCTCAAAATGGACTTCAAGTAGGGCAAAATATCGTTTCTGGTGAGCAAACTGCTCCAGAAATTGGTAATACAATGGCCCTTGCCAACATCCCGTTAGGTACTATTATTTCTTGTATTGAGTTGCATCCCGGTCAAGGTGCCGTAATGGCACGCAGTGCCGGTGCTTTTGCACAACTTATGGCCCGTGAGGGGAAATATGCTACCGTTAAGTTGCCTTCGGGCGAAACCCGTATGATCTTAACCACTTGTATGGCTACCATCGGGGCTGTTTCCAACAGCGACCACCAGTTGTTGGTGTCTGGAAAAGCCGGTAGATCTAGATGGTTGGGTCGCAGACCAAGAACAAGGCCAGTAGTAATGAACCCTGTAGATCACCCAATGGGTGGTGGTGAGGGCCGTGCTTCTGGAGGTCACCCACGCTCTCGCAAGGGTATTCCTGCCAAGGGGTATAAAACGCGCAAGAGAAACAAGGCAAGCAACCAATATATTATAGAACGTAGAAAGAAATAAGTTATGGCAAGATCATTAAAAAAAGGACCGTACGTTCACTATAAGCTAGAACAGAAAGTTGAACAAAATGTGGCGTCTAACAAGAAGACAGTGATTAAGACTTGGTCACGAGCCTCGATGATTACCCCAGATTTTGTAGGACAGACCATCGCGGTGCATAACGGGCGCCAATTCGTTCCCGTGTATGTTACCGAGAATATGGTAGGACATAAATTAGGCGAATTTTCACCTACACGATCATTCCGTGGTCACGCAGGTGCTAAAAACAAAGGAAAAAAATAATAAGCCATGGGAGTTCGTAAAAGAGAAAGAGCAGAGCAAATCAAGGAAGCGAAAAAAACACAGTATTTCGCCAAATTGAACAATTGCCCTACATCACCTCGAAAAATGCGCTTGGTTGCAGACCTGGTGCGCGGTGAGAAAGTAGATAAAGCGCTTAATATTTTAAGATTCAGCAAAAAAGAAGCCTCCAACCGCCTAGAGAAGCTGTTGTTGTCTGCCATTGCAAACTGGCAAGCCAAAAACGAGGATGCCTCTATAGAGGATGCCGATCTTTTTGTAAAGGAAATACGCGTAGACGGTGGCAGTATGTTGAAGAGACTGCGCCCCGCCCCGCAAGGACGTGCGCACAGAATTAGAAAGCGCTCCAACCACGTAACACTGGTATTGGGAGCTAACGATAACACACAAAGCTAGAATTTAAATGGGACAGAAAACAAATCCAATCGGTAACCGCTTAGGTATCATCAGAGGATGGGAATCCAACTGGTACGGAGGCAACGACTACGGCGATAAATTGGCCGAAGACGACAAGATTAGAAAGTACATCCACGCTCGTTTAAGCAAGGCCAGTGTGTCTAGGGTAATCATTGAGCGTACCCTTAAACTTGTAACCGTTACTATCACCACCGCTCGCCCGGGTATCATTATCGGTAAAGGCGGCCAGGAGGTAGACAAGTTGAAAGAAGAGCTTAAGAAAATTACCGGAAAAGAGGTACAGATTAACATTCACGAGATCAAGAGGCCCGAGCTCGATGCCCATTTGGTCGCTTCCAGTGTAGCGCGCCAAATTGAAAGCCGTATCTCATACCGTCGTGCCATTAAAATGGCCATAGCGGCTGCTATGCGTATGAGTGCCGAAGGAATTAAGATCCAGATCTCAGGCCGTCTAAACGGTGCCGAAATGGCCCGTAGCGAAGCCTACAAAGAAGGTCGTATCCCTCTTTCTACCTTCCGTGCCGATATTGACTATGCCTTGGTCGAGGCCCATACCACTTACGGTAGGCTTGGCGTAAAGGTATGGATCATGAAAGGTGAGGTATATGGAAAAAGAGACCTTTCCCCCTTGGTTGGCCTGTCCAAAAAAGGAGCCGGAAAAGGTGCTAGTACCGGACGAGGTGGCAACAAAGCACGTCGTAGAAAGTAATTTTTTAAACACAGAAAAATGTTACAACCTAAGAGAACAAAATACCGCAAACAACAGAAGGGCCGCATGAAGGGCAACGCCGGTCGTGGAAACCAGCTGGCCAACGGTACCTTCGGTATTAAGTCTTTAGATTCACAATTTGTGACGGCTCGACAAATAGAAGCTGCGCGTATCGCTGCTACCCGTTATATGAAAAGGGAAGGTTCTATCTGGATCATGATATTCCCAGATAAGCCTATCACCAAGAAGCCTCTCGAGGTACGTATGGGTAAAGGTAAGGGTGCTGTAGAATATTATGCTGCTGTAGTAAAGCCTGGCAGGATCATGTTTGAAGTATCGGGGGTTCCCATGGCCACCGCGAAAGAGGCCTTGCGCCTTGCGGCCCAGAAGCTTCCCGTGCGAACAAAATTTGTGGTATCCAGAGATTATCAGGAATAATTTTTTGAAATTTTCACTATGAAACAATCAGAAATAAACGAAGCATCAACAGCGGAATTGCAGGAGCAGCTCGCCGAAGCTAGAAAAGCGTACACTGACCTGAAAATGGCGCATACCATTTCACCGTTGGAGAATCCCATTCAATTGAGAGCGCAGCGCAGAAGCATCGCAAGAATTGCGACGGAACTAACTAAAAGAGAAGTGCAATAACTGTACGAAGCTGAAAGATGGAAACAAGAAATTTAAGAAAAGAACGTATTGGTGTAGTAACCAGCAACAAGATGGAAAAATCCATCGTCGTTTCTGAAGTAAAGAAGGTGAAGCACCCTATGTACGGAAAATTCGTGTTAAAGACGAAAAAATACGTTGCGCACGACGAAAAGAACGACTGCAACGAAGGTGATACCGTAAAGATCATGGAAACACGGCCTTTAAGTAAAACCAAGTGTTGGAGATTAGTAGAAATAATTGAAAGAGCGAAGTAATCATGGTACAACAAGAATCAAGACTAAGAGTAGCAGATAACACCGGCGCAAAGGAAGTGCTTTGCATTCGCGTGTTGGGAGGAACCAAAAGAAGGTACGCCTCTATTGGCGACAAGATTGTGGTATCTGTTAAGGAAGCGACTCCTAACGGAAACATCAAGAAGGGAGCCGTTTCTACCGCCGTGGTAGTTCGTACCGTGAAAGAGGTGAGACGACCCGACGGTTCGTACATCCGTTTCGACGACAACGCCTGCGTACTGTTGAACCCACAGGGGGAAATGAGGGGCACGCGCGTGTTCGGTCCGGTTGCCCGCGAGCTTCGCGACAAGCAATTTATGAAAATAGTATCATTGGCACCCGAAGTGCTTTAATACGATAACGAAATGTCAAAGCTTAAAATCAAATCAGGAGACACCGTAGTGGTTACCGCCGGCGAGCATAAAGGCTCGGAAGGCAAGGTACTCAAGGTGTTGATCGATAAAAACAAAGCAATAGTAGAAGGAGTGAACACGGTAAAGAAGCACGAGAAACCTAGTGCGGCCAACCCACAGGGGGGCATTTCCGAGAAAGAAGCTCCCATCCATATCTCAAACCTATCGCTGGTTGATCCTAAATCAGGAGAGCCTACTCGAGTAGGCTACAGAATGGAAGATGGTAAAAAAGTACGGTTTTCTAAAAAATCGAATCAAGTATTATAGTTATGGGATACACACCAAGACTTAAGGAAGAGTACAAGAGCCGCGTTATCAACGCTCTTACAGACGAATTTGGCTACCAGAATGTAATGCAGGTTCCAAAGCTGGAGCGCATTGTGGTATCCCGCGGAGTTGGGGCTGCCGTAGCCGATAAGAAACTGATCGATAATTCCGTAGAGGAGTTAACCCGCATTACCGGCCAAAAGGCGATTGCCACTATGTCCAAAAAAGACGTAGCAACCTTCAAGCTTCGTAAGGGAATGCCTATTGGCGCCAAAGTGACGCTTCGTGGCGAGCGTATGTATGAGTTTCTAGACAGGCTCATTACTACCGCGCTGCCTAACGTTCGCGACTTTAGCGGTATTAAGGCGACTGGGTTCGACGGAAGAGGAAACTACAGCATGGGAATTGAGGAGCAAATCATCTTCCCAGAAGTAAATATCGACAAAGTAAAGAAAATTGAGGGTATGAACATCACCTTCGTTACCAGCGCCGAGACCGATAAAGAGGCCAAGGCACTGTTGAGCGAATTGGGACTACCCTTTAAAAAGAACTAAGAGATGGCTAAAGAATCAATGAAGGCCCGCGAGGTCAAGAGACAGAAATTGGTGAAAAAGTACGCTGCCAAGCGCAAGGCCCTAAAAGAGGCCGGAGACTGGGAAGCGCTTCAAAAGTTACCAAAAAACTCTTCGCCCGTACGCTTGCACAACCGTTGCAAACTTACCGGAAGACCAAAAGGGTACATGAGAACGTTCGGCCTGTCACGGGTTATGTTCCGTGAGATGGCTAACCAAGGTTTAATACCCGGTGTTCGCAAAGCGTCCTGGTAGTACTATGGCCGTAGGCACCCAACTGTAACAAATATTAATTGGTGGAAGGTTTGCCAAAGGGCGAAAACCATCACCGCAAACAAGCATACATGAACACAGATCCAATTTCAGACTTTCTAACCCGTGTTAGAAATGCAGTAAAGGCAGGACACCGCGTAGTAGAGGTTCCCGCATCAAACCTTAAAAAGGAAATAACAAAGATCTTATTCGATCAAGGGTATATCCTAAGCTACAAATTTGAGGACAAGGGCCCACAGGGTACCATCAAGATTGCCTTAAAGTACGACAAGCTTACCAAGGAGCCCGTTATCAAAAAGATTCAACGAATTAGTAAACCCGGTTTACGTAAATATGCAGGTTCTTCGGAAATGCCACGTATCTTGAACGGTCTGGGAATTGCCATCGTGTCTACTTCAGCAGGAGTAATGACCGGCAAGCAGGCCAAAGCACAGAATGTGGGTGGTGAAGTATTGTGTTACGTATACTAAAATAAAGACAGGAAAAAAATGTCAAGAATAGGTAATAACCCGGTAGCGATTCCTCAAGGTGTTACGGTCACTGTAAACGACAACGTAATAACCGTAAAAGGGAAATTAGGCGAGTTAACTCAGGAATTTGCTGACGTTAGCGTAAAAGTGGAAGACGATCAAGTGATCGTTGAGCGTCCTTCCGAAGCAAAAGATCACAAAGCAAAGCACGGCCTGTACCGCGCATTGGTCAATAACATGATCAAGGGCGTCACTACAGGATGGACCAAAAAACTGGAACTGGTAGGGGTAGGATATCGCGCCAGCAACCAGGGGAACAAGTTGGACCTAGCAGTTGGGTTCTCCCATAACATTGTTATGGACATCGCCCCAGAGGTTCAAGTAGAAACCGTGACCGAGAAGGGTAAGAACCCTATTGTAAAATTAACCTCGCATGACAAGCAACTGGTGGGGCAGGTAGCCGCGAAGATTCGCAGTTTCCGCAAGCCAGAGCCTTACAAAGGAAAAGGTATCAAGTTCGTTGGTGAGCAAATACGAAGAAAAGCAGGTAAATCTGCATAAGATACAACGTTATGGCATTATCAAAACAAGATAGAAGACAGAGATTGCGCTTTAGGATTCGCAAGACGGTTTCAGGAACAGAGCAGCGCCCGCGCTTGGCTGTTTTTAGAAGCAACAAGGAGATTTATGCACAACTTATTGACGATGTAAATGGCAAGACCATTACCGCTGCATCTTCAAGAGATAAAGATATAGACGCTTCAAAGGTAAACAAGACCGAAGCGGCAAAACTAGTGGGCAAGGCAATCGCCGAAAAGGCCAAAGAGGCCGGTGTAGACACTGTATCGTTCGATAGAGGTGGCTACCTGTACCACGGAAGAGTAAAATCATTAGCTGAAGGCGCCCGCGAAGGTGGTCTTAAATTTTAAGAACTATGTATCAAGATTATAAAAACGTAGAAACAGTAAAGCCCGGAGGCCTCGATCTTAAAGACCGTCTCGTTGGGGTGCAACGTGTAACGAAGGTAACCAAGGGGGGTAGAGCCTTCGGTTTTTCAGCTATTGTTGTTGTGGGTGATGAAAAAGGTGTGGTGGGCCACGGCCTGGGCAAATCTAAGGATGTTGCCAGCGCCATCGCCAAGGCAATAGAAGACGCTAAGAAGAACTTGGTTCGAATTCCGTTGAACAAAGTGACCCTTCCGCACGAGCAAAAAGGTAAATATGGTGGTGCTCGCGTAAACCTTATGCCCGCAGCGCCCGGTACCGGTGTTATCGCCGGTGGTGCCGTTCGTGCCGTTTTAGAAGCCGTAGGGATACACGATGTATTGTCGAAATCGCAAGGATCTTCAAATCCGCACAACGTGGTAAAGGCAACCTTCGATGCCCTTTTGCAAATGCGCAGTGCCGACACTGTTGCCAAGCAACGCGGCATTACGTTGGAAAAATTGTATAAAGGATAAATACTGAAGAAGATGGCAAAAATTAAAGTAACCAAGGTACGCAGTGCCATTAACCGCACGCAAACCCAGAAACGAACGCTTGAAGCTTTGGGCCTTAAGAAAATTGGCCAAACCGTAGAGCACGAAGACACGCCAAATATTCTTGGTATGGTAAATAAAGTTAAACACTTGGTTTCTGTAGAAACCGTTTAAGATATACAAGATGAAATTAAGTAACTTAAAACCTGCTGAAGCGTCGGTTAAAAATAAAGCGAAGCGCGTTGGGCGCGGTCAGGGTTCTGGCAAGGCTGGTACTGCCGGCCGAGGTCACAAAGGGGCCAAGTCTCGCTCTGGATATTCCAAGAAGATTGGTTTTGAAGGTGGACAGATGCCACTACAGCGCCGCGTTCCCAAATTCGGTTTTACCAACATCAACCGAAAGGAGTACCAAGGGGTAAACCTAGACACGCTTCAGCGCTTGGTAGACGAGAACAAGATTAAGGATACCGTAGATTTCGATACCATGGTAAGCCTACGTTTAGCTGGTAAGAATGAATTGGTGAAAATTTTAGGTCGAGGAGAGCTTAAGGCGAAACTAAAAATATCTGCGCACAAGTTTACTGCCTCGGCAAAAGAAGCTATTGAAGCTGCCGGTGGTGAAGCAATAACATTGTAATCCCTAAGCACCAATGAAATTTATTGATACCTTAAAAAACGTTTGGAAAATAGAGGAGCTGCGTAATCGCATTATGGTTACTCTGGGGTTATTGTTGGTGTACCGTTTTGGTGCCCAGGTGGTTCTCCCGGGTATTGATGCCTCGAAATTGGCCGAGTTTGCCGGTAAGTTCGATGCTGGTGGAATTGGCGGCCTTTTGAACGCATTTACTGGAGGGGCCTTTGCCAATGCTTCGGTTTTTGCATTGGGTATTATGCCCTATATCTCTGCATCGATTGTAGTGCAGCTTATGCAAATTGCCGTTCCGTACCTTCAAAAGTTGCAGAAAGAGGGAGAAAGTGGCCGCAAGAAGATCAACCAGATTACCCGTTGGCTTACCATTGGTATCTGTTTGGTTCAGGCTCCTAGTTACCTTTTCGGCATACAGCAATTGGGTGTACCACCAGAGGCTTTCGTCTTGGAACAAACACCGTTCTTTTACATTACCTCTGTCATCATCCTCGTAACAGGAACCATTTTCGCAATGTGGCTTGGGGAGAAGATTACCGACAAAGGTATCGGTAACGGTATATCCATCTTAATTATGGTGGGTATCATTGCCACCTTGCCCCAGTCGTTTGCGCAAGAAGTAGCCTCGAGGTTTAATGCCGGTAATGGTGGAGCCATTATGGTGCTCATCGAACTGGCCATCTGGTTCATAATAATATTGGCCTCTGTAATGTTGGTTATGGCCGTACGGAAGATTCCGGTGCAATATGCCAGAAGAGCTGCTAGCGGCGGGTATGAGAAAAATATTTTCGGTGCCAGGCAGTTTATACCCTTAAAGCTCAATGCCTCTGGGGTAATGCCGATTATCTTCGCCCAGGCAATTATGTTTGTGCCCTCGGCGGTGGCAGGACTGTCCGATAGCGAGTTCGCCCAGTCGATACAAGCCAATTTTAGTGATATTTTCGGCTTGTGGTACAATATCGTATTTGCGGCTCTCATCATCGTATTTACCTATTTCTATACGGCGATTACGGTCCCTACTAACAAAATGGCAGACGACCTAAAACGCAGCGGCGGATTCATTCCCGGTATTAAACCAGGTACCGATACGGCAGAGTATCTTGACAGGATCATGTCGCAAATTACCTTGCCAGGCTCTATATTCTTGGCATTGATCGCGATCTTCCCAGCATTCGTAGTAAAGTTGTTGGGGATTCAGCAAGGTTGGGCATTGTTCTACGGTGGTACCTCTCTGCTCATTATGGTAGGTGTGGCCATCGATACGATGCAACAGGTAAATTCATATTTATTGAACCGCCACTACGATGGATTGATGAAAAGTGGTAAAAACAGAAAAGCAGTAGCATAGATTATGGCAAAACAACCCCCAATAGAACAGGATGGAACAATTGTTGAAGCATTGTCGAATGCAATGTTCAGAGTCGAATTGGAAAACGGTCATATCGTCACTGCGCATATCTCGGGCAAGATGCGTATGCACTACATTAAATTGTTGCCCGGAGACAAAGTAAAATTGGAAATGAGCCCGTACGATCTAACAAAGGCTCGCATAACATACAGATACTAGAACACATGAAAGTTAGAGCATCCATTAAGAAGAGAAGTGCCGACTGCAAGATAGTACGCAGAAAGGGCAGATTATATGTAATTAACAAAAAGAACCCAAGGTTCAAACAAAGACAAGGATAAGTTATGGCAAGAATCGCAGGTGTAGATATCCCGAAGAATAAGAGGGGTGTAATCGCGTTAACGTATATCTTCGGTATCGGCAAGAGCCGTGCCCAGGAAATACTAGAAAAAGCCGGAGTTAGCGAAGACAAAAAGGTAAACGATTGGGATGATGATGACATCAACAACATTCGTGAAGCCGTTGGGTCTTTCAAGATCGAAGGTGAGTTACGTAGCGAAGTTCAATTAAGCATCAAGCGCTTAATGGACATTGGTTGTTACAGAGGTATTCGTCACAGAGCGGGTCTTCCTTTGCGGGGACAGCGCACCAAGAATAACTCCAGAACAAGAAAAGGAAAACGTAAAACTGTTGCCAACAAGAAGAAGGCGACTAAATAATACCTAGAGATATGGCAAAAACTAGCTCAAAGGGTGCAAAAGGTGGCGCTAAAGGCAAAGCTGCAAAAGGCACAAAGAAACGAAAGGTTAATGTGGAGTCTGTAGGTGAAGCGCACGTAAATGCTTCATTTAACAACATCATCATATCATTGACAAATAAGAACGGAGATGTGATCTCTTGGTCTTCTGCCGGTAAAATGGGTTTCCGAGGATCTAAGAAAAACACGCCCTATGCGGCACAGTTGGCTGCAGAAGATGCTTCTGGCGTTGCGCATGCGGCAGGACTTCGCAAGGTGAAGGTGTACGTTAAGGGACCGGGCAATGGTAGGGAGTCTGCCATTCGTTCCATTCACAATGCCGGTATTGAAGTGACTGAAATCATCGATGTTACGCCAATACCGCACAACGGTTGCCGACCTCCTAAGCGCCGTCGCGTTTAATCAAGAACAATTATTTAATACATAACAACCAGAAGGACGAAGAAAGTTAGAGGATTTTAAACATTGACCTTAATTTAATTTTCCCTTCTATAAACATTTTAAAATGGCAAGATATACTGGTCCAAAAAGTAAGATAGCCCGTAAATTCGGGGAAGCGATTTTCGGCGACGATAAGTCTTTCGAGAAAAGAAATTACCCTCCGGGGCAGCACGGCAACAACCGCCGCCGTGGCAAAAAATCTGAGTACGCCATACAGTTGGCCGAAAAGCAAAAGGCGAAGTACACCTATGGGATTTTGGAGCGTCAGTTCCGAAACATGTTCAAGAAAGCGACAGCGGCTCCAGGTATTACCGGTGAGGTATTGCTGCAGTTGGCGGAGTCGCGCCTAGACAATGTAGTGTACCGTATGGGCATCGCCCCAAGCCGTCCCGCTGCGCGCCAGTTGGTAACGCACCGTCACATTACCGTAAATGGTGAGAAGGTAAACATCCCCTCGTACCAGTTGAGAGCTGGAGATGTGGTGGCCGTTCGCGAAAAGTCGAAAACCTTGGACGCTATAAAAAGCTCGCTCGATAATGCAAGCCACGTGTACGAATGGATTACTTGGAACGCCGATAAGATGGAAGGTACGTACGTAAACGTTCCACAGCGTCTTCAAATTCCAGAGAACATCAACGAGCAGTTTATCGTCGAATTATATTCTAAATAATAAAAACACAGCAGTCACACTATGGCAGTATTTAGTTTTCAGAAGCCTGATAAAGTTATCATGATCAACTCAACCGACTTTGAGGGGAAATTCGAATTTCGCCCCTTAGAACCAGGCTATGGGTTGACCGTTGGTAACGCACTTAGACGCGTATTACTTTCTTCGTTGGAAGGATTCGCAATAACCTCGGTTCGCATCGAAGGTGTTGATCACGAATTTTCAACCATAGCCGGTGTTGTTGAAGATGTTACCGAAATTATTCTAAACCTTAAGCAGGTACGTTTCAAAAGACAAATTGATGAGATCGATAACGAGACCGTGACGATTTCCGTAAGCGGATCGGAACAGTTGAAGGCTGGCGATTTCCAGAAGTTCATCTCTGGTTTCCAGGTGCTCAACCCAGAGCTTGTCATCTGCAACATGGAGAAGAAGGTAAATCTCAATATGGAGATCACTGTTGAAAAGGGAAGAGGATATGTACCGGCCGAAGAGAACAAGAAGGCCAATGCCCCTCTTGGAACTATTTTCACCGACTCCATCTATACACCTATCAAGAATGTAAAGTACAGCATCGAGAATTTCCGTGTGGAGCAAAAGACCGATTACGAAAAATTGGTTTTCGAGATCATTACCGATGGGTCGATTCATCCAAAGGATGCCTTGACAGAGGCCGCTAAGACCTTGATACACCATTTTATGCTGTTCAGCGACGAGCGCATTACCCTAGAGGCAGACGAGATTGCACAAACCGAAACTTACGACGAAGAGTCCTTGCATATGCGCCAACTGCTAAAGACCAAGTTGGTAGACATGGACCTTTCGGTACGTGCCCTCAATTGCCTGAAGGCGGCCGAGGTCGATACCTTGGGCGACTTGGTGTCTTACAACAAAAATGATTTGATGAAATTCAGAAATTTTGGTAAAAAGTCGTTGACCGAGCTAGAAGAGCTGGTAAACGTAAAAGGCCTTAATTTTGGGATGGATCTTTCAAAATACAAATTAGACAAAGACTAGAACAGATGTGAGAAGTTAGACGTGAGACATAAGATAAATGCTATCATCTCAAGTCTACTTTCTCAAATCTATAAAATTAACCCATCATAATTTGCTCTCCGCATAGGGTGGATATGGCAGCAAGATGATGAAAACACAAATGTCATGAGACACAGAAAAAAATTCAACCACTTAGGCAGAAAAACAGCCCATAGAAGATCTATGTTGGCGAACATGGCTTGTTCCTTAATTGAGCACAAGCGAATTAACACTACCGTTGCCAAGGCGAAGGCCCTTAAGCAATTTGTAGAGCCCATCATCACCAAGTCTAAAGAAGATACCACGCACAACCGCCGTATCGTATTCAGCAGACTTCGCCAGAAAGACGCAGTAACCGAGCTGTTCCGTGATGTAGCAGTAAAGGTGGGCGACCGTCCGGGAGGCTATACCCGTATCATCAAGTTAGGGAGCCGCCAGGGAGATGCCGCCGATATGGCGATGATCGAGTTGGTTGATTACAACGAACTGTACAATGCAGATAAGGCGACGAAGAAAAAATCGACGCGACGCAGCCGTAGGGGCAGCGGAGGCGGAGCTGCCAAGGCAGCCGCTCCTGCAGTTGAGAAACAAGCAACGAAAGAAGAGGAATAAATGATTTCCAATTCGTAAAATTACAAAGGGATAGACGGTAGATGTTTATCCCTTTTTTTATGTTATTTTTGCACAACCTTTTAAGTAATAGCTATGAAATACCAAACACGTAAGAAAGCACTTATTTTATTGGCCGATGGTACCATATTCTATGGGAAAGCAGTAGGAAATCGCGAAGGCTCTGCCTTTGGCGAGGTATGCTTCAATACCGGGATGACAGGGTATCAGGAAATCTTTACAGATCCATCCTATTACGGACAGCTTATGGTAACCACCAATGCCCACATTGGCAATTATGGAACCCAGGCAGACGAAGTAGAGTCTGAAGGCATTAAAATCGCCGGACTTATTTGCAGGAATTTTAGCTATCATTACAGCAGACCTGCTGCGACACAATCTCTAGAAGCTTTCTTGGAGCAAAATAATCTATTGGCGATAAGTGATGTCGACACCCGTGCCTTGGTAAGTTACATACGTGATCATGGTGCGATGAACGCAGTTATTAGTACCGAAGTAGACCAAATAGACAAGCTAAAGCAGGAGTTGGCAAAAGTACCCGATATGAACGGTCTTGAGCTTGCTTCCAAAGTTTCTACCAAGGAGCCCTATTTTTTCGGCGATGAAAACGCAACCTTCCGTATCTCGGCTCTCGATATCGGTATCAAGAAAAACATCTTGCGCAACTTGGCCAATCGCGATTGCTACATAAAAGTATTTCCCTATGACACCCCGTTCAGCGAAATGCAAGCTTTTTCCCCAGATGGCTATTTTATTTCGAACGGTCCCGGCGATCCAGAGCCGCTGCACAACGCGGTAGATATTGCCAAAAAAGCAATAGAAAGCGGGACGCCGCTCTTCGGAATTTGTCTGGGCCACCAAATATTAGCCCTTGCCAATGGTATTTCCACTTATAAAATGCACCATGGCCACCGGGGCATCAACCACCCCATCTTGAACCTAACCACAGGTAAAGGTGAAATTACCTCGCAAAACCATGGTTTTGCCATAAATAGGGAAGAGGCCGAAGCACATCCCGATATAGAAATTACCCACCTGCACCTTAACGATAAAACGGCGGCGGGTATCCGTATGAAGAATAAGCCAGCCTTTTCGGTACAATACCACCCCGAAGCGAGCCCCGGCCCGCACGACGCGAGCTATCTCTTCGATGAGTTTTTGGGAGACATCAAGACAGCCAAAGAAAAGGCAATAGCATAAGGCATTTTAAACAAGCTGAACAAACGATATTTTTTAGAACATGAGTATTATTATCGATATCCGTGCGCGTCAAATTTTCGATTCTCGAGGAAATCCTACCGTCGAGGTAGATGTAATTACCGAAAATGGCTTTTTGGGCCGTGCGGCGGTACCTTCGGGTGCCTCCACAGGCGAGCACGAAGCCGTAGAGCTGCGCGATGGCGGTGACGACTTTATGGGTAAGGGCGTTCGCAATGCCGTGGAAAACGTAAATGGTAAAATTGCCGGCACCCTTTTAGGGGTTTCAGTCTTTGAGCAGGAGCAAATAGATCAAATCATGATCGACCTGGACGGCACTGCCAACAAATCTAACTTAGGTGCGAATGCTATTTTAGGCGTGAGCTTAGCCGTAGCGAAAGCCGCTGCCAACGAATTGGGACTGCCGTTGTATCGCTATGTGGGCGGGGTAAGTGCCAAGACACTGCCCGTGCCCATGATGAACATAATTAACGGAGGGTCCCACAGCGATGCGCCCATCGCGTTTCAGGAATTTATGGTGATGCCCGTGAAGGCCTCTACATTTTCCCACGCTATGCAAATGGGTTCTGAAATTTTCCACCATCTGAAAAAAGTACTTCACGATAGAAACTTAAGTACCGCTGTAGGAGATGAGGGAGGTTTTGCCCCTACCTTGAAGGGTACGGAAGATGCCCTAGAAACCATTGCACAAGCAGTAAGGAATGCAGGCTACACGTTGGGAGATGAGATAATGATTGCCCTAGATTGTGCTTCAGCAGAATTCTATAAAAACGGAAAGTACGACTATACGGTGTTTGAAGGGGAGCGCGGTACGGTGCGAACTACAGAAGAGCAAGCCCAATACTTGGCTACGCTCTGCGAAAAGTATCCCATCATTTCAATCGAGGACGGCATGGATGAAAACGACTGGGAGGGTTGGAAGTCGTTAACTGAAAAAGTGGGCGACAAGGTTCAGCTGGTGGGCGACGATCTTTTTGTGACCAACGTAGAGCGCTTGTCTAAAGGGATTTCAGAAAATATAGCAAATTCTATCCTCATTAAGGTAAACCAAATAGGTACCCTTACCGAAACCATTGCCGCGGTTACCATGGCCCACAATGCGGGTTACACCTCTGTGATGAGCCACCGTAGCGGCGAGACCGAAGACAACACGATTGCAGACCTGGCCGTAGCGCTTAACTGCGGACAGATTAAAACGGGTTCCGCTTCGCGCAGCGACCGTATGGCAAAGTACAACCAACTGCTGCGTATTGAAGAACAGTTGGGCGATACGGCCTATTATCCGCAACGAAGGGCGTTCAAGATATAAAGAGCGAAATCTATAGCAAGAAAAGTCCCGATTCTCTCGGGGCTTTTTTTATCGCCCGAAACCTTGGAGGGCTTGTTATTTAAGGATTATTTAACCTAACACTTGTTAGGTATTCGTCACGAAATCGCCCAAGTTTTCGTATCTTAGCGCTTAGAATAAACTAAATTAATCTATTCAATTTTATGTCTAAAACAGCGATCCTCGAAATTGATGGTAAAAAGTATGAGTTCCCTATCATTAAAGGTACGGAGAATGAAGAGGCCATCGATATCAAAACCCTTAGAAGTGTAACCAATGGAGTAACGACCTTGGACCCTGGATATAAGAATACCGGGTCGTGCGAGAGTGCCATTACCTTCCTTAACGGGGAAGAGGGAATTTTAAGGTATCGGGGGTATTCAATCGAGGAACTTGCCGAAAAAGCCGACTTTCTGGAAGTTGCCTATTTGCTCATTTTTGGGGAGCTGCCCACACAGCAGCAACTTGATAAATTTCATAGCGATATTAAGGCGCAGTCGCACGTAGATGAAGACGTTAAGAAAATTCTGGATGGTTTCCCGAAATCTGCTCATCCAATGGGCGTATTGTCATCGTTGACATCGGCCCTCATCGCTTTCAATCCTTCTTCTGTCAATGTTGATAGCGAAGAAGACATGTACCGGGCCATCGTGAAAATATTGGGGAAATTCCCAGTGCTCACAGCGTGGACGCATAGAAAGCGCGCCGGATTACCGTTGGATTATGGAGATGAAAATCTTGGGTATGTAGACAATTTCATAAAAATGATGTTTAAAAAGCCCAGCGGCGAATATACCTCGAAGAAAACCGTGGTCAACGCTATGGACAAATTGTTGATTCTTCACGCAGACCACGAGCAAAACTGCTCTACCTCGACCGTACGTATGGTGGGCTCTTCCCACGCGGGACTTTTCGCTTCGCTATCTGCAGGTATCAACGCCTTATGGGGACCGTTGCACGGAGGCGCCAACCAGGCCGTAATTGAAATGTTGGAAAAAATTAAGGAAGATGGCGGCGATACCAAGAAGTTTATGGAGA
>CAZXDP010000015.1:0-46241 GCA_964639255.1 uncultured Flavobacteriaceae bacterium
GATGTTGCACAATTGCTGAAGGAGACCGGTGCGGGGAGCTATTTTCTCTATAACGAAGCTGCTAAGTTAGAAGAGCAGCTAATTCGCTATTTTACACAATTTCGAGAGGGCACTCTAGTAACCGAGACCAGCTCGGTAGCACATTTTACCCGTCGAAATCTTACGGAAAAAATGGCTTCGGTCATCAAAAAAATGGTTTGAACCTAAAAAACGAAACTCCCATCAAGTCAATGACCATCAGGGAGTTTCTAACTAACCAACCAAAAAATCGTTAATTGCCGCGTCCGCGTCGGGCGTTCGATTGTGAGCGTTTTCCTCTTTCAACATTCACACTCGAAGTTCTCTTATTTTGTGCGGTGCGTACCGTTGCCTTTCTCTTATTAGATTGTGGAGCACTGCGTTGTACGCTTCTTGTGCGGTTCGATGCCACTTGCGGTGTTACCCGTTTCGTAGAATGTTTATTTTCTATGCTTCTACCTTTATTTCCGCGCTGGCCAGAGGCCACCGCTTGTTCGCCTCTATGAGCCCTGTTCGAAGAACGGTCGTTACGTTGCGTGCCATACTTACGCTTGGATTGAGTAGTTCCAATAGTACGATTGCCGCTACGTCTATCTACACGTTCTGTTTTTAGAGCCGTGGTTCTAGTAGCTACTCGGCTGCCTCGGTCCACCGTGGGGGTTTCTTTTCGTACCGTTCCCCTTGTAGTGGTGGTAGCCCTAGATGTGTTTCGATTAGCTCGGCCCGTCGTTTCAGAGTTTCGGCTGCTGTTTCTGCCAATAGTATTTGATCTTCTTCCTTCATTGTACGCCACAGCTGTATTTCGTCTGTTCGGATTGTAATTTCTGTTCACGGCAACACGACCATCTTTATAATGCACCCGGCTGCCAGGACGGTAGAAGTTTCTTCTTCCATTCGCATAAGCGACCCGATGCCTATTGGTATAAAAATTTCTATGCTGTGCCCAACTATAACGATAAGGATTATAATACGTTCTATAGGGAAAATCATATACTACGCAGCTGGCAAATACAGGGCGAACATAATATACATGCCACGGACGGAAAATATACCGAGGTGTCCAAACATTAATGAACCCCGTATAATGCGTAAAATGGCCATAGTTATTGTAAAAAACGCGAAGTCCTCCAACTCGAACAATACGGCGATCGTTGTAATGAATCTCGGTATTACCAGCTTGTATAATGCGACCGAAGGCATCGTAATAGATAGGAACTTCCTCTACCTGTATTACTGCACCGTAATCGTCGTACTGCACATATGTTTCATAATCGTATCCTGAATTGTAAGAAATGTTAACGTTTGGTGTATTAATATTAACGTTAACGTTAGCACCGCTTTGAGGACCAATATATACAAAATCGAACTGGCCATCGGGAAATACCGAAAACTCAACAGAACCTTCAATAAAAATATAACGTGAACCATCTATACGATACGTTCCTGCCTCTTCAGAAACATGTGAAGCTGCTTGGCTGCCGGTAGTCCCTACCAGCAAGAGTCCAATTACTAAGGTTACTAATTTTTTCATAACGATTGAATTTAAGTTGTACTTGCTTGAGTTTTTTGGTCAGCTCTTTTTGTACGCTAAGTAGAAAACAACCTTCGTGCCAAAAATGGAAAATGGCTCGTTATGCCTTATTTTACTGGTGCTGTAGAAAAGTTGATTAAAAATTAAAATCCGCCGAAACCTTTTTACGGGTATTCGACGGACCTTAAAAACTAACCAACCAAAAAAATTATGAAAATCTATAAATCGTTTGTTCAAACAAACTATTCACTAATTCAATTAGTACATTTCAATCATCGTGCCAAAAATAAAAAACCTTGTGTATTTAATTTAGAATCAAGCTATAATTTGTCACGAAGATAGGCTGCAGTATACGAGTTAGAATGTTGGGCGACTTCCTCCGGAGTTCCTGTGGCAATTATAGCGCCTCCTTTCTCTCCGCCGTCTAAACCTAGGTCTATTATATAATCGGCGCATTTTACCAAATCCATATTATGCTCTACTACAATCACAGTATGTCCGTTATCCAAGAGCGCGTAGAAGGATGCCAGCAATTTATTGATATCGTGAAAATGCAGTCCCGTGGTGGGCTCGTCGAAGATAAATAGTGCTTTATCCTTAGTGACGCCCTTTACCAAAAATGACGCTAATTTGATGCGCTGCGCTTCACCGCCCGAAAGCGTAGAGGAACTTTGTCCCAGCTGCACATATCCCAGTCCTACATCTTGAAGCGGCTTAAGTTTAGTAACGATTTTCTTCTCCTTATGCAATTTGAAAAAGGCCACGGCATCATCTACCGTCATGGAAAGTACATCGTCTATATTCTTGTCGTGAAATTTTACTTCTAACACCTCTTTCTTGAACCGTTTGCCGTTGCAGGTTTCACATTCTAGGTGCACGTCGGCCATAAACTGCATCTCGATGGTTACCTCGCCCTCACCCTTGCAAGTTTCACAGCGCCCGCCGTCTACGTTGAAGCTAAAATGCTTCGCCTTGTAACCGCGAATATCTGATAACTTTTGGGAGGCGAACACGTTTCGAATATCATCGTACGCTTTTATGTAAGTAACCGGGTTGCTTCTACTGGAACGCCCAATAGGATTCTGGTCTATAAACTCGATGTTTTTGATATTCTTGAAATCTCCCTTCAATTCAGAAAATTGACCCGGCTTTTCACCGTACCCACTCAATTCCCGTTGCACCGCTGGATATAAAATTTTCTTCACCAAAGTACTCTTGCCGCTGCCAGATACGCCTGTTACAGCCGTGAAAGCGCCCAATGGGAATTGGGCATCGACATTTTTAAGATTGTTGTGCCTCGCCCCGATAATCTCCAAACTCTTGTTCCAGTTGCGACGCTTGGTAGGCACCTCAATCTCCAAGCTTCCATTTAAATAACGTGCAGTTAGGGAGTTCGACTGTAGCAATTGGGCATAGGTGCCTTCCGCCACAACCTCGCCACCAAAGGTACCCGCTTCGGGTCCTATGTCAATAATATGATCGGCCGCTTTCATAATATCCTCGTCGTGCTCTACGACAATGACAGTATTCCCCAAATCGCGCAAGGATTGAAGTACCCCAATAAGCCGTTCGGTATCTTTAGGATGTAACCCAATACTGGGCTCATCTAAAATGTACATAGAGCCTACCAAGCTACTTCCAAGTGAGGTGGCAAGATTAATGCGCTGCGATTCGCCTCCTGAAAGGGTATTGCTCTTCCTGTTCAACGTAAGGTAGGAGAGTCCTACATCCATTAAGAAACGTAACCTATTTTTTATTTCCAGCAGCAACCTCCTTGCTACTTTTTCTTCATATTCGCTAAGTGACAGATTTTTGAAAAATTCTGCTACTTTTTCCAACGGCAGCTCGACTAGCTCTTGTATGGCCTTGCCGCCCACCTTCACATAATTTGCTTCGGGCCGCAACCGTTTTCCCTTGCAGGTACTACATTTTGTTTTTCCGCGATAGCGCGAGAGCATCACACGATTTTGGATCTTGTAGCTTTTTGATTCCAAAAAAGAGAAAAAATCGTTCAACCCCTCAAAATAAGAATTACCCTCCCAAACTAACTGCTTTTGTTCTTCGGAAAGCTCGAACCATGGTTTGTGTATGGGAAAATCGAATTTATAGGCGTTGTTAACCAACTGGTCTCGATACCAGCCCATACTTTCACCGCGCCAAGGAAAGATCGCGTTGTCATAAATGGAAAGAGCGGTATTGGGTATCACCAGATCTTCGTCTATACCAATGACATCTCCATAGCCTTCACACACTGGGCAGGCCCCATAGGGATTGTTGAAACTGAAAAGATGCACATTGGGTTCTAGAAAGGTCATTCCATCGGCCTCAAACCTATTATTGAACTCTGTTATGGAACGGTCTTCCAATTTTTCCAGGTACAGTTCGCCTTTTCCTTCAAAGAAGGCCATTTCAACAGCATCAGCCAGCCGATTGTAAAAATCTTCATCATCCTTTTTTACAATCCTGTCCACGACCAAGAGCAGATCTTTGGTATATTGAGATTCCTCAAGTTCGTCAATTCGAAGTACCGTATCACCGTATTTTACCCTTGCATATCCCTGTTGCGCCAACGCCTTTATTTTATTTTCCATAGAGCGCCCTTCCTCGAGATAGATAGGGGAGAGCAGCAAAACCTTTTCACCTTCTGGGAGCGATTTTACATAGGCAACAACATCGCTTACACTATCCTTTTTTACTTCCTTGCCAGAAATGGGCGAGAACGTTCTTCCAACGCGAGTGTAAAGTAACTTAAGATAATCGTAAATTTCGGTAGAGGTGCCTACCGTAGACCGAGGGTTCACGGCGTTTACTTTCTGTTCAATGGCAATAGCCGGGGCAATTCCCTTTATGGAGTCTACCTTTGGTTTGTCCAAGCGCCCCAAGAACTGCCTCGCGTAAGAAGATAGGCTCTCCACGTAGCGCCGCTGGCCTTCGGCATATAGGGTGTCGAAGGCTAAACTGGACTTACCGCTTCCAGAGAGACCGGTTACTACCACTAACTTGTTGCGAGGTATGGCAACGGTAATGTTTTTGAGGTTGTGAAGCTTAGCACCGTTTATTACAATATGCTCTTTTATATTGAGGGTTTGGCTCTTCAAGATACTTTGCTTTTATAGAATTTTGCAAAGATAACCATAAGGCCAAAGCTTTGCACAGATAGCAGATATTATAATTTATTTATGAAAACAATAACTTTTTTTTGCATTTGTAGGAAGAATGTTGTTATATTTACCCCATAACAACCGTTACTAAAACCATTGCCTATAGCATATTATTACTTTTTAAAACTTAAATACAGCAGCTAAGCAACCAAATTTTATAGTTGTTTATTTAATAAAAGTATTGATATGAAACAAAGCACCGATACCGATGCACTTCTCGTTCGTGCGTATATGGAAGGTAATGAGACGGCCCTGTGCGACCTAATCACAAGACACAAACAACGTATTTACAGCTTCATTTATTCGAAGGTATTCGACCGCGATATCGCAGAGGACATCTTTCAGGATACGTTCATTAAAGTAATAAAAACCTTACGCCGAGGCGCCTATAACGAACAGGGCAAGTTTTTGCCTTGGGTCATGCGTATTGCTCATAATTTGGTGATAGACCATTTTAGAAAGAACAATAGAATGCCCAAATTCGAGAATAAGGACGATTTCAATATTTTTTCGGTGCTTTCAGACTCCGATTTGAATATTGAGAAGCAAATGATAAAAGGACAGGTGGAGAGCGATGTACAACGTCTTATCGAAGAATTGCCAGAAGACCAAAAGCAAGTGTTGGTAATGCGAATTTACAAGGACATGAGTTTTAAGGAAATAAGTGAGCAAACCAATGTAAGTATCAACACCGCTCTAGGCCGAATGCGCTACGCCTTGATCAATTTGAGGAAAGTGATTGACAAACATAACATTGTGTTGACAAATTAATGCAATAAACTATTTTTTGCGACGTTATTAAGGGACATTAACCTCTAAATCACGTTCTATGCAAAAAATGTACTCTGAAACCTCACGCTTGGGATCCGTGAATGAAAAAGCAGTCCCAAAAGAAGAGACCGTACGGTTCCTTCTGGATTATTCGAAGGCTTTAAGTGTTATAGATTACCATAAGATGAAGTTTGAAGCACTTCTAAACTAAACTTTGTGAAAAACCCCGAGACATTAGTCCCGGGGTTTTTCTATTTTAATAGATTCATCTTTACGATCGCTTCTTCCGATCGTACTCGTATAAGACAGATTTCCGTCCAATTTTCTTCGTAATTATATCCTTTTCAAGGTCCCATCCCCGCGCTGGAGAATATTGCCTACCATACCAAATTATCTGCAAATGGAGTTTGTTCCACTTGTCTTTTGGGAAGAGCCGCTTGGCATCTTTTTCCGTTTGCACTACATTTTTTCCGGTACTAAGGCCCCAACGGTACATAAGTCTATGGATATGGGTATCCACAGGAAAGGCAGGCACGTTAAACGCTTGGCTCATCACTACGCTTGCCGTCTTATGACCAACTGCCGGGAGGGCTTCCAATGCTTCAAAATCGGCAGGTACCTCGCCATCGTATTGTTCTATCAAAATTTTCGAGAGTCCATAGATTCCTTTCGATTTCATGGGAGAGAGCCCCACGGGCTTTATGATTTCACGTATTTCTTCCACGGTAAGTTTTACCATGTCGTACGGATTATCGGCCACTTCAAAGAGCAACGGCGTAATTTGGTTCACCTTCACATCGGTACTTTGGGCCGAAAGCAATACGGCGATGAGCAAAGTATAGGAGTCTTTGTGATTTAAGGGAATGGGCACCTCCGGATACAAATCGTTTAACGTTTCCATAACGAAAGCCACCTTTTCTTGCTTGGTCATTTTTTGTACTTTTAGACAAAAATAGCGAATGAAAACCTTACAGAAAGGGGACAAAGTCCCAAACTTTACCGTGAACAACCAAGATGGCAACCCTGTCTCCCTAACAGACTATAAAGGACATAAATTGGTTGTATTTTTCTACCCGAAAGCTAGCACACCCGGCTGTACGGCGGAAGCCTGCAATTTAAGAGACCACTACGATGCATTGAAGAACAAGGGGTACAAACTTGTTGGTGTGAGCGCAGATAGTGAAAAACGTCAAAAGAATTTCAAGGAAAAATATGATTTTCCGTTTCCGTTATTGGCCGATACCGAACACCAAGTTATTAACGCTTTTGGCGTATGGGGCCCGAAGAAATTTATGGGCAGGGAGTACGACGGCATTCACCGAATGACTTTTGTTGTAAATGAATCTGGGAAAGTAGAGCGTGTAATCGACAAGGTTAAAACCAAAGACCACGCCGCACAGTTGCTCGAGGAATAATTTATTCCTCGGCCATTTCCTTTGTTTTCTTTTTTTGACCGTTGTAGCTGAATAGGTTTTTCTCCTTAATGATTTCAGAAACTCCGGGAGGCAACATTTTTTCCCAACCTTCATCTCCATTTTCGATCATAGCAAGGACTTCGCGAGAGAAGATGTTCAAAATGTCTGGATTATAATCTTTAATATCAACCACCTTACCGTTGTATTTAAAGAACTTGTAAAGCTCTTTCATACGCGGGTGTACTTTAAGGTTCTCACTAGTAGTGTATTCCCCCGTTTCAGGATCGCGCATAGGGTAGAGGTATACCTTTAAGTCCTTGAAGAATAATTTCCCGAAGGCCTCCAAGATACCACCACTTAAATGGCGATAGTATTTTTCATCAAATATATCTACCAGGTTGTTCACTCCCATAGCAAGCCCTAGGCGCATCTTGGTATAGCGCGAAAAGTACTCTACCAGTTTGTAATATTCCTGGAAGTTCGATATCATAACCGTATGGCCCAGCGAGCAGAGCAGCTTGGCGCGATCCATGAAATCTTCCTCGTCTATCTCACCTTCGGCCCTCAAATTGGAGAGGGTAATCTCAAATATTACCTCGGTGCGTTCCTGTTCCACTTTGTTCTCTTGAAGAAACATCTCGTACGAGTTCTCGTACATGTCGATATTTACTTTTGTTACAGGCCGAAAACTACCGCGAAGTGCCAAGATATTCTTTTTATACAGGATTCGTGCGGGAAGAATGTTGTTTCCATCCGGTCCAAACATTACCGCATCGGTCATTCCATTTTTAATGAGTTGGAGGCTCATCAATCGATTGTCGATATTCGTAAAACTGGGGCCACTGAAATTTATAGTATCAATTTCAATCTTATCCTTATCGATATGATCGTACAGATAGCGAAGCAATTTCTTGGGCTGGTCGTATTTGTAATACGCGCCGTAAATTAGATTTACGCCCAATATGCCCAAGGTAATTTGTTGCAATAGGGCTTCATTTTCGTGAAATCGTACGTGGAGCACAATTTCGTTATAATCGCCATTGGGCTCGACTTGGTAGCGAATGCCCACCCAGCCGTGACCTTTGTATTTCTTTGCAAAATCTATAGTTGCCACCGTATTGGCATAGGCAAAGAAAAGCTTGTTTGGGTGTTTTTTACGAACAATTCGCTCTTCGATAAGCTCTATTTCGTGGGAAAGCATTTTTTTGAGACGCGATTCGGTTACGTAACGGCCATCTACCTCTTCGCCATAAATTGCATCGCTAAAATCTTTGTCGTAGGCAGACATCGTTTTTGCAATGGTACCCGAAGCACCCCCTGCTCTAAAAAAATTGCGTACAGTCTCTTGGCCCGCACCAATTTCAGCAAAAGTTCCGTAAATATTTTCGTTCAAATTTATACGCAGCGCTTTGCTTCTTATGGATGGGATATTTTCAAATTCCTTGTCTCCTAATATGGTCTCGGGCATAGCAATTTTCCTTGAAAGTCCAGTATAGCAAAGGTAGCAAATAGAATAGGCAAACAAAAAAATAACTGTTATTTTTGTGTGAATGAAATCGCCCCTTACCGTAACATTTCTGGGCACAGGAACCTCACAGGGTGTCCCTGTCATTGGGAGCAACCACCCGGTTTGCCAAAGTACCGACCCAAAGGATAAGCGCTTGCGCGTTTCCGTTCTGCTTCAATGGGATTCCTACACCTATGTGATTGATTGCGGCCCAGATTTCAGGCAGCAAATGCTGCGCGAACGTGTCGAAAGGCTCGATGGAGTGCTCTTAACCCATGAGCATAGCGACCACACGGCGGGTCTTGATGATATCCGCCCATTTTATTTCAGGCAAGGGAACATACCCTTCTACGCGCACCGGCGGGTTTTTCAATCGCTTCACGAACGTTTTGGGTATATATTTCAAGAAGAGAATAAATATCCCGGCGCACCAGCCCTTGATGAAATGGAAATTACCCAAAATAGCCGGTTTATTATTGGTGGTAAAGAAGTTGCTGTAGTGGAGGCTTACCACAATAACCTGCCCGTTTTTGGATTCTCGATAGATGGTTTTACCTATCTTACCGATGTAAAATCGATGCACGATTCTGAAATTGCAAAAATTAAAGGATGCCGCGTACTGGTAGTTAATGCACTGCGCCAAAAACCGCACCATTCCCATTTTAATTTACAGGAAGCCCTCCATTTTGTAGAAAAGGTGGCCCCACAAACCGCCTACTTTACGCATATTAGTCACCTTATGGGATTTCACGAGGAGGTACAGGCCCAGCTGCCCGAAAACGTCTTCTTGGCTTACGACGGACTTTCACTTACAGTACCCTAATAGAAGCGAATTATGAAATCAAGAATATTTATGTACCTGTTTTTCTTTGCGGCCTTGTTCATTATTTATCAGTATATGAACGAAAAGCGCATTTTTGAAGATCAAGAGGAAAAAATTGCAACGCTACAGGACCAGCTGCAGCTTGTCCGAAACGAATCGGACTCATTACAGGGAATAGAGCGCACGGCAAACTATTTTTCGCTGTTGGGTAATGATAACGCCATGAATTATTTTGAACAACAGGGACGGGAAGCTGCTGCTGTTGAAGAGAAAGTGCGCGAACAACTCTATGATTTGAACTTGCAACAGGGCAAGAATGATTTGATTCCCTATGAGGGATTTCGTGGTACCGCCAAAATTAACTCACTACGCTTTTTGAACCACCGCTGGATCATTGCCGATTTTACAGATGGCGAATTGTGGGGCGAGTTGCTGCTGGAATATTTCTTGAATGAAGATGGCAGCATCGACTTCAATGTGATTAGTTCAGTATTATACCAATAATGATCTTTTCCCTATCTGCGTTTTGATAGCCATTGTTTGAATTCCTGAAAATTCTGCGGGGCCACCCCGTGGCCCACGGGAAATTCTGAATACGCGCACGATATGTTCAGTGCATCGAAAAACGGTTTCGTCTTGCGCGCCCAATCTACCGGAATCACTTGGTCTTGGCTGCCGTGGGAGGCGTAGATCTCCAAGCCGGAAAAATCGTTGGTTTCATAACCTTCCTTAATTATTTCCTCGTTCACGTAGCCGCTCAATCCGATCACATTTTTAACCTTGTTGGGAAAACTAAGCGCCACCGCAAAACTTAAAATAGTACCTTGGCTAAAACCTAGCAGTGTCACGTTTTCAGGATCTATCGCATAAGCGTTAAGTACCTCGTCTATACAATTGGCAACCAAATCGCGTGAGGCAATTGCCTGTTCGGTATCGCTAAATTTTCCATTGTTGGTATCGAAATAAATAGCATACCAAGCGTTTCCATAGGGTTGCATCGGAATGGGGGCTTTCAGCGAGATAATGTGATAGGTTTCTGGCAATTCGCTTGCAAAGGAGAACAAATCATTTTCATCGCTCCCGAAACCGTGGAGCATAATGATGGCGGGATTTTTACCTGAAATGTCCGTTGGCGGCTTGTAGTTGTGCTGAAGGGATAGTTGCTTTTTTTCCATGCTCGAAAATAACAAATGCACAGCAACTAAAAGCAGCGTAATTTCTAAAATTATTATAAAATTATCCTACTCCACGAAACCATTTCTGAAACTGCTCGCCCACCAGGGGAAGCGGTTTTTTTTGTCCCTGTACCGCAGTGATAAGGCCCAGAACCCAAAAAACAAGCAGCGCTAAATAGAGAAGGGTAGAAATGAACGGTATGTACAGTAGAAGCGTGACGATGAGGTAGACGATCCAGACGCCCAAGGAAAGCACAATAATCCCCAAGCTTTGCCTAATATGGTAGGCAGCAAAGCTGTTCTTCTTGTCATTATTCATCACAATAGCCACAATGAGGCCAATAATCGTAATGTAGGCAATAATGGCAATGGTTTTTCCTTCTTCAATGGTAGGGCTGGTATTCTCCATTGTGTTCAGTTTATTGTAAACTTTTAAAAATCAGTTAAATATAACTCAATCTACGATAAGAACGTGAACCATTCCTGAAATTTTTCGCTTAGCACGGGAATTCCTACTTTTTTGCCAGCAATTGCCATTAATAGCGAGAAAAGCCAGCATGCAAAAGTAATCCAGTAGACATAATATCCAATGGAATAATCTTGCAATGCTATGGCACTAATGAGTAGAAGCAAGAGCCCGAACATATTTTTTATGTGCCACGTGGCGAAGGGGTATTTTTCATCCCTGTTTAAAAAATAGGCTGTTATGAGTCCGATAAAAGTAAAGTAGGCGACAATACTTATAATCCTATCCTTTTTCACTTACCCTGTTTTGTATTGATTACGAGTTGCCGGTTGGCGTAGATGCCATAGGTGCGTCCCAAAAGCTTTTGGCCCAGAAACGCCGCGTTTTTCGAAGCCGAGTGAATGTGGTCTTCGGTAAAGGTGTAGGTCGAATCTGGATTGAACAAGCTCAGGTCTGCCTTATTCCCCTCGCGAATGGAATGCTCTGGCAGACCGAAAATGGACTTGAGGCCAACTAGGCGCTGAACGGCACTTTCCGTACCCAAAAGCTTGTTCAGGGCACCAAAGCAACTTTCCAAACCAATACTTCCATAGTAAGCGTGATCGAACTCAACCTTTTTATGCTCTACATCAATCGGGTCGTGATCGCTGGTAACCCCGTCTATGGTTCCATCTTTCAATCCTTTCAACAAGACTTTTGCATCATCCTTGGTGCGCAGGGGCGGAAGCAATTTATAACGGGTGTCAAATTCTTCTAAAACTTCATCTGTCAAAAACAGATGCGCTGTTGAAACACTGCAGCTCACATCCAGTCCATTTTTTTTAGCTTCCTTGATAAGTGCTACTGATTTCTTTGTTGAGAGGGTGGGAATGTGGAGTCTTCCACCGGTATATTCCAATATGTAAAGATCGCGAATAATCTGAAGTTCTTCCGAAAGGGCGGGAATCCCCTTAAGTCCCAACCTTGTACTTGTCACCTCCTCGTTTACCATACCTTTTTCGGCAATGGACCTCTCTAAGGGAAATGATTGCACCAAGCCGTTGAAGGATTGGGTATACTGTAAGGCGATTTTGAGCAAGTTTGGGTTTTTAATGGGCTTTTTATAATCGTAAAATCCTATGGCACCGGCATTGGCCATATCAAACAGCTCGGCAAGATCTTCACCCTTGCTCCCAGCGGTGAGTGCGCCGATGGGGTATAGGCTTACAGCGTTCCCCGAAGCTTTGCTCTTCAAAAATTTTATCTCCGATTTGCTGTCGGTAACAGGATGGGTGTTCGCATTAACGGCAACGTGCGAGAAACCGCTTAGTGCAGCGGCATTCAGGCCATTCTCTATCGTTTCCCGCTCTTCATAACCCGGTTCCCCGAATGACACGCTAGGGTCGAACCAACCTTGGGACACGTGAAGGTTGGGCAATTCTACTTCGTGAACCTCTTCCGAAGGCCGTATCGATTCAGCAATTTCAGCTATAGTACCCTCTTTTATAAGTATATCCCGTTTCTGTAAATGGTGCTCGCTATTTGGATCTATGATCACCGCCGATTTGAGAAGTACGTTCATGAGAGGAATTTTAAAATTAGCATTTCAGATAGAAGGAATACCAATGCAAAAATAACAAACCATTTCCAATACGAATGCACGGCATTGGCTTCATAAAGTGCGTCTAGTGCACTACCAACACTTGGTTGTACGGAAATGCCCTGCCATTGGGCCGGATCTTGGTACGTTAGTGCTGCTTCATCACGTTGGTAGTTAAATGAAACGGATTGTTGGGCTTGTTCGTCCAGGGTCGCCTGGTATGTACCTGCTTCTGAAAGCAAGCTGCCCGTAGTAATGCTTACATAATTTGCCTTGGCTTGTTGCAAGGGCACTATTTTAATATTTTCCTTTTGAAGGGCGATTATCTCATCTTGTCCAACCGATAAGGGCACATCGAAGGTGTTTGCTGTACCAATTGTATAATAAAGCGTGGGCAATTTCAAGCTTTGCTGCGCCATATTGTAGAGCGTGGGGACGATGAGCGGTGAACTGCTAAAGTTCGAATTGCCTGAATTCCATGGCGCGTTTGAAATATATACCGAACCTTTTTGCAATAGAAAGGGCGTGTTGTCCTCGTATTCTAAAATTGGGGTTCCCGTAGGAGTACCACGGAAATATCCTTGTACTTTCGGATACTGAAAATTGGTAATATTTCTTTCAAAAACACCTTCGTACAGCGGATGTCCGAAAATGATCTGGGTAATTTTTTTCTCGGTGTTGCTATAAGATTCCATTGATCCAAGCGAAAATTGCCCCAGCAACGCATTATAATCGCTTAGGTTCGCCTCTGATGATGGAATGACGAATAAGCTTCCGCCGTTCGAAACAAAAGCGTTCAAACTAGTACGTAGCGAGACGGGAAATGTCTCCATTTCATTGAGAATGATAAGGTTTTGCGAGGCGAGGCTGTTGTAGTCGATAGCCGATTGTTCCTGTTTGGCATACTCGAATTCAGGCCCATCAAAAAGCTTATCTAAATAACGGGAATCACTATTGTTTATCGTGAGTACCTGTATTTTTTTAGGCGCGTTCAAGCTAAAATATAGCTCGTTATCAAACGGCAAATTTGCATCAGGAAGGCTAACGCGCCCTACGTAGTCTGTATTCTTATCTATTTGAAACGTAATCTCCTGCCGGATATTGTCTGAAAAATCGACGCTTGTTTTTGCCACCAAATCATCCTTCCGATAAAGGGAAACGGGTATGTTTTCCACCGAAGGACTTTGAGCGCTTATTTGAACGTGCAATTCTAATTGCGATGCATTCAAGGTTGAAACAAAGGCTGTATCGATGCCCACGTTGCTATTCGATACCGGTCTCGGCACAATAGCCGTAACGGCTAAATTATTTGGTATTTCTGGAAAACCTTCGCGTTGCTGGAAATCGGAAATGATAATCAATTGTTTGCTTTTGCCTTCTCGTTTTTCAAATAGTTGATTTGCGGTAAGCAGCACCTCCTGCCAAGTGAGCTGTTCGTGTGTGGGTTCAAGATTGAGTAATTCGGTCTTTACATCGGTAAGCGTACGGTTTTTCCAGCTTTGGTCATTGGTAAACCAAGAGAGCGTTTCAAAATTTGTAAGCCGCGTGTACAGATTCTGGGCGGCTCGCTCCAGTAGCGTACCGTCGGGACCCTTCGCTTGCATGCTAAACGAATTGTCCACGTACAGCACTACATCTGGTGTTGAGTCTGCATTCGTTTTCTGTGTGGAAAAGGGCTGGGCAAAAGCTATTATAATACAAGCCAATGCCAATAATCGTGTAAGTAGCGTAAGCCATTTCTTCAAGCGTGCGCTTTTCCGCGTTTGTAGCGTGGCTTTTTTTAAGAATGCCACGTTCGTGAAATCGACTTTTTTAAAGCGACGTAACTGAAAAAGATGAATAATAATTGGAATGAACAGTAAAAATAGGGCGTAGAATACTTCAGGGTGTTTAAACTGCATTTCAACTTGTAATTGGTCAAAGATATAAAATGCGGTGTAATTATACCTATTTCTTTCCGCGGAAAGTCAACTTACACTAATGGTGCAGTGAGCTTCGAATAAAATTTGAAGCTCAATCACATTTCACCTGAAAGGAAAAGGTAGTTCCCTTGCCAAGTTCTGAATGTACCTTGATATCTCCGCCCATACCCGTGACCAATTTCTGTACAGTTGATAGGCCAATTCCGTGACCCTTATTGCCATTGCGGTCTACATTGCCAACGGTAGAGAACAGGTTGAAGATCTCTTCCTGCTTGTCCTCTGGAATGCCCATGCCGTTATCTGTCAATGAAAAATGGTAAAGCCCGTCGGCTTCATGGCAATCTATGTCGATCACAATTTTCTCCTTGTCGTTGTACTTAATGCTGTTGCCAATTAAATTGAGCAGTATTTGCTCTAGTGCTGCGCGGTTACACGAAATTTCGATATTCTGTTCGGGTAAGTTTATCTCACAGTCCACATCGATATTCAACAAATCGACAATTTCCTCCAGAAGATGGTGCACATCAAACTGTTCGTTTTCGTTGAAGGCGATCTTGTCGCTTTCATAATGCGCCAGCAACCCTGAAATATAATCGCTAAGCGTAAAAGAAGATTTTTTTAGGTACGATAAATACTTCTTGCCCTGCTCATCCAGCTTTTCTGAATATTTCGACTTTAAGATGTCTGAAGTTACGATCATATTGGCAAGCGGCATTTTCATATCGTGCGATATCACACCCGCAAAGTTTTTGAGCTCTTCATTTTTGATGCGTAATTCTTTTTCAAGATTTTCCAGTTGCTTATTGCGCTTGCGCTCTTCCATCAAATTGGTTACTTGATAGGCCAAAGCCGAAAGGGCATTTTTTTGTATTTCGGTAAGCTGTCTCGGCTTGGTGTCAAAGATGCACAAGGTGCCAAGTGCGAAGCCGTCTGGATTAACTAGCGGTACGCCTGCGTAGAAAACAGCATTGTGTTCTGCTACTAATGGATTGTCTTGAAATCGGGGGTCTTTGCGCGCATCTTCAACAATAAAAATTTCGGCATCGCTCAAAATGGCGTGACCGCAAAACGATATGTCCCGAGGCGATTCGTTAAAGGGCACACCGTAGTGCGACTTCAAAAAATTTCTATCCACATCCAAAAGGGTGACCAATGAAATGGGAACTTCACAAATACTCGCGGTAAGGGTGGTGATATTATCGAAATCCCTTTCTGGCAGGGTGTCGAGCAAATCGTACTCCCGAACGGCCGACAAACGTTGCTGCTCGTTCTCAGGAATGGTTGGTGCAATCAAAGGTTAGGTCTCCTATAGTTTTTCCCATCGTACTTTTCGCCAATGGGGTTTTCGTAAAGATATGCATTCGTTTCGGAAAGGGAAACAGTTATTTAAAATTTTTCGAACGCCCCTAGACCAAATAGAGCAAAGTCGTATTTTACAGGGTCGTTTGCGTCAAACTTCCGTAGCGCAGCGTCTAGTTGGGCTACGGCCTTGGCATCGTTTTGCTTTCTGTGCAGCAGGCCCAGTTTTCTGGCTACGTTGCCTGAATGGACGTCTAACGGACACGAAAGTTGGGCGGGTGATAGGGTACGCCAAATACCAAAATCTACCCCGGCATTGTCGTTCCTCACCATCCATCGTAAAAACATATTGATGCGCTTTGCGGCAGAGTTTTTCATAGGGTCACTTATGTGCTTTTGTGTACGAGCAGCGTGCGGAAGCGAAAAGAACAATTTTTTGAACTGGTGAATGGCAGGCTGTAAGGGTTCTTCTTTTGAAAAGCGACTAAAAACTGCCTCCAAACCTCCGTGTTTGGTGTACAAATGTCGTAATGCTTTCAAAAAATATAACAAATCGACCTCTTGGAAGGTTCTATGAACGAATCCCTCTAAGCGTTTCTCATCGCTGGCGGTGTGATGAATAACGAACTCATACGGACTGTGATCCATCCGTTCCAATAGATTGGTAGCATTGTTAATGATGCTCTTTCTATTACCCCATGCCATTGTAGCAGCTAGAAATCCGGCAATTTCTATATCCTCTTTTTTTGTGAATCGATGCGGAATTTGAATGGGATCCCAAGTAATAAATTCGGGTCGGTTATAGGTGGCGACCTTCTCATCGAGGAAATCTTTGAGCTCGCGGTGGTTCAAGACAGAATTTATTTTGTGGATTGCAGCTGTTGGTTGTGTATAATGCCGTCTTGCATTTCCAGTTTTCTGTCGGCCATTTCGGCTAACTCTTCATTATGGGTAACGATGACAAAGGTTTGGCCAAATTCATCTCGCAGGGTAAAGAAGAGATTGTGCAAGTTCTCAGCACTTTCCGTGTCTAAGTTTCCGCTGGGCTCATCGGCAAGAATTATCGCCGGATTGTTTACCAACGACCTTGCCACGGCAACCCGTTGCTGTTCTCCGCCAGAAAGTTGGTTGGGCTTGTGCGACTCTCTATGGGAGAGCCCCAAAAATGAAAGCAATTCTTTGGCGCGCTTCTCTGCCTCTGCTTTCGGAGTTTTTTTAATAAATGCGGGAATGGAAACGTTTTCAAGAGCGGTAAATTCTGGCAACAATTGGTGGAATTGGAAGATAAAGCCCAAGTTTTCATTTCTAAAAACGGCGAGTTGCTTTTGATTGAGCGTAGCGATATTCGTACCGTTGAGCAAAAGTTCTCCCTGCTTCCCATCGAACGTATCCAATGTACCCAGAATTTGCAACAAGGTAGTTTTTCCTGCGCCAGAAGCTCCCACAATCGAAACGATCTCGCTCTTTGCGATATGGAGGTCAACTCCTTTTAAGACGTGAAGGTCGTCGTAATATTTATGGATGTTTCGGGCTTTAATCATAGGTGGCGATACTACAGTGTGTGAAAGTAGCTATTTTATGATGCCTGTGCAATGATGCCATTATTGTTTTTTAGGCATCTTTCTTAAATATATTTTTTAAGTTGTTGTAATCTAAGAAATAGGTAATGCGCAGCGAAAGCGTATTTTGTTGTGCTTGATCGAAAAGATTTTCCAAACTCTCGGTATACCCTAGCGTCGCTTGCTCATCTAAGTTAAAGATTTGGTTTCGATATAACAATGTGGCCTCGCTGCCTGGTGCGAAGCGCCATCTAAAGCTAAGGTCCAAATTCCAGATATTGAAATTCCTGTTAGGGTCGTTCGCTGCCACGTCGTATTCGGTTAGTCGTCTGCTGCCGTCATCATTCAAAACGAAAAAAACGTTTTCACTATAGTCTGCCGTGCTCCAAAAATGCCGAAAACGAAGATCGATAGCCTTAAAGGGGTCAAAATTGTAAGAGGCGGTAATACTGTTTTCAATTTCAGTGATGTCACGCTGGCCGAGAAATACATCCAAATCGGTATTGTCTATATAGCCAAAGTTTTTCTCGCGAAAGGAGAAATCACTTCGCAATACCATAAGAAATCGGTCTGAAAAGCGATAACGGGGCGAAAAGTCGAAGAACAGGTTGCGCTGCGGGTCATCAAAAAAGCTTCGATATCCAACACCGGCATCGAAGGCAAATTGCTTTCGGTAATCTGTAGAGATCCAAACGCGGCCGCCCAAGTTTTCATTGTAAATGACAAACCGTCCTGGAACTCGCGGTTCGAAATAATCGTTCAATTTTGAATTGAAGCTGGTGTTCATTCCGTAGGCCAACCTATTTCGTTGCACCATAAAGAGCTCGGCATTAAAGTTGTTTTCGGTTTGAACACTGGGACGATATAGGCGTCGATGCCTCGCACTAAACTCAACCCGATAGGTATTATAGCGCCCAGACGGCTCAAAAATTTGATAGGAAATTCCGGCCACGAAATTGTTATAATTATTCCTGAAATTAAGTCCAAGATCATTAATATCGTATGTCGTGTTCGCAAAGTCGTGCCCCACGCGGTACCGTAGGTTACCTTTTATTTTGAAAATATCTAACTCTGACCGAAATCCTGTTCGATTGCCATTGTTATCACTTACATTACTCATAATAGCCCGTCCAGAAGTTCTATAGGTATTTTCGGTATCAGCAATATCGAAAGCGAAGGCGGTGACATTGGCATCGCGGAAAGTGCCCTCCCGTGTAACATTTGTGTTGATCAACGAAATAGTCGAGTTGTTGTTAAATTGTTGGTCCAGCACAAAAATGTTGTAGTTGGCCAAGGGCTCTACCAATACCAAGCGGATACCATCGGTTACGGTGTCACGAATGGTAGCGAAGGTCTCCTCTGTAATCGCATTAAAAAATCCCACACCCAGTTCGCTCTGTGTGCGTCCCGATACCTTTAGGGCGTTAAGCAGGTTTACCCTATCGGGCAGCTCAAGAATTTCCTCATTTTCAAACAATGGCCCAACACGCCCGGTTGGCCCGCTGCCCACACGTCGCGAAAAAAATATACCGGCCTTTGTAAACAAGTCGATTCCCTCTGTGAAAAACTGTCTGTTTTCGCCAAAAGTTTGCTCGAATGGACCGAGGTTGAGCTCTACTTCATCAAAAGCTACCTGACCAAAATCTGGGATGAGTGTAGCATCCAGAGTAAAGCTATCGGTAAGGCCATATTTAATATCCATCCCAGCACTAACATCGGTTTCAGTTTGCCCATCAAAACTGCTCACTACACCTTGCGCAAACGGAAAAAGCGTGAGCCGAAGTGGGGGCTTTATATCCCGCACACCTGTCACCAAAGCATTGTACTGTGTTTGGCTCCCTTTGCTGTTGTTGATGAAATTCCAAGTATGGGTTTCATTTTCCCCAGTTAAGCGCCGGTAGAAATTAACACTCCAATTTTGGACTTCACTCTCAGGAAAGCGCAAGGCATTATACGGAATTTTGAATTCGGCATACCAGCCCTGATCATCGTACGAAATCTGGCCTTGAAAAACCACATTGTAACCAAAATCTTGGTTATTGAGGTTAACGCGCGAATCGCCTATGGTACCCGCACTGGTAATATAAAACCGTGTTTCGTTAATGCCATCGTTATAGGTGTTGAGCGCTATTGCAAAATAATCTGCCTGAACGAACACCTCGTCACGCTGCGAAAATTGTTTCAGCATTTGCGACGGATTTGGATGCTTCATATACGCTGCCACATACACCGCCTCATCATCGTACGCCATTTGTACCTGGGTACTATAGGCTTCAGCAATCGTACCTTCGTTGCCGGGCTCGAACATATTAAAATCACCGTATTTCGGTAAGGTTTGCCATATGGCGTCGTCCAAAACCCCATCAATATTGGGTGGCTGGTCGATCTTGACAGCTTCAAGGGTTTTTCGGTTTTGGGCAATACTGTATACGCTCAAGAACAGCGCTAAATAAAAGCTTACATATTGTTTCGCCATAGGTATTCTAAAAGGTAAGGGGCGGGACAAAATTCGGAAAAAACAAAACTAATGGTATGCCACTCGTGGCACTCATAATAAAACGTTAAATTGAGAAACTATTGTGCCGAAACTAATCATATTAACAGTAACTTTGTTTAACAAATGAATGAAAACATAAAACAAATCGTATTGGCTGGGGGCTGTTTCTGGTGTACAGAAGCTGTATTTCAGCGTCTTAATGGTGTTGCCGATGTAGTGCCTGGCTTTGCTGGAGGAGCTATTAAGAACCCCGCATATAGGGAGGTGGTTACCGGTAGAACGGGACACGCGGAATGTGTGAGGATTATCTATAACAACAATGAGATCTCGTTACGGGAATTGTTGGAGGTTTTCTTTGCGACGCACGATCCTACAACGCTTAACCGACAGCAGAACGACGTGGGCACCCAATACCGCAGTGCGATATTTTACAATACGGAAGAGGAGCGAGGGGTCATCCAACAGTTTATTGATACGCTAGAAAAACAAGAGGTGTTCAATGACCCCATAGTAACAGAGGTGGTCCCGCTGCAAGCGTTCTACACAGCCGAAATTTCGCATCACGACTACTATAACCAAAATGCCGCGCAGCCATACTGCCAATATATTATTGCGCCGAAAATCGCTAAGATTAACAAATTCTACAAGGACAAACTAAAATAAAAACGAATGACATCATACACATTTACCGAAGGCTACGATACTATTGTCACCAACGAACTAAAACATCACTTTTCTGAAATCATCCAAGGGATAGGAGAGGACGTTCAGCGGGAGGGAATTACGAAAACCCCAGAAAGGGCCGCGAAGGCCATTCAATTTTTAACTTCTGGATATACCACAGATCCTTCCAAAATTTTAAAGAGCGCCATGTTTGCCGAAGATTACCACGATATGGTGGTGGTAAAGAACATAGAATTGTATTCTTTGTGCGAGCACCATATGTTGCCATTTTTTGGAAAGGCCCACATCGCGTACATTCCCGATGGTCATATCGTGGGCCTAAGCAAATTGCCAAGGGTGGTCGATGTATTTGCAAGAAGACTGCAGGTGCAAGAGCGCCTTACCCATGATATCTTAGAATGTATCAACTCGACCCTGCGACCAAGGGGCGTCGCCGTGGTAATTGAAGCGGCGCATATGTGCATGATGATGCGTGGCGTACAGAAACAGAACAGTGTGACCACCACTTCGGGTTTCCGCGGCCAGTTTGAGAAAATTGAGACCCGAAATGAATTTATGAAACTAATATCCAACGATTTGTCCTAAGGCAATACGTCCGGCTCTTTTATTAAACCGGACGTATTGATTTCTTTTTCTGTAAAATTTAATCAGCCAGATACATTATTCTTTGACCAGTCTTTTTACAGTATTATTACCATTGTTATCTATTACCACGGCAAAATAAATACCCTTCTTTAAGTGTGCCAAGTTTAATGAAACAGCGGTTGCTACATTCTCTATCTTCTTTGAATATACCAATCGTCCCAATGTGTCGTGAACCATGATATTGTTAATAGGAACGGTGGTTAGAACCTGTAGATCATTGTTGAAAGGATTCGGTGCAATGGAAATATCGTTCTGCCTATTTGTTTGCAACGAGAGAATTTGATTTCCATATACTGCAACATCTCCATCTTGTGAGGTGAGTGTCAATATCTTGGAATTATTTGAGCCAGTGATTTCATATTGAAATGGATTCGTATCGTTTTCAAAAAAAAACTCTTGAAAATAGTGCATTTCAAATTGAAAATTTTCCAATAGATTGCAATCAATAAGCGTTATGCTAAGACCTTGAGGAAACGATAGTGATGTGTTATCGTAAAGAACATCACCTGCAGAGGCATAGTTGCAAATAGAAGTGTTGAACCCCTCTCCTGAGCTTGTTGAAATAAAATTGGCGGGTATTTCACTGACTTCTTCGTTATTTGGTGCGGCATATGTAACATCGTCAACCGTCAATTCCTGTAGATACCACGTGTTTTGAAATAATTGGGGATCTTGTGCGAAAACAGCGCCCCATCCAAAAAATAAAAAACCTAACTTTAAAATTTGGAAGTGGGAACTTAAGGGATTAAAAGCGCTCATATAATGAAGATTTATAAACAAAAATATATTTTGTTTAAGCGAAACAATATAGGGGAGCTGTATGTTTGAAAATACCATAATTTTTTGCAAGAATACCCGTTGCATCAAAAATATCTCAATTCTAGTATGGATATCAAGCAATTTTGCCTTTACTGACACCACAGTTTTTGGCAGGCTTATTGCTTTATATCTTTTATAAAACATAAAAAATTCTACATGAAAAATTTAAAATATTCGAACTTAAAAAAAGGGTTGCTGTACGATGCCATTGGTATGGCGACATCTTTTATCCCTTTTATAGGTCCTTTCTTGGACATCCTCTGGGCGCCCTACGCTGCACGGCAAATGCGCAAGATGTATCAAGGAGAGCAAGGTAGGCTCGCCTCTATTGTAGTGTTTATAGAGGAGATTCTCCCCATAACCGATGTTATACCCACTTTCACGCTAATGTGGTTCTATACCTATGTTTGGCAAGGTAAAAAACAGCCGGTGCCGCAAACAATTGAGGTAAAGGCAAATGAATAAAAGAAAGCCCCGCAGAGCGGGGCTTTTTTAAAATTTAAATTACTCTATGGTAACGGGAAAATTTACTGAAATGTCTGTTTCCCCTCCTGCATCGGCCAAGGTACCATCGTTCGGTTTCTTGGGCTCGTGGCGCAGAACCACATTGAGCGAGCCGCTGCTGTCTGCACCCGTTTCTACGCGAAACAACGTACCGAGCGGATTTCCATCGCCGTCGAAATTTAAATAGGTAAAGACAGCGTTCAAACCATTGGCCGGTAGGTAGAAAACTTGATGTTCATCATCTTCTTCGTTTACTTCCTCGGTTATGTTTTCAGCTGGGCTTTCGGTTTCATTCAAAAAGATAATACCGCCGTTATAGGTAGTATTAGCGGCTAGATTGCCAGAAACGGTAATAACTGGATCATCTGGGCCGTCTCCATCAAGATCTCTCGATTGTAGTGTAACTGTGTTTCCACCACCATCGGGGACTAAGGTTAAAGTTACCGTGGTAATAACCTCTTCCTCATTTACCGGTTCTGGCGAATCGTCATCGTCAGAACAGGAAAAAAGCAATATGGGCAAAGCCATAATCAACGTAATTCTAAATAGATTTTTCATTGTGTAAAAAAATTAAGGGTTAAAAATTAATAATTGTGTTAAACATAAAATTTCTGCCCAAATCGTCTGCATAGTACCGCAGTCGGTTCAGGTAGTTTCTGTAAGAGGTGTTAAAGAGATTTTCAATTTGTAGCCCCACTTCTACAGAGCCTCTTTCTATAAACGGAAGTTGGTACGAAACATCTAAATCCCAAAGTTGATAGGCCGGGGGAGGGGTGCTTACATCGACCTCTTCGACCGATTGCGTTTCGGGGATGAACACCTCAAAATTTGTGTCGGGGAATTCGTTCTGTTCAAAGACGTAATGCTGCATTAAGGACGCCCTTACACCGTTGGCATTATAGGTCAATACATTTGAAAAAGATGCCGATGGAATATTGATCAACGGGGTATCGCCATCACGTTCGTAGCCCTTGACCAAACTGAATGAATGCACGAACTCCCAGTCTTTCCAAAACTGCGCCGAAAAGTCGACATCAACCCCTAGCATTTCCGCTGGGGTTTGGCGGTATTCCCATACTTGGAAATTTCCGCGTAGCGTTTGTTCTACTCCCGTGGGTTCAATTACTATAAAATTGTCGAGCCAATTGTAGAACGGGCTCACCGCAAAACTAATAATTCCTTTCTTCTGAAGGGTGAGCACGCCTTTGTTGGAGGTTTCCGATTGAAACCTGAGGTCGCCCAACTCTATCCGCGACGCACTGTGGTGAAGCCCTTCGCTAAACAACTCGGAGGCGTTCGGCGCTCTGGAGGCCATCGATAGATTGGCATATAATTGCCAATTTTCTGCCAACTCATAATTGGCACCTAATGTAACCGAAAGATTGTTGAAATTGAACTCCGGATTTGTCAAGATTTGGTTTCCAAATTCTTCCACAACTAAATTGGGAAATAGCTCATCATAACCTCGCTCCTCCCAAAATGAGGACCTGTAAAATTTAAACACGTCCATATATATATGGTCGAAACGGGCCCCTGCCTCGATGGACCAACGGTCACTAGGGCTCCAATTGGTTATAAGAAATCCCCCCAGGCGGTATTGGTCGTAATCTGGGATAAGCCGTCGAATCCCAGTAGACGGATTGGCAAAATTGTTTTGGTAGTTGAAGGTGGCCCCCGTTTTAAAATCCCAATCGCCTATTTCAGACTCCAGACCTATATTCACGTTGTGGGTGTTGAGGCGTAGATCGACCGATGCCTTATTGGCATCATCGCCTCGCCGAATATCGAACTCGAATCGCCTGTTCGACTGAAAATCATAAGCTAATTCAATTTTCCCAACTCCCTGAAGTTGTTGAAACGCCGATACTTTGGCAATATGATGGGTTACTTCTTGCCTTGGCCTACCAATGGCATAGGTAAACGGCTCGATAAATAAAGGCCTATCGCTGCCAATAGCGTTTACAAGATCTTCTGCACCGCCCAGGTGGGAAGCCCGTAATATGGCGATATCGTTTTTATAAAGGGAATATTGCGCTTCCCAGCCCCATTCAATTTTATTGAGTCCCAAACGTGCTAGGGCATTGCGCTCGTAAAATCCCGTATTGCTCAATATATAATCTGGAGCTTCAAAATCGCCAAATCGTTTTACTGTTCCCTGCGCCTGTGCAAACCAGCCAGAGTCAAATCCCTTGAATACCGAAGTAGTAAGGCTACCGCCGCGGCCATTGGTAGAGGTAGACGCAATCGTTTTTCCGAACAGGGTATCTTGTAGCGGTATCTTAATTGGTTCTGAAATTACCACCCCACCAATAGCGTCACCAATATACTGAAGCGCTGCCGCACCTTTTATTACGGTAATACGCCCTGCGGTGTTCAAATCGAGGTTGGGTGCGTGCTCAGCACCCCATTCTTGATCTTGCATGCGCACGCCATTGTTAATTATGGAAACCCTACTGCTATGGAGGCCGTGAATTACTGGCTTTACAATTGCATTACCCGTATTGAGGGAGGAAACACCGCTTAGGGTACGTAAGGCGTCGCCAAGAGAACCTGCGCTAAGGCGTTCCAAGGAGGTCTCATCCAGATAATTGTTCAATAACGATTCGGTTTTGGTGCTAAACGCCCGGCCACTTACAATTACCTCGTTAAGCGACTCAAGATGATGCTCCAATTTGAAGGTTCGGGACATCGTTTCTTCCAAGGAAACCTCGAACGCACGTGTACGGCATTCAGGATGCGATATTTGCAATGTATAATCTCCCTCACAGAGATTTTTCAGGGTAAAATACCCATCGAAATCGGTAAGCACGGCAATTTCGGCCCCCGTTAAGATTACGGTTGCCCCACTAAGAGGAGTTTGATCGTGTAGGTCTATTACTTGTCCCGTTAGCGTGTTATTGCACACTTCTGTTTGGGAGTACGCAGCGACCATTCCCATACATATATATGGAATCATGGCAATGAAGAATCGCATGTAGAATTATTTGGTGAAACTGAAACTGTACGTTAGACAGTTGGCACCGGGGGCCCCCGAAGAAACTGGGAGCGAGGGGACGGCCTTACAGCCGTATTTCTATAATAAAAAGTGGTTGCAAACGAAAGCGTCGGTCCAATAGGAACTTCAACCGTAAACAGTTGGCAATCGTATATTGAAAAATGTAGGTGGTCTAGAGGACAATCCACTGGCTCCTCGTGCAGGTGGGTCGTTATATCGTAACAGGCACCGTGCTCGTGCCCATCTACAGCGTGTCCAAACTGGACAAAAGTAGGCATCAGCAAGGCAGCGACCCAAAGTAGGACCGTGCAACATCTGGTTATATTTGATGTTTTAGCGTTCAAATTAGCGAATTAGGAACCCTAGTTTCATAGACCGGAGCATTTTTTTTTCAAAGTTCCAAAAAAATATATATTCCCCAAAGAGCCATCCGAAAAAAACGAGCAGTACTTGGTAAATGGGAAAGATAATCAAAATACGAACAGGCCAATAAATAAACCAGCCTATTTCAGGATAAATGCCTACAGCGTGGGTGAGGGGCGCTGCAAACTTGGCCGACGTACTCCCCGTTATCGCAAAAACAATCAGGATTACGGTAAGTTGCCAGTTCGAGTCTATATTCCAACGTTGTTTTAATTTTTTCATCCTCTGCTTCCCGGAAATGATTGGTTATACCGCTCCATAAAATATAGGAAATAGTTGTATAGCATATAGTTTACCTCGTATCCATAATCGACATTAGACCTATAATCGATTTCCTGTGGGTATAAATTTGGATCGTATTGCGCGGGATTGTACACACGCTGATTATAGACCGAAACGAATAAAAAATTCCTGTTTTCCAAAAACGTTTGGCTATAATAGCCACGAGGGGGCTGCGTGAGCAACCACGAGTTGAAGTTAGGTTCAATGATGATAATTTCGTATTCCAGACTATCGTTCGCAATTCTCACAGTATCTTGTGAAGCTGCCGTAATATCGGCCCCGCCGCCATTCATAGCAGGCCTGCTGCTATCACAACTAACAATTGCGAGAGAGGCGATTACGAATGCCAATAAATATTTCATAGGATAATTATTTTTGTGCCGAACAAGTACTAGAGCATTGGAAACAACCTGACATTTTTATTTGCCAAAAAAGCCACCCAGCACACCACCCAGTCCGCCTTGCTTCTTACCACCAAGAACCATACCAGCCACATCATCTAGCACACTGCCGTCGCCATCTCCATCTAATAATGATTCCAAAACCGATTGTTGGGCACCTGCTGCGTCCGAGCCGCCCATTAACTGCCCTAACATTCCTTCAAGGCCGCCTGGAGAATTTACTTGTTGCTTGCGTTTCTGTTTTCCGAGGAAGCCCAGTAAGATAGGAGCGGCTACCTGTAGAATTTGCATCACCGAATTTACATCCAAACCTGTTTTTTTCGAGAGGGTACCGGCCACGTTGTTTTGCGAACCCCCCAATACGTGTCCTAAAATTCCGAGTCCGTCGATTTTTACGCGATCTTCTACACCCCCTTGAAAAAGCTCGCCCAGATTGTCCAGAATGCTTCCGTCGTGTTTATTGTCAAGCGCATTTAAAAGACCGTTTCCACTTTCCTTTTTTACGTTTCGGGTCATCGCGGCCATCAATAGTGGCATAGCCATAGAAATCACCTGTGTGGTTTTATCAACAGGTTGATCGGTCTCTTTGCTTATGCCTGAAATTAGCTGTCGCCCCTTATCACTGTTCAATAGCTCTTGAATGGTTTCCATACTGTCTTCGTTTCTATTAGTTCTTTTGTTCCGCAGGCTTCAAAATGGCGATAATTTGGTCTGCTAGTTCGGTGCCTATTCGGTCTTGGGCTTCCTTGGTAGCCGCACCAATATGGGGACTAAGCGATAATTTACCGTTCATTAAGACCTTTACGGCAGGCTGAGGTTCTTCTTCAAAAGTGTCCAATGCCGCGAAAGAGAGTTTTCCACTCTCCAAGGCTTTGAGTAGTGCATCCTCATCTATAACACCCCCCCGGGCCGCATTGATAATGGCAGCACCGTCCTTCATTGCGGCAATTTGCTCTTTTCCTATAACGTATTCTTTTTGTGCCGGAACGTGCAGGGTAATGAAATCGCTATGTTTGATCAACTCTGAAACGGGTTCTGTTTTAATCTTCAAGCTTAGTTCCTGTCCGTCGTAAAACTGAAGCGAAATATCTGCCTCGCCTACTTCATTATCACTAGCAATCACTTTCATACCTATGCCAAGGGCTATTTTAGCTACTTGTTTGCCAATACGTCCAAAACCGATAATCCCCAAGGTCTTACCCCTAAGTTCGCGCCCGGCGGCATAGCTTTTCTTCAGTTCCTTAAATTTACTATCGCCTTCTAATGGCATACTGCGGTTGGCATCGTAAAGAAAACGAACCCCACCAAATAAATGTGCAAACACCAATTCTGCCACGGAAGAGGAAGACGCTGCCGGCGTATTGATTACGTGAAGTCCTTTTTTTCGTGCATAAGACACATCAATATTATCCATGCCTACACCGCCACGACCAATTATTTTAAGACTGGGGCAAGCGTCGATGAGGTTTTGACGAACTTCTGTAGCGCTGCGCACTAATAGAACGTCAATATTGTGATCGTTTATATAATCGATCAATTGGTTTTGTGCTACCTTAACGGTTACCATCTCAAATCCGGCGGCCTCGAGGGCGTCAATTCCACTTTGAGAAATACCATCGTTTGCTAAAATTTTCATAGAATTCTGATAAATTTTTGATTTTCGGTTTTTAAGGCGTTACGCTTTTCGTTCCAGTTCTTGCATGACACTCACCAGTACTTCAACGCTCTCGGGCTCTAACGCATTATACATGGAAGCCCGGTAACCGCCAACACTTCGGTGGCCATTAAGACCATTGATACCTGCATCTTTCCAAAGGGTGTCGAAAGTTTCCTTGAGCGATGCATCGGTTAGGTTGAAGGTCGCGTTCATGGCAGATCGATCTTCCCTGTGCGCTACAAATCCTTGGAATAACGGATTACGATCAATTTCAGAATAGATGAGGTGCGCTTTCTCATCATTGCGCTTTTCCATAGCATCGATACCACCCATTTCGGAAAGCCATTCCAACGTAAGCATTGAAACATACACGGGAAATACGGCGGGGGTGTTGAACATACTGTCCTTGCCTATATGCACTTTATAGTCGAGCATGGAAGGGAGTTGCCTCGAAACCTTACCTAGCACATCTTCTTTAACGACCACTAAAGTGGTTCCTGCAGGACCCATATTTTTCTGGGCTCCAGCATAGATAAGATCAAATTTTTCGAAATCCAATCGTCTTGAGAAAATATCGCTGCTCATATCGCATACCAAAGGCACCTGGGTATGTGGAAAATGTTGTATCTGTGTTCCAAAAATGGTGTTATTGCTAGTGCAATGGAAGTAATCTACCTCTTCTGGAATCGAATAATCTTTCGGTATGTAATTGAAGTTTTGGTCTTTAGAGGATGCTACCTCAACCACATCTCCCAATAACTTTGCTTCTTTAATCGCCTTGGTGGACCACGTTCCCGTATTCAGGTAGGCTGCTTTTTTTTCCAAGAGGTTATACGCGACCATTAGAAATTGAAGGCTGGCACCTCCTTGCAGGTATAGTGCTTTATATCCTTTACCTTCAAGGTTCAAATGCTTAAGCGCCAACTCCCTTGCCCGCTCCATTACGTCCACAAAATCTTTGCTGCGGTGCGATATTTCTACTAGGGAAAGATTTAAATTATTGAAATTGATGACCGCTTGGGAAGCCTGTTGCAGCACCGATTTTGGCAAGACACACGGACCGGCGCTAAAGTTGTGTTTTTTCATTTAAAATAGATTGGTATTGCAAAGATGCTAAATATGTATCCCAAAAGGGGTTAAAATGGTATTAATTTATTCCGGAAGTGTTAACAGAAAAGACATGGTGTCCACCCCGTCTGCGTAATCCCATAGCTCTGGTGCTTGTACCAAACCAAAGTCTACCGCCCCATCAATCTCCGCTTGCGAAACAATAGCTTGGATGTTGTCTTGCTGATCCTTAAGTCGCATTTTTACTTGTGAAAGATTTGAATAGCGCTCGTAGAATAAGACCGCGATAGGAGAGGAGAAGCCAGTATCTTCCTTCAACAATAAAAATTCATTATCCAATAACGAGATATTTCCCATTAGATAAACCGCCTTGTTGTAATCGTAATTATTGATGTATTTGTGGTTGTGAATAATGTCACGCCACGAATACATAGCCTTAAAAAAGGCATCGAACGAATACCCTTCTGGAATATATATTTTTGAAACATTGCGGCACCCAAGTCCGAAATACCGAAAAACATCGTCTGCCAAAGCTTCCAGTTGCTGCGGGGTTTCTTCTCCAGTAAGCACGGCCACTGAGTTACGATTGCGGCGAATGATATGGGGGTATGAATTGAAATAATATTCAAAATACCGGGAGGTATTATTACTGCCGGTGGCGATAACAGCATCAAAATTATCCAGAGGATCTTTTGTAAAGCTGATATAGTTTTTCCAATCCGGCTGTTGCGCAATAAGAAATTTTGCGATTGCGGGAAGTAAATAGGTGTCGTTAGATGACAATTTGGCCAGCACTTTATTTCCCGTCAATAGTACAGACAGCATATCGTGCAGCCCCACCAACGGTATGTTGCCGGCCATAACAATGGCGATGGTTTTGGGCTGTTGGACATCGGGAATGGAATAATTCGCAGTCCATCGTTCCAGAGCACTTATTGTTAGGGCGTTACTCCAGCTTTGTAACGCAAATTGCAAGTTGTCTTCTGTGAACCACCCATTGCCGTGATTTGCTTTTTCCAAAGCAGCCACCATTTGCCCTACCAAGGGGTCGACCCCTTCCGTTTTTTCATTGGACGTTGGCCAAGCTTTGCTACACGTATGTAAAAAGCGTCCCAAGGCTGCAAAGGCGTTAATTCTTTGTTGTAAATCCATATGCTGTTTGGAGTTGCCCTTTTTAGGCCTTAAATTTGCGCAAAGTTAGAAAAAGAAAAAGCTATGGCCATTATAATAACAGATGAATGTATAAATTGCGGAGCCTGTGAGCCCGAATGTCCAAACACGGCCATCTATGAAGGAGCAGACGATTGGCGCTATGCCGATGGAACCGATTTGGATGGTGAAGTTGTACTCCCCAACGGAAAACAGGTGAATGCCCAAGATACACAAGAACCTCTAAGTGATGAGATCTATTACATCGTGCCAGATAAATGTACCGAGTGCAAAGGGTTTCACGAAGAACCGCAATGCGCTGCAGTTTGCCCCGTGGACTGTTGCGTACCCGATGATGACCACGTAGAGAGTGAAGTGGAACTTTTGGCAAAACAAGCCTTCATGCACCGCGATTAATAAGAATCACCTATAATTTAAAAACGCCCGTTTTCTTGTAAGAAAATGGGCCTTTTTAAATTCGATAGGATCCCGACTTCATTTGTTTTTAAGGGCTTATTCTTTATCCGTTCGTCGAAGGAAGACTTGGTGACAATGATAATATTTTTGTCATAAATGAAATATTTATATGATAAAATTGCCATTTTCATATTTGACAATCCAATTTCCAGTTTTGGCCGGTCGTAAGGAAAAAACCACCTTGTAAAGATCTTACAATAGTTGCATAATCCCTATTCGACACATCGGTTTCAATAGTTGATATAATCATTAGGAGTATATTCGTAGGAGCATATATCATCTTCATATGTATAAGTCACATATGAATCTATTCTCTTCAGGAGCATTACCGTTTCAAAATTGTGAATTCCCTAAAATTTGTAGTCCCACTTTGTTGGGTAACGCTCTTTTCAAAATTTCTTCAGAAGTTTCCATACCATCGGCAATAAACAAGTCTGTTTCGGAAGTAGTCGTTTTTTTCACTTAATTGTACATAAAAAGGTGCTGCTTGCGCAACACCTTTTCATTTAAATGAACTTTTTAATTCAGATGAATTATTTCATCTTGTTCTTCTTCATTCTCTCTTTCATCATTTTACGTTGTTCGTCGCTCATTTCGGCTTTGTACACATAATTGGTCACTCCGTCATTATCAGAATCATAACTCTCTATGATGAAGTCTCCATCACTATTGAAATATCCAAAGGAATTTTCACCGTCCTGTGAATAGATATAATATCCTTCCTGAGATGTTGGACGAATGGTCGCATATTCTGTTTTGCTTCCATCCATATTGGTCATAACGGTATATCCTTTCTTCTCTGGTGTCATCCAGTACATATTACCATCGTTGTAATATTTGATGTTCTTATCAACATTCCAAGGTTGCATAACAGTTTCAAAATTATGCTTTCCTTCAAAATCGGTAAGCGCTAATTTCTGGGTGCGGGTAGTGGTCACTTCCTGCGACGATACCGAAGTACCCTTACTGTCGGTCACCTTCTTTTTCGTGATGGTAGTGGTCTTGGTCTTATTCGTGTTTTGATCTACTTGCGCAAATGTCGTGGTAAAAGCGGCAAGTGCAAAAACTAACAATATCTTCTTCATAATTCTACGTTTTAAAATTTTAATTGTCTGATTAATAATTCATTACTAATATACGACGATAGGGTGTTAAAAAACGAAAATGCGCTTATAAGACTTTGCTAAACTTTTTGCCCCATATGCCTAAAAATGTAAAATTGTCTTAATTTTTACCGATTTAACATAATTTACGCAGGATTCGGGGCCATTGTGCCGTAATCGAAAAACTATTCAGAATAGAAAAGCCCGTCGCTAACGGGCTTTAAAACTTTTATTTCATTTAATACTATTGGTCGTTGTCCTTCTTCAGTTTCACCATACCTTTAGGTCGCTTCTCAAGCCGTTCCCTACGGGCCTTCATTTCCTGCTCCATTTCTTTCTTTTTGGCGGCCAAAAGTGCGCGCTCCTTGGCTGCTTCTGCCCGTTGTGCGGCTATGGATGCTTCGAGCTGTTCGTTCTTGCTCTGTATATTCTTTTGGATTTTGATCGTATTTTCGGCATCGACCGTGGTTTCATCTGCTACCACACGTACCTCGTCGGCGGCAACGCGTTGTACTTTCTTTTCTTGGTCCTCTTTTTCATTTCCTTCCACCATCACCAATTCTTTGTCTTTCTTTACTTCCTGTACTACCTTGGTGTCTACCTTAGTGTCCTTGACCACCACTTTCTTGGTAACCGTTTGTTTTTGGACATCTTCCTTAACCTGCGCAAGCATTGGAATCTGAAAAAGAACCAAGGCAGCCATGCTTATCATTATTGTTTTCATAAGGCGTGTTATTTAGATTTAACACAGTAAACCTACGGTGCTTTTGGTTAAGTTCTTGCCAAAACCGAGTGAAAACATTCCCAAAGTTTCAGTGAAAACTACCGCCAAATCTTATTCCAAATATCTTTTTGATACAGTATATTTGCAGCCTTAATTAAAAGAAGTATGAAAGCAGGAATTGTAGGATTGCCCAATGTGGGAAAATCTACCCTTTTTAACTGTCTATCAAATGCAAAGGCACAGAGTGCCAATTTCCCATTCTGTACCATTGAGCCCAATATTGGGGTAGTAAACGTACCCGATCACCGCTTGGTAAAACTGGAAGCGTTGGTGAAACCGCAGCGGGTGCTTCCCGCAACGGTGGAAATTGTAGATATCGCCGGATTGGTGAAAGGGGCCAGCAAAGGTGAGGGCTTGGGCAATCAGTTTTTGGGAAATATACGCGAAACCGATGCGATACTCCACGTGCTGCGCTGTTTCGACAATGACAATGTAGTACACGTCGACGGAAGTGTGGATCCCATTCGGGATAAGGAAACGATCGATATAGAACTTCAACTCAAAGATCTGGAGACCACCGAAAAACGACTCGAGAAGGTAAAAAGAGCAGCGCGAACAGGTAATAAGGAGGCCCAAAAGGAAGAAACGGCGCTACTAAAGGTGAAACAAGGCTTGGAAGCGGGCGTATCGGTGCGCGCCATTGAGCTTACTGATGCCGAACGAGAAGAATTTATACAGCCCATGCAGTATATTACAGATAAGCCCGTGCTATATGTATGCAATGTCGACGAAGCTTCTGCTGCCACAGGGAACGAATATGTAGAAAGGGTTAAGGAGGCCGTGGCTAGCGAACAGGCCGAAGTGCTTGTGCTGGCCGTGGGTACAGAAGCAGACATTACTGAGTTGGAAACCTTCGAAGAGCGTCAAATGTTCTTGGAAGACCTTGGCCTTGAGGAGCCCGGATCGGCAAAATTAATTCGTGGAGCTTATAAACTTTTGAACCTACAAACATATTTTACCGCTGGTGAGAAAGAAGTACGTGCTTGGACTATCCCGGTTGGGGCGACAGCACCCGAGGCCGCGGGAGTTATCCATACCGATTTTGAAAAAGGCTTTATTCGTGCTGAAGTTATTAAATACGAAGATTATGTAACCTACGGAAGCGAGGCGAGAGTTCGCGAGGCAGGAAAACTTTCGGTAGAAGGGAAGGAATATGTAGTTAAAGATGGCGATGTGATGCATTTTCGATTTAATGTGTAACGTGTAACATTTTATCATATAGAAGGAAAAGCTCGACTGAAATCAGTCGAGCTTTTTTTTTACCGTAAGCAAGCTTTCTAAAAAGTATACCGAAGGGTGAAGCCGTTATATTCATCGCCCAAAAAGCTTCGGCCCGCGCTTGGATAAATATCCAGTTTGCTATCGCTTCGTTTATGGAGCTCTGGCACCAAAATACCTGTAGCGGCGCCAAGTGCATAGCCCAGCGTAACATCAGTAAGGAAATGCTGTCCGGCTTCGATCCTCCAATAAGAGACGGCCGCGGGAATGGCTGCTGCCGATGCCCAGATCCAAAATTTCCCATTAGCGTCTGGATTAAAATCGGTATAGATTTTCGCAGCTAAAAATGTACCGGTGGCAGAAGCGGCGACGTGGCCCGCGTAAAACGACCGCTGGCCGTTGTTGCTCATGCGTCTGTCCATACCAGTTTCACCACTATCGTCATAAACATATGGTCTAGAGCGATCTACCAGACCGGCCGTCATACTATACATGGTTGCAGTAGTAGAAAAAGCCTCAAGATAGAGCACGATTATTTGTCCAGTGTGATCATTGATATCGCCATCGAGCAATGTTAAAAATGGAATGGCAAAAGAAGCTGCAAAGGGTATATCGCTTAACTTGCTGGCATTTTCTGAATTATTCCCTGCAGCCCACCTGTCTATAGCAGGTATATCATCTTCATCAAGGTTGTTGAACTCCTCCAAGGTCATATCATCCTTATTTTGAATCAACAGTAGGCCACCGGCGCTACCGGCTAGACCCACGCCGGTCCATATACCGTCGCGTAACCAGTCGAGTTCGTAGGGTGAGGTGCTTTTTTGCGCTAAAGCGTGTGAGCCAATAAATACAATTGCTAAGAGTAATGTGATTTTTTTCATAGGTTGAATATAGCTACTTCAGAAAATGAAATGGTTGTTTTTAACAAGGCTTTAATTGAATTTTGGGCAAAAATTCACAAAAGGCTATTCGTAGAGTTTTAGCCTTTTCAACAACAGGTCACGCTCTTCCTCAAGTGTAGAAAGTCGTTTTAGCATGTGGTTAATGGCATCGAGTCCCTCAATGTTAATATCAAGCTCACGGTGCAGGCGAAACATTCGCTCTACCTGTGCAATATCGCTTTCCAAAATGTATCTTTCGGTACGAACCGTCTTGCATTCAATGAGACCCATTTGTTCAAGGGAATCGATAAATTGGTTGTCGATCTCGGTCTGTTCACAATAGGTAGTCACTAATATATATCCTTGATATGTCATGCTATCTCAATTTTGAAATTTGGGTGAACAATTCTTTTTCTTGATCTGAAAGATTTGTTGGCATAATTACTTGATAGGTTAGGTAGAGATCGCCAAATTCTTCTTTCTTTCGGTATTTAGGCATTCCTTTGCCCTTTAACTTTACCTTGGTGCCGTTTTGGGTTTCTGGCTTCACCGTGAGTTTTACCTTGCCGCTTAGTGTATCGACAGTAATTTTCCCGCCTAAAAGTGCGATATATAGATCTATTTCTACAGTATTATAGAGATCGGCACCTATGCGCTTAAACTGAGTGTTATTTAAAATTTCAAAGGTAATATAGAGATCTCCCTTGGGGCCACCGCCCACGCCTTCGCCGCCATAGCCGGAAATTTTAATGGTTTGTCCATCCTCTACCCCTGCGGGAATGGTGATGCGAATTTTTTTCTCGCCCAAGTCGATTGTTTGTTTCTGTTCGGTCAAGATATCGGTGAGCTGCACCCGCAAGGTAGCATTGTAGTCCTGTCCTTTAAACTGGGCGTGCGACCGCTTTCCAGAGAATGAGCCACCCCCGCCAAACATACTTTCAAAAAAATCTGAGAATTGACGCTCATCGAAACTGCCACCATGAGTAGAGTAGGTTCGCTGGTGGCCACCACCAAAACCACCGCGACCTTGCTGCTGTCGCTGTGCTTCCTCGAAAGCATCGGCGTGTTCCCAATCTTTTCCGTAGGTATCGTATTTCTTACGTTTCTCTGGGTCGCTAAGGACTGCATGGGCCTCATTGATGCGTTGGAATTTCCGTTGCGCATCCGCATCATTGGGATTTAAGTCGGGATGGTATTTTCTGGCCAATTTTCTGTACGCTTTCTTAATATCACTATCGGAAGCGCTTTTGGTTAGCTCAAGTTCCTTGTAGTAATCGATGTATTCCATAGGGGGTAAATCTATCGTTGGTTGAAGTTATGAAATACTTGCTGAAAGGTCAAGCGCAACATGGTTTCTTCACAAAATTTTAGTACTCACAAATGCCTCAACTTTTTCCGATTATAGCGTTCAAACAGTCTTTTTAATATGTATTCCGCAGTGCGTTTTTACTAACAATACCGAAGGAGTTATTGTTAATTACTTTTCTTGGCCAAGGTTTCAATTTCGTGCGCGAACCCTTATATTTAGGGCGTATTCAGAAAATTTTATGGCAGAAACACAATATACCGAAGAAAATATTCGGTCGTTGGATTGGAAGGAGCATATTCGAATGCGTCCGGGGATGTACATCGGCAAATTGGGCGATGGCTCCTCGCCAGACGATGGAATCTATATCCTACTGAAGGAGGTGCTCGACAACTGTATCGACGAGTTTGTGATGGGAGCTGGTAAAACCATTGAAGTTCGCATTAAGGACAAGGAGGTGCGGGTTCGCGATTATGGACGCGGCATTCCGTTGGGGAAAGTTGTCGATGTCGTTTCAAAAATGAATACGGGTGGAAAATATGATACGCGAGCCTTCAAGAAATCGGTTGGGCTTAATGGAGTAGGGACCAAGGCCGTAAATGCCCTCTCGGCCTCCTTTCGTGTAGAATCGGTACGGGAAGGGCAATTGAAGCGCGCCGAATTTCAGTTGGGCGAACTAACCGAAGACGCCCCATTGGAAGATACCACCAAGCGCAAAGGCACGCGGGTTGAGTTTATTCCAGACGAGTCTATCTTCAAAAACTTCAAATTCCGGAACGAGTATGTAGAAAAGATGCTCCGCAACTATGTATATCTTAATCCCGGACTTACCATCGATTTTAATGGGGAGAAATTTCATTCGGAAAATGGTCTAAAGGACCTTCTGGAAGAAAACATGAGCGAGGACGATATGCTCTACCCCATTATACACCTTAAGGGCGATGATATTGAGGTGGCTATGACACACAGCCGCACCCAGTACAACGAAGAATATCACAGTTTTGTGAACGGGCAGAACACCACCCAGGGCGGAACGCACTTAGCGGCATTTCGCGAGGCCGTTGTTAGGACAATTCGTGAGTTCTACAATAAAAACTACGAGGCAAGCGATGTACGGAAGTCGATCGTTTCTGCCATTAGCATAAAGGTCATGGAGCCTGTTTTTGAAAGTCAGACCAAAACCAAGCTGGGCTCTACCGATATGGGTGGCGACCTTCCCACGGTACGAACCTACATCAATGATTTCGTGAAAACCCATCTGGACAACTATTTGCACAAAAATGCGAAGGTGGCAGAGCTTATCCAGAAGAAGATAGTGCAGGCCGAACGAGAACGAAAAGAACTCAAGGGTATTCGGAAATTGGCTCGAGACCGCGCCAAAAAAGCCAGTTTGCACAATAAAAAGCTGCGCGATTGCCGCATTCATTTGGGCGATATGAAGCAGGAAAGACGATTGGAAACCACCCTCTTCATCACCGAGGGTGATTCGGCCAGCGGCAGTATTACCAAAAGCCGCGATGTGAATACCCAGGCCGTTTTCAGCTTAAAGGGAAAGCCCTTGAACTGTTATGGGTTGTCCAAGAAAATTGTTTACGAAAACGAAGAGTTCAACTTGCTACAAGCAGCCTTGAACATTGAAGACTCAATGGAAGACCTTCGGTACAATAATGTCGTTATCGCTACCGATGCCGACGTGGACGGCATGCACATTAGGTTGCTCCTCATCACGTTTTTTCTCCAGTTTTTTCCGGAAGTGATCAAAGAAGGGCATCTGTACATCTTGCAAACCCCGTTGTTCCGTGTTCGCAACAAGAAAGAAACGATCTATTGTTATTCTGAAGAAGAGCGCATCCTGGCCATCGAAAAACTGAAGCCAAAACCCGAAATAACACGTTTTAAAGGGTTGGGAGAAATTTCGCCAGATGAATTCAAGCATTTTATTGGGGAGGACATGCGTCTGGATCCCGTTATGTTAGACAAAGCGATGAGCATTGAGGAACTTTTGAAATTCTATATGGGAAAAAATACACCAGACCGACAGGAGTTTATTATCGACAACCTCAAAGTGGAATTGGACAAAGTAGAGATTTAGGGAATACAGGATTTCTTTTTCCGGAATAATAGAATTCCGTAGATACGATATTTACTGAAAGGCTGGTACAAACTAGAGCCAACCAACAGTGCCAAAAAAAAGATTAGAACAACTTCATGAGCGAAGAACTAGATAACAACGAAGAGGAGTTACACCCAGAGGAAATACACCATCAAAACGTTGAGGGTGGTGATGCCGAGACTGTAGATACTACCGAGACCATCACCAAGGTGAGCGGGATGTTCCAAGACTGGTTTTTAGATTATGCCAGCTACGTAATTTTAGAACGCGCGGTTCCAGCTATAGAAGATGGTTTTAAACCTGTGCAGCGTCGTATCATGCATTCCATGAAAGACCTCGATGACGGTCGTTATAATAAAGTGGCGAACATTGTGGGGCATACCATGCAGTACCACCCCCATGGCGATGCGAGTATCGGTGATGCTATGGTACAGATTGGTCAAAAAGATCTATTGATCGATACCCAAGGAAACTGGGGCAATGTGCTTACCGGCGATAGCGCCGCTGCCCCCCGTTATATAGAGGCCCGTTTGTCAAAATTCGCGCTCGATGTTGTATACAATCCTAAAATTACCCAATGGCAAGCCTCGTACGACGGACGTAAAAAAGAGCCTATCAATCTGCCGGTAATGTTTCCGCTATTGTTGGCACAAGGCGCCGAGGGAATTGCCGTAGGACTTTCCACTAAAGTGCTGCCCCATAATTTTATCGAGTTGATCGATGCCTCCGTAAAACATTTACAAGGCAAGAAATTTCAGTTAGTACCCGATTTCCCCACCGGCGGTATTATGGACGCAACCGATTACCGCGATGGACTACGAGGCGGAAAGATTCGCAGTCGGGCCCGTATCGTTCAACAAGATCGAAACACGTTGGTTATTAATGAAATACCTTACGGCACTACAACTACTTCTTTAATAGAATCTATTTTAAAGGCGAACGACAAGGGCAAGATTAAAATCAAGAAAATTGAAGACAATACCGCCGCCCACGTAGAAATTCTCGTACATATTCCGCCAGGTATCTCGCCAGATAAAACCATTGATGCATTGTATGCATTTACCAATTGCGAAACGTCCATTTCACCTTTGGGATGTGTTATCGAAGACAACAAGCCGCTTTTTATAGGAGTTTCAGAAATGCTTCGCAGAAGTACAGAACGAACGGTGGCGTTATTGAAGAGTGATCTTGAAATAAAACTGGATGAGTTGGAGGAGCAATGGCACTTTGCCTCATTGGAGCGAATCTTTATTGAAAACCGAATCTACCGAGATATTGAGGAAGAGGAGACTTGGGAAGGAGTAATTGCGGCGATCGATACCGGTCTTCAGCCGCACATTGCACATCTAAAACGCGCCATTACGCAAGACGATATCGTGCGCCTCACCGAAATAAGAATCAAGCGCATTTCAAAATTCGATATTGATAAGGCCCAGCAAAAAATAGATGCGCTCGAAGATCAAATCGCCCAAATAAAGCATCATTTGGAACATTTGGTACCATATGCCATAGAGTATTTTAAACGGTTGAAGAAAGAATATGGGACGGGCAAGGAGCGCAAGACCGAAATACGTGTCTTCGACGATATCGAGGCCACGAAGGTGGTTATTAGAAATACCAAGCTATATGTAAATAGGGAAGAGGGCTTTGTGGGCACTAGTATGAAACGTGATGAGTACGTTACCGATTGCAGCGACATAGATGATATTATCGTATTTACCGAAGATGGAAATATGATGGTCACCAAGGTAGATGCTAAAACATTTGTGGGAAAGGGCATCATCCACGTAGCTGTTTTTAAGAAAAAGGATAAACGCACTATTTATAATATGATCTATCGTTACGGTAGCAAGGGCCCAACTTACGTGAAGCGCTTTGCCGTTACTTCCATAACGCGCGATAAGGAATATAGTCTTACGAAAGACGCCAAAGCTTCCAAGGTGCTCTATTTTACTGCCAACCCCAATGGGGAAGCAGAGGTCGTTACAGTGCACCTTAGGCAAAAAGGAAACATTAAAAAGTTGAAGTTCGACCTAGATTTTGCAGACCAGACGGTGAAGGGACGCAGTGCAAAGGGAAATATCGTAACCAAGCATCCTGTGAAGCGTGTTGAATTAAAAGAAAAAGGGTTGTCTACCCTAAAACCTAGAAAAATCTGGTTCGATGATACCGTGCAGCGTTTAAACTTAGACAGCCGTGGAGAGTTGTTGGGAGAATTCAAGAGCCAAGACAGAATTCTTATTGTCAAGCAGGACGGTACAGTAAAAACGGTAATTCCAGAATTGACATTGCGGTTCGACGATGATATCGTAGTGTTGGAAAAGTGGGATCCCAAAAAGCCGCTGTCGGCTATCTATTGGGAAGGCGAAAAAGAACTGTTCTACGTTAAGCGATTTTTAATTGAAAATCCTGACAAGGAAGAAAATATCGTTACAGATCATCCTAAATCGTACCTGGAACGTGTTTTTACCGATTACCGTCCCGTAGCCGAGGTCGTATTTGTAAAAGAACGCGGCAAGGAAAGAAGGGATAATTGGGAGCTAAACTTAGAGGAGTTCATTGCCGTTAAAGGAATTACGGCCATGGGCAACCAACTAACCAAGGAAAAAGTATTGGAAATTAATGCTTTAAGCCCCCTCCCTTATGAGCTTCCGGAGGAGCTTCCCGCCGAAGAGATGGATGTAATCGATGAAGAAGAAGTTACAGAAAATGATGCCACAGGCCATCCTAGTCCAGATGAAGATGCGGAAACCAATGGCCATACTCCCGATGATGGGGAAGGACAAACCACTTTATTTTAGAACCGATAATTAAAATATGAAGCATACTCATGGCTCGATTTCTACAGGAATTTAAAAATTTCGCCGTCAAGGGAAATATGATCGATATGGCAGTTGGTATCATTGTAGGTACTGCCTTCAACAATGTGGTAAATACCTTGGTTAAAAAAGTTGTGATGCCACCGCTTTCTTTGTTGACCGATGGCGTGAACTTGGCCAATAGAAAATATGTATTACGTAACGCTAACGATACCACAGAGGAAATAGCCATAGGTTATGGTGAACTGGTAGAAGTGCTCATCGACTTCCTCGTAATTGCATTTACCATTTTTGTGGTAATCAAAGGGATTAACCGCTACAAGAAAAAAGCGCAGGACCCCAAGGACAAAACCGTTGAAACGCCCAAGGAGATTGAGTTGCTTTCCAACATTGAACGACTTATGGAAGAGCAAAATCGTTATTTACGAGAAAAATAAGTAATTTTGCCGCGAAAATTTATTCATTCTCAATGCTTTATTCATTGAGACAACCTACACGATGCGTAAAAAGAGCCCCAAACATTTTTACTACATCTCAATTGTAGTTTTTATACTTTCGAGTGCCTTCTGCATGCTGCTCTACTGGAGGTCCAACGAAAAACTCGATGCGGAATACAGCCAGCAGGTGCAAATAATGGGCCGATTGGCTACGCAAGATTTTCAAAGTTCGTTTACTAATAATATTGTATCACTCAAAAATTTGAGAGACCGAATTGTTGAAAGCCAGGGTTCCTATTTTGAGTATTGGGAGCGCGATGCCCAACGCTTAGTAGCACAGCAAAAGGCATTTAAGTTCATTGAATTTATAAATCCTAAAGGCGTTATTACATCGATTGTTCCCAATGAGGGGAATGAGGCGGCTATTGGCCTCGACATTACTCAGTTATCGTATCGATATCCCGAATGGAAAAAGCATAGTGCCAAAAACACCGTTAATATTACAAGTTGGCTACCGTTAACGCAAACAGGCCAGGCATTTCTCGTAGACGTTCCTATTTACTTTAATGGAAAGTTCCACGGGACACTTACTGCAGGGATGGATTTCACCGAAGCTTTTAACGCTATTAGCCACAACATAAGGGATCATTCCATCAATTTAGCCGATTCTCAAGGCAATCTTTTCTACCAGTTCAATCCTGTAGAAGAGGAATCTATTAAATCTTCGCGAATTTTCAATTCCCACATCGTAGTCGATTCGATAGATAACGAACGCTGGTCTTTTCAGTTTTTATATAATGATGGGGCAGAATATTCCGAACGCATCTTGGTAATAAAATCGGCACTTGTTTTCGGTATTGTACTATCGGCATTATCTAGTATGTTGGTATTACTATTTCTGAAATCAAATTATCAAACCAAGCGATTGCAAGAAGCCAATGAATTTTTAAGGGAACTTAATGAGCAATTGGAACAGGAACGAGACCGAGCCGCCAAAGCTTCCGAAGCCAAAACTCAGTTTCTGTCCAATATGAGCCACGAGATTAGAACTCCTCTACACGCTATATTAGGGGTTATAGAGTTGGCTGAAGATAGTGGTGAATATCCGCGAGATTACCAAGATATCGACATACTTAAAAACGCTTCCACCTCGTTGCTTTCACTGGTTAATGATATATTGGACATAGATAGGATTGAAGCGGGAAAAATTGAATTTCTTGAAACCTCTTTCTGTCCTAGTCAATTGTTACAGAGTATCGTTGAAGGCTATCAACTGGAGGCAAGAAAAAAAGGGCTAACGCTGGAATTGATTGTGGATCACCCAAATAACCATTGGGTGGTGGGAGATAAGGCCAAGACCTTTCAAATTTTCAACAATATAATTAGTAACGCTATAAAATTTACCGATCAGGGTGGAGTAACGATTTCTTACTGGGAAACACTTACTGACGGATACCTAAAATTTACCTGCGCCTTTGAAGATACGGGTATCGGAATTACCCAAGGCCAAAAAACGGAAATATTCAACCGCTTCACACAAGTTGGCGACGTAATTAAAAAAAGGCACAAGGGAAGTGGCTTGGGTCTTTCCATAGTAAAAGGGCTAATCGATTTTCTGGGTGGTACCATAGGGGTAGAGAGTGAAGTAGGGAAGGGTACTACCTTTACCGTTTCATTGACATTTCCCTTAGTCGAAGAAACCAAGGAAGTAACCTCGCCGATACCCGATCTAGTGGGGGCCAAGGCGCTTATTATTGACGATAATCGATTGAACAGCCTGATTTTGGGTCGTATGCTGGAAAAATCGAAAATTGAAGTCTCTATCGCTACGAGTGGAAAAGAAGGGAAAGAACTCATCGATGACCAAAGTTTCCAATTTATCTTTCTGGACATCCATATGCCTGAAACAAATGGATTCGAGGTTGCAAAATTTATTCGAGAATCAGACCCAGAGGTATTTATCATTGGTTTTTCTGCCGATGTTACCAAAGACACCATTGAACGTGGCAAAAAGGCTGGTATGGATGACTACTTGATTAAGCCAATAGATAAATACAAACTGTTTTCCATCTTGGAGAAACTTCAGGAAACCGTTCAGTAAGATGGATAAAATTTAAAAATCTTTCACTTTCGTTAAGGCGTATTATTCAGCTTTCAAGATATGTCTAAGACCCAAGAATATCGTTTTTTCGGCGGCTTCGAAATCGCCATCTGCAAAGAAAAGGGCTTTCATCTCTTCGAGCAATGTATTTATCTCTCGCTCACTTAATCCCAAACGCGTAACTGCAGCTTGAATTTTCTGGGCACTTTGATAATCATTGTCCTGTTCAAACGTATCGTGAATGGATTGATATTTAGAGGGTCTCACCTTCGATCGAATTAGCCGGATTTCTTCTGGGGTGGCCTCAAAATTGGCATTGGCACAATACAGCAAAATGTACGCGCTCAACTCTTCTTTTGTCCAATTGGTATGGGTATCACTCATCGTTTTATAGGTTGGTTGTGCGCTTGATCAATTTCCTCATCGGGCATGCTCGATACGATATCGGACGTTTTCTTTCGGTATTTCATATTCAGAAATTCTATGAACAAGGAAAAAGCTATGGTAAAATACAAATATCCCTTCGGAATAACTCCTACTTCCTGATCGAACACCACAAGGTGCGAAAGGTGCGATCCTTCGGCGATAAGCATAAAGCCGATTAAGATTAAGAAGGAAAGCCCTAGCAACTGCACCGTTGGGTGCTTCGTCACGAACCGTCCTACGGGATTGGCGAAAATCATCATCAGCAAAACCGAGACCACCACGGCGATGATCATGATGATTAGCGCATCGTTGAAACTGTTCCCAATTCCGTTGGTCATACCTACGGCGGTCAAAATGGAATCGAAGGAAAATACGATGTTGATCAAGCTTATTTGCACGATTGCCTTGGTGAGGGTGGTGGCCCTTGCTTTTTTTACCTCCCGCTCATCGTGGCCCTTATCTTCTACCTTTTCATGAATTTCGCTAACACTTTTATAAAGTAGGAAGAGCCCACCCACAAAAAGAATAAGGCCCTGGCCACTTACCCCGGCCGAAATCCAGGGAAGCTCAAATGTCCAGAACGCTTTCTCCATAGCCACTAGCCAAGAAATACCGAACAGCAGCGCAACCCTAATGAACATAGCCATAAGCAAGCCGATATTCGTGGCTCTTTTTTGGTGTATTTTTTTCAGCTTGCTCGATGCAAGTGATATAAATATAATGTTGTCGATTCCCAAAATAATTTCCAAAAAGGTGAGGGTGAGGAGGGCGACGAGGGCATCGGGAGAGGAGAGTATGTCGAACATAAGAATTTAATAGGTTAGGTAATTAAATTTTCAATAAAGAGATGAATAGAGACCCTATGGCGTTATCTTCGTGGCCGTACCTTTTTCTTTGCGCGATTCGCCCACTACATTATACTCGAACGTATACGAATCGCCCTGAGTCGTCAATATTTTCATATGAATGGCCTTTTCCTCGGCGCGATTCTTCGGATTGCGTTTTTTCACAATATACTCGCAGTCGTTGATCCATCGAACGGTGGAAGTATCGACCTTGCCCCTAAAGTAGTCAATTTCGATCGAATCGTTGCGTACAAAACGTGTAGATAGCACCTCGGTGCCCACAAGGGTCTCAAATTGAAAGGTTCCGGTTTTAAAATTGGCACAATTTCGTTCGGGCTGGTAACAACCCAACAGTGCCGTGGCAATGAGAAGAGCGGTAATATGTCGCATCAAGGTGTGAGTTTCATGCGAATGTCTGAAAATTTGTCTTAAATATCAATTTTCATAAATGGTAAAGGTTCCATCCTCATAAAATAGAACGATTCGCTCAACGCGCTTTCTGAGAGGATTTTCCTTGTTTGTCCGTTTTAATCCCTCAGGAATGGAAATTTCGGGGGCTTGCGATTCAAATAAATTTTTCTGTGGCGAATCAGAAGGATTTGCTTGGGGATTTTCTGAAGGGTGCTTGGGTGGAAATTCACCCTTGCCATTTAACAACCAATATAGTTCCACCTCAGGAAATTTTTGAAGCACCTTCATTACAAATTCCAAACTGGGTTTATTCCTACCGGAGAGGAGGTGGGAAATAGTGGAACGATTAAAATCGATTTCCTCACTGAAAGCTGTGGCCGTAAGTCCGTAAAAATCGAGTATTTTTTCCAGTCGCTTTGCGAAATCCTTACTGTTTACCATTGTAACTCATAAAGACCTTTATTGATGTTTACAAAAGTAAATAATTTAAAGCAATTCCACGCAAAACGTATTATAATTAGCTTTTAATTATTCAACTGAAGGTTTAAAACAACAAGTATAATATATTGAATTAGCGGCTATTAATGAAATATTATGGCAATGAGGTATATTTATTCAATAATCGTAAGCCATTATCCATTATAATGTTTACAATTGTACACAAAAAAATTTATTTTTTATGTTTACAGATGTAAACTATGCTATGTTTACCTTTGTAAACAATAGTTTCAATATGTCCATATCTAACTGGTACCAGCAGCACGCACCACGAACTATTTCGGGTCGCTATATTTATTTAGAACACCTGCAGGATATACTCAATCGGTTAGCACGAGTGGCGACCGTTTCGTCTGCAGGCTGTTCAGAAAAAGGTGTGTCTATTCCCATGATCACACTGGGTTCTGGCCCGCGGAAGATCCTCGCTTGGTCACAAATGCACGGAAATGAGTCGACAACGACTAAGGCATTG
>CAZXDP010000016.1:0-46123 GCA_964639255.1 uncultured Flavobacteriaceae bacterium
CCTACATTTTTCTTGCTGAGCACATAGATGCTACGTTGTTAGCGGGAAACTATGCCAATAATCTTTTCCAGCTTACCCGTTACCTTCCCAATGGAACCATAGATTTGAGTTTTGCCAACGGCGGCACACTGATACCCTTGGCCGATGGCCTTCCCGGAAGGCCCGTTATTCTGAACAATAACAAGATACTGGTAGTATCGGTAGGCGATCGAAGTGGAATGCTGGAACTTGTAACTCAGCGCTATATGCCTGATGGCTCCAACGACAACTCTTATGGAACAGATGGCATAGTTCGTGCTCCTGTTGGTTTGGCGACCTCTGGCGTCATTACAGATGTAACAACAAGCGAGGGTAATTCGCTCTACGTTCTACTAGATTCATTTCTCGCAACCAATGGTGGATATCAACTGGTAAAGGTGCAAGCCGATGGACAGCTTGACCCAGGGTATGGGGAATTTGGAATAGCCGAAACACTAATAGATCCAGACTTCTCGGTAAAATCGATTACCAAGTACCCAGACGGGAAAATTGCTGTGTTATGCTCGAAGTTTTTTGAAGATCCATCGAGATATGAAAATTATATAGTGCAGCATCTTCCCAGCGGGCAGCCCAATACGGACTTTGGCTCTCAAGGTGTATTAGATATCCCTGGCGATAATCTTACCGCCCTAACCATATTGGCACAGCCCAACGGAAGGCTCCTCTTATATGGCGAACTAACCGATTTTTTTGAAGGCGGGGGACGCACCGTGCTTCGGCGTTATTTTGAAAATGGGAGTGAAGATTCAAGTATCTCCCTCAATACCGTACTGAATCCCGAATATTTTGCCCGAACTATGCTATTGCAAGATGACGGGAAAATTGTTTGCTTAGGAACTTCTGCGTGGTATAATGGCGATCCAGACATTGTTATGGAACGGTATGAGAATAGTCCCTTGGGAGTGGAGGAGCATTCACCTAGTTCGATCAGTGTCTCACCGAACCCATCTAACGGAATATTTACTCTTAGCTCGCAAACGGCCGATATGCCGAATATGCCCTATAGCATCTATGATATTTCAGGTAAAATTATAAGAGCAGGCATAATTTCGTCGCAACATACGTCCATCGATATTTCTGATGTAGCCTCTGGAGTCTATTTCTTGAAGGTTCAGGGAAGTGTCTATCGCTTGCTGAGAATGTAGGTTTTTTCCCAGATCCATTTTTATACGCTGGTTTTAAACTATATTTTAGAACCTATTTTAATATTATAAACCATGCCCTTAATAACCCCGTTACCTTCAGATCACGATCAAGAAACCCAAGAATTAGCTGAATTTTTTAATGAAACTTTGGGTTTTTGCCCAAATAGTGTTCTTACTATGCAACGCAGACCAGCGATAAGCAAAGCGTTTATAAACCTCAACAAAGCCGTAATGGCCAATGAAGGTCGCGTAACCTCAGCTCTAAAGCGAATGATTGCGTGGGTAAGTAGTAATGCAACGGGATGCCGCTATTGCCAAGCACACGCCATACGTGCGGCCGAGCGCTATGGGGCGCAGCAGGAACAACTAGACAATATTTGGGAGTACCGCACCCACCCCGCCTTTAACGAGGCAGAGAGGGCAGCGCTCGATTTTTCACTTGCAGCGAGCCAAATTCCCAATGCGGTAGATTCAGGTATTGAGGAACGTCTCAAAAAATATTGGAATAAAGGAGAGATTGTAGAAATGCTAGGTGTTATATCCCTTTTCGGTTTTTTAAATAGATGGAACGATTCTATGGGAACCACCATCGAAGAGGGCGCCGTTGAAAGTGGTGACAAGTATCTTCAGAAACACGGTTGGAACACGGGTAAGCACGGTTAAGAAAAGTTGTTACTTGCAATCCAAAATCCCCTATTCAAGTACTTGCTGTATTTTTTGTTGAAGCAGCGGCACCACCATTTCCTCAAACCACGGATTCCTGCTGCGCCAAAAACGATTTACGGGCGAGGGGTGCGGCAGCGGCCAGTACGATGGAAGAAATTTTTCATACGCTCGCACCTTTTCGGTAAGATTCATTTTCTCGTTAGGTAGATAATAGGCAGCTGCATAGGCGCCTATCAATAAGGTTAGGGGTGTTTGCTGAAATGCATCGAGCACTTTTTGATGCCACGTGGGGGCACACTCTGGACGTGGCGGCAGATCGCCGGTTTTGCCCTTGCCCGGATAGCAAAATCCCATAGGCAAAATGGCAAAGTTTGAGGAATTGTAGAAAGTCGCTTCGTCTACTCCTAGCCATTGCCTCAATTTCTCGCCGCTCTGGTCGCTCCAAGCCACGCCGCTTTTATGTACTACCCTACCGGGAGCTTGGCTAACGAGGAGTATCTTAGAACTGGGTGTAGCCGAAATGATGGGCCTCGAACCGAGCGGCAGCTGTTTCTCGCAGAGGGTACAGTCTCTTATTTCCGAAAGCAGTTTCTGCATTATCTTTTGCCTTCCATAACCACTACCAACTCCCCTTTGGGTGGTCTTGTCTCAAAATGCGCAATCACTTCGGCCAGGCTACCACGTATGGTCTCTTCGTGTAATTTCGAGATTTCACGCGATACCGAGATGCGCCTATCTTCTCCAAAATATTCAGAAAATTGAACCAGTGTTTTCAAAAGTTTGTGCGGCGATTCATAAAAAACCACGGTGCGGGTTTCTTCAGCAAGAAGTTGCAACCTGGTTTGCCTACCTTTTTTAACGGGCAAAAAGCCCTCAAATACAAATCGCTCGCTTGGCAATCCGCTATTCACTAAGGCAGGCACAAAGGCGGTAGCCCCGGGAAGGCAATCTACTTCAAGACCCGCTTCTATACATTCTCGCACCAATAGAAATCCGGGGTCGCTCACGGCGGGCGTACCTGCATCGCTTATAAGGGCCATGGTTTCACCTTGGGCAATTCGCTTTACGATACCTTGCACGGTTTTGTGCTCATTGTGCATATGGTGCGACTGCATAGGTGTTGTAATATCGTAATACTTAAGCAACTTGCCGCTGTTCCGGGTGTCTTCTGCAAGGATGAGCGAAACTTCTTTCAGCACCTCAATAGCGCGAAAGGTTATGTCCTTGAGATTCCCAATGGGCGTGGGAACAAGGTATAATTTCCCCATACAATTAAAATTATTCTCTACGACAGGTTATTGATCGAAACGCTTTTCGATAGCATTCATAAAACGGTCTACATATTCCTCTTTGTTGAGCCAGTAATTATAATCGGGCTTTACCTTGCCTTTAATAAAATCTTGAGCTTCTGAAAAGGATGTTTTCGTGTTTATTTGCGAGAGCACTCGGGTATAGTCGTCGGCATTGCCATCAAACAAATGCTTGATGTAGGCGAGCCTGTCGTTAAGGCCAATGTTCAATCCCTTTTTTACCGCGTCATTGAGCGATTTGGGCTTTTCATCGTTCGCCAGCTCGGCCACACGCGGGGTGCTACTTGGATTGGCTGGCTGTTGCGCGGAAGGCGATTGCTTGCGCTCAAATGTAGGTGTTTGTTGATAACTGGAAGCAAATTCCTCAAGGTCGTTTTTCATTTGCTTCTTCTTTGGAAGCACTTCCTCCAGCAATTCGTCTATGCGTTGCGACTCTTCAGGCATTTGTGCAACCAAATCCTTTATTTTTTCCATGAGCGGTTCTACCAAATCCTCCTTGTGCTCTGGCTGCGGAACGGGCTCTGGCTCCTTGAACCAGTTCTGTTCGCGAAAGCTCTTGGAATCGAACGACTGGCTCTCGTTCGGTTCTAGTGTAGACCCATTATCAATTTGACGCTCTAGATACTGCAATACCACCAAGCGCTCATGAATAGATGCCACCGTGACCAAGGCTTTTTTGGTATTGAAGTTTGCGCTCATTTTCTCCAGCTGCTCCGCCAGTTCCTGTATCTCTTTCTGAAGTTGCTTCCTCATAATTTTTTTAAGGTGTATCGTTTCTGTGCTGTTTTGTTTTGTTAAATTTACGCATCCTATGTGTAAACGTCAAGGATTTCCGTTTTATTCTAAAATCAATCTATGTTTCTCGAAAATACCGTAAATCAAAAAGAACAATTTGGCTGGATCGAGGTCATTTGCGGTTCTATGTTTTCGGGCAAGACTGAGGAACTCATTCGACGTTTGAAACGGGCGAAATTCGCGCGCCAACGAGTGGAAATTTTCAAGCCCGCCATCGATACCCGTTATGATGACGATAAGGTCATCTCGCACGACAGCAACGAAATTCGATCTACACCCGTGCCAGCGGCTGCCAACATCCCTATTTTAGCAGATAATTGCGATGTAATTGGCATCGATGAGGCCCAGTTTTTCGATGATGAAATTGTAAAAGTTTGCAACGATCTGGCCAACCGGGGCATGCGCGTTATCGTAGCTGGCCTTGATATGGATTTTAAGGGCAACCCCTTTGGACCTATGCCTGCTTTGATGGCCACGGCAGAATATGTCACCAAGGTCCACGCCGTATGCACCCGTACTGGCAATTTGGCCCATTACAGCTTCAGGAAAGCGCAGAGCGACGACTTGGTGTTGCTTGGAGAAACCGAAGAATATGAACCCCTAAGCCGTGCTGCCTATTTCAAGGCAGTACTACGGGAAAAGGTAAAGAAGTTGGAAGTTAAGGATGCCGAGAACCTAAGTGCCAAAATCCCCTCCAAAAAAGCGGGCAACGAAGCCTAGATCTATGCTAAAAGCACAAGAGACTGTATTGGAAATCGATTTAAATGCCCTCGAGCACAACTATCGATACCTTACTTCAAAAATTCGTGCCAGTACCAAGGTATTGGCTGTGGTAAAAGCATTTGGATATGGAAGTGATGCCGTGGCTGTGGCCTCTGCCCTCGCTCAACAGTGCGCCGCCTATTTTGGGGTGGCCTATGCCAGTGAAGGTGAAGTGTTACGGAAGGGCGGTGTGGAAACTCCCATCTTGGTGCTGCATCCGCTACCTATAAACTATAATGTACTGGTAGAGAACTGCCTCGAGCCCAGTATTTATTCCAGGCAAATGCTCGAAACCTTTATTGCCTTTGCGGAAGCCCATTCGTTGGCGCACTATCCTATCCATATTAAATTTAACACTGGCCTAAACCGCTTGGGATTTGTCGCAGAAGACGTAGCATACATAAGCGATAAATTGCAGCGCACTACTTCGGTTACAGTGAAGTCCCTTTTTTCCCACTTGGCAGCGAGTGAGGACCTGGAGATGCGATCGTTTACCCAACAACAGCTTGGGGATTTCAGAAGTATTTCAGAAAAACTCTCGCAACAGCTGGGATATCAACCCATTCGCCATACGCTCAATACCTCGGGCATTATTAACTATCCCGAGCACCAATACGAGATGGTACGCACCGGTATTGGCCTATACGGTTTTGGCAATACTCCAGAAGAAACTGCCAAATTGCGTCCAGTAGCAACCTTGAAGACCGTTATCTCGCAATTGCATACCATTGAAGCGGGGCATTCGGTTGGATACAACCGTGCCTTCGTGGCCTCCAACCGTATGAGAACAGCTACCTTGCCCATTGGCCATACCGATGGGATTAGCAGGGCTTATGGAAAAGGAAAAGGTTGGGTTAGCGTTCACGGAAAGAAGGCCCCAATAGTAGGTAACGTATGCATGGATATGATTATGGTAGATGTCACCGATATTGATTGTGATGAGGGTGATGAGGTTGTGGTATTCGGTAACTACCCAACCGCCGAAGCGCTTGCCAGAACAATCAATTCTATACCGTATGAATTGCTCACTGCCATTTCGCAACGGGTAAAACGGGTGGTTTGTCGAAAATAAATTCGAACTATCTAAAATTTCGATAAAAACTTCGCATATTGCGTACATTAGACACCGTTAACTCCTAAAACCATCAAGAAATGCTAAAAGAATTCAGAGACTTTATTATGACCGGCAATGTGATCGATCTTGCCGTGGCGGTAATTTTGGCCGGTGCCGTAGGTATGGTCGTTACTGGTTTTACCAACGATATTATGATGCCCATCGTAGGCCATTTTGTGGGCGGTGTCGATTTTGCCGATTTAAAAATTGTACTTTCTGAAGCCGAAATTGGACCCGATGGCACGGTTTTGGAACCTGAAAATGCCATTTTATGGGGAAAATGGGTAAATGCTATCATCAATCTTATAATTGTTGGGTTTGTTCTTTTTATTATTGTAAAAGCATACAATGCGACCAAGAAAAAAGAAGAGCCCAAGAAGGAGGCACCCAAAGGTCCTACACAGGAAGAGCTGCTTATTGAAATTCGCGATGAGCTGAAGAAACAGAACCGTTAAAAATTCACTTCCTTACTTTTTTAGGAAGAACCGCTGCACTGCGACGTTTAACCAAACCCTCCCTGTTACCCTAGGGAGGGTCTTTTTTTGGTTATATTTCAGAAAAAACCAACTGCTATATCGTATTTTTGACAGCCAGATATATATTTAATGAAATTAGCAGTGATAGGCGCCACCGGAATGGTGGGCCAAGTGATGCTCCAATTGCTCGAGGAGCGAAATTTTAAGATAGATGAACTGTTGGTAGTAGCGTCAGACCGATCTGTTGGAAAGAAGCTTCAGTATAGGGGCGCTACCCATACCCTCATATCGATACAGGCAGCCGTAGAGGCAAAGCCGCATATCGCCCTATTCTCGGCGGGTGGAGAAACTTCCCTCAATTGGGCGCCAGAATTCGTTAAGAACGGAACTACGGTTATCGACAATTCTTCTGCTTGGAGAATGGACCCCAGCAAGAAGTTGATTGTGCCCGAGATAAATGCCGCCAAGCTTACGCCCCAAGATAAGATTATAGCCAATCCCAACTGCTCTACCATACAAATGGTTATGGCACTGGCACCCTTACATAAAAAATACCAAATGAAACGGGTGGTGGTCTCCACTTACCAATCGGTTTCGGGAACGGGGGTAAAGGCGGTACAGCAGCTGGAAAATGAGATTAAGGGCGAAACGGGCAGTATGGCCTATCCGTACCCGATTCATAAAAATGCGCTGCCCCACTGCGATGTTTTCGAGGAGAACGGCTATACCAAAGAAGAAATGAAACTGGCTCGTGAGCCTCAAAAAATTCTCAACGACCGAAGCTTTTCGGTTACCGCCACTGCTGTTCGCATTCCTACGGCAGGAGGGCATAGCGAATCGGTAAATGTTGAATTTGCGAATGACTTCGATTTGGCCGAAGTACGCCGCATTTTGCATGAAGCTCCTGGGGTGACGCTTCAGGACAATCCTGATACCAACACCTATCCCATGCCGATGTACGCCCAAGGTAAGGACGACGTTTTTGTGGGCAGGATACGGCGCGATGAAAGCCAACCAAATACGCTAAACCTCTGGATTGTGAGCGACAACCTTCGTAAGGGGGCCGCGACCAATGCCATTCAAATTGCAGAGTATTTGGTGGAGAACAAACTGGTGTAATAATTATGCTTCGCTAATTTTCAGCAGTTTAAACAAACAGGAGTGTGGTAAATTCGCTATCTTAGTTGCGAAACACTAAACCACCTCCGTATGAATTCTACCTTTACGAAAATTCTTCGTATCGTTCTGGGTGTAGGCCTTGTTGTATTTGGCCTTAACAAGTTCTTCGGCTTTATTCCTGCTCCTTCATTTCCCGAAGATGCGGCCCAATTTATTGCCTCTCTCCGTGCTACGGGATACGTTCTCTATGTAGTAGGTGTATTGGAAACTTTTGTGGGTGTGCTACTTTTGTTCAACAAATGGGTTCCTTTCGCATTGATCTTACTGGCGCCAATTGCCCTCAACATTCTACTCTTCCATCTGTTTCTGGACCTGCCAGATATTGCCGTAGCGCTCATTATCGCAACTATTAACAGCATTCTAATCTATAAATATTGGAGGTTATATCGTCCGCTTTTTCAATATTGAAATCCGTATTTCCACTGGTCACTTCAAGAAAGACCTGCAAGAGTGTGCTAGAGCCATATTTTAGTACCTTTACATTTCAAAAAAAATAAAATCAACACAAAGATGAAAAATCTGTTCGCACTCTTACCTTTCGCTCTTATTTTTGTGGGCTGCAAGGAAGAACCCAAAAAAGAAGCGCTTGCCGTGAACTATCCCGAGACCAAGAAAGTCGATACCGTAGACACGTACTTTGGCACCGAGGTGCCCGACCCTTATCGTTGGCTCGAAGACGATATGAGCGAAGAGACCGCAGATTGGGTTAAAAGGCAGAACGAGGCAACCTACGGCTACCTCGACAACATTCCATTTCGCGAGGCGCTAAAAGAACGGCTCACCGAACTTTGGAACTACGAGAAAATTGGAGCGCCCTTCAAGGAAGGAGCATATACCTATTTCTACAAAAACGATGGGCTTCAAAATCAATATGTGATTTATCGTTACAAGACAGGTGAGGATCCCGAAACGGCCGAGGTGTTCCTCGACCCGAACACCTTTAAGGAAGATGGGACTATCTCGCTGGGCGGACTCAGTTTTTCGAAAGATGGCTCCAAGGCGGCGTATAGTATTTCTGAAGGAGGAAGCGATTGGCGCAAGGTGTTGGTGATGGATGCCGAAACCAAGGAAATCATCGAAGATACTTTGGTAGATATCAAGTTTAGCGGTCTTTCTTGGAAGGAGAACGACGGGTTCTACTATTCCAGCTACGATAAGCCAAAAGGCAGTGAGCTCTCTGCAAAGACCGATCAGCATAAGCTTTATTATCACAAGCTGGGCACCTCACAAAAGCAGGATGCGCTTATTTTTGGTGGCACCGAAGCGCAGAAGCATCGCTATGTTTCGGGCAACGTTACCGAAGACAATCGCTATCTTTTGGTGAGTGCAAGTATTTCAACTTCTGGAAATAAACTGTTCTTAAAAGACCTCACCAAGCCCAATAGTGACTTCGTCACCATTCTCGATCATACTGATAGCGACACCTACGTTATAGAGAATGAGGGCAGCAAATTATTTTTGGTAACCAACCTGAACGCGCCAAATAAAAAAATTGTAACGGTAAATGCCGCAAATCCAACTCCAGAGAACTGGCAGGATTTTATCGCCGAGACCGAAAATGTGCTTAGCCCATCTACAGGAGGTGGTTATTTCTTTACCGAATATATGGTCGATGCCGTCTCACAAGTGAAGCAGTACGATTACGAAGGCAACTTAGTACGTGAAGTAGAATTGCCTGGTGTGGGTAGCGCGGGTGGCTTCGGAAGCAAAAAAGAGGAAAAAGAACTTTATTATAGCTTTACCAATTACGTAACTCCGGGAAGTATCTATAAATATACTATTGAAACTGGAGAAAGCGAACTGTACCGAAAGCCAGAAATAGATTTTAGCGCCGACAACTACGAAAGCAAACAAGTCTTTTACACGAGTAAGGACGGTACCAAAATACCTATGATTATTACCCACAAAAAAGGGATAGAACTGAACGGAAAGAATCCCACCATTCTCTATGGCTACGGAGGCTTTAATGTAAGCTTAACTCCTAGCTTTAGCATCACGAATGCGGTTTGGATGGAGCAAGGTGGTGTCTACGCTGTTCCCAACTTACGTGGGGGTGGCGAATACGGTAAGGAATGGCATAAGGCAGGCACCAAAATGCAAAAGCAAAATGTGTTTGATGATTTTATTGCAGCCGCAGAATATCTCATTGCCAACAACTATACTTCTAGCGAGTATTTGGCCATTCGAGGAGGATCGAATGGCGGATTGCTGGTGGGTGCTACGATGACGCAACGACCCGATTTAATGGCAGTGGCCCTTCCCGCAGTAGGGGTGCTCGATATGTTGCGCTACCACACCTTTACGGCCGGTGCTGGCTGGGCGTATGATTATGGTACCGCGGAAGACAGCAAGGAAATGTTCGAATACCTGAAGGGATATTCTCCTCTCCACAATATTAAAGAGGGAACCGAATATCCTGCCACGCTCATTACCACCGGCGATCACGACGATCGCGTGGTGCCCGCCCATAGCTTCAAGTTCGCGGCCGAACTGCAGGAACATCAAGCTGGCGATAATCCAGTGTTGATTCGTATTGAGACCGACGCCGGCCACGGCGCCGGAACACCAGTGAGCAAAACCATAGACCAATATGCCGATATTTACGGATTTACGCTTTACAATATGGGCTTTGAGGTGCTCCCCAAGAAGGTAAACGAATCGGTAAAGGAATAGGAATCTGGAAAAGCCTCTAAAAAGGGTTGCCGCGATTTTAGGACATTGTGGGCAACCCTTTTTCAATATATGCTAGACGTTGCCATACAATCATTTGCCTACGGAAAAGATATTACTCTTTCCAATATCGCTTTTAAAAGCGATACGGGAGAGCACTTGGCCCTATTGGGGGAGAGCGGCTGCGGCAAGTCGACCCTCTTGCATCTTATCTATGGGTTACTGCCCTTGCAACACGGCCGAATAAGTTGGTTCCACTCCAAAGTACTAGGGCCTAACGACACTCTAATCCCAGGCCATCCCGAAATGAAATTGGTAGCACAAGAATTGAATATTCTTCCCTACGCTACCGTAAGAGAGAACATTCGAGAATATCTTTCTGGCAATGACGAGCGTGAAAGCAATTTGATTATTGAATTGTTAGAGGTGGTTGAATTGAGCCAATATGGCAATACCTTGGTTAAAAACCTAAGCGGAGGTCAGAAGCAACGCGTTGCATTGGCCAAGGCCTTGGCAAAACAACCCCAATTATTGTTGTTGGATGAGCCTTTCAGCAGTATCGATACTTTCAGAAAAAACAGATTAAGACGGCGTTTGTACGCATATCTGAAAAAGATGAATATATCTTGCATAACAGCCACACACGATGCCGAAGAAGCGTTGCTGTATGCGGATCGTATCTTGCTATTGCGCCATGGCACCTTAGTTCGAATGGATACTCCACAAGTTTTATTCAGCAACTTTAAAACGCCTTATGAAGCAGGATTTTTCGGTGAGGTTACCTTATTGCCACAACGCTTTTTTCAAAATAACCATCTTTCTCCTAAACCTTTATTGCCGCACCAATTGAAGGTGAGCGATACACGAACCGAGCTGGCCGTGCGCGTAGTGGCGTCTTATTATAAAGGCACGCATTATCTTATTTATGGTTTGTATGATGAGGAAGCTGTGTACTTTTTGCATCATAGTCAATTGAATATCAACGAAAACGTGTACCTTTCCATTAAACTTTTTTAATCATGAAGCGGTATACGGCGTTTTTGGTTTTTCTTATATTCGTATCGGTACAAGCAATTTCCCAACAGGACGAATCTGCGTACCTTAACAAGGTACAAACCTTAGACGGCACCTTGGAAACCCTTTATGGGGTTATCTCCGGGGAAAAGGATGAAGCGCGCAATTGGAATCTCTTCAACTATTTGTTCGTTCCAACCGCGCAATTAATGCCAATTCAAAGAAATGAAGACGAACGATGGGCGCCGAAAGTACTTACGGTTGAAGAATACATCGCAACTGCAGGTGCTTGGTTGGAGAAGAATGGTTTTTACGAGAAGGAAATTCATAGAGTCGTAGAAACGTACGGCCCACTAACGCACGTTTTCAGCACTTACGAATCGTATTATTCTCAAAAAGACAATGCCCCATTTGCGAGGGGCATTAACAGCATTCAATTGTTATATGATGATTCGAGGTGGTGGGTGGTAAGTATCTATTGGTTTGGCGAAACAGAAGAGTATCCCATTCCCGCTGCCTACTTACCTAATGATTAGCCAACAGTTTTTACGGCCTCTTCAATATCGGCTTCACCGCTCAACAGTTCTACGGTTTCATTTATCAGGACATCGTCGTGAAGTGCCGCAACTATCGTTTCAGCGACATCGGCTCGCGAAATTTCCCCTTTCTCATTCAGTTTATGCCCTAACTTTATTGTACCTGTTCTTCCTTCATTGGTTAGGGCTCCAGGTCGTAAGATGGTGTATTTGAGACCGCTGTTGCGCAAGTGCTCATCGGCATTTTTCTTAGCCTCCAAATACTGCTGTATGGAATCACTTTGCTGGGGGTCATCGGCGCCCATGGCACTAAGCATCACAAATTTTTTAATTCCAGCTATGGCGGCCAAATCTATCAGTTTCTTGGCTCCCTCTTGATCTACAGCAATAGTTTTTTCAACACCCGTATCGCTTCCAGAACCAGCGGCAAAAATTACCTTATCGATTTCCGTAACGGTATGGCTCACATTTTTCTCCAAATCGGCCAAGCGGGTTTCGATGTTTCTATCATTAAATTCCTTTTCCTGATCCTTATGGCGCACCATCGCCACCGGACGGTAATTGCGATACCTATCTAAAATTTCTACTATTTTTTTTCCTGTGCTTCCCGTGGCACCGGCCACTAATACGCGTTCCATATATTTCTTAATTTTTGTTCGTTTAAATTACTGAAAACGAAAATGCCGTTACCTTATGTTAACGGCATTTAACGCACACTTTAATAGTATTTTAATAGTCACTCGAGATTAGGCAACCTTCACTATCATTTTGCCCTTGTTTTTTCCGCTGAAAAGATCGATAAAGGCTTGTGGGATATTCTCGAATCCTTCTACTATGGTTTCTTCATATGTCAACTTACCATCTTCCAACCATTGCGACAACTGCGAAACTGCCTTTGGAAACTCATCTTGGAAATCGCGCACTATAAACCCTTGCATCTTGATACTTTTCTTTACCAATTGCGGTTCCAACCTTGGGCCGGTAGGCTGTTCCTGTTCGTTATACAATGATATGGCGCCGCAGTTGACCACCCTTGCGTAGCGGTTGGCGTTCGCTATTGCAGCATCGAGAATTTCCCCGCCTACATTATCAAAATAAACATCTACCCCGTCTGGACAGACCTCAGCAATGGCTTGTTTCATATTTTGGGAAGTTTTGTAATTAATGCCTGCATCGTAGTTAAATTTCGATTTCATCAATTCAATTTTGGCATCAGAACCGGCTATTCCAACAACGCGGCAACCCTTTATTTTTCCTATCTGGCCTACCACGCTCCCCACGGCGCCCGAGGCGCCAGAAACCAACAGGGTCTCCCCTTTCTGGGGCTCGCCAATTTTCTCCAATCCGAGGTATGCTGTAATTCCAGTAAGCCCTAGAATTCCCAAATAGGCAGAGAGCGGTGCCTTGTCGCCGTCTACCTTCTGAAGGTCTGCCCCCGGGGTGGTGTGCCATTGCTTCCAAGGCAGCATTCCAGTAACGTAGTCGCCTTTTTTGAAGGAGTCGGTACGGCTTTCCATTATTTCGGCTACGATGCCCGAGGCTACGGGTTCGCCGAGCTCGAAGGGCGGAATGTAGGATGGCTCATCCCGCATTCTCCCTCGAAGGTAGGGATCTACCGAAACATACTTGGTCTTGAGAAGCACCTCGCCTTCATTGGGGGTGGGCTTGTCAATTTCAGAAATTTCAAAGTCGGACAATTGGGGTGTTCCCTCGGGACGATTTTTCAGTACAATACTTTTGTTCATAACACTATGTTTTCTTTTAAAGATATCGAATTGAATACTGCTTTTAAAGGATTGCGGCAATGCATAGTGGCTTTTTCAGAAAAGATTAACGAATTCAAACCTAGATAAGCATTACCTTTAGAAAACTAGTGTTTTTACCTTTAAACCTTTTACCTATGAATTGGGAATATTTTACCAAAGACTTGGACCTGCCAACACTTTGGTCTGTATTGTTGGGCACCCTTATTATCTATACGGCCTTGATAGTCTATACCCGAATTTTTGGACTTAAGAGTTTTAGTAAAATGACCGGTTTCGACTTTATTAATACCATAGCCATAGGTAATCTCTTTGCTATGAGCATAGGTACGAGCAATCCCAAATTGCTAATGGGCGCCATCATTATCGGGTTGCTCTATTTTATGAACTATATTATCTCTACCCTCATCTATAAAAAAGATGCCGCTCAGCAGCTATTGGACAATTCGCCCGTGCTATTGATGGAAAATGGCACTATTCTGGAAGAAAATCTAGAAAAATGCAAGGTGAGCAAGGATGAGTTACGGGGCAAGCTGCGAGAGGCAAATGTGCTTAAACTAAGTCAGGTACGGGCGGTAATATTAGAAACTACGGGTGATGTTAGTGTGCTTCACGCCGAAGACGACACAGAGCTTGAAGATTTCCTAATGGAAGATGTAATGCGCTAAGTAGCTATTGTACTAACTGAATGATAAAAGTTTTATCATTGAACTGAAATTGTTCTCCCTTCTTTTTCCCCGCCAGCAACTGACCGATGGGCGAGTTGAGGGCTACGCACAAAAAGGGCTTTTCCTGAATGGTTACGACCCCTATGGAAATGCTTATAAAATATGTGCCTTGATTGGTATTCACTAAGCTTCCCAACCTGATATAATCTGATGTTGCCCTAATATCAATACGTTTTAGCAGGTTCTGAATGTTTTCTACTTCCTGCAACTGCTTTCCAGCATTTTCGCGGTCTATTTGCAACATAGCCCGACCCGTCTCGTGCTTATCGCCACTGGAATTCTTGTCTTCTTCCATAAGCGATTCTTCGATATCGGCAATGGTTTGCCGTATCTTTTCAAATCGTTTCTGCACGGTTGTTCTACAGTGCTCCAACAACTCAGATTTTAGTTCCAGTACCGTCATTCACTAGGCTGTTTTTCGAGTGTAAAAGTACTATAATATCGCATTTGTTGTACAATCCACTGTTTTCTTTTTTCTATGAAACCCGATGCTGGCGCAGCTCTGTATTTACGCGGATTGGGCAATACTGCTGCAATAGCTGCGGCTTCGTACTGCGAAAGATTTGCTGCCGATTTCCCAAACCAATGTCTTGAGGCGGCTTCTGCACCGTACACCCCATTGCCCATTTCGATGCTATTGAGGTATACCTCCAAGATGCGCTCTTTGCTCCAAAAAGTTTCTATGAGAAATGTAAAATAGACTTCCAACCCCTTTCGAAACCAACTGCGCTCTGGCCAGAGAAATACATTTTTAGCGGTTTGCTGAGAAATGGTACTGCCCCCACGCATACGTTTTCCGCTTTTGTTGTTTTTGTATGCTTTTTCTATAGCTTCATAGTCAAAACCACTATGTTTTAGAAAGTTTTGATCTTCTGAAGCGATTACCGCCAATTGAAGATTCTTAGAGATTTGTTGTATTTCAACCCAATCGTGCTCGGTTTCAAAGTTTTCCTGTTCAGATTCAAAATAGCGAATGGCCATTAAGGGAGTATATGGAACGGGAACAAATTTGTAGAGTATTACCCAACCAATGGTAATAAGTAAAAACCAAAGAAGTAACTTAAAAATAAAAACAAAAAGTTTTTTCAGCATAGGGTGTTAGAATATAACAAATACGGGCCGAAATCTACGTAAAATCTTTCAATCCAAAGCCAAATCGGCCAATTTGCCTCCTACAGTGGTCCCAATAGCCACTCCCATTCCACCCAGTCGAACACCGCAGAAAATATTGGGTGCTACCTCTTTTACAATTGGTTTTTTCTGCGAGCCCACACCCATAATACCACTCCACCGCTGTGCTATGGCCACATCGATTCCAGGTACTATGGTGGTGCGAAGCAGTTCTTCGAGACGTTCTTGTATTTGGTTGGTCAAACCGAATTGGGTAGTGGTTTCGCCCTCGCGATCCAGGTTGCGCCCACCGCCCAACAAAATACGGTTATGGATATTCCTGAAATAATAATATCCCTCATCTATATGGAATGTGCCTCGCAACGGTAAGTTTGCGATTGGTTCTGTGATAAGTACCTGAGCCCTGGCAGGGGCAACAGTTTCTTCTAAGAATTGCTTGGCGAAGCCATTGGTTGCGACACATACGGTTTTTGCCTTAATTTCTTCAGAATTGTTTAAAACAAGGTTAATTTCACCATTTTTTGAAGTAATGGAGGTAATTTCAGCACTATTCAGCAGAAAAATGCCTTTTTCTGCTGCTTTTTTTAAGAGTGCCATCATCATTTTTCCTGTGTCCAGTTGCCCTTCATAACGATTAAAAATGAGCTGTTTCTGAATGTTTTTAAAACCAAATGGATCATTTTTTACTGAAAAAACGTCAGTTTTATCGAAAAACACCTCTTTTAACAATAAATTGATGTACGGTACCTTATCCAAGCAGCGCTCATACCGCTCGGCGTCTTGTTGGGAGAAAAGCTCATATCCGCCGTGAGGCTGAAAATCGATCATTTGGTCCCCTAAGGTATTCCGTAGTTCTCGTAAACCATTATAGCGATCGCGAACCAGAGAAATCACTTCCTCTTCGGTATGATTCCGCAAATCGGCCAAAAGCTCTGATATGCTTCCAAAGCACGCAAATCCGGCATTCTTGGTACTCGCTCCGCTGGGCAGCATCCCTCTCTCGAAAATTACGATTTTAGCGTTGGGCCTTTTTTCGCGAAGTGCCAAGGCACAATTAAGGCCCACAATACCGCTGCCAATCACGGCGTAATCGATATTGTGCAACCAGGTATTACGTTCCCAATAAGATAGATTCATATTAAAGGTGCACATGCAAAAACGCCAATTGCAAAGCGGATGGCTTCGGGAATTGGCGTTTCTTTAATAGGTTATACTGGTGTTTCTATTCTTCTTCCTCCGGCTCCTGCATTTTGAAATTGCTCATAAATGCCGTTGTATAATTCCCTTTTACATAATCGGGGTGGTCCATTAATTGGCGATGAAAAGGTATGGTGGTTTTAATGCCTTCAATAACAAATTCATCGAGTGCCCGCTTCATCTTGCTAATGGCCTCATCACGTGTTTGTGCTGTGGTGATCAATTTCGCGATCATAGAGTCATAGTTGGGCGGTATGGTATAACCGGCATACACGTGGGTATCGAGCCGCACTCCGTGGCCGCCTGGAGCGTGCAGTACGGTAATTTTGCCCGGAGAGGGCCTAAAATCGTTATACGGATCTTCGGCATTGATTCGGCATTCAATAGAATGCAGCTGCGGAAGGTAATTCTTCCCTGAAATGGGTACCCCAGCCGCCACGAGTATTTGCTCGCGAATTAAATCGTAATCTACCACCTGCTCGGTGATGGGGTGCTCCACCTGGATGCGGGTATTCATTTCCATAAAATAGAAATTACGGTGCTTGTCTACCAGAAACTCGATAGTTCCAGCACCTTCGTACTTTATGAATTCTGCCGCCTTTACGGCTGCCTTCCCCATATCTTCCCTAAGTTTCTTGGTCATGAACGGGCTAGGTGTCTCTTCGGTCAATTTTTGATGGCGACGCTGTATGGAACAATCACGCTCACTTAAATGGCAGGCTTTTCCTGTACTATCGCCTACCACTTGAATCTCAATATGGCGGGGCTCCTCAATGAGCTTCTCCATGTACATATCGTCATTTCCAAAAGCGGCTTTGCTCTCCTGTCTCGCCGATTCCCAAGCTGCTTGAAGATTTTCCTCTTTGTATACGGCACGCATACCTTTTCCTCCGCCCCCAGCGCTCGCCTTCAACATTACGGGATAACCGGTTTCCTTTGCTATTTTCTTACAAGTCTCAAAATCTGGAATAATACCATCGCTTCCTGGAACACACGGAACACCGGCAGCCTTCATAGTCGCCTTGGCGGTTGCCTTGTCGCCCATTTTCTCGATCATTTCGGGGGAGGCCCCAATAAATTTGATATTGTGCTCTTCGCAAATTTTGCTGAATTTGGCGTTTTCTGAAAGAAATCCGTACCCCGGGTGAATTGCATCGGCATTGGTAATCTCTGCTGCGGCAATTATGTTTGACATTTTAAGGTAGCTCTCGCTACTTGGTGGGGGGCCAATACATACGGCCTCGTCGGCAAAGCGAACGTGTAGGCTCTCCTCATCTGCCTTGCTGTAAACGGCAACAGTTTTGATGCCCATCTCGCGGCAGGTACGTATAACGCGAAGTGCTATCTCTCCCCTATTGGCAATCAATATTTTTTTGAACATACGATAAAGCGTTAAAAAGTCCTTTTAAAAAAAGGGCCGCTATATTAACTAACGGCCTTCGGAAATAGTAATGAATTTAAGAGGGGTCTACCAAGAACAACGGTTGGTCGAACTCCACTGGAGACGAATCGTCTACCAACACCTTTACGACTTTTCCTGATACCTCGCTTTCTATTTCGTTGAACAGCTTCATAGCCTCGATGACACATAGCACATCGCCTGCTTTGATGGAGTCTCCTACCTCGACGAACACCGGTTTGTCTGGAGAGGGTTTTCTATAGAAAGTTCCAATAATGGGCGATTTTATAGTGATATACTTTGAATCTTCCTCTTTTTGCGTTGGCGCCTCCTTAGTCGCAGCCGGCGCGGTAGCCTCTTGGGTCTGTTGCTGGGCAGCCTGTGGTTGCGGTGCGGGCATACTGGGCATATGCTGAATGTAGGTAGGTTCGCCCTTTCGGTCGTCAGAGCCGGTACGAATGGTGATTTTCACATCGTCCATTTCAAGTTTTACTTCACTGGCTCCAGATTTGGCCACAAACTTGATGAGGTTTTGAATTTCTTTTAACTCCATATTCTAAAGGTTTAATAGTCTTAATAAATTGCTGATTAATTCGGCGTGTAGGCCCATTTAACGTAGATGGCGCCCCAGGTAAAACCTCCGCCAAAGGAAGCGAATACCAAGTTATCGCCTTTTTTGAGCTGCTTCTCGTAATCTACTAAGCACAGCGGCAAGGTAGCCGATGTGGTGTTTCCATACTTATGAATGTTCATCATCACCTTGTCGTCTGGCAAGCCCATTCGCTTGGCGGTGGCATCGATAATGCGCTTATTGGCCTGGTGCGGCACCAGCCAATTAACATCTTCGCCGGCCAAGCCGTTGCGATCCATAATCTTGGCGCTTACATCGGCCATATTCGATACGGCAAATTTAAACACTGTTTTTCCATCTTGAAAAACGAAATGCTGTTTATTGGCAACGGTTTGTGCAGTTGCGGGCAGAAGCGATCCTCCTGCGTCAATTTTAAGGCTTTGCCTTCCAATCCCGTCAGAGCGGAGGTACTCGTCCTGAAGTCCGAAGCCTTCTTCGTTCGGTTCAAAGAGCACTGCGCCTCCGCCATCGCCAAAGATAATGCAGGTAGCGCGATCTTCATAATCGATAATGGAGGACATCTTGTCGGCTCCTAAGAGCAGGACTTTTTTATACTTTCCCGATTCGATATAACGTGCTGCGGTGGACATTCCGTAGAGAAAGCTCGAGCAGGCAGCGACAAGGTCATAAGAAAAAGCGTTTATGGCCCCTATTTGGGTAGCGACGTAAACGCCTGTGGCTGCAACCGGCATATCGGGCGTGGCGGTGGCCATAATCACCATATCGATATCCTTGGGGTCGGTATTGCTTTTTGAGAGTAGATCTTTAGCCGCTTGTATGGCTAAATAGGAAGTGCCCTTATCTTGGTCTTTTAAAATGCGTCGTTCTTTGATTCCGGTTCGGGTGGTAATCCATTCATCATTCGTATCGACCATCGTTTCCAGTATTTGGTTGGTTAACACATACTCTGGAACATAGCCTCCTACAGCGGTAATTGCTGCTGTGATCTTGCTCATATAGTTGAATTAAATTCCTCAAACAGAGCCAACACGACTCTAAAAGGTGTGAAAATTACTAAAAAATAGCCAAAAATAGCGCAAAAACCTTCTGTTTTTAAACCTTATCCTTCCTAAAAACAAAAAACTCCCACGGCTCGTGGGAGTTTTATATGCTGAGTATAAATAATTTAGGCTTCTACCTCCTCGGTAGCATCGATTACTACCTGGCCGCGGTAGTACAATTTGCCTTCGTGCCAGTGGGCTCTGTGAAAAACGTGTGCCTCGCCCGTGGTAGGATCTTTGGCAATTGTTGGGGCTGTAGCCTTATAGTGGGTTCTTCTCTTATCTCTTCGGGTTTTGGAGATTTTTCTCTTTGGATGTGCCATCGCTCTGTATTATTTGTCCGTTAATAGTTTTTTTAATTGGTCCCATCGGGGATCGGTACCTTCCTCTTCTTGATCGTTGTCGATTTCTTCGGTACGTTCTTTCACACGTAGTTCTTCCAACTTTTCGAGTATCTCAGATTTCAGGGACCCGTCTTCCACCCCAGGGTGGATTCTACGCGCCGGTACTGAAAGCACTATCGATTCGTACACATACTGCTGTATGTTTACCTCATAACTTCCATGGGGCAATACCAGCAGGTCTTCGTTTTCATCGTTGTATTCGTCTCCAAATTTAACGACAAAACGGTACGTACCATTTACAGGTTGGCTATAGGGTTCATTGGTGATATCACAATGCACGCCCACAGATCCTTGAAATGATAGCATGAACTCCAACAAGGTGGCCTTTTTTACCAACAGCACCTCTAAAGCAATGGAGGCATCGTGGAATTCGTCGTACTCAAAATGATCAAAGAACGGTTTTTCAATTTCAAAATTGAAACGGTGCTCCCCAATTTTCAGCCCCACAAAGGGGATGGTAAATTCTTTCAATTCCTTCATAATCACACCTGTTTCTTTCATCCACCTTCGTACAAAGGCGGGTGCAAAGATAAAAAATTTTTTGAATAGCAAATTATATTAACTCTTCTTTTTTGAAAAGGGTAATTTGCGTCCTGTTTTTAGCGGATTCTTAGCGATTTTCTCGTATTCCCTACGTTTTTTATAGATGGCTATCGCCGTGAAGACAGCCTCCTTGAACGATTCGAAATTGGCTTGGTTCTTTCCAGCCACATCAAAAGCAGTACCGTGGTCTGGCGAGGTCCGCACCCTATTCAATCCGGCAGTATAGTTAACCCCGGTACCAAAGGCGAGGGTTTTAAAGGGCACCAACCCTTGGTCGTGATAGCTAGCCACGATGGCGTCAAAATTCTTATAATTGCCCGAACCGAACAAACTGTCGGCCGCGTAGGGACCGTAAACCAACTTTCCGTTTTTGCGCAAGTTATCGAGGGTGGGGCGCATAACACTATCATCTTCGGTGCCAATAACACCATTGTCGCCCGTGTGCGGATTAATACCCAAAACGGCGATCTTGGGTTTACGTATGCCAAAGTCTTGCACCAAGCTTCGGTGTATGGTGTTGATTTTCTTTTCGATGAGGGGCCGGGTAATGGTTTTGGAAACATCCTTAACCGCGACATGATCCGTGAGCAGCCCTACACGAAGCGAATCTGAAACCATGAGCATTAAGCTATCGCCTTCAAGTTCCTTGGCTAAATAATCGGTATGCCCGGGGAAATTGAATGTTTCAGACTGTATGCTCGATTTATTGATAGGCGCTGTTACGAGCACGTCGATCGTTTCTTCCTTAAGGGCGGCGACCGCAGCCTGCAAAGATTTTACCGCATAGTTTCCACTTTTTTTGTCTTCCCTTCCGAAGGAAACCTCAAAATTTTCCTTCCATACATTCAGGACATTGATCTTTTTGGGAACAATCGCATCGATCGAGTCGATACCGTGAAGGTTCACGTCGAGCCCAAATTCTTTTTTATAAAAGGACATGAGCTTGACCGAGGCGAAGATAACAGGCGTGCAGAAGTCCATCATTCGAGCATCTTCGAAGGTCTTCAAAATTATCTCGCCACCAATTCCATTTACATCTCCTACTGAAATTCCCACAATCATCTTATCGTCTTTTGCCATACAAACCCCGGTTTTAAATTGTTATTTTTGCCGTACAAATGTAACGAATTAAAGAATGTTTACAGGCATTATTGAAACGATGGGGAAAGTGGCTGCGTTGAGGGAAGACGGCGGGAACTTGCACCTAACCATTCAAAATACATTGGCAGCTAAACTGAAAATAGACCAAAGCGTGGCCCACAATGGTGTTTGCCTTACCGTGGTGGACATAGAGGAGGATCGATATACGGTAACCGCAATCAAGGAAACGCTCGAGAAAACAAATCTTTCCGGCCTTCAACAAGGAGATTGGATAAACTTGGAGCGCGCCATGAAACTGGGCGACAGGCTTGACGGTCATATAGTGCAAGGACACATAGATCAAATTGGTACCTGCGAAGCGATTACTGAAGCTTCAGGAAGTTGGTATTTTACCTTTTCGTACGATGCCAACTTGGGAAATGTTACCATCGAGAAAGGATCCATCACAATTAATGGGGTGAGCTTGACAGTAGTAGGCTCTGAAAGAAATCGGTTTAGCGCAGCGATAATACCCTATACCTATGAGCATACGAATTTTAAAAACCTAAAAGTGGGAGATTTGGTAAATTTGGAATTTGATGTGATAGGAAAATATCTGAAAAGGCTTAGCGAGCATTATAGGTAGCCCTTATTCTGCGAGCTAAAAAGAAAATACCCAATACCATTCCCAACAAAAAAAGAATTGCCAGATCTTGGTCAATAGGAAGTTGCGGTGTTCGTTGCGGGCCAGGGGGTGGCGGCCCGGCCTTTCCAGATTGGCCGAACAACAGCGCGCCATACAACATGAACAGCACCGAAAAACATATTTTCACGATTTGGGGTCGCATAATTGGGTGTTAAAAGTATGAAAAAATTATTAACAACAAATAAATATCAAAAAAATTGATTCATTATTATCTCATTATTAAATGTTTTGGCAATGCGAAAGAGCCTATATCTGCGGACAGATAATCATAGATAACCTTCGTACAAAACATTCCCCAAGCTTAAAAATTCAAAGATTCGAACGGTTGTAAAATAACTGATGAACTTGCAAGATACGCTATTCCAAGGAAGGAAGGCCACAACCCGGCGAGAAATTTTTTTAAAAAAAAGTGGTCCCACTTGGGCTCGAACCAAGGACCACCTGATTATGAGTCAGGTGCTCTAACCAACTGAGCTATGGGACCAAAAACAGTTTGCAAATGTAAAACTCTTTTGCTAAACTATAAAACTATTTGTTCAACTATTTCGCTCTTGGCACAACTCTACCAGTACACCATTCGCCGACTTAGGGTGCAGAAAGACCACCCATTTGTTATCGGCTCCATTTCTTGGTACTTCGTTAAGGACTTGGAAACCTTCTTTCTTGAGTCGCTCAACCTCATCTTTAATGTTAGCCACGGAAAAAGCAATGTGGTGGATTCCCTCTCCCCTTTTCTCTATAAATTTTGCGATGGGGCTCTCTGCCCCCAAGGCTTGCAATAGCTCGATCTTGCTTTCCCCACATTTGAAAAACGAGGTAGAAACACCCTCGCTAGCCACTGTTTCGGTTTTATAGGGTGGTGTGCCCAGCAATTTTTCATATGTTTTATTGGCACTATCTAAATTGGACACCGCAATGCCAATATGCTCGATCTTCTCCATAATTCCAATTATTTTAGGTTTCAAAAATAACAAATCTTTAAATGTGGTACTTTTGTACTATGGAAGAAAGCAACAGACAGAAAAAAATTGCTGGGGTATTACAGGCAGATTTAGCCCAAGTACTCCAAGAGATGCTGCGTGAATCGGGACAATTGAGTACCATTGTTACCGTTTCTAAGGTAAGCGTCACGACCGACTTGAGCATTGCCAAGGTATACGTGAGTATATTTCCCTCCAACAAGGCGCAAAGTCTGGTACAGGAGCTCAAAACCTTGACCCCAAAGATAAAGCACCGAATCGCACAGCGCGTAAAGCACCAATTGCGTAAAATGCCCGACCTAAGTTTTTACAACGATGATAGCCTCGATTATATAGAAGGTATCGAGAAGGCGGTTAAGGGAGGAGACAATCCCATAGAAAATCCAGATTTGTTGCCACGGCGAAAAAAATCGTAAAGTGAAATTCCCGCTCTACATCGCAAAGCGGTACCTCTTTACCAAGAGCAGCAGCAATGCCATAAATATCATTACCCTAATCGCTGCAGTAGGAGTTGTGGTTGGTGCTATGTCGCTGTTTATCGTTCTATCGGGATTCTCGGGACTTAAGGATTTCAGTTTACAGTTTACCAACGTGTTCGATAGCGACCTAAAGGTATTGCCTGAAAGCGGTAAAACGTTGTCAGTCAATTCTTCGGAAATTGCGTCCCTCGATAGTATAGAGGGTATTGCCGCCTATTCTAAAATTATTGAGGAACGCGTATTTTTACAGTACAAGGGAAAAAATCACATTGGCTACATAAAAGGTGTCGATGGCAACTTTGGAAGGGTAAATCCTATTGATAGTATACTGTATCTCGACATTAGCGAATGGTTTACCCCCGGCCAGGAAGAGGTGGTCTTGGGGTTGGGAACTGCTGCAAAACTCTCGCTTGGCATACGTGACTATACCGACCTATTGGAACTGTACGTTCCAAAACCGTATAGCGGACAAGAACTTGACCCTACCAAGGCATTTACCAAGCGCAACGTGGTAGTGTCTGGGGTGTATGCTGTAAATGAAGAACTAGATAGTAAATATGTATTTGCCGATATAGAATTTGCCCAATCGCTTTTGGATTTGGACAGTACCCAAGTTTCTTCGGTAGAAATTAAAATGCTTCCCGATGCTTCCGAAGCTTCCGTAAGGGAAGCCTTGAGGCAAGCCCTTGGTAACAATGTGGTGATTAAGAACCGGATTCAGCAGAACGATGCCCTCTACAAAATGCTCAATACCGAGAACATTGCGGTCTACCTTATTTTTACCTTGGTGCTCATCATTGCGCTATTCAATGTGGTGGGTAGTATAATTATGATGATTTTGGATAAACAGAAGAATATGAAAACCCTTTATAACTTAGGAGCCACAGTAAAAGAGATTCGTAGCATTTTTCTGCTTCAAGGGGTGCTAATGACCACCTTGGGAGGTATTTTGGGAATCGCCCTTGGCGTGGTGATGGTTTTATTGCAACTTCAATTCAAGTGGGTTGCCATTACCCCAACCTTGCCCTATCCCGTTAAATTGGAATTAGTAAATGCAGCCATCGTATTGGTAACCATCACGGTTCTTGGGCTATTGGCATCAAAAATTGCAGCAAGTCGGGTCAACCAAAGCCTTTTGCGTTAGGCAAATTGGTAGTCTCCAAATTTTTCAAGCACCTCATCGAAGGCGGCAAAAACATCGGCGCTATCATCGCTGGTCACCATACGGGTTCTATATTCCTTGAAGTTGGGAATACCTTTAAAATAATTGGTATAATGCCTTCGGGTTTCGAATACACCTAATTTTTCTCCTTTCCAATCTATGGCCATTTGCAAATGGCGCCGTGCGGCCCTTACACGTTCTTCCATACTGGGCGGTTCGCAATGCGTTCCGGTTTCAAAAAAGTGCTTCACTTCTTTAAAGAACCAAGGATATCCTATACTGGCCCTACCAATCATCGCGCCATCAAGTCCATAAACATCGCGCATTTCCATAGCCCGTTCTGGGGTGTCGACATCTCCGTTTCCGAATACAGGTATATGCATTCGGGGATTGTTCTTAACTTCTGCAATTGGGCGCCAATCTGCATTTCCCTTGTACATCTGGGCACGGGTTCTACCGTGGATGGAAATAGCTTGGCAGCCCACATCCTGCAATCGTTCGGCAACTTCGACAATTTTAATGCTATCGTGATCCCAACCTAAACGGGTCTTCACAGTAATAGGTAACTTGGTATGCTTTACCATAGCTTCGGTAAGCGATACCATAAGGTCGATATCCTTTAAAATACCAGCACCGGCACCTTTTGAGACGACCTTTTTTACGGGACAGCCAAAATTGATGTCAATAATATCAGGACCACTTGCTTCGACAATCTCCACACTTTGTAACATAGAATCGAGATTGGCCCCGAAAATCTGGATGCCCACGGGCCGCTCCTTTTCATAAATATCGAGCTTCATGACGCTCTTGGCAGCGTCGCGTATCAATCCTTCGGAAGAAATAAACTCGGTAAACACCACGTCTGCACCCTGTTCCTTACAAAGGGCGCGAAAGGGAGGGTCGCTCACATCTTCCATAGGGGCGAGCAACAAAGGAAACTCACCTAACTCTATTGAACCAATTTTTGCCATGTTGCAAAATTACAGAAAATTTGTGCCACTAGAACATTTTGGATGGGGTTGGCTTATCTTGAAAGTCGATCGCGTTCCACAGCATCTACGGTTCTTCGGTTGTCCCTCAACCTAAAGTTTCCGAAGTTATAAATGAAACCCACGCGGAATAGCCGCGACTCTGGCCTGGGAAAGTAAGAATTGTCCTGATTTAGATACCTAGAGGTAACGCGCACGTTATTAGTGTTGAAAATATCGTCTACCCCTACAGTGATACGTGCCCTGTTATCCCAGAACGATTTGTTGAGCGCTATTGACAGGTTGTAGAGGTTCTCATATTCTGTAGAGCCCGAGATAAAATCTGAAATGTACAAACTCGTAACATCGACCGTTGTGGTCCTATTTGCATCTAAGTTAAATTCACTGAACATTTGCGCAAAAAAACCATACGTGTCGTTTGTAAATGTTTCCGCTGCGCTCTCTACCGCAAAAAACTCGCTCTCCAAATAATAGCTAGAGGTAACCAGGCTTAGATACCACCAATCTTTGAGGGAGTGGGAGAGCACAAAGTCCAAACTATATTGAAGGAAGCTTACGGTATTGGCATCCAATTGACGTAATGTCTGGTTCTGGTTGTCTTGAAAGGTTAACATCTCCAGCGCCTGATCAATTTTTTGGTAATTGGCATCGATGAAAAAAGTGTTCTTAAAATTGTAGCTAAGCGTAACCTTATCTTCAAAAGAGGGCATGAGGTTGGGGTTGCCTTGATTGAAGTTGCTCTCGTTGAGAAAATACCGAAAGGGATTGAGACTTTCGTATCGTGGCCGTTGTATGGCGCGCTTATAGGTAATGCCGAAGCCATTGGATTCATTATATTGGTACTGTAAAGAAACTGTTGGAAAAAGTTCAAAATATTCTTGGGTGTTAACGGTGCCCAGCGATTGCGAATCGCCCGTAACATCGGTATATTCGGCACGTAGGCCTACGTTCAAATTCACATTTCCCCACCCATTTACGTAATTCGAATATGCTGCGTAAATGTTTTCCTTGTAGAGAAACAGATCGGAATTGGCACTATTGAAAACCTCGGCTCCGCCTTCCGTGTCAAAAAAATCGAGCCCGCTCTTGGTATCGATATTCGAAAATTTCCATCCCGTGGTAAGGTTGCCCTGTCCCAAGGGCACTTCGGCATCCATCTTACCGATAATGATCTCGGTCTCCTGCAGGGCATCCGTGAAAAAACTGTTCGTCCTAATAGGCGCTCCGTTTGCCAAAAAGTAATCGCTTTGCAAATCCTGCTCTTGAACGGAGCGGTAATCTATATAATTTCCAGAAGTCATTAAGCGCGCGCCTTTACTGCCAATAACAAGGGTGTGGTCTAGGTTCAAAGCAATGTTGTGCTGATCCATAGCCACGTCACTATGGGTGAGGAAAAACGAGTCGAGCTGCCGCTCTGCATTCAAAATTTCGTTGCGTTGCGAGTTGTCGTACGTTTTGTTGGGCGATACGAATATATTGGCCGTGAGGCTCAAGGTGTTCTTTTCGTTCAAAGTTACATCGGCTACCAAATTTCCTTGATGGGCGTAGCTACGGGTAGTTCGGTTAAAATCGCTCTCCCAAACGGTCTTGGTGGTTCCGTTAGGATTAAGAAACCGGGTAAAGTTATCGTCCTGCTTTAGTTCCTTGCGCGGACTAAAACTATAGCTACCAAACATATTTAGCCATGAATTTTTCAAATAATGGGAGGTACCAAACTGATACTTCGGGAAGATTCCTTGCTCGAACGTGCCGTTTACGCTTCCCTTGTACCCAGGAACGAACCCGCGCGTGGTGATTATATTCAGCAAGGTTCCCGCTTCTGCATCAAAAGCTGCCGAAGGAGATGTTACCACCTCAACCGATTTAATAAAAGAAGCATCAAGGTTTTCAAGAAAGGTAGTCGCTTCAGCGGGAGATAGGTAAATTCGCTTACCGTTCATATACAAGGTAGTGGGACGGTTCTTAATGGATACCGTTTCACCCACTACGACTACGCCGGGTGTTTTCTTTAGTAGGTTTAACGTGTTTCCCTGCGACAATGAGGTATTTTCCACATTGAAAATCAACTTTCCCGCCATTTTCTGTATCGTGGGCTTTCGTGCGGTAATTATGGCTTCATCCAATGCTTCCGAAATTTCGCTAAGGATAATCGTGCCAAGGTTTATGTGGTCCTCAAGCGCGAGCTCTACGGTTTGAGTAGCAAACCCAACAAAACTGAAAGTAACAGTATAGGGGTCCGCTTCTAGGGATTCCAGAGTAAATGAACCGTTTTCCTGAGTGGCGGTTCCTCTTAATGGCTCTTGAGAGCCACTTTTATACACCAAAATAGTAACGTAAGAAAATGGTTGGCCCTTGTCATCTACCACTTTACCAGAAATGGTGAATTCCTGTGCTAATGCGAGGGTGCCACAAAGCAGCAAGCCCCAAAGCAGCAAGCGTCTTTTCATAAGGGATATTGGTTAGGTCTGCTTTTTTTTAAAAAATGTGCGTATTCTTGGGGAGATGAGCTCTTGCTCATTTTATCACATCATTGTTACAAATATGTTAAATAAATGTGAAATGGCAAGCAAACGCACAATTTTTTCGATGAACGGTGTGAACACCATTAAATCGATTCATTTTAAGCTATATTTGCAATCTAATTGCTACGGAAGAAGAACGTATGAAGAACATCCGAAATTTCTGCATCATCGCCCATATTGACCACGGAAAGAGCACCTTGGCAGACCGGCTGCTGGATGCCACGGCTACGGTAACCGATAGAGAGAAGAAGGAGCAGCTGCTGGACAGTATGGACTTAGAGCGAGAGCGCGGTATTACCATTAAGAGCCATGCGATACAAATGGAATATACCTTTGAGGGTGAGAAGTACATCCTCAACTTGATCGATACTCCCGGACACGTCGATTTTTCGTATGAGGTTTCCAGATCTATCGCCGCCTGCGAAGGAGCCTTACTGGTTGTAGACGCGGCCCAGAGCATACAGGCACAAACCATTAGCAATCTATACTTGGCGCTTGAAAATGATTTGGAAATCATTCCTGTTCTCAACAAGGTCGATCTTCCATCCGCCAATCCAGAGGAAGTAACAGATGATATTGTGGATCTTTTGGGCTGTAAACCCGAGGAGGTTATCCCGGCGAGCGCAAAGACTGGAATTGGCATCGAGGATATATTGAAAGCTATCATTGAACGCGTACCCGCCCCTAAGGGGAATCCAGACGAACCCTTACAGGCTCTTATCTTCGACTCGGTTTACAATCCCTTTCGAGGGGTAGAGACTTATTTCAGGGTACTCAATGGGGAAATTAGAAAGGGCCAAAACATCAAGTTTATGGCTACAGGTAAAAATTACGGTGCCGATGAGGTGGGCACGCTAAAACTGAAACAGCAACCCAAGGAAGTTATAAAAACAGGCGATGTGGGGTACTTGATTACCGGTATCAAGGACGCGCGCGAGGTTAAGGTGGGCGACACCATTACCGATGCACAAAAACCCACGACCAATATGATTGAGGGTTTCGAGGATGTAAAGCCTATGGTTTTTGCGGGCATCTACCCAGTAGATACCGAAGATTACGAAGAGCTGCGAACCAGTATGGAAAAGTTGCAGTTAAATGATGCTTCCCTGGTATTTCAACCAGAAAGTTCGGCTGCATTAGGCTTTGGTTTCCGGTGTGGGTTTTTGGGGATGCTGCACCTAGAGATCATCCAAGAGCGTTTGGAGCGGGAGTTCGATATGACCGTTATAACCACCGTACCTAACGTGAGCTACCACGCTTATACCAATAAAAATCCAGATGAGGTTATCTTGGTGAACAATCCATCCGATTTGCCAGAACCCTCTACCTTGAACAGGGTGGAAGAGCCTTACATTAAAGCTACGATTATTACAAAGTCGGAATTTGTTGGTCCGGTGATGTCGCTTTGTATTGAAAAGCGTGGAGAAATAACCAACCAAACCTATCTTACTACCGAGCGCGTAGAACTTGCATTCGATATGCCTTTGGCAGAAATCGTTTTCGATTTTTACGATAGGCTCAAAACCGTTTCTCGCGGATATGCCTCGTTCGACTATTCGCCCATTGGTATGCGCGAGTCGCATTTGGTCAAGGTAGATGTGCTGCTGAATGCCAATACGGTCGATGCGCTTTCGGCATTGCTGCATCGCGACAATGCCTATGACATTGGCAAGAAAATGTGTGAAAAGCTGAAGGAACTTATTCCAAGGCAACAATTTGATATTCCCATTCAAGCGGCTATAGGATCCAAGATCATTGCTCGCGAAACGGTAAAGGCACTGCGGAAGGACGTTACCGCCAAATGTTATGGAGGCGATATTTCCCGAAAGCGGAAATTATTGGAAAAGCAGAAAAAGGGTAAAAAGCGCATGCGCGCCGTGGGCAACGTGGAAATCCCGCAAGAGGCATTTATGGCGGTGCTTAAGTTAAACGATTAACCGCCACATTGTACCCCTGCCTCCTGTAAGCCCGCGAGGTAAACATCATATTCTGTATCGGTATCTTGTCCGTTAATGGATGCATTGCCGTTGGGCTCTTGGCAGAGTTCAAACGGTGCTGTTTCGTCAGAGCTGCACGTGGTACAGGAGCGACCTTCGTCATCATTACAGGCGTAGAAAACCATGGAGGCCGTCAAAACTATCAGTATCTTACAAAAATTCATCATTCGTTTACGGTATCGGTTTCATCCTGAATGGTTACGTTTATCACATCCTCAAAATCTATAGGCTTGCCAAGATACACCAGATGGTATCCTTCACCCACTTCCATTTCTTTGGGTTCGTTCACAAATTGTATCTGGTTGGTGTCATCTTTCAGAAATAATGCCACGGCGTTAAATTCATCTTCAATGTAGCCCAACAACTTCACCAATTTATCATTGCTATCTACAGGTATTTCCTGTATGGATGGGAATTCGCGTGCCACTTCGGTCATTTTTACATAATCGTGCGTTTTCGAGATGATATTCTCTAAGCTCGGATTTTCATCTTCCTTGAGTTCTTCCGGAGTCATTAAACGGTACGATCCATTTTCGCCAAGGGAATTGCCAAAGCGAGAAAGTGCTTGTTTGTTGATTTCATCATTGCCGGTCATTGCCATTAAATAGCCTACGTCATTGAGTTCGATATTGTCTGTAAGGTCGTCGGAATTGATATTGGCATTAATGGCCTCAAGGCCCAGCTCTCTCGCCCGCTCGATATTGTTACGGTTGGTATCTACCAATACAATGTGCCTTTCGTTTTTCTGAAGATAGGTGCCAATTAAACGGGCGACCTTAGAGGCTCCTACAATTACAATGCCGTTGGAAGATTTTAGGAAAACGCCCACCAACGATGCAAAAAAGCGAGCTGTTGTAGCATTAAGAAGTACAGTTACCAGTACCACTACAAAAACCAATGGCGTAATATACTCTGCGCCCGGTACGCCATCGCGCACGAGCTTTGTGCCAAACAGGGAGGCAATTCCGGCCGCGACGATACCCCGAGGGCCCACCCAGCTTATAAATAGTTTTTCATTCACTTTTAGGCTACTGCCCGCGGTGCTCAAGAACACGCCTAAAGGACGAAGCACAAAAATTATAATCGCTAACAAGGTAGCGGTTTTCCAATTGTATACCAACAATAGATCGTCTAGCCCAATATTGGCAGAAAGCAGAATGAACAATATGGAAATAAGCAGCACGCTAAGGGATTCCTTGAAGTAGAGCAACTCTTTTAGGTTGGGTAAGTCGCTATTGCCCAAATACATTCCCATAACCACTACAGAGAGGAGTCCCGATTCGTGGGCGAAGAGATCACTTTCCACAAAGATGAGCAGCACGACCGAAAGTGCAACCACATTTAGCAGGTAATGCGGTATCCACTTTTTCTTAATTACAATATAAAGAGCATATCCGCCTGCAATTCCGAAGGAAAAGCCGATAAGCAAGATCTTCCCAAACTCCACCAAGGCCTGTTTGGTAAAGCCGGCGTCGCCCTTTACACTTATAAACTCAAATACCAAAACGGCCACCAAAGCTCCAATGGGGTCAATGAGGATACCTTCCCATTTTAATACGGCCGAGACATCCTTCTTTAAGGGAATATTTCTTAAAATAGGCGTAATAACCGTGGGGCCGGTAACAATAATCAAGGCCGCGAAGAGAAAGGATATACGCCAATCGAGTCCAAAAACATAGTGTGCCGCCACGCCACCGCCTATAAATGTGACCGCAGAACCTAGGCTTATCAGCTTTACGATAACACTGCCAACTTTTGAGATTTCACCGCGCCTCAGGGTGAGTCCTCCTTCAAATAAGATTATCCCTATCGCAAGAGACACGAAGTAAAATAGTCCCTCACCAGGAAACAATCCCTTTTCACCATTCCATATGGGCTGTATCCACTGTGAGCCATCTTCCGAGAGCAAGGTTGAAATGGGTCCCACGAACAACCCTATGAGAATTAGGGGTAAAATAGCTGGTATCTTGAACTTCCAGGCGACCCACTGGGCCAATATTCCCAAAACGATGATTCCCGCAAGTTCTAACATAGGCTAATTTTTCGGTTAAAGTAGAAAGAAACAAGATAGTCCAAAAATAATTAACAAAATTGTAATAGCCCATTACCGCGGCTAGCAACAACTTGCAAGGTTTTGTAGTGAAATCTTAATAATCCCTTAACACCTATATACATTCGCGACAGTTTTAGTAATTTGCAGCACCTATGAGATTATATCCCATTGAGTCTGGAAACTTTAAGTTGGATGGGGGCGCCATGTTCGGTGTGGTCCCAAAATCGCTATGGTCGCGAACCAATCCGGCAGACAGCAACAATATGATCGATATGGCTGCCCGATGCCTATTGATTGAGCAAGGCAATCGCCTTATTTTAATCGATACCGGGATGGGCGACAAGCAAAGCGACAAATTTTTCGGCTATTACTATCAATGGGGCCCACACTCATTGTCTGCAAGCCTTCGGGAAAATGGGTTTCACGAAGACGATATAACCGATGTGTTCATGACCCACCTTCATTTTGATCATTGCGGCGGCAGTATTCGATGGAATAAAGATCGTACGGGCTATGTGCCAACCTTCAAAAACGCAACTTTTTGGAGCAACGAAGACCATTGGAACTGGGCAGTAAATCCTAACCAAAGAGAAAAGGCATCGTTTTTGAAGGAGAATATACTTCCTATGCAAGAAAGCGGACAATTACAATTTGTAGTCACCCCACGTGGCAACTTCCTAGAAGACAATCCGATGGATTTTGGTATTCTGTTCGTAGATGGCCATACCGATAAGCAAATGATTCCGCATATAAACTATAAAGGGAAAACATTGGTCTTTATGGCCGATTTGCTTCCTACAGCAGGCCATTTGCCTATTCCGTATGTAATGGGCTACGATACGCGGCCGTTGCTAACCCTTCCTGAGAAAGAGGCGTTTTTGAACACCGCCGCCACCGAAGGTTATTACCTATTTCTCGAACATGATGCACACAACCCTATAATTACCGTAAAACATACAGAAAAAGGCGTTCGCCTAGATGAGGTTTTTACCTTTAACGAATTATTTAACTAAGATTGAACTATGAACTTTATTAAACCTTCCCTTTTTGCCGCCACTGCGGCGTTCGTATTAACCAGTTGCGGCAGCAGTGTAGCTCCCATTGTCTCTACCCCCATTGAGAATATAGATAATATCCCGCTTAAAACGGCCCCGCTTAACGACGCACAGTACGAACGCTGGGGCGCTGCCGACTTGGTAGCCGATACGATTCCAGGAATGAGCGTAGATAGGGCTTACAATGAAATACTGAAAAACAGAAAGGGCGAAACCGTAATCGTGGGAGTAATCGACAGTGGTGTGGATATAGAGCACGAAGATCTTAAAAATGTTATCTGGACCAATGAAGATGAGATACCCGGAAATAATATTGACGATGACAACAATGGATATGTAGATGACATTCACGGTTGGAATTTTCTCGGCGATATCGTAGCCGAAAATATGGAATATGTTCGCTACCTTAAAAAACTTGGGCCGAAATACGAGGGCAAGCCCGAAACTTCAATTAGCGCTGCCGATCGCGAGGAATATGCCCTGTACAAAAAGGCCAAGGCAGAGTATGAGAAGGAGTACCAACAAGCTATGGCACAAAAGCAGCAATACGAACAAATATTGCAACAGGTAAAGCCGGCCCACGAAGCGATGACCCAAAAATTTGGCAAGGAAGATTATACCGCCGAAGAACTGGCCGCAATCGAAAATCCTTCAGCTACAGAACAGCAACAAATCGCCATGCTAACCCAAATGCTAAATTTTGGCGATAGCGTGCCCGAAGTACTTAAAGAGCTAAAGGGAGGTATCGATTATTTCGGTGCGCGTCTAGATTCGCATTTTAATGTAGAAAAGGATTTCCGCGGCGTGCTGGGTGACGATCCTAACGATATAACTGATACTGGCTACGGAAACAACGACGTTGATGGTCCAGATGTGAAAAAAGAAGATGCCCGTCACGGTACGCACGTGGCTGGAATAATTGCTGGCGAACGCACTAACGAAATAGGTATTGACGGAGTGGCGCAAAATGTAGAAATAATGGTATTGCGGGCCGTACCCGATGGTGATGAATACGATAAAGACATCGCCCTTGCCATTCGCTATGCTGCCGATAACGGAGCCAAGGTAATCAACACAAGCTTTGGAAAATATTACAGTCCGCATCCAGAATGGGTTCGCGACGCCATCAAGTACGCTGCCGCTAAGGATGTACTTATCGTGAATGCTGCCGGAAATGAAGGCATCGATCTCGATACAACCGAGGTGTACCCCAACGACCAAACCTTAACCGGTCCAGAATACACCAATAATGTGCTTACCGTAGGGGCCCTTAGCTACAAATATGGGGAGGAAATGGTAGCTCCGTTTTCAAACTATGGCATTAGCAATGTCGATGTTTTTGCCCCCGGCGTGAAAATTTGGGCCACCACCCCCTTAAATACGTACGAATTTCTTCAGGGAACGTCAATGGCAGCCCCTGCCGTTGCGGGCGTTGCCGCTACCATTAGATCGTTATATCCAGGTCTTTCTGCGCCCCAGGTAAAACAAATCATTATGGATAGCGGTTTGGCCTCGAACAGTACGGTCGTTTTGGGTGGCGATCCTTCCAACACCGAAAAATTTGGCGCCATATCAAAATCGGGCAAGATGGTGAACCTATACAACGCTCTCATTATGGCCGATAGAATGGCCCGTTCCAATTAATTCTTCAAAATCTATACGCATGAAAACAATATATTGTTACCTCGGAAGTCTCCTAGCGCTCCTTACGTTCTCATGGGCGACGGCCCAGAACAATACTGCCTATTGGCAGCAACACGTCGATTACAAAATGGAAATCGATATGGATGTAGAGACGTATCGATACAAGGGTAAACAAGAGCTTACCTATACGAACAACTCGCCCGATGTGCTCAATCGGGTATTTTACCATCTTTATTTCAATGCCTTCCAGCCCGGAAGCGAAATGGATGTGCGCTCTCGCACCATTTCCGATCCGGACGCCCGTGTAGGCGATAGGATCTCTAAATTATCACCTTCGGAAATAGGCTATATCAAGCCCACGATGCTTACCCAGAATGGAAAGCCTGTTCGTTATGAAGTAGCGGGCACTGTTTTGGAAGTGACGCTCAACACACCCATTAAACCGGGAGAATCGACTGTGTTTAATATGGAATGGGATGCACAGGTGCCAGTTCAAATAAGGAGAAGCGGCCGAAACAACGAGGAGGGCGTGGCTTTGTCCATGACCCAATGGTACCCGAAATTAGCCGAATATGATTTTCAGGGATGGCACGCAGATCCTTATATAGGTCGTGAGTTTCACGGGGTTTGGGGCGATTATGATGTCAAGATTGCCATAGATGCCAATTATACCATTGGAGGTACAGGTTATTTGCAAAATACCAATATTGGCCACGGTTATGGCCCAAAGGGTATGAAGGCCATAAAACCTATCGACGGCAAGTATACTTGGCACTTCAAGGCGCCCAAGGTTCACGACTTTACTTGGGCTGCAGACGATGAGTACATTCATGACACTGTTGCGGGCCCCGATGGCGTAACACTTCATTTTTTCTATAAGAATAATCCTGAGATTCTCGAAAATTGGAAAAACCTTCAACCCAAGACGGTCGAACTGCTCAATTATTTCAACAAGCACATTGGTCCGTATCCCTACGAGCAGTATTCTGTGATCCAGGGCGGCGACGGCGGAATGGAATATGCTATGTGCACACTTATTACCGGCGAACGGAAGTTTGAGAGCCTTGTGGGTGTTACTGCCCACGAACTAGCACATTCTTGGTTTCAGTTTCTATTGGCTACCAACGAAGGTAAACACGAATGGATGGATGAAGGCTTTACCAGCTATATCTCGGCAAGAGCGATGAATCACGTGATGGAAGAAAACAGTCCCAATCCGTTTGCGGGCTCCTACCGTGGCTATTATTTTCTTGCAAAAAGCGGCCAAGAACAACCACCAAGCACCCACGCAGACCGTTATGCCTCTAACCGTGCCTACGGTATTACCGCCTATAGTAAAGGTGCGGTGTTCTTGGCCCAGTTGGGATACATTATTGGCGAGGAAAATCTAGATACAACCTTGAAGCGATATTTTCAAGAATGGGCTTTTAAACATCCTACGCCCAACGATTTTATACGCGTCGCTGAAAAGGTGTCGGGTTTTGAACTAGACTGGTATTTGATGGATTGGACCCAAACCACCAACACCATCGATTACGGAATTAAGGGCTTCGAGCCCAGTGGCAACAGCACGACAATTACCCTAGAGCGCATTGGGCTAATGCCTATGCCTATCGATCTCTATGTAACCTACCAAGATGGGTCTGAGGAGCTATTTCACATCCCCTTGCGAATGGCACGCGCCGAAAAGGAGAATCCATATCCTGATAAGACCTGGACCGTCCTTCCTGATTGGGCGTGGGCCTACCCAACTTATAGTTTCGAGATTCCAAATGGAAAGACTGTAAAAAGTATGGTAATTGACGCCACACAACGTATGGCCGATATAAATATGGAAAATAATTCGTGGGAAATGAACTAACTTCCTTCATATAAAGTGTAAAGGCCCCACAACTGTTAGCAGCTGTGGGGTCTTTTTATATCTTTACCTTGTGAACCATACATTTTCAAAAAACGAGAAGTTAAAGTCTCGAAAAACTATTCAACAATTGTTTGAAGAGGGCCTTTCGGAAAAGAAATATCCGCTACGGTTGCTTTACTTATACATTCCAGACGGGACACATCATCAAGCTGCCTTTGCTGTTCCAAAGCGTAATTTTAAGCGTGCTGTAGATCGAAATAGGGTAAAACGGCAGCTTCGAGAAGCGTATCGCGTTCAAAAACACCTGCTACCCGCCAATAAGGGTACAAAATTTGCGTTGTTGTTTTTGTATCTTGGCAAGGATAAACCCGGTTATGAGCAATTGGAGAAAGCGGTACGTTCCCTGCTAAAAAAACTGCCTTATGAAAGTACTTAGTTCCTTGTTGTTCCTATTTGTGCTAGCGTGTGGCGGTAATGGAGATTCTTTTGCTCCTCCCAACGAAAAGGAAATGGCCGGTTATGAAACTCTAGAGGAGAGTATAGTGACGGAAGATGCCGTTTTACAAGCTCCCAATGCACCTTCCGCCCAACAGCAATCGCAAAAGATCATCAAGACGGCGCGCCTGGTATTTGAAACTCCAGAGCCAGAAAAAACCCATCGGGAAATTTTTTCCCTTACCCAAAAATACCAAGGGTTCGTGGCCAGCGATAACAGTGGCAAAAGCTACAATCGCATTTTTCAAAATATGATCGTAAGGGTGCCCACGGCACATTTTCAGGATTTTGTGGAAGAAGTTTCAAAGGGAGTCGCTTATTTTGAACAGCGCGATATCTCGCGGCAGGACGTCACCGAGGAATTTGTCGATCTAAACGCGCGGCTCAAAGCCAAACGCCAGCTGGAAAATAGGTATTTGCAGCTGCTAGAGAAGGCCAATAGCGTAAAGGAAATGCTGGAAATAGAGCGCGAACTTGCCACCATACGTGAAGAGATCGAGGCACGGCAAGGCCGCCTCAACTATCTCCAAGACCAAGTATCCATAAGCACCGTGTACTTGGAGTTTTACCAGTACACAGCCGAAACAGGTGTAACTGTGAGCTACGGAAAAAAGATGCTCAATGCACTGAAGGGTGGTTGGAATGGCGTTTCCGTAGTATTCTTGGGAGTATTGTATCTATGGCCATTGCTTCTCGTAGCCGGAGTGGCCTTTGTGCTGATACGATGGTTGCTTCGTCGAAAGAAAACATAATGAATCGTGAACATATGAAAAAGAGAATCATCATAGCTATTGCCGCTGTCGGCATATTTGTAACCACCACGGCCTTTAAGAACGATTTTTTTGAAATCGCAAAACAAATTGAAATTTTCACCACCTTGTTCAAGGAATTGAATATGAATTATGTGGATGAAACCACTCCGGCCAATTTGATGGACAAGGCAATACAGGGCATGCTGGCGGACCTTGATCCCTATACAGTGTACTGGAATGAGCAGCAGGTGGAGGATGCCCGCATCAATAACTCGGGAATGTATACCGGTATTGGCGCGACTGCACGTACCGAAAAGGATAAAATTATCATTGTGGAACCCTATCAGGATTTTCCGGCCGATAAGGCAGGCCTAAAGGCGGGCGATGAAATAATTAAAATAGGTGATATTGCCATAGCAGATTTTCAGGAAGATGCTGGCGAACTACTAAAAGGTGCTCCAGGCTCTACCGTAACGGTAACCTATAGACGCCAAGGAAAGATCGCCACTGCCAGTATCACTAGAGATGCTGTCGATGTGCATGCCGTACCCTTCTATTCGCTATTGGAAGGCAACATTGGTTATATCGTGCTCAGTACTTTCAATAGCAAAACCACTTCGGAAACCAAAGCGGCGCTAGAAGATTTGAAGTCCCAGGGAGCCACAAAATTGATTTTGGACCTACGCGGAAATCCCGGTGGCCTACTTAATGAAGCCATCGACATCGTAAACCTATTTGTACCGAAGGGCGAGGTAATCACCACCACAAAATCGTCCATAGAAAAATACAACAAAACCTATCGTACCCGGAACGAGCCCATAGATACCGAAATTCCCTTGGTGGTATTGATCAATGGTCGAAGCGCCTCGGCCAGTGAGATTGTTTCCGGAGGGCTACAAGATCTAGACCGCGCCGTTATTATCGGGGCGCGTAGTTTTGGGAAAGGCCTCGTACAACGACCTAAGAAACTAACGTACGGCACACAGCTAAAAGTGACCATTTCACGTTATTACACGCCCAGCGGCCGTTGCATTCAGGCCTTGGATTATTGGAATCGCGATGAAAATGGCGACCCCATTCGGGTAGATGCTCAGGAATACAATGCATTTAAAACCAAAGGTGGCCGTACCGTGTACGACGGGGGCGGTATCCTCCCCGACGTAGAATTGGAAACGGCTGAATTTTCGCCCATTATCACAGCCCTCTTAAAAGACCACGCTATTTTCGATTTTGCCACCCAATATTACTATGAAAATCAACTTCAGGATTGGAAGGGATTTGAATTTTCAGAAGCCGATTTCCAACGTTTTTTAGCTTTTCTAAAACGAAACAATTTCGAATACGAGACCGAAACCGAGGCAGAATTTGCCGATGCTCTTAAAAAGGCCGAAAATGATGATTTAAAAGAAGATATTTCCGCCAGTTACGATGCCTTGATGGTTTCCATAGATAAAGCAAAAGACAAGCTTTTATTGGAGAAGAAAGTGCAGATAAAATCACTACTAACAGATGAAATACTGAAGCGTTACTTCTACAGGGAAGGAATGTACCAATACCAAACCAAGCATAATCCTGAAATTTTGGAGGCGTTGGCAGTGTTGAACAACCCATCTAAATACATTAGCATACTCAAGTAATCTTGGACGCGTTTCTACATTTTTTTGAAACCATGCCACTTTGGCAAAAAGTGGGCTGGGTGGTTTTTGTGTTGGGTATTTTCTGGATATTAGAAGGGTATTATGCCCTAGTAACCTTGCCTTATAAAAAATGGAGGCACGCACGTGTAAATTTTTATCTACTCGCCTTCGTAATGGGCATCAATGCTCTGTTTGGATTGGCTACCGTCGGGATTTTTTCATGGATGGAAACCGCTTCCTTCGGAATACTCCATCTTTTTGAGGGTCCTGTGTGGCTTGAGTTGCTGTTATCGCTGCTGGTGTTGGACTTCATTGCCCAATATGGGGTTCATTACCTTTTGCACAAAATTCCCCTGCTGTGGCGACTGCATATCGTGCACCATAGCGATAAGAATGTTGATGTTACAACGGGTACCCGGCATCATCCCCTTGATTTTCTCCTGAGGGAAAGCTTCGCCCTACTTGCTGTGATTATAATGGGAATGCCTATTGGTTTTTACCTCTTCTACCGAATTCTAAGTGTTTTCTTTACCTATTGGACCCACGCCAATATTTCCCTTCCAACTTGGTTGGACAGGGCCTTGAGCTATATAATCGTTACCCCCAATATGCACAAATTTCACCACCATTACCAATTGCCGTGGACCGATAGCAATTATGGTAATATGTTCAGCATCTGGGACCGGCTATTTGGTACCTTGGTGTACGATGATGTCTCCCAAATACAGTATGGTGTGGATTTGGCAGACCATACCAACGATGAAGATCTCTGGATACAATTAGGTATTCCATTCAACAAAAATGTTCGCTCCAAAAATAGCTAACATCAAGATTAACAAAACATTAAGTGCGTTTTCATCAAAAATTTGATATCTTACCCGTTATGGTACAAGTAGATAAACAGGAGGGCACAGAAGTTTTAGAAGAGTCTGTAGCCTATTTAGAGAAACGAGGCTTTGAGAATATCAAAGCCGACATTGATGGGTATGAGACGCCAAAGGCGTACCATAAAAGAGGAAGCGATGTGGTGATTACTCCAGATATCGTTGCTGAACGCGCTGGGGTAAAGCATTATTTTGAGGTGAGCTTAAAATCTGAAAAACCGAAATTGCTGAAATCCAAATGGAAATTTCTCGATACGCTAACCCGTATGCGAAACCACCGCTTTAAGATCATTACCCGAAGGGGACATTACAAGTTCACCCGCGAGATGTTACAGGACCTGAACTTAGAAAAAAGTTTTATCAAACTGTAACCATTGCAATATGAGGGATGCCGTCTTCTAAATATTCGGCACCTACGGGTTCAAATCCGTGCGATTTGTAAAAAGATATTAGATAGGTTTGTGCAGAAAGTTTTATTTTTTCTGTTTCAAACCTATTTTTTATGGCTTCTTTGGAGGCATCCATCAAATCGTGCCCGTACCCATAGTTGCGAGCTTCTTTAGCTACCACCACCCTACCTATAGCGGCTTCCTTAAAATAGATACCCGGTGGAAAACATCGTGTATACCCAACGATATTCCCCTTCTTTTTTCCCAACACATGTAACGCTTTTTGATCTTTGGCATCGATGTCCTGGTAAACGCAATCCTGTTCTACCACAAAAACTTCGCTGCGCAATTGAAGCAGTTCGTACAGCTCGCGTGTGGTCAACTCATCAAATGTTTTTATTGAAATATCCATAAGGCGACGCCCAAGAGTATTGTTCATTTTGCGTTGTGCTCAATTTATCTTTAATTATCTATAACAAAACAGTATGCGCACGGTCATCTTTTACAATATACCGTGTTTTTACATACAAAAGGATATCTACGAACAGGGAATCTTTTCCACACGGCGCTGGTGTCGGCCCCCCTCGAAGGGTGTCTCCAAGAAAGTTCTAACCATTTCTAGGGCCTGCGGCTCGCTTATGAATCGGGCGGGTAAGCTAAGCACATTTGCATTGTTATGTTCCTTGGCCAATGCGGTAATCTCTTTATTCCAACAAAGCGCAGAGCGTACGTTTTGGTGCTTATTTGCCGTCATATTGGCCCCATTGCCGCTTCCGCAAATAATAATCCCCAAATCTGCAATTTCTGTTGCCACAGCCGTAGCTACCGGATGTACAAAATCTGGATAATCTACGCTCTCTTCGCTATCCGTTCCAAAATTGGTCACCTCATGTCCCTCGTCCTTTAAGAATGTCACTATCGCTCGCTTGTACTCGGTACCAGCGTGATCGTTTCCTATGGCTATCTTCATAACTACTTTTCTTTCCTGCAAAGATAATGTTTTACAGTTGTATATAATGCATAAATACGATGTGCTCATCTTCAGTTTGTTATATTATTCAAACGAAATACCATAAATAGGTTAACAACCCTGTTGATAGTTGTTAATAGTTTCAGAAGAAAAAATATTGCAAAATTGATTGGATATTTCCATATGTTAGAATCTTGAAAATGACCAAATCTTATGCGGAAAATTTTTCTCGAAGTTATGAGCAGCAAGATTTGGGTTGTGAACAAAAAAGAAGTTTTATTTTATTAAGTTCACTTGGGTAAATTTACTTTTTGACCATTGTTAATATCGCTTTATATATGCCTAAAAAACAGCAATTTTTGAGTCTTAAAAATATGTTAACAAAACATTGAAAACTCCTTCCAACTTTATATCAAAAAAATTATCGAAAAAGTTCTTCCATATGTTAACAGGCCATTATAAGCACCTATTTAATTTTTAAAATTTCAAAAAAAGAAAATGATATATAACTACTTGTTGAAAAGTAAAGAGCTACACTATTTTTAAATTGGTAGTACCGTTCAATTTTTCGATGAGCTGAAGCGCCTGCGGAATGTCTTCTGGATGTACTTGCAACCTGATGCCGCCAAATGCGTTGCTGTGGAAGGGAAGTACGCTCACCATAGTCTCGTTCTGAAATACAAAGCGAAGCCCATGCTGTTCCAAGAGCAGCTTTAAAACAGCATATTCGCTGGGGTAGGTAAATATGGCTATGGTCTTAAAATGTTCCATATACCGGCTTGTTACGTGCCTACACTAAGGTACTAAAACTTTGCTAATCCCAATAGCCCATTGCGCTAATAACCGTACATTTGTTAGCAACAACAATAACTATGGCAAAACGATTTAAACGTAGAAGGAACAAACAAAAAATTGAGGGACTATCCCAGAAAATTCTAGCTGTACTTCGCAAGAATTCCTCCCAACCCCTTAACTACAAGCAAATTGCTGCCAAATTACAACTGGAAGATGCCAGTAGCAGAAACCAAATTACCAAAAAACTAAAAAAACTTGTAGAAAAGGGTACCGTTAAGGAGGTGGAAAGAGGTAGTTACCTCTTAACCCCATCGCAAAATTATTATACCGGTAAGGTAGATCTTACAAGTAGGGGACAAGGATACATAGTGGTGGACGGCTTGGACGATGATATTTTTGTATCCAATAAGAACCTTAACAAGGCATTGAACGGTGATATCGTAGAGGTATATGTATTTAAGCGAAAACGCGGCGGTAAAAGCGAAGGGGAAATTACCAAAATACTGCAGCGCAAACGAACGGAATTTGTGGGTACTATCGATATTCATAAGACGTTCGCCTTCGTAGAATGCAAGGATTACAATATGTACACCGATATTTTCGTACCCATAGCCAATATTGGCGAAGCGAAAAACGGTCAAAAAGTACTCGTTGGCATAGAGAGCTGGCCGGACGATGCCGATAGTCCCATAGGAAAAGTGCTGAAAGTTCTTGGAGATCCGGGAGAGCATCATACCGAAATACATTCCATACTCGCCCAGTATGGACTCCCCTATCAATTTCCTACAGAGGTAGAAGAATTTGCCAATGCGATTGATACCGAAATAAAAGATTCAGAAATAAAAAAGCGCCGCGATATGCGCGATGTCCTAACCTTTACCATCGACCCGAAAGATGCCAAGGATTTTGACGATGCGCTTTCCTTTCAACTACTCGAAAATGGCAACTACGAAATAGGAATCCACATTGCCGATGTTTCGCATTATGTGGAACCAGGCACCCTGTTGGACGATGAAGCCTACGAGCGGGCCACTTCGGTATATCTTGTAGATCGCGTGGTACCTATGCTTCCGGAGATTTTGTCGAATAACGCGTGCTCCTTACGTCCCAATGAGGAAAAATATACTTTCTCTGCTGTGTTCGAAATGGACTCCAAAGCGAAAGTCATCGATAAATGGTTTGGTCGTACCGTAACCTATAGCGATGCACGGTTCGCCTACGAAGAAGCGCAGCATATTATTGAGAATCCAGAAGATGATACCCATACCATACCGCATACCATTTCATTGACCGGTAAGAAATATCAAGTAAAAAAAGAAATTGCCCAGGCCATTCTGGAAATGGACCGATTGGCCAAGATACTTCGCAAAGATAGAATGCGCCAAGGTGCCATTTCGTTCGACAAGGTGGAGGTTAAATTTGTGCTCGATGAACACAACGAGCCAGAAGGGGTTTATTTCAAGGAAAGCAAGGATGCCAACAAGCTTATTGAAGAATTCATGCTATTGGCCAATAGAAGTGTAGCCGAATTCATAGGAAAGCAAAATCCGAAGAAAACATTTGTATACCGAGTACACGATGAGCCAGATGATGAGAAAATCGCTGCGCTTGAAAATATCATCAAACGTTTTGGCTATAAGCTGAACACCCGCGATAAGCAAAGTACCGCCGCTTCGCTAAATAAATTATTGAAAGATGTAGAGGGCAAAAAGGAACAGAACTTAGTAGATACCCTTGCCATTCGCAGTATGAGCAAAGCCATTTACACTACCCATAATATTGGGCATTATGGGTTAGCCTTCAATTATTACACCCATTTCACATCGCCCATTAGGCGCTATCCAGACGTAATGGTGCACCGGCTCTTACAACATTACCTGGATGGAGGAAAATCTGCAAAAGAAGAACTGTACGAGGAAAAATGTGCCCATAGTAGTGAGATGGAAAACCTTGCCGCCAATGCCGAACGCGATAGTGTGAAGTATATGCAGGTAAAATACATGATGGATCATAAAGACCAGGATTTCTTAGGAGTTATTTCTGGCGTGACAGAATGGGGAATTTATGTGGAAATCATTAGCAACAAATGTGAGGGGATGGTACGCCTTCAAGATTTAAAGGACGATCATTATGTATTTGATAAAGAAGAGTTTGCTGTTATCGGGCAACGTACCCATAACAAATATACGTTGGGGGACGAAGTATATGTAAAAGTGAAAAATGCCGATTTGGTACGAAAACACCTTGACTTTTTGATGCTGGGAAGCCGCGAGGAAATTGAAAGCTAATAAAGTTATTCGTACTTTTACCCTTCTATGTTCGATGGAATAGGATACGCGGCATTTTATGGGTTCTTACTGGCATTTGCGGTAGGACCGGTTTTTTTTACACTTATAGAAACAAGCATTACCAAGGGTTTTAAGGCAGGTCTCTTTTTCGATTTGGGAGCCATCGTAGCCGATATTATCTTTATTCTTATCGCCTATTTTAGCACCAGTGTCATTCTAGAAAAGGTAAAGGGCGATCCCGGCTTGCTTATATTTGGTGGGGTTGTATTGATAGCCTATGGCGTTATCTCTTACATACGCACCAACAGATCATTCTTCAAGATAGTAAGAGAACATTATGCGGTAGTGGTAAAGCGAAAGTTGGGCAATTTATTTTTAAAGGGATTTTTGCTAAATTTTGTCAATTTCGGGGTGCTGGCCGGTTGGATCGGCACCATCATTATGGCCAATGCCCTTACCACCTCTGAAAATGGTGTATTGCTCTTTCTCGCGACGGTTCTTGTGGTCTTTTTTTGTACGGATTTGGTAAAAATAGCCTTGGCCAAGCGCCTAAAGAGCAAGATGACCCCCAGGTTTGTGATAAAGACCAAAAAGTGGGTAAGCATTCTAATCTTGGGATTTGGCATACTTCTATTGTTGCAAGGCATATTTCCGAAGGAAATTCAAGCTGGTTTAGAGCGAATTCCCGGTCAGGGTCATCCACCAGAGCGACCCATACCACCCGTCGAGCGGCCTATTCAATAAAGAGAAAAATTCTATACTTGTTCTACTTCAGAATGTAGGAAATAAAAAACCTTCCGAGATGGGAAGGTTTCAAGAAGAGGCATCGAGCGGATTCGAACCGCTGTAAAAGGTTTTGCAGACCTCTGCCTAGCCACTCGG
>CAZXDP010000017.1:0-45566 GCA_964639255.1 uncultured Flavobacteriaceae bacterium
TAAAGATTTTCCTTACGGCCTTTGCCATTATAGATGATATTGGAGCTATTCTGGTTATAGCCCTTTTCTATAGCCACGAGATTCACTTTCTGTACTTGGGCATTGCCTTCGCCATCCTACTGTTTCTTACGTTTTTAATGTTCAAGAAATTCCATTCAAAATATATATTGTTGCTTAGTTCTATCGCTATTTGGATTCTCTTTTTAAAATCTGGCATCCACCCAACCATAGCGGGTGTGCTCATCGCCATGGTCATCCCTGCCTCGCGAAGTGTTGATCTGGATAATTTTTTCGAGGAAATAAGGAAAAGTGTCAATTTCTTCAGAAAAACAGAATCACGTCGAGTTATACTTACCGACAGCCAACAAGAAGCGGTAGACCAAATCAATGTGATTACCGATAGGGTACAATCGCCTATGCAACAATTGGAGCACGGTCTTAGTGGCTGGGTCACCATTGTAATTATGCCCATTTTTGCATTGGCCAATGCGGGCATTACCATAGACCTCGATTCCCTTGGCCAAACCCAGCTTATCTCCCAAATTGCCATCGCATTGGTGGTGGGTAAAGTAGTGGGTGTAACCGGGTTTAGCTGGCTTGCCTATAAGTTAAAAATTGCCACGCTGCCTACCGGATTGGGCTTTAGGGAAATTTTTGGCGTAAGTTTTCTAGGTGGTGTAGGCTTTACCATGGCCCTTTTTATAGCAGAATTGGCATTTCGGGACCATGCGTTGCTCACCACTTCCAAGATTGGCATCTTAGTAGGAACCTTGGTGGCGGGAGTTACAGGGTATTATATACTAAATTATCAGCTAAAAAAGAAAGCGGCCGAAAAGGCCTCGGTGCCCAATTAGCTTTTCTGAAATGATACACTATTCGCAAGCCCAGACTGAAGGGGAGCTGCTGCAAATTTTAGAACTTCAGCAGAAGAATCTTCCTACCGCACTTTCTTCTGAAGAAAAAAGCAAGGATTACGAAAGAAGATTTTGATTGAACTGTTTAATCTTCAGTATAAAGGTAAATCTAGACAAAGTTTGGGCCGAACGACACGTGAAAAGCAAAGAATTGGCAGAACTAATTTCGATAACAAAGGCGAACTTATCCATCTTAAGGCAAGGTTAGGCAAAGTCTATGTGATGTCACCCTTAGAAACTATTTGCGCGGCATTTCGCTGCCAGCCAGGGGGTTTAATAAAGCACTTGTGAGAAACTCCTTGAAATTATTTTCTTACACGATACGAATCTTCGGCTATGTTAAAATGAAAAGGTCGACTTAATAAGGCCGACCTTTTCAAAAAGAATATTCAAAGTTCAATTATTATTCAATAATTAGTTTCTTGATAGTTGAATGTTCTTTGCTAGAGATGATTACCATATACATTCCATTAGCAAGTGAGGTTGCATCAATTTCAATTTCTTGTAGTGAACCATCAAATTGTTTATCCAAAACATTTTGTCCCAAAATATTATAAACCAAAATGTTCTCTATACCTACCTCTGTTGAAGAAACATAAAAGGACCCAGTTGCCGGGCTGGGATATAGGCTGATATCTTCAAAAAATGGCTCTTCAATAGAAAGCAAACATACATTTTGTGGATCATTGATTGTAACCGTTACCAAACAGGTTTCCGTATTTGAATTTTCATCGGTCGCTGTTATGGTAATTAAAACCTCGTTCGACACTGCTAAATCAGAACAATCCAATGTAGTTCGTGAAAGGGTAACTGTTGGCTCAGTATCACAGTTGTCCGTTACAGGGCTATTCAACAGATCATCTATAGTAACAACCGCTGTTCCTGATGCATCCAGGGTTACCTCGAAAGTTGACTTACAGTCTAATGTTGGTGCCAACGTATCTGCAACCGTTACAGTGGCTTGACATTGAGTTGTATTGCCCGATCCGTCAGTTGCTGTTACGGTCACAATATTTTCTCCTATATCAGAACATCCAAATGTATCTTGAGAGACCTCAAACGTAAGTGGCTCTCCTGAACAGTTATCCACCGGCACGGCAGATGAAAGCATTAGCGCCTTAACGTCCGGAAATAATCCTGAAGGCTGGACAATCAAACTTGTTTCTTGTGTAGTTAAATTTACAGTGTATAGTATGTCGCACCCAGTTGTAGCCGAACAGATAATAGTATCATTACCGATGTATTCCACAGCCTGTGCGGAGCAATCATTCCTATTCCCAGGTGTAAAAAAGTCAAATAATTCGGTTACGATACCTGAATCAGTATCAATTTCATAAATAGTCACTGGTCCATTATTCTGTGTGTATAGGAGCTTGTCAGTGTCCAGATTATAGCCCAAACCTACCGAACCTCCCGTGGGAACTGTTGTAAAGGGCGACATCGTATCTGTATCTATATCATAGATGTTTATCTCTCCACTTTGGAAGAGGACGAATAAACGACCATCATTAGAGAACGCCATGCTCTGAGCATTAGTTGAACCATCTACAGATTGCAGCTCGGTTATAAGAACGGGAGGTGATGTTGGATCCTCCAAATCAAGCTGGAATAAGTTTCTGGGAGAAGATGAGGTAATTGCTCCAACATAATATACAATACCTGTGCCCGGATCACGATCTAGCGCAAAGTTTCGGTTGCTGCCTGTGGAATACCCATAATTCGAATCTACCGTAATTCCACCGTTTGTCACATCATAATCAAAACGTGCTATACTATTGTTTGAATCAAATGGATTGAGGGCATAAAACGTGGAAACCCCACTACCTGCACCAGCTCCAATTCCCAACAATTGCTCCCAGCTTATCGTGGCGGTACCGTTTTCATCTAAAAACACTGTGGTATCTTCGCATTGAATCTCTGGAATAGCAGACTGTACTTCAACAGAAATTGTTTCACTACCTGTAGTTCCGCAAGAGTTACCTCCAGTATACGTTATGTCATGAACACCTACCCCTGCCACTTCTGGGTTGAACGTAAATGTTTGCCCGTCACCGTTATCGATTACTCCAAGACCAGAGTATGTTCCCCCTTCGGGAAGTCCGCCCCCAAGCATGGTGAATGAATCTTGGTCCACACAAAACTCACTCGCTCCATCTAAAGCAAAAGTAACTTCAAGATTAGACTCTACTGTTACAATTGCAGTACAGCTGGCGGAATTACCCATACTGTCAGTTGCAGTAGCAGTCACGGTGTTTTCACCCAGATTTGAGCAGTCAAAAGAATCAATATCCAGGGTTACGGTTACCGGATTTCCACAATTGTCTGGGAAAGATCCAGTATTTGGCACAAAGGCTACAAAATCATTCGCAATTGCAAACGTTTGACTGTTTCTTCCTGGAACCGCGATACCGTCAGTTCCAAATTCATTTTCAATACCTTGCGTCATAGGCGATCCTTCTACATCGGTACTGTGAATTTCAATACGATTGGAGTTTTCAAAAAGCTTGACTTGAGTGGTCACTTTCGCTGTATTATTACAGCAAAAGGGGATGGCATCAAAGTCCATAACCAAAATCCTGTTTGGAGCTGATCCAATTGTTGAATATCTAACCTCACCATTACCTGGAGGGTAAAGGTCGTCCCAAGCAAAGGCAATCATGTTATTAATTCCATCGTTTGCTGGAATATTTCCTCCACTGCAACATCCAGATCCTGATGAGGTATTTCCAAACACCAAAAATCCGTTAGAAGATATCTTGAATGTAGAATAGGTATTCCCATAGAAAACAAAATCGAACCCAATTGGCAAGTCTGTTGAAACATCATCATCGGAAAGGAATACTTCAGTTCCTGTTCCGGAAATATCTTCAGGATTAAATGTACCGGATTGGTCAAGGGTATAACCATCACTTGGCAAAAAATTTGTCACCACATCTTGGGGAACAATGGTTGCTTGCCCGCCAGCGTCTAAGCTAATGGTAATATCTTGGCAGATTATTTCAGGAAATTCAGATTTCACCTCAATTTCAGAAGTAGCTGTGTCTCCCCCACCACACGTTGAGGTTGCAACAAAAGTAATTGTATGCAGTCCAATTCCGGCGATCGCAGGGTCGAATGTATAGGTAATTCCATCACCATTATCAGTAACTCCTGGCCCGGAATATACGCCTCCTGCTGGCGATCCTCCATCTAATGTAACTGGTGAATCAACCACACAAAATGGTTCAGCAGGCGTAGCTAACGTTGTTGATGGAGTGTCAAAGGCTTCTGTACCATCTGTTCTACTGTGAGAAGAACCCTGATCAGCACTAAAACCCAATCCTCTTTTTGCAAATGCATCCCAAATAATACATTGGTTGGCACCACCGTATAGGGCCATATCGGCAGCGAGTATAGCGTCTCGACCATCAACGAAACCGGGATTACAAGGCTGTAGTTTTAACCCTTCTGTCACTAATGCAACTGCGATGTTATTTCCTCCATTCCCGTTGTAAATATCAGGATCAAAACCATGCGCATCAATAAGCCCCCAAGTAAGTTCCCAAAGCATTGCTGCCCAAGTAGAACCTAATGGATGTGGGCCGAAAGTTCCTTTTATGTAATCGTACGTTCGTGGGTCCACAGACATGTCTGTAGAATACGGGAAATCTCTAATTCCTGGGCCATTGGGGTCTTGCTCGAACAACCAATTTCCAACCGGTACGGGATCCGTTCCTGTGTCTCCTGGCTGAATTGTAAACACGGTACCATACCAATCACTCCATCCTTCACCCATTTGCTCATCGTTAAACAGACAGTCTGTATTCGACCCACCACCGGTAAGCCTATTGGATATTCCGTGACCATATTCGTGAACGATAACCAAATTATCAAAATCCCCATCACGGCTTCCACAGGTGTACATTTGCATACGAGGTTGGAAACCATCTGGTGGCGTTGCAAAGTTTGCGTTACAAGAACCCGAGTTGTCTTGGGCTTCGGCATTTACTGCGTCGCCTGGAACACCACCATTACCATAATTATTTTGCTGGAAATTACCACTCGCCTCATCAAAGCCATTAAGATATAAGATATCGTGAATTATATTGTTCCAGTAAAAAAGGTTGGTAATTGCAGCTTCTTCAGATTGAACAGCTCCGTAAACCGGGTCGAAAGGAAAGTCGAAAACCAAGTTAGCACCACCATCTGGTTGAAATCCTGGATTATCTCCATCTTCATAAGCATTCACGTTGTTTCCTCGGGTTACGGTAAAATCTGCTCCTACAGCACCATCAACATCATGCCAACCAAAAGGGGAGGCCTCAACAATGCTTGGGTCAATTTCTACAGATCTTCCTCCGTCGTGTGGACTAGTAAAAGGAATAGGAAAAACATTGTATTCAGGCGCCATAGCAGTAGAAAAGGATGTCGAAACAACATTTTCCATTTTATTCACACGGTGAAGCATAGTACTATGGTCATGTTCGTGCTTGATTGTACACGTTACAGTCCAGTTATTTTGCTCCATAATTTTACCAGTGCTGGCATCTACTATAAAATTGAACCAATCACTATCGGCAACCTCATTAATTGAAAGTTCCCAAGCAGCCACCAATTTGCCTTTGGGTAACGCTTTATATACCAATTTTACCGGAATATTATTTCTTGATATCCCCGCAGGCGTGAACAATTTTTCGTTCTTATCCAAATCGGCAGAAGGGATTGAAGCCAATTGAGATTTAACGGTATAACCCATTGTATTGGCAACCTTGTAAATCGCTTCCCTTGCACCAAAGCTTGGTGTGGCTACTCTAACACGCTCGTGCAAATCATTTAAAAATTTTAAGTTCGCTTTAATGTTGCGACCATTTTTGATATGAATACTGCTTTCGGTACCAATAATTTCAATACCGTTATACACCTGTCTAAAATAAATGTGGGTAATGCCACTTTTAGAACTAACGTGACGGTCTGTAATTATGTAATTCGCAATATCAGTGGCTTTTAAAACCTGCTGTTGCACTTTTCCGAGAAGGAATCTATCTATTTCAGAAGATCTTTCTTGACCAAAAGAAAATACTGAAACAAATATAAAGAATGCGGCTACAAATGTATTTTTGCACATAAGATATGGGTTAATTAAACTATTTTTTGACTTCGAAAAATGAATACAAAATCATAAGAATTTCGAAGGCCGCAAGATGCTAATTTTATTTTGTAAAACCTTAATGTTTTGTTAAAAAAATTTTAGGCCCATCTGACATTTGTAAGAAAAGGTTTGTTCCAAATATAAGTAGGTGGTATTCTTATTTAAACAACTAAGATTTTGATTGATTTTTGCTTAAGCTCAACCGACGATGAACTGCATCAAATCCTGAAGTTGCAGCGTGAGAATCTTCCACAACATATTTCAGCAAATGAAGCACTCCAAGAAGGCTTCGTGACCGTAAAACATGATTACGACCTATTGAAGGCAATGCAGGATAGATGCCAACATATCTTGGCGAAAGATGGCAATATTATAGCAGGCTATGCTTTGAGCATGCATCCCGATTTCGGAAATGATATTGAAGTTTTGAGGCCCATGTTCGCTGAAATAGACTCCGCTATGAAAAACCCTTCGACTGCGCTCAAGCTGAAAGGGGACGCTTACATTGTCATGGGGCAGATATGCGTTGACAAGGCTTACCGCAGGCAGGGAATTTTTAGAAAGCTCTACGAAAAAATGAAGGAAGCATACCTTACAGAATACTCGGCGATTATTACCGAAGTGGATGTTAAAAACAATCGCTCTCTACAAGCGCATTATGCCGTAGGATTCAAAAGACTCTCAAGCTACCTGTCGGGAGGGCAACATTGGGAACTCATCTATTTGGAATAAAAAAAGCCCGAACACGACTGGGTCGCGTTCGGGCGCTAAACTGGTATGGCTCCCCTTGCCTAATCGGCGAGTACGATAGCCTTATTGTTGTTCATTTCCAAGGTGCCGCTTTTTATTTCGAGCACCCACTTGTCGCCTTCTTTCTTGAATTTATTCTCAAAACCTTCGGCTATGGTTGGGTTTCCGGAAAATTTTACCTTTCCCTCGACCAATAGCGAAACGATAGGCGCGTGGTTATTCAGCATTTGGAATTCACCTTCCACACCGGGTACGGTAAGCGATTCGATTTCTCCACTCACCAAGGATGCTTCAGGGGTAACTATTTCTAAATACATATCTTCGAATTATGAATTGAGAATTCAGAATTCAGAATCAGAAAATTCTTCATTCTGCCTTCATCATTCTACATTAGAACTACGCTTCCGCCAACATTTTCTCACCAGCCTCTATAGCTTCCTCAATAGTTCCCTTTAGGTTAAACGCCGCTTCTGGAAGGTGATCTAGCTCCCCGTCCATAATCATGGTGAATCCTTTAATGGTTTCCTTGATATCTACCAACACCCCAGGGATACCGGTAAATTGCTCGGCAACGTGGAATGGCTGCGACAGGAAACGCTGCACCCTACGGGCACGGCTCACGGCCAACTTGTCTTCTTCAGAAAGTTCTTCCATACCCAAGATGGCGATGATATCTTGAAGCTCCTTATAGCGCTGTAACAGCTCCTTTACGCGCTGGGCACAGTTGTAGTGCTCGGCACCCAGAATTTCCTTGGTAAGGATACGCGATGTAGAGTCCAATGGATCTACCGCGGGATAAATACCTAACTCTGCAATTTTACGTGAAAGTACCGTAGTCGCATCCAAGTGGGCAAAGGTAGTTGCCGGTGCGGGGTCTGTCAAGTCATCTGCAGGTACGTAAACCGCCTGTACCGAAGTAATAGATCCTTTCTTGGTAGAGGTAATACGCTCCTGCATCGCTCCCATCTCGGTAGCCAATGTAGGCTGGTACCCCACGGCCGAAGGCATACGTCCTAAAAGTGCCGACACCTCAGAACCTGCTTGTGTGAATCGGAAAATATTGTCTACGAAGAACAGTACATCCTTACCTTGACCGTCGCCGGCCCCGTCGCGGAAGTACTCTGCAATGGTCAATCCAGATAGGGCCACCCGAGCACGTGCTCCAGGAGGCTCGTTCATTTGTCCGAAAACGAAGGTAGCCTTGCTATCCTTCATAGCCTGTTTGTCTACCTTGGAAAGATCCCATCCGCCTTCTTCCATGGAATGCATAAAATCTTCACCGTATTTTATAATGCCAGATTCGAGCATTTCGCGTAGCAGGTCGTTCCCTTCACGAGTACGTTCCCCTACTCCCGCAAATACCGAAAGACCTCCGTGGCCCTTTGCGATATTATTAATAAGTTCCTGAATCAATACAGTTTTTCCTACACCTGCACCGCCAAAGAGACCAATTTTACCTCCCTTGGCATACGGTTCGATAAGGTCGATTACCTTGATACCCGTAAAAAGTACCTCTGTAGAAGTTGAAAGATCCTCAAATTTTGGAGCTTCCCGATGTATAGGTAAACCGTTGTCACCTTCTTTAGGCAGGTTGCCAATACCATCGATAGCATCGCCAATTACATTGAACAGACGCCCGTATACATCTTCCCCAATGGGCATCTGGATAGGTGCTCCAGTAGCCACCACATCCACACCACGACTTAAACCATCGGTAGAGTCCATAGAGATAGTGCGCACGGTATTCTCGCCAATGTGCGATTGTACTTCCAATACCAAGGTGGTACCGTTATTGTTCACTTCCAGACTATCGTAGATCTTTGGGAGCTTCGCGTCGTTCTCAAAGGCAACATCCACAACCGGACCAATAATCTGTGCAACTTTTCCTGTAACTTGTGACATTCTATAACTGTTTATTTTTTAGTACTATTAGGAAGGCAAACACCAACCCCTAAAAATCGGTGCAAAGATAGTTTTTTCTGATGTAATAATACAACGTAAAAAAGCAATTTTTTAACGGACTCCCAAAACCGAAAGAGACACATTGGGAAGCGCGTTTCTACACGGGTTCGCAACGCTCCCTTATGGATTCGCGCCAAAGGTTAAAAATGCGCTGCATGGTGGCATCCTCCTTGCCAAGGGCACGCCCATCGATTTCGACCACCGGCGTCAACTCGCCCATAGTGCCTGTGGCAAACACTCCGTCTGCATTGTAGAACTGCGAAAGCGTACTATCTGCTTCGATAATTTCAATATCATGTTTTTTACACATTTCAATAACCGAACGGCGAGTGATGCCGGGCAGGCAGGCGTGCGCGTACGGGGTAGCCACCTTCCCTTCTTTCACCAAGAAAAGATTGCTACCGTTAAGTTCGGCAACAAATCCTCTTTCGTCGAGCATTAGGCCCGCATCCTTTCCAGCGACATTGGCCTGTATCTTCGCCAAGATATTATTCAGCAAATTGTTGTGGTGTATCTTGCTATCCAGAAATTGCGGCGCGTTACGGCGCTGGCTGCTCGTAATTACGGCAATACCACGGTCGTTATCGTACACCAATGGCTTCCATTCGGCCAGAACGATGAGGCAGCTTCCACTTTGGTTGAGCCGAGGATCCATACCGCTGGTTATCTTTTCGCCTCGGGTTAGGGTAAGGCGAATGTGGACATCGCCTGTCATTTGGTTGGCCTCGAGGGTCGACTTTATCGCCTCAATAATTATGTTTTTTGAAGGAATATCTACGAAGCACAAGGTTTTAGCGCTCTCCTGTAGCCTGGTAAGGTGCGCATCGAGGCATACGATACCTTCTGGATACACCCGAAGCCCTTCCCAAACGGCATCGCCCCCTTGCACGGCACTATCAAACACCGAAATTTTGGCTGCATCGCGGGGATATAGCCTATCTTTTATGAATACTTGGATGTTTTTATTGCGTTTGTCAAAATGCTGAAGCATAGTTATTGGTTTAGTAGAATATGTTTTCTGAGTGAATTGTAATACGGAAGGGCATCTGCTACCAACTGCTGAAGCGGTTTCGGCAGTTGGATAGGTTCTTCGGATGTATTTCCTTTTGCTATAAACCCTTCGGAATTATGAACGTTTGCGTACCAATATTGCGCCCAAAGGCCGTCTTCTGGAATGCCGCCCTTATTCCAGTGCAGCATTTTTTCGGTAAAGGGAATTTGAAGGTGGCCGCATAGCTTCCGCAGATAGTTCTCCGGATTCTTAAGCAATTCATCGCTGTCAATGACCAGCGGTGGTCGCCCATGATCGTTGAGAAAACGATACAACTGAGCTGCCTTTCTCAAACCAATATCTTCCAGTGAAGGATTTTCAACCACCCGCGCGAAAGAGGCAACTAATTTTTCGGGATGGCGAATTAGAATGATATTGCTCCAGGGAAGCAAAAATGCTGGGGAGTCTTCCAGAATGTGGTGCGCCATGCCCTTTACAAACACCAGCTTTAGTTGGGCTAAGGACTCAATTCCAGAAACGATGGCGGCCAAATCCCGCTCCATGGTACGCACTATTTGCTGTTGGCCGGGGTGCTCTATGGAAATCGCGCCATGCGACAAATAATACCCATAGAAAGGTTCGTCCAATACATTGCAATCTTCGCGCTGTGCAAAGCTGTACATCAAGGCCGTGGAGAGGTTACGGGGGCCAGAAATTAGGTTGATGACTTTCACTCATTAAAAATACCATTCTTCTTTCTATTTTGTATCAAATGTGAAAAAAGAACTACTAATTACATATGAGAAAAGTTATTCTTATAAACGCAGTGATTTGGGCAGCGCTTATTTTGGGATCGGCATTATTGTTTAAGGACCACCCCCATTATTTTTATTCGTTTGGCGGGTTGATTGTAGCCTCTGGATTCACCAATGCTTTGTTGGTGGGCTATGCCAGAAAGAGAAGCAACAAATGTTTGTGGTAACCTCTACTCCACTGTAACGCTCTTGGCCAAATTTCTGGGCTGATCTACGTTGCGGCCCAACATAACCGCAATGTGGTATGACAATAGTTGCAGGGGGATTGTGGTGACCAATGGTGATAACGCCTCTGGCGTAACGGGCACCTCCATTACATAATCGGCCAGTTCCTTTACCGCGGTGTCTCCTTCGCTTACCACGGCAATGATTTTGCCTTCACGAGCCTTAATTTCCTCGATATTGCTCACCACTTTTTCGTAATGGTTGCTGTTCACCGCAATAACTACCACGGGCATTTGTTCATCGATAAGGGCAATGGGGCCGTGCTTCATCTCGGCCGCAGGGTATCCCTCGGCATGGATGTATGAAATTTCCTTGAGTTTCAAGGCGCCTTCCAAGGCTACAGGAAAGTTATACCCTCTGCCCAAATATAGAAAGTTGCGGGCGTCCTTGAACCTCTCTGAAATAGCCTTAATGTTCTCATCGCTCCCCAGGGCTTCTTCAACCTTCGATGGTATTGTTTCAAGCTCGCGCAAGTGCAGCATATAGTCGCTTTGCGAGATAGTGCCCTTTACCTTGGCCAAGCGAAGTGCTATCATAGTGAGTACGGTAATTTGTGTGGTAAATGCCTTGGTAGAGGCTACGCCAATTTCGGGTCCGGCGTGGGTGTAGCTTCCACTGTGCGTTTCACGCGAAATGGTAGATCCTACCACATTGCAGACGCCGTACACAAAGGCTCCTTTTTCCTTCGCCAGTTTTATAGCCGCAAGCGTATCGGCGGTCTCACCGCTTTGCGAAATCGCTATAACGACATCATTCTCTGTAATGATAGGGTTTCGATACCTGAACTCAGAAGCGTATTCGACCTCTACGGGAATGCGTGCCAGGTCTTCAAAGATGTATTCGGCTACCAGTCCTGCATGCCAAGAAGTACCGCAGGCTACTATGATGATTCGGTGGGCGTTGGTAAATTTCTCGATATGGTCTTCCAATCCACCCAGTTTTATGATGCCTTGATCTGAAAGCAAACGGCCCCTATAGGTATCTTTTATGACTGAAGGTTGTTCGTAGATTTCCTTCAACATAAAATGATCGTAACCGCCCTTTTCAATTTGCTCAAGGTTTAGCTGAAGCTCTTGTACATACGGCACAACCACGCTGTCACCCTTTATCTTTCTAACCTTGACCTCACGGCCGCGGCGCACTATGGCCATTTCCTCGTCCTCCAAATAAATGGCATTGTTCGTAAACTCGATAAAAGGAGTGGCATCGCTGGCCACGAAAAACTCGTCGTCGCCAATTCCAATGGCTAACGGACTCCCCAACTTGGCTACTACAATCTCATCGGGCTTGTTTCGGTCGAAAACAGCAATGGCGTAAGCACCAACCACTTGGTTTAGGGCTATTTGCACCGCCTTCCCCAGTTTTACCTTTTCGTTTTTCTTGATATCCTCGATTAAGTTTACCAATACCTCGGTGTCGGTATCAGAAGTAAACGTATAGCCACGTTTCTTTAATTCTTTTTTTATGGAGGCGTAGTTTTCGATGATCCCGTTATGGATAATTACCAACTCACCGCTGTTGCTGTAGTGAGGGTGCGAGTTGATGTCGTTGGGCACACCGTGTGTTGCCCACCGTGTATGTCCAATGCCCAAAAAGCCTTTCGTGGAGATCGAGTTCTGGATCTTGGTTTCCAATTCGGCCACTTTGCCCTTGGTTTTGCACAAATTGATATCTGTTCCATCGTACAGCGCAATCCCGGCGCTGTCATAACCCCTGTACTCGAGCCGTTTCAGCCCATTGAGCACTATGGGGTACGCGTCGCGCTTGCCAATATATCCAACAATTCCACACATAGGTATTCCGTTTTACTCTGGTTCCGTATAAAATAGTTCCAATTTCAACCGTTTGGCCTCGTTGGAGGTATTGTTCCCATACAGCACAGTGCCTTCTGGCGACACAACGCTAGCCGAGGGAACATTTCTTAAGCCGGGAGCCTGTTCGATCTGCAGGTCTTGAAAACTGGCAATTTTTACGTTTTGCGAGACGATTACCCCCAACGCCACATTGGTCGAATCGGTATTAAGCAAATTACGAACGTGGTTCGTAATTTTTAGTTTGTAAAATTCGCCATTGTCATCGCTTCCGCGCTGCAACTTCCCAAAATGTACTGAAAAAGCGTCTTCGGGGTCCTCACCAGAGGTTAAATCGAATGCATAGTCAATCAAGTAGGTACCATTCGTGGCATCGTACACTACAATGCGCTCTGGTTCATTCGAGGATGGCTGGAGTGCGTTCTGGTTTACATAAAATTTTAGATTGGCTTCATTGATGAGCCATTTCCTTATGCGCAACTGCTCCAATTGATCTGCTACACCATTTTCATCGGCATCGTCGCCAAACAGTTCGATAATGGTAGCGATCCCCGCCCCTCCGCGCACATAGAGATTTTCTTCCCCATTGGTGATATCTGGATTTTGAAGAGCCTCCAATATGGGGGAAGGCACCTCATTAGAAAAGGTATTTACATTCACCCCACCGAAAAGAAGCGAAAAGGAGGCATCATCCCGGGTTCCGTCTCCTACGGCAAATGAATAGTTTAAGGTAATTTGTGCCTCCTCTGGGTCGAATAGGAAGAGTGTAGCATCGTCATTGGGGGCGCTTACCTCAAAATAGATTCCCCTAAAAAATTCCTTAAAATTATTTTGATCTATGAGCACTGCGCTCCCTTCTTGGTCGATGATTTTTTCCTGGAAAAAATCTACCGGCAACTCCACGCGAAGTCCAGGGGGCAGTGTGGTGGTATCGTTCACTTCAATCGCTTCGTCTGAAGGACTGAAATCGGTTATAGTTACCAGCTCTTCCCCTAGAAAATCGTCGAAGATTTCGCCCTGGTTCGAGTAGTATTTTTGCGGTTCCTCGAAGCCAGTCTCTGGATCAAAATCGCGAAGGAAGAAGTTAGATTCATAGATGGAAATGTTCACCTTGCCCCCTCCATAAATCGAGTCGAGGGTATAGGTAGTGGTAGAATCGTTGACCACGGTAGCTTCGCTAAAAAACGGGATGTACAATATTACGCTCTCTAGCTCTGTAGTGTCACCAAATGTTGGCTCGGTGCGCTCCAAAGTTAGCTGTCCCAAGAAATTGGCTGTAGATTTTCCATAAACCGGGTCGTTATAGACACCCAGCTGATACACAGGTAAATCGTTGGTTTGCACGGGCGTAAGCAAGCGGCTATAGGCCACTACGTCAAAGGTGGTATCGGGAATGTCGAGGTCTTGCTCGATAATATCAGACCCAATGGTGTTAAAGTCTTCTTCGCAGGATGCCATTGCGACTACCACTGCTAAAATTGCCAACACTTTTGGCAACATTTTCCTAATCTTCATAAAGGTGTATTAAAGGTAAATTACGCTAGTACTTTCTTTTCGTAAAAGTCTAAATACGGCTGTGAAAAGTCTTCCATTTTATGATACTCCAACACAGGCTTGTCTACCTTTTCAAGGTATGATCGCAACTCGGCAGGGATTTCCTCGGAACCGACGATGACCGCATCTGAGTTTTTTATGGCTACCTTCATCACATTGGAATAGGTGGGCTCTTTCAGTTCGGCGATGTCCTCTTCCTCGATACCGTCGAATTTAATTTTCTCGATTACCTCTTTGTCTAACGTATTGGGAAAGCCTTGATTGTACACAGAGGTAACTATTTTACTGGTTTCGAAGAGCGGTTCGGTACCATAGTAGTTGCGCAGGTACAAGGGCAGAAAGGAGGCGAGCCAACCGTGTACGTGAATAATATCTGGCGACCAGTTAAGTTTTTTAACCGTTTCTATAACCCCCTTTGCGAAGAAAATGGCGCGCTCATCATTATCATCGAAAAAGTTGCCGTCTTCATCGGCATAGGTGGCTTTTCGCTTAAAGTAATCGTCGTTGTCAATAAAATATACCTGCATGCGCTCCTTTGGTATGGAGGCTACTTTTATGACCAAGGGCATATCCAGATCGTTGATCACCAAATTCATACCAGACAGCCTTATGACTTCGTGGAGTTGGTGGCGGCGCTCGTTAATGTTTCCATAGCGCGGCATGAAAATGCGAATTTGTCCATTATTGTTGTTTACCAGTCGGGGGGCTTCAAACGACATTGAAGAAATCTCGGTCTCCGGAAGGTATGGGATTACTTCAGAAGACACATACAAGACTCTTTTATCTTTCATAAATTCAATACTTTATTGGCGTTGGGTAATAAAGACGCAAAATTACGAAATTTTATGAAGATTGTCCGTAATATATTAATTTTGCTGACTTTTAAAACACGCCCATGGGTATCTACACCAACCAGCAATCCCTTGAACTCGCTCTTCGCCCCTTCCGCCAAAACGGCACCCTCGGTTTTGTTCCTACCATGGGCGCGTTGCATCGTGGGCACCTGGAATTGGTAAAGCGGGCCCTGGAAGAGAACAGTCTGGTGGTGGTGAGCATCTTTGTGAACCCAACACAGTTTGACAATGCCAACGACCTTGCCAAATACCCCCGTGATTTAGATAAGGACGTGGCGTTAATAAAGTCAGTAAGCGATAATATCATTGTTTTTGCGCCTACGGCAGAAGAATTGTACAATAATGAAATTAAGCCCGAGACCTTCGATTTTCAAGGCCTCGACCGTACCATGGAAGGCAATTATCGAACAGGGCACTTCGACGGTGTGGCCACCGTTGTAAGCTTATTGCTCCACCTCATACAACCCGACAAAGCGTATTTTGGTGAAAAAGATTTCCAACAGCTGCAAATCGTCAAGAAGTTGGTAGCTACCCTACATCTTGGTACAAACGTGGTAGGCTGTCCCATAGTGCGAGAAGCCAATGGTCTAGCGCTTAGCTCGCGCAACCAAAGGCTTAGCCCCCAACAGTTCGATGCCGCCTCGCTCATATACCGCACATTATGCGACGTGCGTGACAAATTTGCTTCGCATACTATAGCAGAATTGCACCAACTGGTTACGGAACGGTTTTTGAAAAGCAATGATATAACCTTGGAATATTTTGAAATAGCCGAAGAAAACAATCTGCAACCCCTCGAAAATCTATCGAAATCGGGCCGTTACAGGGCCTTTATCGCTGCATATGCAGGGGAAATTAGATTGATAGACAATATGGCTTTAAATTAATACCTTTGCGGCATGCAAATACACGTAGTTAAATCTAAGATACATAGAGTTAAGGTAACGGGTGCAGACCTCAACTATATCGGTAGCATTACCATAGATGAAGATCTAATGGATGCGGCCAATATCATTGAAGGTGAAAAAGTGCAAATCGTGAACAACAATAACGGCGAACGGCTGGAAACGTACGCTATTCCCGGTCCTAGAAACAGCGGGGAAATAACCTTGAACGGTGCTGCCGCGCGAAAGGTGGCTCCCGGCGATGTACTTATCTTGATCACCTACGCCCTTATGGATGTTGAAGAGGCTAAAAATTTTACTCCCGCGCTAGTGTTTCCCAACGAAGAAAACAATCTGCTCTCGTAAATTTGAAAAAATCCCTTAAAAAGTTTTTGAAAATAGCGATTCCTCTGGGATTGGGGCTATTTTTAATCTACTATTCCTATTCACGCTTTACCGATAGGCAACTCGACGAGATTGGTTTTTATTTTAGCAAGGCCAACTATACCATCGTGGCCCTTTCGGTTTTCCTTAGTTTTTTAAGCCACGTATCAAGGGCGTACCGGTGGAATTTCCTGCTGCAGCCTCTAGGCTACCAGCCAAAGGTGGCCAATAACTTTATGGCTGTCTATATCGCGTACTTAATGAACCTATTTATCCCCAAAAGCGGCGAGGTTTCACGAGGCGTAGTAATTAACAAATACGAGGGCGTACCTTTTGAAAAGGCTTTTGGCACCATCATTACCGAACGGGTTATAGACCTGCTCTTTCTATTGGGATTCACGGTATTGGCCCTGTCGCTTCAGTTCGACGTGCTCTTTACCTACCTCACAGAACTTATAGCACCCAAAAAATTATTGTACGCGTTGGCAGCGCTTATTGTGCTGGGAATAGTATTCTTGGTATTTTTGAAATATTCCAGCACGGCACTTGGCAAAAAGATAAAGACCTTCCTCTCTGGACTGAAAGAAGGCGTGCTGAGCATTCTTAAAATGAAAAAAAAGGCAGCTTTTATCGCGCATACCTTTTTAATTTGGGGACTTTATTTGGCATCCTTTTACGTCGCTACCTTCGCCCTAGGAGAAACATCCAGCATCGAACTTGGCACCTTGATCATTACTTTCGTTGTGGGCAGTTTTTCCTTCGCTTTTACAAATAGCGGCTTTGGTTCGTATCCGTTTTTTGTGGCAGGCATACTCGCCGTTTTTGGCATTGCCGAAACCGTAGGAACAGCCTTTGGCTGGATTGTATGGACTAGCAACATTGCGAGTATTGTTTTTTTCGGCGGACTGTCATTCCTGCTTTTGCCCGTTTATAACAAGGCAATTTTGGCAAAGTAGCGGCCCTATACAGTCGCTTCTATAAATTTCCGTATCTTTCGGCAACCTAAAATTTTCCCCAAAATGAGAACACTGCTCCTGTTCCTATTCGTGGCCGCTGCCCCGCTCCACCTTTTCTCTCAAATTGACTACCAAGAGTTCGAATCGATAAAATTGGGCGAAACGCGCAAGTTGAAAATACAGCTTCCCAGAAATTACGATACCAACACCGATAAGGTGTACCCAATTGTACTCGTATTCGATGCCGACTACCTTTTTGAACCCGTGGCGGGTAACGTAGATTATTTCAGCTATTGGGAGGACATGCCCGAATCGATCGTGGTGGGCATTATGCAGGGAGACTCCCGGTATGACGATGCCCAGTACGATGACACCGATTTTTTTCCAGCCGAAAAAGGAGCCGATTTCTTTGAATTTGTCGGGCTAGAGCTGCTTCCCTATATCGACGAGAATTACCGCACCGCGAAGTTCATCATTGCCGTTGGGCACGATTTTACGGCCAATTTCATAAACTATTACCTGTTTAAAGACCCTATTCTCTTTAATGGATACATCAACTTGAGTCCAGATTACGCTCCATTGATGGACGAGCGCATCCCGGCGCGCATCCCCGAAATAGAGCAAAAACTCTTCTATTACGTCGCTACCGGCACAGACGATATTAAGGGCCTACGGGAAACGGCCGAATCCTTCAACAAGGTTATGCAAACCATTGACAAGAAAAATTTTGAATATTATTACGACAATTTCGATGGGGCCACGCATTACTCTTTGGTAGGACGCGGCATACCCAACGCACTGGAGCGAATCTTTTCGGTATATCGTCCCATTAGCAAGAAAGAATACAACGAGGTGCTATTAAAAATGGAATCTCCCATTAGCCAATATTTAAATGAAAAGTACGAAACCATTCAAAACCTATTCGGTCTTACCAACAACATTCGAGTAAACGATTTCATAGCGACCGCCACCGCTGCCGAAAAGCTGGGCCAGTGGGAGTCACTGCTGGAGATAGCGACCTTGGCCCGCAGACAGTATCCAGATAAAAACATGGGCGATTACTGGCTGGGGCGCTACTTCGAGGAAACGGGCGATCCCAAAAAAGCGATGCGCACCTACCAAGGCGCTTTTGACAAGGAAGAAGTAGACTTTATTACGGTAGATATGCTGCTAGACCGTGCTGATAAGATAAAAGAAGATTTCGGTTATTAGCATAGGCAATTTCCTATAAAGCGTTAATACTTTTCTTATTGCCAAACGTCCAGTTGAGCAGGGAGTTTGTACCACTGGGAATATCCAACTTCATAATGATATTGCTTCGGTGCTTCTCCACGGTTCGAGAGGAAACACCCAGCAATTCGGAAATTTCGGTGGTGGTTTTCCCCGATGCCACCATCTTAAGGATTTTGACTTCAGAAGGGGTAAGCAGTCGTAATTTTTCTAGCCCGGACGAAATGTCCTCCAGCGCTTCAGGCTGAAATGACCTGCTGAAGAAAGGTCGATTATCCAAGACAGCTCGCATACAACTTTCAATATCCTGAATCGTATCTTCCTTCAGAAGGTATCCATCAATGCCCAGGTTTTTTGCCTGTGCTACATATTCCTTTTCCTTATGGAAGGATAGAATGATGAACTTTGTATCCAAGCCCTCCTTGCGCGCCATTTTCACTACTTCGAAGCCGGTGTAGAAAGGCATGTCGATATCCAACAGCGCCAATTTTGGTTTGTGCTCGAGCAATTTCTCCCAAGCTTCCTGTCCGTTGGCAGCTTGCGCCACTACGTTAAAGCCACGTTCCAGCATCTCATCGTAGAGCCCTTTAAGTAACATGGGGTGATCGTCTGCTATTAAAATGGAAATGGTTTTTAAGAAAGCCATATTATGCGGGTATCTTTAATTGTATTTGCGTGCCTTTATTGGGTTCGCTTTTTATGCTAAGGGAAGAGTTGATGATCTTGGCCCGTTCGCGCAAGGTGTTCATCCCCAGGCTGCCTCCCCTGTCATCTTCGGAAATATAAAAACCCTTGCCATTGTCGGTAATGGTGGCAACAACTTCCTTTTCCTTCTTCTGTATCGTAATTGTTGCCGCCTTGGCTTCAGAATGTTTCACCATATTGCTGAGTACCTCTTGCACCATTCGGTACAGGTGGAGCGCATTTTCCTTGGAGAGGACCGCATCTATATTTTCAATATCATTGGTAAAGAAAATATTCGTGTTTGCGTCCACTTCGTTGATGAGCGCTGTTATGGCAGCGGTAAACCCGAGCTTCTCCAAAGTGGCGGGATGCAGTCCGCGGGAGATGGTTCGAAGCTCGTCTAAGGTATTCCCTGCCAGCGATTCCATGGCGTCGTCGCCTGCCGTTTTCGTTTTCTTTGCCAATAACATAAGCTTTTGCCCTACACTATCATGAAGCTCGCGTGCTACCCGAATGCGTTCGTCCTCTTGGGCACGAATTAAATCCTGAAGAAAGCGCTGCTGCAATTTGTGCTCGCGACGGGTGGCTACCCGCGAACGAATCAATATAGCCCCTCCAAACAAAACCATTAGACCCAAACCGCCAAATACCATCCATTGGGTCTTTAGCTTGTTCTCTGCATTTAACAAGGCGATGTCGCTTCGCTGTATCTCTATTTGCGCATCGCGCTTTTCGGTTTCATAAAGCGTTTGGTAATAACTTAATGCCTTAATGCGCTGTATATTGGTTAAAGAATCCTTGAGTGTCGAATACCGTTTGTAATGATTGTATGCAGCCTCCTTATTGCCCAAGGCTTCATACACCTTGGACAAAAATTGTTCTCCCATTTGTATTTCCTCAAAATGGCTTCCCCTTTTTTTGATTTCCAAATGGTCTAAACCGTAGCGAAGCGCCTCGGGATAATTGCCATTGGCTAACGCCATGTACTTTTGGGCATCCATAAAGGCTTCGTAGTCCCGTCCTTCAGGATGCACCTCAAATTGCATCAATTGCTGTAAATAGCCGTTTGCTGCTTCCAAGTTGCCCATTTCTGAATGAACGATGACCAAGTTAGAGAGTATGGTAGGCTCATAGAGATTGGAAGTACCGATCTTGCGGCATGCCTTCAACGATTGTTTCAAATAGGCAATCGCCTCGGGATAGTTTCCCTGTTTTCGCGAATCGGTCGCAGCGTTATAATAAAAGGTGAGCAAGTGCTCTTGGCTATCGAATTTCTTTGCCAAGATAATAGCCTCATTGCGCTCCCGCTTCGCTTCTTCGTAAAAAGCATTTTGACTGTACAATATGGAAAGGGAATTACGGGCACTTATAATATTGCTCGTATCGGCTGCCTCCGTAAATAACTTACTGGCTTCTTGAAGAATTTGTGAAGCTTCTGAAAAAGATCCCATAAAACTGAGGGAGCCGCCCTTGTAGAGCTTTGCTAGGCCCCGCAACCTATCATCCTTGGCTCGAGAGGCCCAAGCAAAGGCCGAATCGTAGATAGCTAACGAATGTTTATAATCATCTAGAAAGTAATAACTGTCTCCCGCTTCGATATAAAACTTTGCGAGGGCAGAAGCATCTGTGGCCCGTTTTGCGGTAGGCAAAAAGGAATGGTACACGCGTTTCGCCTCTTTGGGGTTCCCAATGATGTTATTTTGAATATAGATAACGTTGGCCGTATGCCAAGTAGCCACATTTACCGAATCTAACGCGAGGGCCAGCGAAACAGTTTCCCTGAACAGTGAGTCGTTTTCCACCCGTCCATATCGCATTACATAACGTGAAAGGCTGTCCAACAACCGTAGTTTTTGTGAGGGTGCGGCCTGTGCTATCTTTTCGGTTAGGGACTGGATATGCACGTCATCGCCGGGTTGCCGTTGGGCAACAACGAAGGTTGAAAACAGCAAGGTTAGCGCCCAAAGATATTTCATATAACAATCGTAAATATCGCAAATATAGCTATTTTTAAACCCGTTATTATGGCCAAGACAAAAACTACATTTTACTGCCAAAACTGCGGAAGCCAATATTCCAAATGGCAAGGAAAATGTACATCGTGCCACGAATGGAACACCATCGCCGAGGAAATTGTTTCCAAACCTGAGAAACTGTCGTGGAAGAGCGGTCAAGAAACTCCAGCACGGGGCGTAAAACCAATGAAAATCGTTGAGATTACCGCAGCGGCCGAAGCACGCCTCAATACAAAAAATCACGAGCTAAACCGCGTATTGGGTGGGGGCTTGGTGCCCGGTTCGCTCACCCTTTTGGGAGGAGAGCCTGGTATCGGGAAAAGTACACTTATGCTTCAAATTGCGCTACACCTGCCTTACAGCACGCTATATGTATCTGGCGAGGAAAGTGCCCAGCAAATTAAAATGAGGGCCGAGCGCATTCAGCCAGATAATGAAAGCTGCTATATAGTAACCGAAACGAAAACCCAACACATCTTCCAGCATATCGTATCGGTACAACCGGATATCGTGGTCATCGATTCCATACAAACATTGCATAGCGACCTTTTGGAAAGCAGCGCTGGGAGCATTTCGCAAATACGGCAAACCACAGCCGAACTTATTAAGTTCGCCAAGGAGACCGCTACCCCCGTTATATTAATAGGGCACATAACCAAAGATGGCACACTGGCCGGCCCCAAAATTTTAGAGCACATGGTAGATACCGTGCTTCAATTTGAAGGAGACCGCAACCACCTGTACCGTATACTTCGCGCCCACAAAAATCGATTTGGAAGCACTAACGAACTTGGCATCTACGAAATGCAGAACAACGGGCTGCGTGAGGTATCGAATCCTTCCGAAATACTAATCTCTAAGAATGAGGAAGATCTTAGCGGTACGGCCATTGCCGCTACGCTGGAAGGCATGCGCCCTTTGCTGATTGAAATACAAGCCTTGGTGAGTACAGCGGTGTACGGCACCCCACAACGTAGCGCTACCGGCTATAATGCAAAGCGGTTAAATATGATACTGGCCGTGCTCGAAAAGCGGGCCGGTTTCAAACTTGGTGCTAAAGATGTGTTTTTGAACATAACCGGTGGTATAAACGTCGATGATCCCGCGATCGATCTTGCCGTAGTTGCAGCCGTACTTTCATCAAATATCGATATAGCCATAGACAAGTCGATATGCTTTGCCGCCGAAATTGGTCTTGCCGGAGAGGTGCGGCCAGTTACCAGGGTAGAGCAACGCATCTTGGAGGCCGAAAAACTGGGCTTTGGGAGTATTGTGATCTCAAAATACTGTAAATATCCCAAGCAGGATTATGATATCAATATCATAAAGGTGGCGAAAGTCCACGATGTGGTACACCATCTTTTTGGATAAAGATGAGGGACGATATCATTTCTAAATTAACGTTTCCCTAACCCTATACCACATCCACAGAGGCTATCTTTAGGATTCAATCCTTAACGTGCCACCTATGTCTATCTTCAGAAAAATAAAGCAGACCATTTCATTAATGAAGGACATCGATCTCGATGCCTTGGGAAAAATCTCCCAAAAAATAGACCTCCCCGAAGTCATGGCCGCAGTGGGCGAACTCGACGATCGTCAATTAAAGGGTTTGATGAAGATGCTGAAAAGTCAAGGAAAGAAGGGCCAGCACAAGCTGCCGCCCATCGATGGCGATTTTTACGACTTGAGCCTAAAGCTAACCGATGAACAGCGCGAGCTCCAGCTGAAGGTACGACAGTTTATGGAAAAGGAAGTAAAGCCCATTGCCAACGAGTATTGGAATCGGGCCGAATTTCCGTTCGAGATAATCCCTAAAATGGCTGCGCTCGATATATGTGGCATTGCCTATGAAGGCGTGGGGGGACGCGACCAGCCCTTCTTGATGGAAGGAATCATCGCGATGGAATTGGCTCGTATCGATGTGTCCATCTCAACCTTTTTTGGCGTGCACAGCGGCTTGGCCATGGGCTCCGTGTACGTATGCGGAAGCGAAGCCCAAAAAGAGGAATGGCTCCCCGCTATGCAGCGTATGGAAAAAATTGGCGCCTTTGGACTTACCGAACCCGATGTGGGCAGCGCCGTTGCAGGTGGTTTGGGCACTACCTGCCGCAGGGAAGGCGATACCTGGGTCTTGAACGGCCAGAAAAAGTGGATTGGCAACGCCACCTTTGCCGATGTGGTGATTATCTGGGCTACCGATGAGGCCACAGGCCGCGCCAAAGGCTTCTTGGTGCGCAAGGGCACGGATGGTTTTACAGCTGAAAAAATGAAAGATAAAATGGCGCTTAGAACCGTTCAAAACGCGCTCATAACCTTGACAGATTGCAAAGTAAGCGAAAGTGACCGACTCCAAAAATGCGAATCGTTTAAGAACATTGCCAAAGTACTGAAGATGACGCGTGCCGCAGTGGCGTGGCAAGCCGTAGGTTGCGCCCGAGGTGCCTACGAGAGCGCCTTGAAGTACACCAAGAAACGTGAACAATTTGGCCGACCTATCGCCTCTTTCCAGTTGATACAAAACCACTTAGTAGAAATGGTATCGAACCTCACTGCCATGCAAACACTCTGTTTCCGCTTATCTGAACTTCAAGACGACGGTCTGCTTACCGATGAGCACGCTTCGCTTGCAAAGGTATTTTGTAGCATGCGCACCCGGGATGTAGTGAGCCGTGCCCGCGAGGTGATGGGCGGCAATGGTATTTTACTTGAGTACGATGTGGCCCGCTTTGTCGCCGATGCCGAGGCAATTTACAGCTACGAGGGCACTAAGGAAATCAACTCACTTATCGTGGGCCGTGCCATTACGGGCTATAGCGCGTTTGTAAGTTAAGGCGCCGGATTGGGAAACAGGGCGTGTACCGCTTCGATTTCAGATCGAATTTCTTCGGAAAGGAGTACGTCTATGCTATCTATATTTTCCTTTAGCTGCCCTAAGGTAGTCGCCCCAATGATGGTGGAGGTTACAAAAGGCCGTTGTCGTACAAAAGCCAAGGCCATTTGTGCCAGCGACAAGCCGTGCTGCTGAGCAATGGCTTGGTATTTGGCAAGGGCCCGGAAAGCTCCCTCGGTATGATAGCGTGAATAATTGGGGAATAGTGTAACCCGTGCCCCGGCAGGCTTTGCACCGTTCATGTACTTTCCGGTTAGCTGCCCAAAGGCCAAAGGCGAATACGGCAAATACGCCAGTTTTTCGCGTAATAGAACTTCCGTTAGTCCAATCTCGTCCCTCCGGTTCAATAGGTTATAGGCATTTTGTAGGGAAACCATCTTCAGTTTTCCGCGGCGTGCCTCTTCCATATACCGCATGGCGCCATAGGGTGTTTCGTTGCTTAGCCCTACGTATCGCACCAAGCCTCTGTCTACAAAGTGTTGAAGCCGCTCCAGCACTTCAGAAAAATTATCTTCCCATTGGGTCTGGGCCGTATAGGGAAATTCCCTCACACCGAATATATTCACAGGTCGTTCTGGCCAGTGCAATTGAAAAAGATCCAAATAATCGGTTTGAAGGCGTTGCAAGCTTTTATGCAACGCATCTTCCAGTGAAGCCCGACTAAAGGATAAATCGTCCCGAATATGCTTGAATGCCCTATTGGGACCCGCAATTTTGGAGGCTAGCACGAGGTCCTGGCGCCTCCCCGATTTCTTGAGCCAATTTCCAATAATACGCTCTGTGCTTCCCTGTGTTTGTGACCTCCCTGGCACCGAGTACATTTCGGCCGTATCGATGAAATTCACACCGTTCGCCACGGCAAAATCCAATTGTTTATGGCCTTCCTCTTCGGTATTCTGTTCGCCCCAGGTCATAGTGCCCAGGCAAATGGCAGAAACTATAAGGTCGCTATTGGGAAAGTTATTGTATTGCATTTTGAAGCAAATGGTATAGTAAAGCTGGGTTACAATTCATTCAGCAATCGGCTTATTTCGTCCAATTTTGGCGTTAAAATTACTTCGATGCGCCGGTTTTTGGCTCTTCCCTCTGAAGTTGTGTTGGTGGCAATGGGGGCGTATTCACTTCGACCCGCTGCCGTTAGATTGTCTTTTGGGATAGCGGAATTTTCGGTTAAAATTTCGACGATGGCCGTGGCGCGTTTGGTTGAGAGATCCCAATTATCCTTTAAGGGACCACTCCCACCGTAAGGTACGTTATCGGTATGGCCCTCAATTAGTACAGCGATTTCTGGATTCGCGGCAAGCACCTTCCCCAATTCTACTACGGCTTCGCGGCCGCGACTGTTCACCGCCCAACTACCACTCTCGAACAGCAATTTATTTTCCATAGAAACGTATACATTACCATTGCGTTGCTCTACGGTGAGTCCATTACCCTCAAAATTTGTCAATGCCGCGGAAATGGCATCTTTAAGCGCGCTCATTTTCGCATCCTTTGCGGCAATAATCCCCTCAAGTTCCTCAACTCGCTGGGACCTACTGGCCAATTCTTTTTGTAGTTGTTTGAGACGTGCCTCCTCTTGGGCAAGCGCACGTTCTTTCTCTTCCAACTGAACGAGCAGCGCCCGGTTTCGTTCCAAATTCTCAATAAGGGCGGAAGAACTATTTGCCTCAAGGGCATCATAGCTTTCCTTGAGGCGGTTGTAATTGTTTTCGCAAGCAGACAGCTCCATAGCCAGACGGCTCTTTTCGGCATTCAAAGTAGCGATTTCTTCTTTCAGCAAATCTACCGCGTAAGATTTTCCGCTGGCATCGGCATTATCCAATTGCGACATCAACTGCTCATTTTCGGCTTTAAGCGCGTTGTATCGTTGCTGCAAATCTTCGTATATCTTTGAGGACACACAGGATGTTAACAATAGCGAAAGCACAACAACGAAGATGATTTTAAATGGCATAGCAATTGGATATTTCGTTCGACAAAGATAGGTTACTAGGCAATGGGCCCTTAGAGTGTTAAAATTGAAGCTCCACCAATAGCGGACAATGGTCGCTGTGCTTCGCCTCTGGAAGTATAACGGCCCTTTTCAAATTTTCTTGCAACGGCTGGGATACCAAATTGTAATCGATACGCCACCCCTTGTTATTGTTTCGGGCATTGGCACGATAACTCCACCAAGTATACTGGTGCGGTTCTTTGTTGAAGTGCCTAAAGCTATCTATGAATCCGCTTTCCAGAAAACTGCCCAACCATTCCCGCTCCACCGGCAAAAAACCTGAAACATTGGCATTGCGTATTGGATCGTGAATATCTATGGCACGATGGCAAATATTGTAATCGCCGCAAATTACGAGATTGGGGATTTCAGCTTTCAACGAATTTACATATTCCTGAAAATCGGCCATATAGGTTAGTTTATGCTCTAGCCGATTAATATTGGTCCCGCTAGGCAAGTAAAGGCTCATAATAGACACGTCATCGAAATCTACCCGAAGGTTGCGACCTTCGGCATCCATGTATTCGATCCCCGTTCCATACGCCACGTGGTTGGGCGCTGTTTTACTGAAGATCGCCACCCCGCTATAACCCTTTTTCTGTGCGCTGAACCAATAATGATAAGGATAACCTGCGGCCTCAATCGCCTCGGTATCAACTTGGTCTTCGGTCGCTTTGGTTTCTTGCACACATAGTACATCTGGGTTGGCGGTTTTTAGCCAATCGATAAAACCCTTTCGCATTGCCGCCCGAATACCATTAACATTGTATGATATAATTTTCAAAACAATTTCCTTTATATAAATTAAATCTTTTCCGCACCGTACAATGGATTCACACTGTTACGGTACCGTGCTAAAATAATCAAGTTTGTATTTTTACGCTACCCCATACGACAAAGGTTTTCATAAAATAGTTCACAAAATAAATTCGGTTGTTGTAAGTTGTATACTTGGATGAAGGCACGGCTTTTACTTTTTTTCTTTATGGTGGGGTGGGCTGGCCTTGGTCAAAACCTTCCTTCGATATACCAAAGCAAGAAAATAGCGGTTGCCGATACGATTGTGGTAGATACCTTGTCCCTCAATCCTGCCCGGTTTGAGCTGGTCGATGCTAGCGGAAAGCAGATAGACACATCCGAATATAAAATTGACTTTCAACAGGGCACGCTTTTTTTGTCGACAAAACTGCAAGCCAGAACCGACTCTGTAATGGTAGCCTACCTTCGTTACCCTAGGTTTCTTACCAAAAAATATTTTACGTTCGACCCGAAGATTATCGTTCCCAACACAGGAACAATCGACAGGTTGTATTCATTACAGGAAAGCACTTCGCAAAATGTGTTTACCCCCTTCGAGGGTCTTAACACCGTTGGTAGTATTACAAGAGGCATCACGATAGGAAATAACCAGAATGCTGTGGTAAATAGCGAGCTCGATCTGCAAATTACGGGAAAGCTTAGCGATAAGGTGTCCTTACGGGCGTCTATACAAGATGCCAATATTCCTACACAAGAAGGTGGATATTCACAAAGTCTAGATGAGTTCGATCAAATTTTTATTGAATTGTTCAGTGACAATTGGCGTATTCGAGCGGGCGATGTGGACTTAATCAACACTGAGAGCTATTTCGCTCGATTCGTGAAAAAAGTGCAGGGAGTCTCCTTGGGAGGTACGCTGAACCACGCTAACGGTGCCAAAACAACTGCCTTTGCCTCTGGGGCACTGGTGCGCGGTATTTTTGCAAGGAGTGAGTTTGTGGGCACAGAGGGCAACCAAGGACCCTATAAATTGGTAGGGCCCAATGGAGAGCTTTTCATATTAATCGTTTCAGGTAGCGAACGTGTGTATGTAAATGGACTGCTCTTGGAAAGGGGTGAAAACAACGATTATGTAATAGATTACAATGCCGGGGAACTCAAATTTAACCCCACCTATCCCATAACTAGCAATATGCGAATCGTGGTAGAATATCAATACACCGACAGGAATTATACGCGATTTATAGGGTACGGGGGTGGCGGATATACTTCGGACACTTTCGAGATTGGCGCCTATGCCTATTCAGAAAATGATGCCAAAAACCAACCACTTCAGCAGAATTTAAGCGAGGAGCAGGTCGCCATACTCCAGGCGGCAGGCGATGATATGGATGCGATGACCGCACCATCGGCAGTGCCCGACAGCTTTTCGGAAAATAAGATCTTATACCGAAAGGAGATTGTTAATGGTGAAGAAATTTTCGTGTTTTCCAGCAATCCGGAAGACGAATTGTTTAGCGTGCGCTTTAGTTTGGTAGGCCCCAATATGGGAAATTATATAGTGAGCGACGAAGGAGCGATTAGCCGAATATTTGAGTACATACCGCCCGTAAATGGAGTGCCACAGGGAAACTATGAACCCATTGTGAGGCTGAACGCTCCAGTAAGGTTGCAAATAGGCGGGGTTAATGGAGCGTACCGCCCTTCTGAAAAGACCGATATTGCTTTTGAACTTGCCGGGAGCAAGAACGACCTAAACTTATTCTCAACTTTAGATGATGACAACAATGACGGGTTTGCTGCGCGTTTAGCGGCAAAACAGAACATTCTTACTACCACGGATACCTTACAGATAGACGGGTTCGGTTCTATCGATTTTGTAAACCGCGATTTCAGGACGATAGAGCGACTCTATAATATTGAATTTAGCAGAGATTGGAATTTGGTGGCTCCCACGGGCAACCAGCGTTTCCTCATTGGCGGTGCCGAACTAACCAAGCCGAAGCTCGGGGGCGCTAGATATGAATTTCAAAATTTAGATTTTTCGGAGAATTTCAGCGGTATTCGCCACGTGCTCGCCTCTGGGTTACGGGCAGGTAAATTTCGGTTTTTAACGAACGGCAGTTACTTAAATAGCGAAGGCGATTCCCTCGACTCCAAATTTCTGCGATTTACCCATTCCACCACATATTCCTTCAATAAAGCCTGGGTAGGCGGTAAGGTCGATTTGGAAGACAATGTGATAAAACAGGTACGCACCGACAGCCTTACTCCGGTAAGCCAGCGTTTTTATGATTACGAGGTTTTCTCTGGTGTGGGGGACAGTACAGGCATTTATGTGGCGGGGGGCTATCAATACCGCGTCAACGACAGTCTTCGCAACAATAATCTGGAACGGGTAACAAGTTCGCACACCTATTATGTAAAATCTCGCGTGCTCAATTCTGAAGCCTCACAATTGTCGGTATTCGCTAATTACCGTACCCTAGATTTTACCACGAGGAACACCGAAGATGAGCAATCGCTCAACTCTCGCATAGTGTACAACCAAACCCTGTGGCAGGGTGCCGTGCGTACCAATACGGTGTTGGAAACCAACAACGGGGTGATTGCCAGGCAGGAATTTACCTATGTAAAAGTAGATCCTGGCCAGGGAGTTTATACTTGGAATGATTATAATAACAACGGAATTCAAGAATTGGAAGAATTTGAAGTGGCACAGTTTCAGGACCAGGCCGAGTATGTTCGCATATTACTCCCCAACCAGATTTTCCTGCGTATTCGCGAAAATAAGTTTAGCCAGATCCTTACGTTATATCCTCAGCAATGGTCGTCAGAGTCCGGACTGAAAAAAATCGCCTCCCAATTTTACAACCAAACTTCGTTTATACTAGACCGAAAAGTGAGGCGGCGAAACGATGTCTTCAACATCAACCCTTTTGAAGATGGCGGTGAGGACCAATTGGGGCTTTCGCTCAACTTTCGAAACATTTTATTTTTTAACCGTGGGAAACAGCGGTACACGACCAGTTATACCTTTATCTCTACTTCCAACACCAATCTACTTTCGGTAGGTTTACAGGAGAATTCTTTACAAAGCCATCAATTAAATGTGAATCATCTTTTCTGGAAAACTTGGCTCCTGAGCTTAAAAGGTGCCGTTGGCACCAACGAGAGCATTTCAGAAAACTTTGCGGGGCGCAATTTTGAGCTGGATACTTACGAGGTAAATCCCAAAATATCCTATTTGCTAGACCCGCAAACTCGTTTTGACGTGTTCTACCAATTTCTGAACAAGGACAATTTGCTGGGCGATAGAGAGCGTTTAGATCAGCAGAAACTGGGGATGTCCTTTGCTTATGCCAATGCCGCGAAAATTTCGGTGAGTGGAGAGTTCAACTATATCGACAACCAGTTCGAGGGAAGCGCTTTTTCGCCCGTCGCTTACCAAATGTTGGAAGGACTGCAGCCTGGAACCAATTTTACCTGGCAGTTATTATTTCAGAAACGAATTACGAAGTATCTAGATGCGAACCTGTCGTATTTTGGCCGAAAGAGCGAAAACAGCAAGGCAGTACATACGGGTACTGTACAATTACGAGCTTTTTTTTAAAATAAAAAGCCTTCGGGGGGACCGAAGGCTTTGTTTCTAAAAAAAACGTTTGAGGGCTTATTCCACAACAATTTTCTTTATCTTACCAGTAACGCTATTTCCTACACGAACTAGGTAGACGCCACTACTTACATAAGACATATCCAAGGTGTAGTTAAATTGACCATTGTCTAAGTCCTTTCTGTGAAATGCAATGCGTTGTCCAAGAACATTGAAAACTGAGATCTCGAGTTTCTCAAAATTTCCAGGAGTTTGCAGGTTTATATCGAACACTTTATTGTTAGTGCTAGATATGATTAGTTCTGAATCGCCCAATGAATTATCATTCGTACCAAGAATCTCGGTGATATTCACACGGTAATCTTCAGTCTCACCATACGTAGTTTCGCTACATGCATCGGCAGGTACGGGAGCGTTCCAGTTGGTTTTGGCTCTCATAAGGTGTTCACCTAATGCGGCACCAGCTGGAATGGTAAAATCGAAAGTTTCTGTAAATGTACCAGCTCCAGATCCACTTGCGATCTCAACATTATCGATTATTTTTTCATCATTCGTGAATACAAAGTCATTGTTGAAATCAATCCAAACCACAACGAATTGATCACCATACCCAGTAGTAATGGTTAGGTCGTTGGTACTATCAACTTCCAAATCTGTAATCTGTGCGGTAAAGTCCCCGTAACCGTTAGGAGAACATCCTGAATTGTTATTGATAGTACCAAGGCCAAAGAATCGTATACCATCGCCAAGGGTACAGTTTGCCCCTGGTTGGCAGTTAGAATTGACAACTGTTTTAACAGTCTCATCATTGGTTTCATCTGCATCACCCGCCAAATCGGTATAGGCCACAAATTCATAAGTTCCAAAGGCTGATAGGTCTGCTGTTTGAGTAAAGGTGTAAGTGGTTGAGCTATTGCCAGCCAAAGGCCCGGCAACTGTTTCCGTGACAGGTGTTCCGCCATCAATGGTATAGCTTACGTCAAAATTGCTTTGAGCCTCACCTCCGTAGTTGTTAATGGTTACTGTAACTGCTTCTGAAGCCGACAGATTTTCACCAGAGCTGGGAGCGGTTATAGCGCTTACACCCAAATCGTTTGGTGGCAAGAATGTCACTTCTTTGGTAGTGCTGTCATTAGTATTATCCTCATCGGCTGCATAGTCTGTAAGCGCCGTGATTGAGTAAGTTTGCCCTACGTTATTAAGATCTGCTGTGGCAGTAAATGTATACTGCGCTGTAGCCGCCGAAGCTATAGTACCAGGAAATGCCTCGGTTACAACGGCTCCACCATCCACTTGATAAGATACATCAAAACCGGAAGCGGAATTTTGTCCATAATTGAATACAGTGATGGTTACCTGCTCGTTGGGGCCCAAGGTACCTGTTTCGGGAGCGTCGATGCTAATTACTCCTACATCATCGTTGAAATTTGGAGCTATTTGGAAAACGCCCACTACATCTTTACGGCCATTGTTCATATACTCATTAATGAACCAAAACTGCTTGTCATTAGAAGGGTCGATGTCTATCTTACTATAATCACCATAACGGAGTCCCGGTATATTGGCGTTACCTGCGGCGATAAGCTCTTCAGAAACAGTCATCGTATTTAATGGGTCGTTTGCGTAGCGACCTGTATAGTATGAACTTACCCTAAAATTGGTAGGATTTGGCGTGGTGGGACCTGCCATAGCAGAATATCCCATCCCGATGTTTCCTTGTAAATCCATCATCATACTGGCGTGCCAAGCGTGCTTTCCATCGGGAGAGGTATAGGTACCTTCCTGATAGATAGACCAAGGCTGGCCGTCACCACTCTGGCGAAGTTCGAACCAACGAACTCCTGCGCGTTCTCCCGAACTTGCATCTGTATCGACTACAAAGTTGAACACGGCAGAGTTATGTCCAGGAAATTTCCTGAATTGTGCTTGATTCATAATGGTTGCTTGCAAAGCATCGATAGCCACTCCATTGTTAGGCTGGGTCAAGTTGGAGAAACTTCCTCCATCGAATACAGAAATGAAAGAAGTAGTAGTTAATTCCACGGGACTGGAGATAGTAGAGTTTCCAGGAGTGTTCCAATCTACGTTTACGTTCCAAAGTTTTACGTGGTCTGTAGAAACGCCACTCCAGGCATCATCTTGTAGGTATACAATAGGTGCATTTCCAGGAGCGGGCATATTATCGTCTGTTACATTTAACGCCTGTGGGCTATAAAAACCACTGGTGGCAATACCTGGTAAGGGAAAGCCGATTACTTGAGCCGAAGGATCTCCCGCCAACATTGCATCTCTTTCCAAAGCATATACTCTGTTATTGGTGTTTCCGGTATTGTCGGTCATGTAATAGCCATCGCTCCATACCGATAATTTTTGGTAATCGTTGATGGTGTTGATTGTGTAGGTATACCACCCATCGTTTACTGGGTCAGGCCCGTCTGATACTGCAATCTGTGCGCCCGATCCTAAAAAAGAGAGGACCCAACGGTCTGCAGCGCTATCGTATGAAACAGTAAGGTCACAGCAACCACCGTTCGGGAAGATGGTAGGATTAGGAGAAACTTGAGGGGTAAGGGCATTGCCTTGCTTATCATAAATTATAAAACCCGTATTGAACACCACTACTACGTGATTTGGGCCTACAGCCAAAGAAGGGTCCGTTGGCTGAGAGCTGGATGCGGCCGCATCAAAAACCAATATAGGAGCTTTCGCATTGATTTTTTGCTCTAGCCTATGCGGGTTGGTAGCATAAAAATCGTTTTCTTTTTGTCCATCCTTTCCAGGAACCACTGTATTTCTTGATGACCGACCATCTTGCATTTCTTGTTCTTTCACTCGCGCCGGGGGCAATTCTGTTCTTGAGGCAATGGAGGGTACATACTCCATAGAATTGACCGTGCCTACATACGTTGCCTTGGTAAGTTCTCCTTCTTGGGCAAACAAAGTTGCCGAAAATAGAAGTACAAATAAGACTAAGGTACTTTTTAACTTCATAAAAAATAATTTAAGGGAGTTGTTGTTAAAGATTTATTAATTCCTTAAAAATAATATCATTTACGGAAATGACCTCGGAAGAATCGTTAAAAAAATAAAACGCATATTTATCTGTATTTCAAATGGATGCTTGATTATTACTACAGTACTCTAGTAGGAATCGATGAAATATTCTGAATTAAAAATGCAATTGTCCCGTCTATATAGTCTAAGAACAGCCATTTCTTTGTACATTTCACTTTCACTAAAATTAAATGAAAATGGCAACATTAAAATTATCTTTTATTACTGCTTTCGCTTTTTTTATTTCTTGTTGTGGCACCAAGGAACGTTCTGTACAATCTAATACTAACGAAGAAATTACCGTTATGGCCCATGAAAAGAAAATGATCGAAGATGGATTTATGAAAGGTACCATCGTTTATTCTGAAAAGGAGAACGATTGCCCTTACACCATAAGAGTGGAAGCCGACGAACCTTATTTCCTGGATCCAATAAATTTAGATAGAGCCTATAAAAGTGATGGAGCGAAAGTATGGTTTACCTTTACCCCGCTCCGCAGAATGAACCGATGCGAAAAGGCCAATCCCGTAAATATTACCGAAATGGAAAAAAGAGGGGAATAACCCCTCTTTTTTTCTATAACTATAGTAAGAACAAACGCCTACCGCACCAAGATCTTTTTGTTGAGTTTCGTTTTGGCATTGCCAATTTCCACAACATAGACCCCAGCGCTCGCATTTGATAGGTCTAGGGTGGTTTTATATTCCTTTGTACCATCTTTGCCTACTTGCTCATAAACCAAACGCTTACCAGTTACATCGTAAACCGACAAACGAAGGATATCACTTGTAGTTTCAGTGATCAAACTTACATTGAACACCTTATTATCGGCTGAAGTAATGAGTAGTTCTGAACTGTCAAGATCAAGTTCGTCCAGATTTAAATTGATATCAGATACTTTAAAAGCAGTTATCCTATTCTTACGAGGTTGACCTGAATATTCGGAAGTGTGCCAAAAAGTTAAATCATCCTCTGGATCGCGAGCGAGTTGAGCATAATCTCCATATCTTGAATTCGATACTACAGAGGTAAGCCCTTCAACAATTAAAGTTTCTCCCAAGGTCATCATACCTAAGGGGTCATCGCTTTTTCTTCCGGTAAAGTAAAGTGATGGAAATGTTGTAGAACCTGTCTTGATATATCCCATAGCAATATTTCCTTCTTGGTCCATACCTATAGCTCCCATGAATACACTTTCATTACCTGTAGGGTCTACGTAGGTTCCCTCTTGATATAACTCCCAGTTACCACTTCCCACTTTTCGTAGTTCTCCCCACCGAAGTCCAGATATTCGAGTATTATTATTGGGTTCCACCACGAAGTTATAGACAATCGATTGGTGCGTACCAAAATCATAGCGGTGCACTTGAAAATTCATTACGTGCACCAAAGCATCAATTCGCTGTGTAGTGTTGGGCTGAGCTAAATTGGCAAAGGCATCGCCTCCTACCCCTGCAATAAATGAGTCAAAATCTCCGAGAGGAATTTCAAGAGGCGTACTTACCGTAGCACTGGATGGATTGGACCAATCCACATTAAAATCCCACACTTTCATATGGTCTTGACTCACACCCGTCCAAGCATCGTCCTGAAACCACAAAATGGGAGCAGGGCCAGTGGCAATTCCAGCTCCCTCAGAATGCGCAGGCTGGGGTGCCCTAAACACAGTACCTCCTATAAAGGACGGCATTTGCAAGGTTACCATTTCAGCCGAAGTATCTCCAGTAAGCATTTTTTCACGGTTTAGGGCATACATCCTTCCGTTGGGGAAAAAATTACCTGTGATTATATAACTGTTTCCATAGATACCAAAATGAGGATAATCAATGGAACCGTTTGGATTGAAACTATAAACATGATATGTCCCAGTGGGATCTGGTGTAGTAGAAATAGCTACCAAAAATCTACTTTGCGTAGCATTAAAAGGATCACGAAATTGACTAATCAGCCAGCGGTCTGCCTCCCTATCATAAAGCACAATGGGGTCGCCGCTTCCTACACCTAAAGGATCATTAATTGATTTTGGAAACCCTGACGCTATAGTACCGTTTTTGTCAAAAACGGCCCAAACCGTATTAGTCATCTCAACGATATGATTAGGTCCTACCGCCCCCGTTGGATCTGGGGGGGAAACGTTAGAGATAACTCCATCAAAGCTAACTATTGGTGGCTCAGCGATTCGAGTAAATCCACCTTGCTGAATTAATGGATCTACTTGTGTGGGACTTTCGCCTACGGCATCAAGGAAATCAGCTTTTCGTTGACGCTTAGTACTAAGCATACCGCCCCGCTGAAATTCGACATCTGGATATGACAAGGGGTTTACTTGAGGATATTGATCCATAGATTGGGTCATGTAAACCCGTTCGGCGGTTTGAATAGAAACCACCTCACCTTCCTGGCCAAGAATGCTCATTGTGCCAGCGATTGTAGAAAATGCAATTGTAATTGCCGCTAATTTTATTTTCATTGTTTTTTATTTTATCTTAACAATTCGTTAAAAGTACGTATTGCCAAGCATTTAAAAAAGAAAAGCACGCCAATATTGGCGTGCTTTTCAAAATTTATGAACACTTCTCTTATGACAGCCACTTTTTGTAGGAAATACTCTCTTCAATAATATCATAGATTTCCGAAATGGCCACTCGTTTCTGTTTCATACTGTCGCGATGCCGAACGGTAACGGTATCGTCTTCCAAGGTTTGGTGATCTACGGTAATGCAATATGGAGTTCCCGCGGCATCTTGGCGGCGGTACCTTCTCCCAACGGCATCTTTCTCATCGTAAGCGACGTTGTAATCCCATTGCAAATCCTCAACTATTTTCTGTGCAATTTCTGGCAAGCCTTCTTTCTTTACCAAAGGCAGCACTGCAACCTTTACAGGAGCCAAGATGGAAGGTATTTTCAAAACGGTTCTTGTGGTACCGTTTTCCAACGCTTCCTCCTGAAGTGAATGGCACAAAACAGCCAAGAACATTCGGTCTAGGCCAATACTTGTTTCCACTACATATGGCACATAGTTTTCGTTCATTTCAGGATCGAAAAACTGCAACTTTTTCCCACTGAATTTTTCGTGCGCTTTCAAATCGAAATCGGTGCGGGAGTGAATTCCTTCCAGTTCCTTGAAGCCGAAAGGAAAGTTGAACTCAATATCTGCCGCGGCATTGGCATAGTGGGCCAGTTTTTCGTGGTCGTGGAACCGGTAATTCTCCTTTCCCATACCTAAGGAAAGATGCCACTTAAGGCGCGTCTCTTTCCAGTGCTCGTACCAGGTTAGCTCCTCTCCCGGCCGAACGAAAAATTGCATTTCCATTTGCTCGAACTCGCGCATTCTAAAAATAAATTGCCGAGCTACGATTTCATTTCGAAAGGCCTTGCCAGTTTGTGCTATCCCAAACGGAATTTTCATTCGTCCCGATTTTTGCACATTCAGAAAATTTACGAATATGCCCTGTGCGGTTTCCGGACGCAGGTATAAGTGGGTGGCCGAGTCTGCGCTGGCTCCCAATTTCGTGCCGAACATTAGGTTAAACTGCCGTACCTCGGTCCAGTTTTTACTTCCCGTTTCGGGATCGCTAATACCCAACTCCTCGATAAGGGCCTTTACATCGGCCAAATCTTCGGCCTCGAGCGAACGGGCCATACGCGATAGGATTTCCTTTTGCTCCTCGCGGTAGCGAACCACACGCGGATGTGTAGCGACGAACTGGGCTTCATCGAAAGCATCGCCAAAACGCTTCTTGGCTTTTTCTATCTCTTTCTGAGCTTTTTGCTCCAGTTTTTCGGCATAATCTTCAATAAGCACATCTGCACGATAGCGCTTCTTGGAATCTTTATTGTCGATAAGGGGATCGTTGAAAGCATCTACGTGGCCCGATGCTTTCCAGGTGGTGGGATGCATAAGGATTGCGGCATCGATGCCTACGATGTTTTGGTGAAGATGCACCATACTGCGCCACCAATATTCACGAATGTTTTTTTTGAGCTCTACCCCATTCTGGGCGTAGTCGTATACGGCACTAAGGCCATCGTAAATTTCACTCGAACCAAATATATAACCGTATTCCTTGGCGTGAGAAACTACTTTTTTGAACTGATCTTCGTTGTTGTTTGCCATAGGCACAAAAATAAAAAAACCGCTACGATATCGTCGAAGCGGCTTTTCTTTTTTTATTTTGTTTCTTTTATTTCAGCTCCATGGTGGTGGATGCGATTTGCTTGGGACCATCGAAGACGTTTATGATGTACCGCCCTTCTATGAGATCGTCTTCCAAGGCATCGACCAATACACATACATCGAGCTCTTCATTTTCATAGAAAACATTGGTCGTTTCGCTATAATTGAGCAAACCATTTTCAAACTCCAAAATTCCCTTTTTGCCCAGTAGATTGTTTTTAGGATTAATTACCTGTACATACAAGGTCCTATCGCCCTTTTTTGCAATAGGATTGGGCGTAAGAGTGAAACAGGCACGCACTTTATCGGCCCTACTACTGCGTCGGGTATCTACTATTTTGCCGTTGTTGCGAACAATCACGGCTTCCCCACGTAAGTCGACCGCATTCACGACGGAGCCTTTACGCACGGTTTCAGAAAGTGCTACATTTTCCTCACTTACCGAATCGACTACTTTAATCGTTTCATTCAGCATGACATTGGTACTGTCGCGCTCGAGCGCCAAACGTTCATTTGCGGCGATAAGGCTGTCTGCCCTTCGGAAGAGCATGCGTCGCTCATCTTTTAATCGATCTATTTCAACCTTGTACCGTCTTATTAAGGCTACATTGGCCTCTGCGCCCTTTACCGAATCCAAAAGGATCTCGATACGCTCACGGGCGGCCAAGAGTTCCTTGTCTTTCAGTTCATTGTCTTGAATCACCTCGTCGTAATTGGCAATCAGCTCCTCCAGTTCCTCTTCAATTTCTTCTTTTTGCTGTTCCAGTCCGGTTACCGTATTTTTACTATCGTTATATAAGGTTATAGTGTAAACGGCCAAGGCGATTAAAAGGACAGACAAGACACCAATTAATATCTTAAATTTAGTGCTATTTCCTTCCGTAGTCATAGTGGTTGTGGATAAAATGGTTTAGGCTACTAAAGTAGGTAGGGAAACATTCAGGAAACGTTTATAAAATGGTAAAAAAACTTAAATTATGTTAAATCTTTTGTTTCCGAAGGTTTGTATTGGTTGCAAAAATTTGCTTGTAGCTACAGAAACCGTGCTTTGCGCAGGGTGTAGGCACGACTTGCCCTTGGCGTGCCACCATAGAAACGGTAATGCGGCAATGAAGAATGTATTCTACGGAAGATTTCCCATTGAGCAGGCCACGGCACTGCTACAGTTCCATAAAAAAGGCATTACCCAAACGCTGCTACACGCGCTAAAATACAAAGGCCGAGAGGAAATAGGGAGCTTCTTGGGGATGTGGCTCGGCGCAGAGCTTGCCGAGTGCGAGCCTTTTCAACACATCGATCTAGTTGTGCCCGTGCCACTGCACCAACACCGATTGCGGGAAAGGGGTTACAACCAAGTAGAACGATTTGGAAGGGAAATCGCTACAGCGCTGCAGGTTCCTTATCGTGACGACCTATTGCTAAAGGTTAGCAAATCGAAATCCCAAGTCTTTAAGTCGCGATTACTGCGGGCTACCCCAGAAGCCACTTTCATACTTCGGAAAAAAGAACAGCTTAACGGTGCCCATGTTCTGTTGGTAGACGACATTGTGACCACGGGAGCCACTATTGAAAATTGCGCACAACAGCTCCTTACCGCTAAGGACATTCAACTAAGCGTTGCGACGATGGCCTTGGCATAAAAAGATTCTCTATTTTTGTGGTCGTGAAAAAACGACTCCCATACCTGCTGGCACTTGCCTTTATCGCCCTTTGCGTAACACAGTGCGCCAAGAAGGGTAACCCTACTGGCGGGCCAAAGGATACGATTCCACCCGTATTGGTGCGTACGGTTCCAGAAAATTTCAGCACTAACTTCAGCGCAAATGAAATACGAATAGTTTTCGATGAGTATATTAAGCTCAATGAGCTTCAGAAAAACCTCATCATATCACCGCCTATGGAGTATCCGCCCGTTATCACTCCATTAAATACCAGTAAAACCCTAAAGATAAAAATACAGGACACCTTGCTGCCGAATACGACCTATTCTATCAATTTTGGTAATAGCATTGTAGACAACAACGAAAGTGTTCCTTTCGACAATTACAAATACGTCTTTTCCACCGGAAGCTACATCGACAGCCTTACGTTATCTGGTTCCATTCGCGATGCGGAACGCCCACTACCCGAAAATCCAACTACGGTAGCGCTCTATGAACTGGACGACCAGATATACGATTCTATTGTTTATTTCGAAAAGCCACGATATGTAACCTTTGTTAAGGACAGTCTCGATACATTTCGATTTACCAACTTAAAGGAAGGCACTTATGCCCTAGTCGCCTTAAAAGATCAAGCTGGCGATTACACGTTTCAGCCGGGAAGTGATAAAATTGGTTTCGCTCCAACGCCCATAACACTCCCTACCGATAGTACCTATACCCTAACCCTTTTTAAGGAAACGCCTGAATTTATGATGGGCAAACCCAAACTTGCGGGCAAACAGCACATCACCTTTGGGTATAGTGGCTCAGTGGACAGCCTTTCGCTGAAACTGCGCACCGAAACGCCTCCTAATTTTGAATACAGCAGTTATCGTGACGCACTAAAGGATAGCGTTCACTACTGGTTTAAACCAAATTTGGAAGCAGACTCCCTGGTCTTTTTGGTCTCCAACCGAGATTATAAGGATACCCTAACGGTACGGCTAAAAGAACTATACCGCGACTCGCTAGAGGTTTCGGCCGTCAACGCGGGCGTGCAGGTACCAAGAGATACATTGGCCTTGAGTGCAAATGTTCCGCTGGTATCGATTCGTGATGAGTATATCTCGGTACAGACAAGCGACTCGGTGGCAGTACCCTTTCAAACAAAATTGCAGGGAGGCGTGAATAGGTTACAGATAGCGTTTCCGAAGGAAACTTCCAAACTCTATAATGTAGAGCTACTGCCCGGTGCGTTGGTAGATTTTTTCGAGAATACGAATGATACGCTGCGGTACAGGGTGCAAACCAAGGCTCTTTCAGACTATGGAACGCTGGCGCTTTCATTTTCCAATCTCGAGGAATTTCCAGTAATCGTTCAATTGGTAGACAATAAGTTCAAAGTAGTGGCCGAAGACTATCTTACGGAATTGAGAAATGTTCAGTTTGATTTTTTAAATCCGGGTAATTACTATGTTCGCCTTGTATTCGATGAAAATAGGAATAGACGCTGGGATACGGGCTCCTATCTCGAAAAGCGCCAACCGGAAGAAATGATCTACTATCCCGGAAAAATAGAGATTAGAGCCAATTGGGACTGGAACGAGAATTTTACGTTAACTGGAAGGAGTCGCGATCTACCAGAAACCGAAGCTGTTCCCGAAGATCGTTGATGTGCGATTTTTCCAAAACAACGGTTTCGATGAAATCCTCTTCCCAAGCCTGTCTCGAAATAAGGTTGCCAAGCACATCGTACACCGCCGAATGGCCTACATACGGATGTTCGTTCCCATCACGACCTATTCTATTCACGCCTATGCAATAGCACATATTTTCTATGGCCCGAGCCTTGAGAAGGGCATCCCAGGCCGCCACGCGTTTTTCGGGCCAATTGGCCACGTATAGTAGCACATCGTAATCTACCGTGTTGCGCGCCCATACCGGAAAACGAAGGTCATAACATACCAATGGGCACAGTTTCCACCCTAAATAATCAACTACCAGTCGTTTGGTACCGGCACTGTATACCTTATGTTCCCCTGCCAGGGTAAACGTATGCTTTTTATCATATGCTTGGTAGCTCCCATTGGGAAACACAAAAAACAATCGATTGAAAAATTCTCCGTTTTCAATAACGATAACACTGCCGGTAATAGCCGCGTTGCGTGCCTTCGCGTGTTGCGCCATCCATGAAACAGTGGGGCCTTGGGTTGGTTCTGCCAAAGCGGTTGCATTCATGGAAAATCCCGTAGTAAACATTTCTGGCAATACAATCAAATCGGTATCCTCCTGTATTTCATCGATCTTGCGCGAAAACATTTCCCTATTGGCTTCTGGGTCTTCCCAATGCAATTCGGTTTGTATCAAAGTAATAGAAAGCGTCTTTTTTTTCATAGCGGCTGTTTCTTGACTAAAGTTCCAAAGTTACGAAATAGTGGGTAGCTTCGTTTGGGGTAGCAAGGGCTTTCTTACCTTTGCAACTGTGGAATCGCTATTGGAACAAATTAACAGCCCAGAAGATCTACGGAAAATCCCCGAAGATCGGCTCCCCGCCCTTGCCGCAGAATTGCGGGAGTTCATCATAAATATCGTGGCGGTAAAGGAAGGCCACCTTGGCGCCAGTCTGGGCGTGGCAGAACTTACCATCGCGCTTCATTACGTATTCGATACCCCGACCGATCTGCTGGTATGGGATGTTGGCCATCAAGCTTACGGCCATAAAATCTTAACGGGTCGAAAAGAACAATTCCATACCAATCGTCAATTGGGCGGTATTAGCGGTTTTCCCAAACGGGAAGAGAGTATTTATGACACATTCGGCACAGGACATAGCAGCACGGCCGTATCGGCTGCCCTTGGGATGGCGCTCGCCGCCCAATTGGAAAATAATACGCGCAGGCAGCACATTGCCGTTGTAGGGGACGCATCCATTGCAAGTGGCATGGCCTTTGAAGCCCTTAACCATGCAGGAGTGACCGAAACCAATCTACTGGTTATTTTGAACGACAATGCCATAGGTATCGACCCAAGCGTGGGCGCATTAAAAGAGTACCTCAGCAAAGTGACACCCAACAACGCGCCAGAGCGAAATACTATTTTTGAGGCCTTAAATTTCGATTATTCGGGTCCTGTAGATGGGCATGACTTGCCAGTACTTCTTCGCGAATTAAAGAGGCTGAAACAAACTCCCGGCCCAAAATTATTGCATGTAATAACCACCAAGGGAAAAGGACTTAAACAAGCCGAAACCGACCAGGTAAAATACCACGCGCCGGGGAAGTTCAATGCAGAAACGGGCGATTTGTGGCCCGCTTCCCCTACGGCGCAGCCTCCCAAATATCAAGATGTCTTCGGAAAAACATTGGTTACCTTAGCCGAACAGGATGAAAAGGTTATAGGCATCACGCCCGCTATGCCAACGGGAAGTTCCCTTAAGTATTTTATGGACCGATTTCCCCAGCGGGCATTCGACGTGGGTATCGCCGAGCAACACGCGGTTACCTTGGCGGCGGGCATGGCGACGCAAGGATATAAAGTATTTTGCGCGATTTACTCCACGTTTTTGCAACGGGCGTACGACCAGGTAATACATGACGTATGTCTTCAAAAGTTGCCGGTGGTCTTTTGCCTGGATCGCGCCGGGCTTGTGGGCGAAGATGGCGCAACGCACCACGGCGTGTTCGATTTGGCATATCTAACCTGTATTCCCAACCTGATCGTTTCGGCACCTAGCAACGAAATCGAACTGCGCAACCTACTTTATACTGCCCAACAGGGTCTCGACAGGCCCATAGCCATTCGTTATCCCCGGGGTCGTGGAACGTTGTTGGATTGGGAGGCGCCCTTTTCCAGAGTGGAAATAGGCAAAGGAAGAACAATACGCGAGGGGACCACTGTTGCGGTATTAAGCCTTGGCACGTTATGCCATAATGTCGAAAATGCGATTGACTCATTGTCAAATAGTTCGGCAGTGGGGCATTTTGACCTTCGCTTTTTAAAACCTTTTGACGAACCGCTACTACACCACGTGTTCAAAAATTATAAAGTAATTATCACTGTAGAGGAGGGAACAATACAGGGAGGATTTGGAAGTGCCGTAGCCGCCTTCGCGGCAAAACACCGATATCACAATACACTGGACATCTTGGGCGTGCCCGATAGCTTCATGCCCCACGGTACGGTGTCGCAACTTCACGATATATCTGGGATTTCGCCAGAGAGCATTCAGGAGGCCCTTCAAAGGCATTTAAAGTGAAAGGGGCTGCCAATGGCAGCCCCTTAATAATATGATCAATTCACGATACCTTAGTTGATGATCAACTTAGCGGTATGGGTATAATTTTCAGCTTCAATCTTCACTAAATAGACCCCTTGCGATATACTTTGAGCATTCACTGAAACGGTGTCATTGAGCAAGACTGTAGTAGTAAGCACTTCACGTCCGTTCAAGTCGTAAACGGCCACTGTGGCATCGCCCAAAGCAGTGCGGGTCGCGATATTGATGATACCGTTCGTTGGGTTCGGATAGATAACAAGGTTTCCTTCGGCAGACCCATTGTCGCCAGTGCCCAAGAACTCACACTCCTGCGGAAGGTCGAACGCCTCCACCTGGTCTGAACGGCTAAAGGAGCTTCCTTGGGAGGCGCTTACGCCAAGACCACGATCGGCAAAAACCTTCCAGATCAAACAGCGGTTGGCACCATTGTTATTGAGCTCATCGGCCATTAAAATGGCATCCCGCCCATCGACGAAACCTGGATTACAGTTTTGGAGCTTAATTCCATCGATAACCAATTGCATAGCGATGTTATTACCACCCGTACCGTAGTACACATCTTCATCGAAACCATATTCTTCTATCATTGCCCAGTTCAAGTCCCACAACATAGTGGCCCACACAAAACCAATTCCGTGTGGCCGTGAAATCGAACCGCTATTCGTATCACCATAAGTAAAATCATTAATATTGAAATCGGTACTGTACGGTGCATTCCGGATACCTCCTCCGGTGGTAGACTGTCCAATAGCGTAGGTTCCAATACCACGGATATCTTCTGGTTGATCGCCAGGCATCATAGTGAGCATCAATCCGAACCAATCGCTCCATCCTTCGCCCATCTGCTCATCGTTGCTAAGGCAGTTGGAATTATTAGCACCTCCAGTAAGACGAATGGAGATTCCATGGCCATATTCGTGGGCTATAATTCCATTATCTAGATCACCATCGATGGCGTAGGGACCTGATTCAGATAAAGAGCCATTTACTGTCTGGCCGTTCTCAAGGGCAGCGATAATTGCTTCTCCATCGGCTTGATTTACCATAACCGAAGGTATGGTAACGCTTCCGCCAACATCACCTGGACCCATTGCGATGGGCTCTCCGCCCACATTGTTCACCACTATGGCAGCAATAGCCCCTGCATTTTCAACTGCAAGTACCTTAAAGCCGAATTCACATTCGCCCCGTCGCAACACAGCGATTTTACCCACGAGGGCTGCCCCGTTCAGGATGGGGTCGCAAGCATCGGTAGGGTCGATAGAAGCGCCAGCGTCATTATCCTGTACCAAGACAAGATCGGCTGTGATGGGCACTTCAGGCAGCGGGTCTCCAAATGTTGCGGGAACGGCGGTATATTCACCGGCCAATGGTCCGTTATTAATTTCAAGAGGTGTTCCTGGAGGGCCCGAGGGAGACCATAGGAACATTTGCATTCTAGGATTAAATCCCTCTGGTGGAGTACTGAAGTTTGCGTTGTTGGTCCCGCCGCCGTCTTGTGCATCGGCATTTACCGAATCGCTACCAGCGCCACCGTTACCATAATTATTTTCTTGGAAATTTCCGCTAGCCTCATCAAAGCCATACTGGTACCAAACATCGTGCATGATATTGTTCCAGTAAAAAAGGTTGGTTGTGGCGGCATCGAGCATGTTCACTGGATTCGTGTTGAAATTATACTCGAAATCGAAGATAAGGTTGGCGCCGCCGTCTGGCGAGGCTCCCGTACCATTGTTGGCATCTCGGTCTTCCTGAGCATATACGTTATTGCCACGGGTTATGGTAAATTCTGCTCCTGCTGCACCATTGGTGTCGTGCCATCCAAAGGGCGATGCGATGGGATCGGCTGGATTGGCTACCATAGTTGCAGGCCCGTGGTTCGGACTTTCTAACGGAAGTGCGAATACACGATACTGCGGGTCGTTGCCGGCAAAAGAGAAGTCATTGGATCGCAACTTGAACAACATACTCTCGATTTTATTTTTGTCTTCCGTAGA
>CAZXDP010000018.1:0-40050 GCA_964639255.1 uncultured Flavobacteriaceae bacterium
TGACCGGCGCCGATACTGAGCTGTTCCAAGCCATGCACAAATCAGATTGGGAGCGCCCCGCTGCTGTATCCCCATTTTTCGATCTTTTGAAGAACAAGCGGTTTTTTTCCGAAATTGATTCTTTGGAAGAATTCCATCTCATCTATTTCGATGCCTTTGGGGCACGCGTACAGCCCGAGCTTTGGACCGCCACCGTATTCGATCAAATGTTCAAGGCCTTGCGCCCTGGTGGAGTGCTTGTTACCTATGCTGCCAAAGGTAGCGTACGGAGAGCTATGCAAGAGGTAGGCTTTTTGGTAGAACGATTGCCCGGGCCGCCCGGCAAAAGAGAAATGCTTCGGGCCACCAAAGCGTTACCCTAAACTATTGGGGACATAATTTCAAATTGTAGCCAATACTTACAAAATATGAAGTTCAAAATGTATAAATATTCACCAATTAACTCTTATTCATTACAGAATCTGTTTAAAAGTCAAATTTATTTTAATAACCCTCTGAATTTTAATGACCCTTTCGATACATTCCATCCGGCTACTATTGGAAATTTGACAGATGATATGTTTGTATCTCTTTTAAGTAAATTCTACAATAATAAATTCGATAAAAAAAATGTTTTAGATATCCTCAAAAGAAGAATTACGAAGGAAGACTTTTTTAACTTTTGTAACGAACATATCGATTACCTTTTTCAATTTGATAAAGATCATAATATATTTAAATACAGGAGTAAGGAAAATTTTTTAAAAGAAATATCGGAATCACAGGATCAAAAAGAAAATAATTACTCAATTGAAGTCGAAGAAATTTTTTCTTTCATAAAAGATAGACTCCAAATTGCTGTAAATCAAAGCATATATGAAACTAGAAAAAATATATTCTCAAAAGTTGGTGTTTGTTGCTTTTCAAAGAATTTGAACAATCTTTTAATGTGGTCCTACTATGCTGATAGTCACAAAGGTATTTGCCTTGAATTTGATTCCAATATAGAGCCATTTTCTAAATATTTTGAGGTAATCTATAAATCGGAAATTCCTGAAATAGACTCCGATCTTCTATTTAAAGAAAATCATAAATTTCAATCTTTCAAAAAGCTTCTATCATATAAATCTGAGGATTGGAAACATGAGGAAGAGATAAGGCTTTTGCATCAAGAAAAGGAAAGAATATTTAAATATCCTCGATATGGACTTAAAGCGATATATTTTGGTATTAAAACAGATTCTACGGATATGGAAATGGTCTGTTCTTTAGCAAAAGCACAAAATCCAAAAATTAGATTTTTCAAAATGAAAAGGTTGGAGTCCCAATTTGCTATCGAACCAGTCGAATTTTTTTATTCTACGCCTGTTGAAGTACAATCAAAATTATTTTTAGAAATAAAAAATTCATTTGGTGAAAATCAATTTGAATTAATTGAATTATACGAAATAATTAAAATTCATATCGAAAAAGAAAATTTGAAAAATCATTTAAATGAATTGGTGAGAAATGGAATTTTAGAGGTTACTAATCAAAAATATAAATTAAATCATAAAAGTACTGGCTACAACACCTTATAAAAAAATAGCGGCTGATGGATAAACGAATTGACACTCCTTTAAAAAATATAACATTATCTGAAAAGTCCGAACTAATAAAACCACTACTTTTCAGATATGCAAACCGTTAAATGAACTCATAATGTTCCGTTAAGCCTCGTGGTAGTTTCCTTTATTACACTTACATTTATTAGTGAAATAGAACATTCATTACTGAAAGGAGAAGATGCATGAGAGTATTGATAACGGGAGCTACGGGACTAATTGGTAGCAAGCTGGTGGCACTTTGCCACAAAAATGAAATCGAGGTACATTACTTTACCACAAGCAAAGACAAGATTGAAGACAGCAAAAATTACAAAGGATTTTATTGGAACCCTGCAAAAGGCGAGATCGACACTGCGGCTTTCGACGGGGTGACGACCATCGTAAATTTGGCCGGAGCCACTATTTCAAAACGCTGGACCAAATCGTATAAGAAGACCATTCTGGAAAGCCGGACCCAGACAGCGAACATTCTTTATAAGTCCTTGCGGGATCTATCGCATGAAGTAGATCATTTTATCTCTGCCAGCGGTATAAGCATATATCCCAATTCGAAAACGCGCTTGTATTCTGAGGAAAATCGGGACGTAGACAATTCATTTTTGGCCGAGGTGGTCGTTGCCTGGGAGGCAGGTGCCGACCAGTTCAAGAGTTTGGGAATCGACGTGGCCAAGGTGCGTACTGGAGTAGTTTTGGCGAAGGAAGAAGGCGCCTTGCCCAAATTGGTTGCACCCGTGAAGTATTGGGTGGGAGCGCCTCTGGGCAGTGGAAAGCAATGGCAATCTTGGATTCATATCGATGATATTGCTTTTATCTATCTCCAAATTATCCTGAACCAATGGGAAGGAATTTACAATGCTGTAGCCCCAACGCCGGTAACCAACAAGAAACTTACCAAACAAATTGCTTCCTTGCTCGATAAGCCGTTATGGTTGCCCAACGTCCCGGCATTTATGTTGCGCCTCATTTTAGGTGAAATGGCAACTTTGGTCTTAGAGGGACAATTGGTTAGTTCTAACAAGCTAGAGGAACGGGGCTACCGCTTCCTTTACTATAATGTAGAGAGTGCGTTAGAAGATTTGCTCAAATAAAAAAAAGCGGCTGAACAGCCGCTTTTTTTATATATAATGGGTTCATTAAGATTTAGTAGCTACGAGATCGATGGTGATAATAATTTCATCATCAATAAAATTGTCGCCCAAGTTATCGAAAACCGATTTAGACCCGTAGTTTACGTTCCATTTGGTACGGTCTATCGCAAAAGGCTCACTTTTTAGCTTTACCTTGTTCTCCATAGAAGTCATTTCTGCTGGAAATTCAATATTGTGCGTGATATCTTTTATGGTAAGGTTGCCACGAACCATAGTCTTATTTTCTTTTTGGGTCATTCCCGTTAGCTCGAAGTTCGCTTTTGGGTACTTTGTAACATTAAAGAAATCGCCTTCCTTACCCTCTACAGTACCCTTAAGATGGGCTTCCAGATTTTCCTTCTTTTCCCCCTCAAGATCCTCATCGGTAATGGTATTCATATCGATCTCGAACTTTCCAGCTTCAATGGCATCTTCCTTTACCATAACCTCGCCGTTAGAGAGTCGTACGTAGCCGTGGTGCTTGCCCGTTGGTTTGCTGCCTTCCCACAAAATACGAGAATTGTCTGTATCAACGGTATAGTTCTCGGCTATCTCTGAAGCTTCGGCAACTTCCTGTGCCTCGCTAGTCTCGGCCTCTTGGGTGTTGTCTTTGCAAGAAGCTAATCCCGCTACTACAAACGTAGCCAGAGCGATAATGGTGATTGTTTTCTTCATTGTTTTGTGTTTTAGTTTGTTGTCACAAAAATAACAAGCGTGTCATAGCTTATTCTTAAAATAGTATTAAATTAACGTTGTGACATTTTGACATTTTAGCTGAAATGGCAGTACTTTTGCACCCTTCAGAAAAAATTAAAATGTTCTCATTTATGAGTAAAAAAGATAAGGAAAAGAATACGGCTGTTGTCGATGAGACACAAGAGCAGCAGTCTACGGCCACCCAGGCCGATGCTGGTGCTGGGGAAACCGATAGCCGCGAGGCCGAGTTGCAGCAGGAGCTCGACAAGGAGCGCGAAAGATACCTCAGGCTGTTTGCCGAGTTTGAAAATTACAAAAAACGTACTGGTAGGGAGCGCATCGAGCTTTTTAAAACAGCGGGACAAGAGGTTATATCTGCAATGTTGCCGGTGCTCGACGATTTTGATCGTGCCTTGAAGGAAATTGAAAAATCGGAAGATGATGGTCTTTTTAAAGGGGTATCGCTCATAAGCAACAAACTTCGTGAAACCTTGCGCAATAAAGGTCTTGAGGTGGTGGCCACTGAAATTGGAGACACTTTCGATGCTGAAATACACGAGGCTGTGACACAAGTGCCAGCGCCCAGCGATGAGATGCAGGGAAAAATTATCGATGTGCTCGAAAAGGGCTATCGATTGGGAGAAAAGATAATTCGCTATCCAAAAGTGGTAATAGGAAAATAGTATGAAGCAGGATTATTATGAGATTTTGGGCGTTTCCAAAGGCGCCTCGGCAGCCGAGATAAAAAAAGCGTATCGGAAAATGGCCATTAAGTACCATCCCGATAAAAACCCCGGTGACACCGAAGCAGAGGAAATGTTCAAGAAATCTGCAGAGGCGTACGAGGTGCTCAGCAATCCGGAGAAACGACAGCGTTACGACCAATTTGGCCACAAGGCTTTTGAAGGAGGCGGCTTTGGCGGCGGCGGAATGAACATGGAGGATATTTTCAGCCAGTTTGGGGATATCTTCGGAAGTGCTTTCGGCGGTGGTGGCTTTGGAGGGTTTAGTGGCTTTGGCGGCGGAAGGCGTGCGGTAAAGGGCAGTAACCTTCGCATTAGGGTACAGTTAACTTTAGAGGAAATTGCTAATGGCGTCGAGAAAAAGATAAAGGTAAAGCGAAAGAAAGTTGCACAAGGCACCACCTATAAAACCTGCGATACGTGTAATGGTACAGGCCAAGTTACGCGCATTCAAAACACCATATTGGGACGTATGCAAACAGCCACCACCTGTAATGTATGCGGCGGCGCGGGACAAATGGTAGATAAAAAGCCTGCTAATGCAGATGAGAACGGGATGCTCCTTACTGAAGAAACGGTATCGATAAAGATTCCGGCAGGTGTGGTAGATGGTATGCAGTTAAAGGTAAGCGGTAAAGGCAATGACGCCCCCGGAAATGGCATCGCCGGCGATCTTCTGGTAGCTATAGAGGAAAAACCGCACTCAACATTACAGCGCGAAGGCGATAACCTACATTACGATTTGTACATTAGCTTTTCTGAAGCAGTCTTGGGAGGTTCTAAGGAAATCGATACCGTTACCGGTAAGGTGCGAATTAAAATTGAACCTGGGGTACAAAGTGGAAAAATTCTACGTTTGCGCAATAAGGGCATACCCAGCATCAACAGTTACGGAACCGGAGATTTATTGGTGCATGTGAATGTATGGACTCCAAAATCGTTGACTAAGGAACAGCGCGAATTCTTTGAGAAAATGACCGATAGCGAGCACTTTCAGCCGAATCCGGAGAAAGAGGACAAGTCCTTTTTCGAAAAGGTGAAAGATATGTTTTCTTAAACAAACGTTAATTAATATATTTTTTTTATATTTGAATTGTCGCTATTCTTAAAGGCGATAATTTTTCTTTTTCATAGCAATTTTTTTCCCACCCTTTAAGCAATTTAAGGGTGGGTTTTGTTTTTATACCTTCTCCTATAATTTATATCCAGGAATTTTCAGTAAGAATCGGTAACAACCTGTGGAAGTTTCCAACTAATTCGAAAAAAGGGATTTAATTGCAATTTGCCTTCTGTAGCAATTCAATATATTTACACATCAAAAAAAAAAGCAACAATGGAAAAACTCTTGGTGGCCCAGAATGTCTCTAAAACCTATGGAAGCTACAAAGCCTTGAACGATGTCTCCATCGAAGTGCCAAAAGGAAGCATTTTTGGGCTGCTAGGGCCCAACGGCGCAGGCAAGACGACATTTATTAGAATCATCAACCAAATAACCATGCCCGATACGGGGCACGTATATCTCGACGGAGAGCCCTTAAGGCCGCACCACATTGAGCATATTGGCTATTTGCCCGAGGAGCGCGGACTCTATAAATCGATGAAGGTAGGCGAGCAGGCACTATACCTTGCACAGCTTAAGGGACTTTCAAAAACCGAAGCGAAGGAACGGTTAAAATATTGGTTTGAACGGTTTGGGATAGCAGACTGGTGGAACAAAAAAATACAGGAACTCTCCAAGGGCATGGCCCAGAAGATACAATTTGTGGTAACGGTACTGCACCGGCCTAAGCTACTTATTTTCGATGAGCCCTTTAGCGGCTTCGACCCCATAAACGCAAATCTAATAAAGGATGAGATATTGAAGCTACGCGATGAGGGGGCCACGGTAATTTTCTCTACCCATAGAATGGAATCGGTGGAAGAGCTTTGCGACCATATTGCACTAATTCATAAGTCGAACAAACTCTTAGATGGCAAGTTGATCGATATTAAGCGGGCGTATCAAAACAATATTTACGATGTGGGATTATTGGCCCAAAATCCGGAAGAAACCACTCAGGAATTAAAGGAGAGATTCCAGGTTACTCCCACAATGTTCAAAAGCATTCATGATGAATTGCAATACCGCATACAAATTCCCGAGACAGCTTCTGCAAACGATTTGGTTTCCTATCTCACCACTAAGGGGCAGCTTACGCACTTTGTAGAGGTAATTCCATCGGCAAATGATATTTTCATCGAAACCATAAAAAACAATTGAGGTTATGGCTATAAATCACTTATCTCTCATTATAAAGCGAGAATACCTTAACAAGGTGCGCAACAAATCCTTCATTGTCATGACGTTTTTGAGTCCGTTGATTATGGTAGCCATCTTCGCTTTGGTAGCGTATCTTTCGCAGCTCAATAGCGAAAACAAACGGGTTATTGGCGTGCTGGATGAAAGCGGTATTTTTCTCCAGGAATTTGAAAGTTCAGGCAGCATCACCTACAAGACACTTTCTGGGATGTCACTATCTGAAGCAAAAAATGCTACTGAAACATCTGAGGATTACGGTTTGCTTTACATTCCCGAAACAGCCAGTGTGGACGACCTATCCTCATCTATTGTATTCTATTCGCAAGATTCACCCTCACTAACGCTTATCGATGATATTGAAGACGCCATAGAGGAAAAAGCCAATACCATAAAGTTGGCCGATGCCGGTATCGATGCCCAAAAAATTAGGGACCTTAGGATAAAGGTTGACACCCGTATCGAAACCTTTCAAGGGCAAGAAACCTCTAAGCTAGGCTCTGGGATCAAACTTATCTTTGGCGGCGCCGCAGGCTATTTACTCTTTATGTTCATCATAATCTATGGGAATATGATTATGCGCAGTGTAATCGAGGAGAAAACCAGTAGAATTATTGAAGTGATCATTTCTTCTGTAAAGCCCATAAAGTTGCTATTGGGAAAGATTTTTGGTACATCCCTGGCGGGTATCACTCAATTTGCCGCTTGGGTAGTCCTGCTGTTTATTTTTAGCGCCGTGCTAACCTCTATTTTTGGTATAGATCCAGCCCAAGTGCAAACACCCCAACAAGAGGTACTGGAGAGTAGCACCGGCGGCGTTGACAATATGGTTCAGGAAGTGCTCTACGAAATTAACAATATGCCACTGGTCAATCTAATTGTAATGTTCGTATTGTTTTTTATAGGTGGCTATTTATTATATGCATCATTATATGCTGCCATTGGCGCTGCAGTAGATAGCGAGACCGATACGCAGCAGTTTATGCTGCCCATACTCATGCCGTTGATTTTGGCTGTTTATGTGGGGTTCTTTACAGTTATCGATAATCCTCACGGTACCGTATCCCAGGTTTTTTCGTACATACCGTTTACCTCTCCAGTCGTGATGCTTATGCGCATACCCTTTGGGGTCCCGCTATGGCAGCAAGTAATCTCGGTGGTGCTGCTGTTCGTTACTTTTATTGGAACCGTGTGGTTTGCCGCTAAGATTTACCGCGTGGGAATTTTAATGTACGGTAAGAAACCGAGTTATAAAGAGCTAGCAAAATGGCTTAAATACTAACTATGTTCCAAAATAAGGAGGTAACTGAAAAAATTGAGGAAGTCGTAAAGGACGATATTTGGGGGAGTATTAAGGACTTCCTCGAATTAGGCTTCCATTTTGGCGAGGGTGAAAAAAGAATCGATATCACCATCGGTCTGTTGTTGCTCATTATTATCTCCTTTCTGGTTGCCAGCTTTATCCTGAAATGGATTCGGGTACTGTACACCCGTAACATGCAGGAAACCGATAAGCTCAAGTTCATTAGCGTATTTAAGTTCATAAAATACGTTACCTACATTATCGTAGTGTTTGCGGTATTGAGCGTCGCGGGAATCAACATTACACCTTTCTTGGCGGCCTCTGCCGCATTGTTGGTTGGTCTTGGGTTGGCCCTTCAGGATCTCTTTAAGGATGTTATAGGCGGAATATTTATCATTTTGGACAAATCGTTGCTCGTTGGCGATATTATTGAACTTGATGGAAAAGTAGGACGGGTGATCGACATTAAGCTTCGCACAACCCGAGCCATAACGCGAGACGATAAGATTTTCATCATACCCAACCACACTTTTATAACCGATACCATCTTCAACTATACCCAAAATCATCGGTCTACCAGAGAATTCGTTCGGGTGGGGGTGGCCTATGGTAGCGATACCCGCCAAGTTGAGCGTTTGCTTTTGGAAAGTGTGGCAAAACAAAAAGGAGTGTTAAAAAGTCCTAAACCTTTCGTATTATTTGAGGATTTTGGAGATTCTGCGCTTATCTTTAGTATTCACTTTTTTATTAATGACAGTTTTGTCGACCCGAGAATAAAAAGTGAAATACGCTTCCGAATAGACAATCTGTTCAGGGAGAACCAGATAACCATCCCGTTCCCACAGCGCGATGTCCATCTGTACCAAAAATAACCTAATAATACGCACTTATTTTGAATATGAATCCACCCTCCAATTGGGTACCTAAGGTGTATCTTTGGAAACTCCGGCTTGGCGCACCATTTTTAATAGTAGCAGCCTTCTTTTTTTCCGCAGTTGCGGCCCATTCCCAAACTACCGATATTGCCAGGATAGAATATACGTACATCCCATTTTCCAAATCGGATAACGACATAGCGCGCTACAGGGCACTGTTACAACTGCCAATTCCCGTTGGGGCCGAGAAGGAAGAATATTTAGTTGTTGGCCTTCAATACCGCTATGTGAACTTGGGCATTGAAGACCGTGAAATATTCACTCCCGCACAACTGGAGCAGTTGCAATCGGTACAACGCATCGAAGCCTATTTGGGCTATATATTTAAGATTAATGACAACTGGCGCCTTGGGGTGCGCGGCGGCGCTAGGATTAACTCGAACTTGGTGGGTGATATCGTAAGTGATGATATCATTTACGAGACCGCTGTGTACGCCATCAACGATCGAAAGAAAGCCGATATCCCAAAACCTTACCGTCTCATTTTCGGGTTAAATTATTCCACTACGCCTGGCCGTAGCTTTCCATTGCCCATGATAAACTATTTCCGGCAATTTCATCCAGATTGGACCTACACATTAGGCGTGCCAAAATCGAACATTCGAAAGTACCTCAATCGTTCCCATAAAGATGCCATACAAGCCTTTGGCACGTTAGACAATTTTCAGGGAAATATACAGGAAAACCTTACCCTGCCCAATACCTCAATCGTTGGCGAAAATGTTTCTATGACAATTGTATTATTAGGATTGGGGTACGAACATTTTTTTACAGAACACTTTTTATTTTATACCTATGCCGCGCATTCGGTACACAACGAATTCCGAATTCGCGACAACGACCGCGAAACCGCCTATGTTATCAACAACGGCAACACCTTTTATTTTCGTGGCGGATTTAAATTTAGATTCTAAATAATTATGGCGAAAATCCTATTGATAGAAGACGAAGCTGCCATTAGGCGCGTACTGGTTAAAATATTGACTGAAGAAAGCGATTCCTACGAGGTTACCGAAGCCGAAGATGGCCTGGCAGGCGTAGAGATGATTAAGAAAGACGATTACGATTTGATACTTTGCGATATCAAAATGCCGAAAATGGATGGCGTGGAAGTTTTGGAAGCGGTTAAAAAGATAAAGCCCGAAATACCCATTGTAATGATTTCGGGCCACGGAGATCTCGATACGGCGGTGAATACTATGCGCTTGGGAGCGTTTGACTATATTTCCAAACCGCCCGATTTAAACAGACTGCTCAATACCGTGCGCATTGCGCTAGACCGAAAAGAACTCGTGGTAGAAAATACACGTTTGAAGAAAAAGGTGGGGAAAAAATACGAAATGGTGGGCGAATCACCCGAAATTCTCCATATTAAGGAAATGATAGAAAAAGTGGCCCCCACCGAGGCACGGGTGCTCATTACCGGTCCCAATGGAACGGGAAAAGAGCTTGTCGCGCACTGGATTCACCAGAAAAGCGACCGCTCAAAAGGCCCTATGATAGAGGTTAATTGTGCCGCCATTCCCAGTGAGCTTATTGAAAGTGAATTGTTCGGGCACGTAAAGGGAGCGTTTACATCGGCCAATAAAGATAGGGCCGGCAAGTTTGAAGCCGCAAACGGGGGTACGATCTTTCTAGATGAAGTAGGCGATATGAGCCTTTCCGCACAGGCAAAAGTGTTACGCGCGCTGCAGGAGAACAAGGTGCAGCGAGTGGGCAGTGATAAAGATATAAAAGTGGATGTGCGTGTGGTAACAGCTACCAACAAAAATTTGAAGAAGGAAATTGAAGAAGGAAATTTTCGAGAGGATCTTTACCACCGTCTGGCGGTTATCCTCATAAAAGTTCCGCCGCTAAACGATCGAAGGGATGACATACCTCTTTTAATCGATTATTTCACCGAAAAAATAGCGGAAGAACACGGTACGGCCAAGAAAGATTTTTCAGACAAAGCCATCGCGCTGCTTCAGGAATACGATTGGACGGGAAACATACGCGAACTGCGTAACGTGGTAGAGCGCCTTATTATATTGGGTGGCAGTGAGGTAAGCGAAAAGGATGTAAGTTCTTTCGCCAGCAAATAAGCTATCTGTTGTTATTTGGGAGGAAAAATTACGGGCAATCGGTATTCTCTATCCTTTTCGGGTTTGCCACTCGCATTCGCATTTTTAAATACCAAATAACCCCGTTCGTCATCGGGTGCCTTAAAGCGAATAGTCGTGCTGAAGGGCACAAAAGTTTCGGTCATCCAAGGACCGTTGGCTTCTACGCTACCAGCATATAGCTCATTGCCCGAGGCATCTTCTAGCGTTATAGGAAAATTCCCCTCAAAATACCAATATCCCTTGGCCTTGCCTTTAATTTGAAGGGGCGTGGATACGTCCATGTTGGGTAGCGGTTGTTCTATTTTAATCAACTCAGAGATGGGAGTTTCACCACGACTTCCCTCATAAAAGGTAAGACTAGAGAGCATCTTTTGTACGGTAGCCGTAGCTTGGGCATCGACACTTCCAAAATATTGTACGGTATCTGTTCCCAAGGGATTGCAGGCCTCCATAGATTTTGTTTCCCCAGAAGTGCCATCTACGCAAGCTGCGCGAAAGTTGGAAATGGGCAAGTGTATAAAAATGCTTCCATAGGTGTCCCAGCCGGTGGGCGGGGTACTGAAGGTAAGCCAATACGCCCAGGGCGTGCCATTTTCCAAAAGGTACACGGTCGATTCCTTTCGGTCTATTTCAAACTGAAGCGGCAGCGTTCCGTTCCATTCAACGAACGAGCGTTGTTTGCCATTGGGTGTTTCCGTACCGAAGCCTTTCGGGATAAAACTTATGTAAAACGAAGTGGGAGCTTCGTGAAAGGCAAAGGGTGGGTTGCCAGCCGTACCTTTTTCGTATACCGAAACAACCGGAGCGCCTCCAGGCAGCGTGCTTTCCAAAGGGGTGAAGGTAGGGGGCAATTTTAGCTGAAAATGATAGTTGTCATTTGTGTACAGCGTCAAGTTATCACTGTTTTCGGTTGCTGCTACCGTTTCGTCTTCGTCTTCATTACCAGTTTTTGAAGTATTTTCCTTGCAGCCTAGGGTAATTACCGTACATAGTAGTATGAGATAGCGTAAAAATATCATATAACTGTGTTTTACAGTAAGGTACTGAAAATAGATGCCAAGGCGTTTTAAAGTTTTGCTAAAATGAACACGACTGCTGGCATTGGCGAGGCAATCTTTAAAAACATGTTATCTTTAGCGATATGAAGAAAATCGACATCGAGACGTTCAAAATCCAATCCCAAATCCAAATGGAACAATTAAGTTCCAAATTCGATCTGGGTGCTTCCGAAGAAACTATCGAAAAAAAACTGGACAAAACCCGTAAAGAACTCGCCGATTTACAGGATACCCTTTATGCCCACGGCAAATATGCCGTGTTGGTGTGTTTGCAAGGTATGGATACCGCGGGAAAGGATAGTCTTATTCGCGAGGTGTTTAAAGATTTGAATGCTAGGGGAGTGGTGGTGCATAGTTTCAAAACCCCCACACTTCTGGAAAAGCGCCACGATTATCTCTGGAGGCATTATTGTAAGCTGCCCGAGCGCGGTAAATTTGGGGTTTTCAATAGAACCCATTACGAGAACGTTTTGGTAACACGCGTCCATCCTGAATACATATTGGGTGAAAATTTACCAAATGTGCAGCGTCTTGAGGATATTGATGATGCGTTCTGGGACAAACGGTTTGAACAGATCAATCAATTTGAGAAGATAATTTCTGAAAATGGTACATTGGTGTTCAAGTTTTTTTTGAATCTTTCAAAGGAAGAACAAAAGCATCGTTTGTTGCGCCGGTTGAACAAACCCAACAAACATTGGAAATTCTCCCCTGGAGACCTCGACGAACGCGAATTATGGGATTCCTATATGGAATGCTACGAAGATGCTATGAATAGAACTTCTAAGCCCTACGCATCTTGGTACAACATTCCTGCAGACGACAAACCTACTGCGCGTTACATTGTGGCAAAGATATTGCTGGAAGAACTTCAGAAATATGACGATATCAAGGAACCCGACTTAGATCCCGAGATAAAAGCACAAATTTCAGAATATAAAGAACGCCTAAAGAACCAATAATCTACTTTTAAACATAGCCCACTAATGAAAAATTTTAACTATACCTTGGCCTTGCTCCTTCTAGCCACGGTGAGCCTTGCGCAAAATTATACGCAGCAAGATTCCCTAACCATTCGCAGTATTTACGACATGGCCCTTTTGAACGGCAAAAGCTATGATTGGTTGGACCATCTTTCCAACGATATTGGAGGTAGGCTCTCGGGGTCGCTCGAGGCTGAAAAGGCAGTCAAATATACAAAGTCTGAAATGGAAAAATTGGGTTTGGACAAGGTTTGGTTGCAGCCGGTAATGGTTCCGAAATGGACGCGGGGCACCAAAGAATATGCCTATATTGAAACAGCCCCGGGTATGACTTCCACAACCGATATCTGTGCGCTGGGAGGTTCGGTGCCTACGTCACCGGGCGGCGTAAAGGCCGAAGTTATCGAGGTACAGGGCATTGAAGATCTCGAACGGTACGGCCGTGAACAAATTGAGGGCAAAATCGTTTTTTACAATCGTCCTATGAGAGCCGATTTGATTCACACCTTCGAGGCCTATGGCGGTTGTGTAGACCAGCGGTATGCTGGGGCTATGGAAGCTGCAAAATACGGTGCCGTAGGGGTAGTGGTACGAAGCCTAAACCTTCGAAATGACGACTTGCCCCATACAGGGGCTATGAGCTACGGTGATACGCCGCCCGAGCAACGCATTCCTGCCTGTGCTATTAGCACAAATGGGGCGAATTACCTAAGCAGTGCCCTTAAGATGAAGCCCGACCTATTGTTCTACTTCAAGCAAAACTGCAAAACATTCGATGATGTACAATCCCACAATGTTATCGGCGAAATTACAGGAACCACCTATCCCAACAAATATATTGTAGTGGGCGGTCACCTCGATTCGTGGGATTTGGGGGACGGTTCGCACGACGACGGGGCCGGTTGCGTGCAATCTATGGAAGTACTTCGGCTTTTCAAGAAGCTCAACTACAAACCCAAGCATAGCATACGGGTAGTTTTGTTTATGAATGAGGAAAATGGCCTTCGCGGCGGAAGAAAGTATGCAGAAGTAGCTAAGTCGATGGGCGAGCAGCACGTCTTTGCGCTGGAGAGCGATGCAGGAGGTTTTACCCCGCGTGGGTTCTCGTTCGATACCACTGATGAGAATATGAATCAGATTGAGGGATGGAAGCCGCTTTTCGAACCTTACTTAATTCATTATTTTGAAAAGGGAGGCAGTGGAGCCGATATCGGTCCGTTAAAGGATGGCACGGTTGTGCTTGCCGGGCTTCGCCCCGATAGCCAACGCTATTTCGATCACCACCATGCAGCGAACGATACGTTCGACGCGGTAAACAAACGCGAGCTGGAGTTGGGCGGTGCTACCATGGCAAGTTTGGTGTATCTTATCGATACCTATGGTACAAAATCAGGCTTGAAAGCGGTAAAAAACTAAAGTCACCACCACACTACAAAGAATTTTGTAATAGTCTCACCCAGTTTTCGATATACGAGCGTGGAGCTTTTTTCGGTAAGCGATTGCAGAATCTGCTTTTCGATTTCATAGAAGGAATACCAATTGGTTATCAAGTTGGGAGGCAGCAGCCATTCTTTCTTACTGGGAAGTGCAAACTGGGCGTCCTCCTTGTGCTGGGTAAAAAATTGTTCTGGCCTAAGGTAGCAACCAGCGATGCAAGTATGGTACCGCTGGGGAAGTGGTAGTTCTGTTCCATAGGGCACGAACAGTTGTGTTTTAAGACAAAGCTGCTGTTCCAATGTTTCAAAATGAATGTTAAGTTCAGAGAGTGTATTTTGCGTCTCAGATTTAAATAATAGCGGGAATTGCCATTGGGCGAGTTTCTTCAGTTTTTCGTGTAGCGTATCTTTCCTGTTGGGTCCTATCCATTGTTCCGTCAGGGTGTTTCCCAAGTGAATGTCCCTTAGGTAAAATTTACACGCCAGCTCCACGTGAACATAACGTTGGTGCTCAATTTCATAAAATAAATAGTCCAGCTCCCCCAAGGTGTGCTTTTGACCTTGAATTTGCACATTGGCAGCGAGCAATTGAATATCTTTATTTTCCCTTAGAAGATTTTCGAAACATGCTTCAGCTTGTTTACCGAGCATCGTGTCTTTCGGAAATTCGAAGGGAGCTGTAATTTTGTCCAACTTCTGAAGGATATAATTTCTATAGGGAAATTCTTCCGTATTGAGCAGGAGCTGGGGGAGGTTAGAGAAATGGGACAATATGGAAGTGCCCTGTAGCATTGACCTTTATTTTTTGATCGCGGCCTCATAAGTTTCGATCCATTCTTGCACCGTCATCTTGGTTGCCAATTGTGCGATGAGATCGAACGGTATGGTATCGGGGTTTTTAAATCGGATGCAGCTCTTTCCCATATCGAGTTTATACGTAGAGTATTGGGGCCATTCGGTTTGAAACCATGCAAGCAGCTCTGGTTTGCTATAAATGCCACTATGGTATAGGGCGATATGATTTTTTTGGGACGCAATATTGATAAACGGAAGGGGCTGGGAGGGGTCGCAGTGGTACCCATCGGGATAGCGGGAGTGGGGCACTACGTACCCCAGCATTCCGTAGCACATTTGCTCCTCAAAACCTTCGGGTAGGTGGTTTAGTAGGGTTTGCCTAAGATGTTTCATGGCTTCTTTGCGCGCTTTTGGTAATGCTTCTATGTATTCTTCTGGCGTGCTGGCTGTAGATTGCATGGAATTCTATTTTACCGAAAGTTATGAATTTTGAATAGATTGGGTTGTGTACCTTTGCACAAACTTTTCAATAGTGCTTCAAGCCTACACGCGCGAGTTCAAATACAACATCAGATTGGCGACACCGGTAATCCTGGGAATGCTGGGCCATACCCTGGTTGCCTTAGTCGATAATATTATGGTAGGGCAGTTGGGTACGGCAGAATTGGCAGCCGTTTCACTAGGTAACAGCTTTATGTTTGTCGCGATGTCCTTAGGGATTGGTTTTAGTACAGCCATTACCCCGTTGGTTGCCGAAGCACATAGCGAAGGCAATAAGGAGGCTGGCAAATCGTCGTTCAAACACGGATTGTTTCTTTGTCTTCTACTTGGTATCGCCCTGGTTGCGGCCGTATTTATCGCCAAACCACTAATGTACAAGATGGATCAACCTCCTGAGGTGGTCGACCTGGCCATGCCGTATCTCAATCTTGTAGCAGTGTCCCTCTTGCCACTAATTGTTTTTCAGGCCTTTAAGCAATTTAGCGATGGTCTTTCTATGACCAAATACCCAATGTACGCCACCATTGCATCGAACATAGTGAATATCGCCCTCAACTATGCCTTTATATTTGGAAAGTGGGGCATGCCGCAATTGGGTGTTGTAGGGGCAGCCGTTGGTACTTTGGCATCCCGACTTATTATGGTGGCACATTTATGGTACCTGCTTTCCAAGAACAATGCCTCGAAGTATTATGTGGTCGATATCAAACTATTTTCCCTTAGCAGGAACATGCTGCGGAAATTGATCGATCTTGGTTTTCCTTCTGCACTTCAGATGTTTTTCGAGGTGGCCATTTTTACCTCTGCAGTATGGTTAAGTGGTATTTTGGGAAAAAATCCCCAAGCCGCCAACCAAATTGCGCTCAACCTGTCCTCTATGACCTTTATGGTAGCGATGGGATTTAGTGTAGCGGCTATGATACGGGTGGGAAATCAAAAAGGATTGCGGCGATTTGGCGAGTTGCGACGTATCGCCTTTTCTATTTTTTTGCTATCTATTCTGTTGGCAGTTGTTTTCGCAGTACTCTTTATGGTGCTGAATGAGCCATTGCCCAAATTGTATTTAGATTATGATAATGTCGTACTGTTTCAGGATAATTTCGAGGTAATGTCCATAGCGTCCAACCTATTGCTCATTGCCGCGGTCTTCCAGATATCCGATACGCTTCAGGTAGTCGCCCTCGGAGCGCTCAGGGGTATGCAGGATGTAAAAATTCCAACGCTCATTACCTTTATTGCCTATTGGTGCATCGGGTTTCCCATTTCGTATTATTTGAGCATGCACACCCCTCTGGAGAGCGCCGGTATATGGTACGGACTGCTAGCGGGGCTTACGGCTAGCGGTGCGATGTTATTCATTAGATTTAATTACCTTTCAAGAAAATTAATCGCTTCATCTGAAATGTCATAATTATGGAGTTTCCTAAATATTTATTGGGTGATAATACCGATTATCCCAACGCCGTTTTTGTAATCCACACCGAATTTCCCCGGTTTATCATTAATCTGGAGAATGATGAGGTAGAATGGCTGGAAGAATTTGACCAGCACGACCAAAAGGAAATAGAGGCCGAAACTGAAAACTACATCAAGGAGGCCAGCGAATTTTACGATAGGGAGATCGCTAGGTACGAACATGATTGAACAGCTCCTAACATACGATACTGAGCTTTTTCTATATCTTAACAATCTCGGCAGCGAATCGTGGGATAGGTTTTGGCGCTTTGTCACCGAAAAATGGTCGTCTATACCACTGTATCTACTGCTGCTATTTTTGATTTATCGCGAATTTGGACTGAAGGCCACAGTGGTGGTGGTACTTTCGGCGGCGGTAATGATTACTGCCACAGACCAGCTGGCGAACCTCTTCAAATATGTCCTTTTTAAGCGTCCTAGACCTTGTAGGGTCGAGGAGCTGAAACCAGTGATGCGCTTCGTGGCCGATGGCTGCGGTCGTTACGGCTATTTTTCCGCGCACGCCGCGAGTTCTATGGCGGCCGCAGTTTTCCTGGGACTATTGTTACGGCACCGATATTATTATTTGCCCTTTCTTTTATTATTATGGGCGGTAGCTACCGCCTATAGCCGAATCTACCTAGGCGTACACTATCCGTTGGATATCATTACTGGAATGTTCTTCGGTGCATTGATAGGCTGGTGTTTCTTCCTCATACAAAAACGAGTGAGACGGCGTTTTATCGCTTCTTAACCAAATAAAGATCTCTCCTTAAACGCGCTTTGTATGAGGAATTACCCAATCCCTTTGGACTCATATCGAAGTGGTCGACTTTTTCCACTGAATACTCCTGAAAGGTTTTGTTGAATAGAGGAATGTTTTTTTCCGATACCAACACCCCGAACGCTTGGTCGGGAGGAATTTTCATCTGTCCTGCTTGTTGCAGTACGGGGATGGGTTCCCCATAGTCCCAAACCATCTCGGGAGAAAAACCCGATAATTGATATATTTTCAGTTGGGTGCGCTCTTGCCACTTATGCAATTGGGATATCGGTTTGTATGCCGGATTCACGGTAAGCGCCTGTGCCAATGGCATTCCAAAGCACATTATGGAAGCGATAAAGACAATGGTAAGGTAGAATACCATTTTACTGTTCTTGGCGCGTAATCCTTTAACTATTAAGAATCCAAGGCACGCCAAGGCCAAGCTCAACAAGAGGAACCAAACCCACGCACCTTCAAATTGTCCTTGAAGCAGTAGATAACCCACAACGGGAAAGAGCAGTCCAATGAGTGCAATTGTCCCAAAGTTGAAATAAACAGGAAAAGTTTCCCAACGGCTGGTTAGTGAGTTAAATCTTCGGAAAAGATATTCTATGTAGAACGCGGTGGTAAAGGCCAATGGGATTAATACGGGTAAAAGATAGCGCGATTTCTTTTCGGGAACAAGCGACAATAACACAACCGATACAATGGTCCATAGCCAACTGAACCGATACGCTTTCTTGTCGAACACTTTTTCTGTTAGGTAAGGATACAGCAGGCTTATAAAGGCGGGTATCGTCCAAATTCCGCTCTGTGTGAAGAAACTCCAATAATAATAAAATGGCTTCACCTTATAACCCGTCCAGTTACTGGCTTCGCGCTGGGTAATTTCCAGTACAGATTGTGCATCGAAAAGGTAGGTATACCCGTACCACCATCCTGAAACCACTGTTGCGACTATGGCGAATAGAACCAAGGGCAACCATCGGGTCCTCATGGACTGGAAGGTATAAACCGCTCCAAATGAAATCAAAAATGGCAATAGTAGGGCGTATAGGGAAACGGGCCCCTTGCTCATAAAGGAAAACCCAAAGAACAATGCCGCCACCATGGCTCGAGTGTATTTTTTCTCTTCTGAAGTAAAAAAGAGATAGAGCTGGTAAATACATACTATCATAAAGGCGTGTGTAAAGATATCCCACTGGCCACTTCGGCCCGCAAAAACAATGTAAAACGATGATGCTAAGATGAGTGCAGCCACGAAAGAATAACCCTTGTTCTTTGTAACCCGATACGCGAATTTATAGGAAACCAACACCAAGAGCATCGAAACCAATGCTGCCGGTAATCGCAGGGCAAATAAGTTTTTGAGACCGAATACGGCTGCCGATACAGCCGTAAGCCAAGTTGGCAGCGGAGGTTTTTGGTAACGTGGTTCACCGTTTAAGGTGGTAAGCAACCAATGACCATCGTGGAGCATTTCGCGAGCGGTAATAAAATTTCTCGCTTCCATGATGTTTATATACAGTGCATCCAGGTTCACGAAAAAGATACTTAGGCAGGTAATTACCAAAAGGGCGATATGGTGTTTTTTACTGAGATTCACGAAGCTGTTTTTTCCAAATGAAGATATTGCGCACGTAAATTACCAATCCTGCAATATGTCCGATAAATAATACGGGATCTTTTCTAAAAATGGCATACGCCAGTATGAGGGTAGCCCCGAAGGTGCTCAATTGCCAAAAGCCTACGGGCAGTTGCGAGGTTTTGGTTTTTTCAGAATAAAGCCATTGGTATACAAATCGAAGCGTAAAGACAAGTTGCGAAACAATGCCCAACAGTAACAGCCAAAACGGAATTTCATCGTTTCGTAGCAATTGGTCCATATCGTATTCGCCGTTGTTGTACGCATAGACCACGATGAATATGGGAAAGGCAGTCAAAAATAACTGAAACCATTTGGGCGACTTTTGCCATTCGCCCTGTAGATGCAAATTGCGTATGTAAATAAAATAGGTGAGGGATTGGCCTAGCATTATGGCGAAATCATCGCGAAGGTATCCATATACAAATAATAGAAACGACGCTAGCAAACTCAATTTCCAGAACAGCGAGGGGGTGACGACGCGCTTGCTTTTTTCAGAAAGAATCCATTGCACCAATAGTCTTCCAGAAAAGAGCAGCTGCGCCAAGAACCCTATGCCGTAAATAAGCCAATTGCTCATCCCTTGCTCTTAATTTCGTAGCGAATGTATTTTTTCTTCATCCAAAGGTAGGCGAAGCAATCCATTAAAGGACCAAGCAACCTATTCCAGAGGCCAAATTTTGCCTTGCCCGCTACCCGAGGGAAATGCCGAACCGGAACTTGAACAATCCTGCCGCCCTGCAACAGGATCATAGCGGGCAGAAAACGATGTAACCCCTTAAACATAGGGATGCGTTTGGCGTAATCGGTTTTTATGACCTTCAGGGGGCAGCCCGTATCGTCCATCCCGTCGCGGGTAAAAGCCCTTCGGATCCCGTTCGCTATCGTTGACGATACATTTTTTACGAAGGAGTCTTTTCTGTTGGCCCGCACGCCGGTTACCAACTCGTGATTCTCTATATGTTCCATCAAGAGGTCGAAATCTTCAGGATGGGTTTGCAGATCTGAATCGATATAGCCTGTTAGTGGCGTTTGCACATAGTCGAAACCCGCCTTGATCGCCGCGCTTAAGCCCCTGTTCTCCGTGAAGGATATATAGGAGAAGGCTTCATTTCTGTGGCAAATCGCTTCAATTAGCGCTTGACTATCATCTTGGGAGCCATCGTTTATAAAGAGCACAGCAGTTTTTCTGGAAGCTATTCTGGTATAGCCCAGAAGTGCTTGTTCCACTCGCGGAAGATTGTCCTGCTCATTGTAAACAGGTACGATTATGGTAAATTCGTACATAGGGCGTTGCTGGCTTTTGTGCAAAAGTAGTTTTTTTAGTTCACAAGCACAGGTGTCGACTTCGGAATCGAAACACGTGCTGACCAAGTTGGTTATAGTTTTATTCTAAGCTTCATATTTTACGTACTTTTGGCACCATAATATAGTTGAATGAAAATATTAGTAACAGGGGCGGCCGGTTTTATTGGCTCCCACACAGCCGAACGTTTGGCGGTATTGGGTCACGAGGTGCTGGGGCTCGATAATTTCTCACCCTATTACGATATTGCGCTTAAACGCATAAACAGTACCGAACTCGCCAAAAAAGGAATCGAGGTGCTTGAAGCCGATTTGCGTACCGACCCCCTGCAATCCTTGTTACCCAACGACTTGGATATTATTTTTCATTTTGCGGCCCATCCCGGTATCTCTGCCAGTTCCACTTTTGATGATTATTTCAGTAACAATATTTTAGCGACGCAACACCTATTGGATTATTGCCAAGAGCTCGCCAAACCTCTTTTTTTTGTAAATATAGCCACTTCCAGCATTTATGGTCTGGAAGCTACGATGGCTGAAACCGAGGCCCCATTACCTGCTTCTTGGTACGGAGTTACTAAGCTGGCGGCCGAACAGTTGGTGCTCGGCTACGTGCGCAGGGAATTATTGCGAGGAACATCGTTAAGATTATACTCTGTATACGGCCCTAGGGAACGCCCGGACAAACTGTATACGCGCTTAATAGACTGCGGATTGAATGATAAACCATTTCCTTTATACGAAGGAAGCGAAAAACACCTAAGGAGTTTTACATATGTCCAAGATATTGTTGACGGAATTGTGAGTATACTAGAGCATACCGAAGTTTGCAATGGGGAAATTTTCAATTTGGGCACCGAAGAGGAAAATAGCACCGCAACGGGTATCGCTACCGTTGAGGAAATTCTGGGCAAAATAATCACCGTGGAAAACAAACCATCGCGCCCGGGCGACCAGTCCAGAACCAAAGCCAATATCGATAAAGCGAGAAAATTACTTAATTACAATCCACAGACTGGTTTGAAGGAAGGTTTGCAGGCGCAAGTGGCTTGGTTCAAAGCGAACTTCGGAGGGTAAGCAAAGTCTCTGCAGCTTGAAAGGGTGTGGTTTTGCCCGATTCAATAAGCGACAATTGCTTCTCAAGTTCTTCCTTAATTCCGGGGTGATTGTAGAAATCCTGCTTTAAGTTACTTTCAATAGTTTGCAGTAACCAGAATTTGTTTTGCTGCTTTCTCTTATCGTGAAAATATCCGTTTTCTTTAACCAATTGATAGTATTCCTGGATTAGTTTCCAAATCGCATCGATTCCATCATTGTTCAGCGCGCTGCAGGTAAGCGTTTTAGGGTTCCAACCACTTTCCTTTTGTGGGTATAGATGTAAGGCACGGTTAAACTCCGTCTTGGCGAGTTGCGCGGCCTTTAGGTTGTCGCCATCGGCTTTGTTTATTACGATGGCATCGGCCATTTCCATGATGCCGCGCTTTATGCCCTGAAGTTCGTCGCCGGCCCCGGCCAGCTTCAGCAACAAAAAGAAATCGGTCATCGAATGGACAGCGGTTTCGCTCTGTCCCACACCTACGGTCTCTATAAGCAAGGTGTCATAGCCAGCGGCTTCACAAAGTACAATAGCTTCGCGGGTTTTTCGTGCCACGCCTCCCAATGAATCGCCGCTGGCAGAAGGCCTTATAAAAGCGTTGGGTTCGCGCACCAAGGCTTCCATTCGCGTTTTATCTCCCAAGATACTTCCGTGGCTTACGCTGCTGGTAGGGTCGACTGCAAGCACGGCAACCCGCTTTCCTTCTGCCACCAATAGTTTGCCAAACTGCTCGATAAAGGTGCTTTTTCCGACACCGGGTACACCGGTAATTCCTATACGTAACGAGGCATTCGCATGCGGCAAACAGAGCGCAAGCAATTCCTTCGCTTGGTCCTTATGCTTGGCAGCAGTGCTCTCAATAAGGGTAATCCCCTTGCTAAGCGCAGTACTGTTTCCATTTAGTAGAGCTGCTGCCAATTGGGCAACCGTTTGTTGCTGGGTGCGCTTTTGTTTTATGGATTGGGCCACCTTGGCACTTACCCTGGAAATGGGCGCCACGCCTTTTTTTTCGGAAAGGGAAGAATCTTTTTCTTCGGAATCAGCCATGCTTGAAATTTATGACAATTTTATGAATATAGGCTTTAATTACGCTTCGATTCATAGTATATTGAATTGAAATCACAAAAATAAATAGATCCATGAAAACTTTGTATGAAGCAACCGCCACGGGTACAGGCGGTAGAAGCGGCCACGTGCGTACCGACGACGGAAAACTGGACCACGATCTTTCGGTGCCCAAGGCTATGGGTGGAGAAGGAGGCGAGGGCACTGACCCAGAGCAATTGTTCGCCTGTGCCTATGCTGCCTGCTTTGGTGGGGCTGTGGCGCTTATGGCCAAGAAGAAGAAATTAGAACTATCCGATGACTTTTCTGTTTCGGCAACCATTGGTTTCTGTGAAGATGAAGATGGGGCCTTCTTAGAGGCAACCTTAGACTGCTACCTTCCCGGGCTCGATGTGGAAACGGGGGAGGACCTAATAAAGAAAGCACACGAGATATGCCCGTACTCCAAGGCCACTCGAGATAATATTACTGTTACCCTTAATTTGCTATTGGACGAATAGTATTGGTAAGAACGCATTAAAAAAGCCCCGATTTCGGGACTTTTTTAATTAGCTTGCTTTATTGGGAAATTTGATTATTTTACCCCTTTCGTCGTTTTTGCCTTGGTTAGCCGTTTTTTTTTCTTGAACCGCTTTTTCGCTCAGCTGCTGCTTTTGCTGCTCTTTCTCAAAATGGGTCTTTTTATGTTGCTCTGCCTGCTTTGTATACCACTCTAATTTATTGCGCTGTTTTATCAACAGCGTGATGATGGCTTCCGGCAACTGCTTTCGGTTAATAAGCTCATCGTATCGGGCAATATTGTTCTTGTCGCGCGCAATACATTGATTGAGTATATTCGTCGCACTGAAATTTTCAAGCGCCTCGGCAATCTCCTGCCAAGAGCGATCGATGTTGCCTTTTTCGGCATCTTCCTTTAACGGCTCGATATCCCTGCTATGCAGTTCGTTAGAGATATCGTGACTCATACGGTTCCGTTCGGTAGCCATATAATTCAAAAACCGTTTCAGGTCGGTGGTTTGTGCGTCCTGTGCAGCATTGTAATAAAGCTTTTCAGCCTCAAAACTCGCAACCAGCAACCTGTTGAGTCTATTGAAATCTTCGTATTTCTGTTTCATATCACCGTTTCAATTTAAGTAAAGTTACTATAATTAGGGGTTACAAAATTCTACATTATTATTAATTTATACTAAAATTTAGTTAAGATTTGCAACACGTCCATTTCTGTGTCGTCCTTTAGGAGAACAGCAACCAAAAAAACCATCATATTGTCACAAACGTTACTTGTAGAGCAATGCAAGCAGCACAACCGGAAGGCGCAAATGGCGCTATACAAGCAGTATTGCGACGGAATGTTTATTGTTGCCCACAGGTACTTGAAGGACACCGCCGCGGCAGAAGATGCCCTGCAGGAATCGTTTATTAAGGCGTTTAAAAAGCTGGAGCAATTCAAAGGGGACGTCACCTTTGGGGCGTGGCTTAAGCGCATCGTAATCAATACCTGCCTAGATACGATCAAGGCAAAAAAGACGGAGACCGAGCCAATCGAAGACCATCTGTTCCACCTTCCCGATGAGGAATCGCAATGGAATGTACCCGATGAGACGACGATGGAAGAGGTACTGGCGGCCATCGAGAAGCTGCCGCACAATTACAGGTGCGTGGTACAGCTTTATTTGTTGGAGGGATACGACCACCGGGAAATAGCGACCATACTCGACATCTCTGAAAGTGCTTCGCGCACCAATTTGCACCGCGGAAAATTACAATTACAGCATACTTTAAAACACTTGCAATATGGCACAGGATCTTAGAAATATGATAAAGGAACATGCCCAAAAGGCGCCCCATTTGCCCTTTGGGCATGAAGAGCGCTTTGAGGCACGGCTTGATAAAGCCTTTGCGCAGCGGCAGGCAACCTCTACCGGCCCGGTATTTATGTGGATGAAAATCGCCGCAATTGGCATTGTCTTTATGGCAGTGGGAGCTTTTGGCTACTACAGCTTATTTTCCCCCGGGGCACCAGAACAACAAACCGTGGTGAGCGCAACTGGTACAGATAGCGGTGAGCAAAGCACCAAAGGAGCTACCATGACCCTGGCAGATGTGTCCCCAGACCTAAAAAAATTGGAAACATATTATACAACCGGTATCAACGTACAGCTCGCTTCGCTACAGGTTACCGAAGAGAACAAGGAGCTTATCGACGGTTACATGGAGCGACTCGCCGAGCTAGCCACAGAATATACAACGCTTACATCTGAAATGGGCGAGGTGGGCCCTACCGAGGCCACCATTACTGCCATGATCGATAATTTGAAATTACGTTTGGAATTGCTGTTCAAACTTAAAAACAAATTAAAGGAACTTAAAAACAAAGATTATGAAAACGTTACAACTGCTTAAATATTACGCGATTGCCCTGCTATGCGCGTCGCCCTTGATGGCACAGACCAGCCGTACCGAATCGTTTAGTGTTTCCAACGATGTATTGGTAGAGGTGAATACCACCCATACCAATGTGGTTTTTGAAACTTGGAACAAGGATAAGGTGGAAGTCGAGGCATATGTTGAAGGCGAATCACTTAGCAATGCTGAAAAAAAAGAAGCCTTCGATAACTGGAAATTCGACGTGCTAGGGAACAGCAAGAAGATAGTGATTAGCTCGCAGGCCGGGGGCACCCGTTGGAAAAAAGGTGCTTTGGCAGAGCTGCCGCCCATGCCCGATATGGAATTTATGGGCCCCTTGATGGATGGCTTGGTGATGCCGCTTATCGAAAATTTCGAGATGCCGCCACTGCCCGATGATTTGTTGGAAAATTTGGGAGAACTGCATTTCGATTATGAAGCGTATGAGGCCGATGAGAAAGCCTATATGGAAAAGTGGGAAAAGCAAATCGAGAAAAAGTTTGGGAAGGGCTTCGAAATGAAAATGGAGAAATGGGGCGAAGCCTTCGGGAAGCAATGGGAAGAGAAACACGGCCCGGAAATGGAACGCAATATGGAAAAATGGGGTGAAGACTTTGGCAAGCAAATGGAAGCTTGGGGAGAAGACTTTGGCAAGCGTATGGAAGAATGGGGCAAGCAAATAGAAGAAGTGTATGGCGATGGCAAAGGCAATTACAGCAAAGAGGTAATTACATCTCCCAATGGTAATAAAACCATTATCATTAAGGGAAGCAAGAACGACAATGCCAACGATAACCGGGTAAAGCGTACCATTATTGTGCGTATGCCCAAAGGCGCCAAAACTGAAATTAATGTTCGCCATGGTGAAATTAAAATGGCCGATGCGCACAATGTTAAGGCAACGCTTAATTATTCGCCGTTTACGGCCAACAGCATTGGTGGGGGAGAAACCCTCATCAATGCTTCCTATGCACCAGTAATTGTTAAAAATTGGAACCGTGGTACGTTGTACCTAAAGTATGTAGACAGGTGCAACCTCAATGAGGTAGCCACCGTAAACCTCCAGGCAAACTCCAGCGATGTGCGTATCGGTACCATTACCGAAAAGGGTACGCTTTCGGGGTCCTTCGGAAATTTAATAATCGATAAGGTTGCCGACGGTTTTGAGGGGCTGGATGTGTTGCTGGAAAATACCGACGCGGTCATAAAAATACCCGCTTCGGCGTTCTCTTTTTATTTCAACGGAAAGAAATCGACCCTCGCTTATCCGAAATCGCTGCAGTTAAACCATACCAAAAACAATGGAAGGGTATTGGTAAAGGGCTTCAACAGGGCCAAAAGTGCCGATAAGCTTTTTACCATCAATGCCACATATAGCAATGTAAAATTGCAATAATCCCTAGTGCCCCACCCAATCGAGCAATACATTTTTCCGCCTCAACTTCAAAACTCATCGAGAACGTATTCTGCCCAGCTCTCACTCCCGTCTGGGGAGTGGCACCAGTTACACATTATGCCTTGCACTATCTAACCTTGTTCTTGGTTAACGTACTTTCCCTAAAAATGAAGATAGAACAGAAAGCTTAAGAAACCGATTTTCGCCGCTTCAGAAACACGGCCACCACGGCCGAGATTACAATACCTCCAACGATTGCGCCTATGGCGGCTTGGAGTATATAAGACTGTAAGGTGAAATACTGTTTGGCTTCCTCTAGAGACATCGTATTGGTAGCGACGCTGTGCTGAATAATCGCATCGAAATAATCTGGGCTAATGTAGCGATGGGTGACATATTGGGCAGCGGGCGATAGCAATGCCAAAAAAGCGCTTAAAATAAGTCCACTGGAAAATCCTTGCAGCCAAGACATATTCCCTTTGTAATATTTTCTGCGTTTTTCCCGAATGGCCAGCGTATAGAAAAAAATCAGGATAGGGAAAAAGAGAAGGGTAAGCCAGTAGTGGTTGGCAATTTGGGCATCATGCCACCCCAGCGTTTTTTCCAGAAGCATCCAGGCCAGCGTTGCTACAGTTATGAGCACTGCCCATTTCAGTTCTATTTGTATCACCTTCATAAATTGGCTTCAATTAAAAGGCAAGATACAAAAAAACAGCATCCCAAAAATTGCCTTTGGAATGCTGTTCGAATGTTCATAACGTTGTTTTTTTCCCAGACTAAGCCACTAACACACTAGTAGAGTTCTTCCAGTACATAAGTCCCATCTTCCCCGTGGGTGAAGGTGCCTGAAACTTGTTCCTCGTTATTGAAGGCGATAGCCAATTCTTGGCAGAAGCTCTGACAGTTTAGAGGGATTTCGCCACCTAGGTAGAAGGTGCCATTAAATCCTTGGGCTAGGCGAACATACCCCGCTCCGTTTACAAACTCTCCCAGGGGTAGGGTAAAGCTAACCTCGGGCGGTACCGGTTCCTTCTCGATTAACTGCCTTACCTCATAGCTTACCGTAGTGGCATCGGTGCCGGGATTTTCCGTAAAGGTTTTTTCAGCAGTTACCTCGTACGTGAAGCCGGGCTCGTAGTTCAAATTTCTTATGATGGGCGTTGCCTTGAAGGTTGCACCCCCAATTTCCTCATCTTCTTGAATTAGAAAAGCGGTTCCATTTAGTACCGAAGTGGTCTTGTAATGGTTTATCACTAAGCTTACCTCCTGTGTGGTCACCGACCCATCGTCTGCGCTACAAGCGATCAATAAGATTGCAGCAGCTATTAAAAGTATGTTTTTCATCATTTGCATTTTAGAAATAATACACAAAAAAGGTACCAAAAAATCCCGAACGATGCTGCGATCGTCCGGGATTTTTTAATTGCTAGTAGGGTGCTGTTACGATTCGGTAAGCACCCACTCGCCTTTTTCGATGAGCGGGATGGCCTGCTTGTACTTCATCTCCTTGCTTTCGCCGCTCATTACGTGCTTAATAGTCACTTTATCGTTGCGGCCAATTTTGGGACGGTCCCGTACAATGGTTTCGGTCACCTGTTGCTGTTGGCGTTGGGTGTTTCCTGCAGCACGGCTCTGTGCCGCCCGTTCATCCATATTCGGTATTTCGTCTTTTTGCTCCTGCAATTTTTCTTTCGGCTTCGCTTGGCGCGCCTCGCGAATTTGCTGTTGGTTTTCCTGCGGAAGTTCTCCCTTGAAAAGAAATGATATCACTTCCTTATTCACCTTCTCAATCATCGCTTTAAATAGTTCGAACGCCTCGAACTTATAGATAAGCAACGGATCTTTCTGCTCGTGCACCGCCAACTGCACCGATTGTTTTAGCTCGTCCATCTTGCGAAGGTGTGTCTTCCACGAATCGTCGATAATGGCCAAGGTAATGTTCTTTTCAAAATCCTGAACCAAGCTCTTGCCCTCGGTTTCATAGGCCTTCTCGAGGTCGGTGGCTACGTTGAGCGTTTTCACGCCATCGGTAAAGGGTACCAAGATTCTCTTGTATTGGTCTTTGTGGTTTTCGTACACATTTTTGATAACCGGATAGGCCATATCGGCATTGCGCATCATCTTGTCGCGGTAATGCTCGTAAGCGGCCTTGTAGATGGTGCCGGCAATTTTCTTTACATCCAGATTCTTGAACTCGCTTTCTGAAACAGGCGCGCTCATAGAGAAGAAACGGATAAGTTCGAACTCGAAGTTCTTATAGTCGTCTGCCAATTTGTTGCTTTCTGCGATTACTTCCGAAGTATCGTAGATCATATTGGCAATATCCACGCGCAAGCGCTCTCCAAACAAGGCGTGGTAACGGCGCTTGTACACCACTTCCCGCTGCGAATTCATCACATCGTCGTATTCCAGTAGGCGCTTTCGTATTCCGAAGTTATTTTCCTCCACTTTTTTCTGCGCGCGCTCAATGGATTTCGAGATCATACTGTGCTGAATCACCTCACCTTCCTTTAGGCCCATACGGTCCATCATTTTGGCGATGCGCTCGCTTCCAAAAAGTCGCATAAGGTTGTCCTCTAGCGAAACGTAAAACTGCGAGCTACCCGGGTCTCCCTGCCGTCCGCTACGTCCACGCAACTGCCGGTCCACACGACGCGAGTCATGACGCTCTGTACCAATAATGGCCAAACCACCCGCCTTCTTAACCTCGTCGCTCAACTTGATATCGGTACCACGGCCCGCCATGTTGGTAGCGATGGTAACCATACCGCTTTTTCCTGCTTCGGCCACGATATCGGCCTCTTTCTTATGCAGCTTCGCGTTTAGCACGTTGTGCGGAATGTTGCGAATGCTCAACATTCGGCTCAATAATTCTGAAATTTCAACCGAGGTGGTACCTATCAAAACGGGGCGACCGGCTTTGGAAAGCTCGGTTACTTCCTCGATTACCGCGTTGTACTTTTCACGTTTTGTCTTATAGATTTTATCTTCTTTGTCCTCGCGGGCAATAGGTCGGTTGGTGGGTATTTCTACCACATCGAGTTTGTAGATTTCCCAAAGTTCTCCCGCCTCGGTTACAGCTGTACCGGTCATCCCCGAGAGCTTTCGGTACATACGGAAATAATTTTGAAGGGTAATGGTGGCAAAGGTTTGCGTAGCCGCCTCGATCTTAACATCTTCCTTCGCCTCTATGGCCTGGTGAAGCCCGTCGCTGTAACGGCGCCCATCCATGATACGACCCGTTTGCTCGTCTACGATCATCACCTTATTCTCCATGACAACATATTGGGTGTCCTTCTCAAAAAGCGTATAGGCCTTTAGCAATTGGTTCAAGGTGTGGATGCGTTCGCTTTTTATGCTGAAGTCCCGAAAAAGATCTTCTTTCAGTTCGGCTTCTTCTTCTGCGGAAAGTCCCTTTTCCTCAATCTTCGCGATTTCGGTTCCCATTTCGGGCATCACGAAAAAGTTTGGATCGTCCTTGCCAGAGAGGTACTCCACGCCCTTATCGGTAAGCTCGATCTGGTTGTTCTTCTCCTCGATCACGAAGTACAGCTCGGCATCTACCTTGGGCATTTCGCGATTGTTGTCCTGCATATAGTAATTCTCCGTTTTCTGAAGAATTTGCCGTACGCCCTCTTCCGAAAGGAACTTGATGAGTGCCTTGTTCTTCGGAAGCCCGCGGTACACGCGCAGCAACTGGAAACCACCTTCCTTGGTATCGCCCTCGGCAATCAATTTCTTGGCTTCGGCAAGCACCCCGGTTAGGTATTTCCGTTGAATGTTTACGATATCCTGAATTTTCGGCTTCAGTTCATTGAATTCATGGCGGTCCCCTTCGGGCACGGGGCCTGAGATGATGAGGGGCGTTCTTGCGTCGTCTATCAATACGCTGTCCACCTCATCCACGATGGCATAGTGGTGCGGACGTTGAACCAGATCTTGCGGCGCGTGGGCCATATTGTCTCGTAGGTAGTCGAAGCCAAATTCATTGTTCGTACCGTAAGTAATATCGGCATTGTAGGCTTTTCTACGTTCTGCGGAATTAGGACGGTGGTAGTCTATACAGTCTACGCTCATACCGTGAAACTCAAAGATGGGGGCCATCCAGGCACTGTCCCGCTTGGCCAGGTAATCGTTTACGGTTACCAGATGCACGCCATTGCCCGCCAAGGCGTTTAGGTATACGGGAAGGGTCGCCACAAGGGTTTTTCCCTCACCCGTTTGCATTTCGGCTACTTTGCCCTGGTGAAGGGCCACACCGCCAATAAGCTGCACATCGTAGTGCACCATGTCCCAGGTGACTTCCTTACCGGCGGCATCCCAGGAATTTTGCCATACGGCCTTATCGTCTTCTAGAGTTACATACTCTTTTTGTCCCGAAAGTTCACGGTCGAAAGTGGTAGCGGTAACGTTAAGTGTTTTGTTATTCTTAAAGCGCTTGGCGGTTTCCTTTACCACAGCGAAGGCCTCCGGTAGGATTTCGTCGAGCGTTTTCCTTTCCATTTGGTAGCGCTCATCTTTCAATGCATCGATCTGGTTGTAGATATCTTCCTTTTTATCGATATCCTCCATCGCCTCGGCCTCTTGCTCGAGCTGGTCGATCTGCTCCTGAATGGGCTTTTGGTCTTCCTTTATCTTGGCGCGAAAGGCATCGCTCTTGGCTCGTAGCTCATCTAGCGAGAGCTTTTCGAGGGCGGCTTCATGTTTTTTTATCTCATCGACGTATGGCTGTATTTCGCCAATGTCCTTTTTGGATTTGTCTCCAACAAATACTTTTAAAATATTGTCTAAAATTCCCATGGGTTGCTGTTGTTTGCTGCTCAAAACGGCAGACGGTTGCCTGCCTTTCCATAACTTACAAAAAAAGGGCAAAAAAACCAGTTGTCAAAAGGATTTATTGCTTTTAATTGTTGGGTTTTGGGCACAAAAAAAGTCCCATTGCTGAGACTTTTCCATTATTTCTATTTATTAATAAGACAATTGCCTGCCTTTTGTTTCTTAATATTCGTCTTCGTTCCACAGATAATCTTCGTCTGTGGGATAATCTGGCCAGATCTCCTCGATAGAATCGTACGAGTCACCTTCATCTTCGATAGCTTGAAGGTTTTCCACCACCTCGAGTGGCGCACCGGTTCTAATGGCGTAGTCGATCAATTCGTCTTTGGTTGCCGGCCAGGGAGCATCGCTAAGATAGGATGCCAATTCTAAAGTCCAGTACATAGCACTTCGGTTTTAATTTTTTGCAAAAATAAATTTTTAGATCAAAAAGTCAAGAAAAATCGAAATTATTTCCGCTATATTTTTAAGAACGTGTGCGGTAGCTACTGTACAGAACCTTTGTTGCACTTTTTTAGAGTCCACAAAGAACGCTGCCCCACCTCGCCGAAACCCACAGCCTGGCTCCTCTTTTTAGGAGCAACGTTAAAGGTATCGTAAAGTGGAAACTACCTAGAGCTTTTCGGGAATCCATTTAATTTCCTCGGCTTGGAGGTCATGGGTCAATTTCCGTGCCAGTACAAATAGGTAGTCAGAAAGGCGGTTGAGGTATTGCAGCACGCGCTCATCTATAGGTTCTTCGGAATGCAGCAGCGTGGCCATCCGCTCGGCCCGGCGGCATACGCAGCGCGCTATGTGACAATATGACACGGTGGTATGGCCGCCCGGTAGTACGAAATGCGTCATTGGCGGCAAATCGGCGTCCATGGTATCCATCTCGGTTTCCAGTCGTGCAATATCCCCATCGGAAATCTTTGGGATGTTCAGTCGTTCCTTACCGCTTTTTAGCATCGCCTTTTCAGGATCGGTGGCGAGAATGGCACCCAAGGTGAAGAGGCGGTCCTGCACGTGCGTAAGAATCTCCTTGTAGCGCGGGGCAATTTCCTGGTCGCGAATAAGGCCAATATGGGAGTTGAGCTCGTCTACGGTGCCATAGCTCTCAATACGAATATGGTATTTGGGTACGCGCGTACCGCCGAACAGGGCGGTGGTGCCTTTGTCTCCGGTTTTGGTGTAGATTTTCATTTTTTTGGCAAAGGTAAAGAAGCTTCTGTTACAAAACCGAAAAACCTTCCATAATTAATTTGATAAGTTTAGCCTGCATTTTTTGTGAAACTGATAAGAATTTAACAAACGATTTGTAAAACGTAAACAAATAAAATATATATTAGACCGATACAAACCAATAAAATTTCAAAATTATGAAAAACCATCAAATTTTACAGGGGGGGGGTAAAGTACTGATCTTCTGTTTATTATCTATTTTTGCGACGAGTGTCGCTAAATCTCAAAGTGTTTATGACGAATGCGGTACGCAAAATTTCGACAATCCAAATTTCAACGGTACCTATACTGCCGAAACAACACCCATTGATAAGGCAACCATGGAGCCTTTGGTGTTGAACGTTTACTATTGGCAAGTGAAGGCTCCTGATGGTTCTTATGGAGGACTCACATTTAACGAAGATAAATTACTCGAAAACATAGCCTATTTAAACATCGTGTTCAACGAATTCAATATCTTTTTTAAATACCAGGGATATAGCTCGTTCGACAGTCCTGCGAATCTGCCCTTGGTCCAATACGAACCGCACCCCGTCACGGGAGAATATCAATGTGTGCCCTATCCCGGTCAATTTGACCCCAATGGCTACGGCAACATTGGTCGATGTAGCGATGTTTACAGCTTTTGGGGTTATGCGCAAAACAATAATTACAAAATGGCCAATGCCATGAATATCTATGTGCCTTACGGTTCAGAATTTGGGGGCGCTGCCCGAGGTGTGGGCAGCGATATGCTCATCATGAAAGTAAATAAGCTGAATGAATTCACCTCGATACACGAAATGGGCCACGCTTTGGGCTTATACCATACGCGATCCACACATAATGGTGTCTCGAATAAGGAGCACACTACACGGGTAGCGACCCCTGGGCCTTGTCACCCCAATAATGAATACAATGCGCCCTGTGCAGACGATAGTGTAGTGGATACCGCGGCCAATACGCAGTTTAGCCACGGGGGTACCTATCCATGGATTTCCGAGAGCAACGGCAATTGGACTTATAACGGTACCGAAAAAGACGAATTAGGGGTTACCTATATCATCGACCATTTAGATATCATCAACGTTATGAGCGATGCTTACATCGCTTGGGAGAATCAGCTAACTCCGGGACAAGGCCATAGAATGCGCAAGACCATTAAACACGATACAGATCTTTCGAACAGCTTGAATGTTGATGGAATCGCTTCGTTATTTGAGCCTTATCGTGGAGCCTACGACCCTATCGCAAATGATGAGGTTACTTATCCGTTGCCCTTGTTCCAACCGGGGTTCGATTACAAATTTAGGCCTTGCTGTTGTGATTATCCGTTGCCTTCAGACTATAATGACGTTTCATTCAATTATAATGGGAATAACGGTGTGGCCGTTACGATATCCAAAAATGAAACCAACTATGGCTCGATTACACACCCCAACCACAGGGCTATGGAGATTGCACAGCTTTCGGCCTATATGAGCAATCCCGTGAGGAAATGTTGGGATAGGGATGGCTTCGCCACCGGGGGAAGTATTACCCGGTTCAATGATGGGGTGTTTAATGGAAATTATACGACCACCCCTCAAGATTCTACCCAGATTAACAATCCACAGCTCGTTGATAACCTAGATCCAGGACTGTATGTTATAGACAAGGATTATGACGATGGAAGTACAGATCAGCAGGTGATTCAAAAGGAAAACAACGATTAAATTTTTTTGAACAGAGCAGGAGGGGCTTGCCTGCCCTTCTTGCTCAAATTTTTTCATTATGAGAAATAGTATACTTATTCTCTTGCTTTTTTTGAGCTATGGAGCACTCGCCCAGTTTGGCCCAGAACAGCTTATAACAACTGAACAGGAACTTCCCAGGGTACTCTCCGTCGATGACATAGACGGTGATGGTTTTTTGGATGTGGTTTGCGGGGCACTGGCTCAACAGGAGTTGGCGTGGTTCAAAAACATAGATGGTTATGGGCAATTGGGTCCGTTACAGCCAATAACCGACCCACCAGGAGATATTAGGGGCATTGAAACGGCCGATTTGGATGGCGATGGCGATATCGATTTGGCTATAACCGAGGTGTTTCTCGATGAGATCTACTGGCAGGAAAACTTGGACGGTCAAGGCACGTATGGGCCTCCTCAAATAATTGACGCTTTTGCCGATGCGGCCTTTGATGTTAAGGCTGCGGATGTGGACGGTGATGGAGACTTGGATCTATTGGCGGCACTCTCCAATGACTTGAGCGCGGTATGGTACGAAAATATAAATGGGCAGGGCGCTTTTGGGCCAAGAAAAACTATTTTCGATTTTTTAATTGCTTGCCGTTCTATTTTTCCGGTTGATATCGATAATGATGGCGACTTGGATGTAGTGGCAAACTCAGCCGATCAGGTAACTATTTCCTGGTTTGAAAACTTGGATGGCTTGGGCAATTTTGGACAGCAGAATATTGTAGCTGGTGCCTTTTCTTATGTAAACGATGTATATGGTGCAGATATTGATGGAGATGGCGACAATGATATTGTTGGTGTGACGAATGATGAAATAGGTTTTCTTTCTTGGTATGAAAATTTAGATGGCCAAGGTGCTTTCAGTGAACGGATAGATATTACCACCGGGGTATTGAACGCTAGTTCTATAGTCTGTGCCGATTTAGATAACGATGGCGATATGGATGTACTGTATGGCTCCACCCCCGATGCAGGAGCCGAAACCTCGGAGGTGGCGTGGTGTGAAAATCTAGACGGGATGGGCACTTTTAGCCCAAAACAGCTTATAGGCGGTCAATTGCAATTTGTACAAGAAGTATATGCCGAAGATATCGATGGCGATGGCGATTTGGATGTTTTTGCGACCTCACAAAATAACGATAAGGTGGTTTGGTATAGGAACAATACGATTTTGGGTACTGATAGTTTCCACAAAGCAGGTGCTATAAAAATTTATCCTAACCCAGGGCAAACGTTAGTCTTTATTGCAGGGTTGCCGAGTACTGCTATCGAAAAAGCGACCGTATATTCATCAACAGGCTCTATTATTACAGAACTTTCAGAAGCCAAGGAAGGTATAAATATATCTCATTTGCCTAACGGCCTATATATTCTTACTTTGGAAAGTAAAGAAGGGATTGTCTTTAACGGAAAATTTATAAAATCTGACAACAAGAAATAGTCGTTACTCCTTTCTTTCCCGTTCATTCCGCTCCTCCTTCCGCCTTTGGTAATAGCTAGAGCGAAAGGTACGCCTACGGCGCTCACGGCTTCGCTGTGTATTGTGGCGGTTCCAAAAATAGAGCAGGGCCAGCAGCAGGATACCGCCCACCGCCAGTACAATTGGGTTGGAAAATAGGTCTGATTCCATAGCGGTGTGAAGATAGGCAGGGTTTTGCCAAATAGCAAATTCTAATGAACAAATCCGAAGTTGTCTTTTCGGTTGGAAGGTGGTTGCCGCTATCTTGTAAAGTACCTGCTCTTTGCTGTAGTCACTCGTACCTTATATACTTGAAGCTACTTGCTTGCGTTCATCGCTCTCTACCATACCGTCCCGAAGCCTAATAATGCGGTGGGCCCGGGCGGCGATGTCCTCTTCGTGCGTCACCAAGATCACCGTGTTGCCAGCCTTGTGGATAGCATCGAACAGGTTCATGATTTCGATAGAGGTTTTGGAATCCAAGTTCCCCGTAGGTTCATCGGCCAGGATAATGGACGGCTCGTTTACCAGGGCACGGCCTACGGCAACGCGTTGGCGCTGTCCGCCAGAAAGCTGGTTCGGCTTGTGGTCCATACGGTCGGCCAGGCCCACATCGGTAAGTACCTGGGCGGCCCGTTTTTCACGTTCCGATTTGGAGGCACCGGCATACACCATGGGCAGGGCGACATTGTCGAGGGCCGTGGTACGGGGTAACAGGTTAAAGGTTTGGAACACGAAACCTATTTCCCTATTGCGAATCTCGGCCAGTTCGTCATCGGTCATATTGCTCACATCTTTCCCGTTGAGTTCGTAGGTGCCTTCGGTAGGGGTATCGAGGCAGCCCAGCAGATTCATCAAAGTGGACTTTCCCGATCCCGAGGGGCCCATTAGGGCGACGTATTCGCCCCGTTCGATGTCAAGGTCGATCCCTTTCAACACCTTTACGATTTCCTGTCCCAGGGGGAAGTCCCGTCTAATATTCCGAATCTTGATCACTAAATCCATAAATATATGTTCCAAAAGTTTGTGCTGTCGGCGTTTTCCATAAGACGCAAAGCGGTGCCGGTTGTTACAAAGAAAGGGAAAGTTGCGCACATTTGGCTGCCCAGCACCAAAGAGAAGCGCAATTTGGTTATACCCGAATGGTAAAATGCTCTTTTTGCTGTTCTTTTCTGAAGAAAACCAGGCCCCATTGAAATGTATCGATGCTAACGGAAACCCGTTCGTGCCTTGCGATACGAGTCCAAGCTTCGGTCATGGACTTGCTCCAATGGATATCGTCAAAAATCAATACCGTATCGTTCTGGCAATGCGGAAGGAGTTGCTCAAAATAGCGCAGGGTAGCTTCTTTTGAGTGGTTTCCATCGATAAAAGCAAGGTCGATGTTCGCGGAAATTTCCGAAGTGAGAAAATCGTCAAACACCATGGTATGGAGGTCGATATTTTGAAGGTTGAATCTCTTGAATGCGTCTTCAGCCACCTTGGCGGTATTGGCACAGCCCTCAACGGTAGCTATGGTAGCCTTGGGCGCCGCTGTGGCCAGTGCGGCCGTGGCGAGGCCTACCGAGGTGCCCAGCTCCAGTATCGTTGTAGGCTTAAGGTGCCGAACCAACCGGAATAGTAAGCGTTGGCGCTTTTTGGAAATTCCTGCGTGCCGAGCGATACGCGCCACCTCTCGCTGTTGCGAGCCAAAAATGCGGGAGCCGGCCCCGTAATCGGTCACGGTAATTTTTGCATGGTCGCCCAAAAGCGCGGCGCGGTGGGAGTCGAGTAGGTGGTAAGCGGGGTAGTGGCTGGTGTCATAGAGCACCTGCGTGACCAGTTGATACACGAAAGGGGAGTGCACGCCATGCTGGTTGGTCGATTTACGCAGAAAGGAAATGTAAGATGCTATTTGATGCCTCACGCCGGAAACGAGTTTGAGGCGCAAGATAGCAAAGGTCGCCAAAAGTGAATGGATGGAATGCGAAGTTTTCGAATTGAGGTTTGAGGGTTTGGGGTGTGCCGTCCATTCGATTGAAATAGGAAAGGAATCTGCTCTACTGTTTTTATGCATTCCTAATACACTATCTATGCTTTATCCGTACGCTATCTAAGGGTAAATCTTTCTTCAGTGTTCAGTATGACCCGGCGCAGACCAAGCTTTTTGTGGAGCCTGCCGACAATATCATAAAAAAGATAAGCATACAGGATATTACAGGAAAAAGGGTGTTGTCCATACCCGGTCCCGTCTCGGAAATAAGCATAGCGCACTTTCAAGCCGGTATGTATATGGTCATCGTTGCAACCGAGTTAGGGGAAACGATGGTGTCGAGATTGGTAAAGGAATAATCCTTATCCTTCCAACTTCGCCGACAGCTCGAACCAGCGCTCGGTTTTTGCATCGATGGTATCGATAATTTTCTGAAGGTTTTGCGACTGCCTGTCAATTTCGGCGCCGTCCCACGATTCGGTGGCAAACTGGTTTTGTAAGGCTTCCCGTTCTTTTTCCAGCTTGGCGATTTCCTTTTCCAGGTTGCGGTATTCCTTCTGTTCGTTATAGCTTAGTTTGGCTTTGCTAGTCTCTTTTTTGCCTTCCTTTTTTGTTTCTGAAGTGGTCCCTGTATCCTTTTGGGCTGGCTGGCTGTCGCTATAGGTGCGGTAGTCGCTATAATTTCCAGGGAAATCTTGGATGGGCTCATCAGGTTTGAAGACAAAGAGGTGGTCTACGATCTTGTCCATAAAGTAGCGGTCGTGCGACACTACGATGAGACAGCCGGGAAAATCGAGCAGGAAGCTTTCCAAAACGTTCAGGGTAACAATATCCAAGTCGTTGGTGGGCTCGTCGAGAATTAGGAAATTGGGGTTTTTAATAAGCACCGTGCACAGGTATAATCGTTTACGTTCGCCACCGCTCAATTTCTCAACATAGTCGTATTGCTTTTTTCGGTCGAACAGAAACCGCTCCAAGAGCTGCTGGGCAGAGATTTGCCGTCCTTTTTTCAGCGGAATATAGTCGCCGAACTCCCGCACCACATCGATTACCTTTTGGCCTTCCTTGATTGTAATGCCCTTTTGGGTGTAATAGCCAAATTTCACGGTTTCACCAATTACCACCTTACCTGTATCGGGTGCTATCTTCCCCGTAAGGATGTTGAGGAAGGTCGATTTTCCCGTGCCGTTCTTGCCAATGATACCCACACGTTCACCGTTAATAAAGTTGTAGTCGAATCCTTCAAAAAGTACCTTATCCCCATACGATTTGGAAATATTGTGCAGTTCTACCACCTTGGTGCCCAAGCGTTCCATGTTCAGTTCGAGTTGTACCTCGTGGTCGTTGCGGCGTTCGTGGGCGCGGCTCTTTATCTCGTGGAAATCGTCAATTCGGCTCTTGCTCTTGGTGGTACGCGCCTTGGGCTGGCGGCGCATCCAGTCTAGCTCTTTCTTGAACAGTTGTTTGGCCTTAGCCGTTTCGCTGGCCTCATTCTCGATACGGGCCTCCCGCTTTTCAAGGTAATAGCTGTAATTGCCCTTGTAACTGTAAAGGGTGCCTTCGTCCAACTCTACAATTTCATTGCACACCCGTTCCAGGAAATAACGGTCGTGGGTGACCATAAATAAGGTAAAATTTTCCTTTGCGAAAAGTTCTTCCAGCCATTCAATCATCTCAAGGTCCAAGTGGTTGGTAGGCTCATCCATAACCAAAAGATCTGGGTTGGTGAGGAGCGCATTGGCGAGGGCAAGCCGTTTTTTCTGTCCGCCACTCAAATTGCCCACTTTTTGATCCATTTGCTGCAACTTCAACTGGTAGAGCACCTGTTTGTAGCGTGTCTCGAAATCCCAGGCATTATGGGCGTCCATTGCATCAAAAGCTTTTTGATAGGCTTCGGTATCCTGCGGGTTTAAAAGTGCCTTTTCGTAGGTGGCGATTATCTTCAAGATTGGGTTTTCCGAAGCGAAAATCGTTTCTTCAACGGTGTAATCGGGATTTAGGTTGGGTTCTTGCGACAGGAAAGCCACGGTAAGATTCTTTCGGTACACGACCTGGCCGGTATCTGGGGTATCATCGCCCGATAAGATTTTGAGCAAACTGGTCTTGCCCGTTCCGTTCTTGGCCACAAAACCAATTTTTTGTC
>CAZXDP010000019.1:0-39110 GCA_964639255.1 uncultured Flavobacteriaceae bacterium
TTAAAAAAGACATTCCTGTTTTCGATGTGCGTAACGAGAGTGAATACGAAAACGCCCACCTACCGAAGGCAACATTGGCACCTCTTGGGTCACTCAATGATTATCTTGAAACATTTCCGGAAAAAGAAGATTTCTATGTACACTGTGCGGGTGGCTACCGATCGGTGATAGCGGCTTCGATCTTAAAAAGCCGAGGCATCCACAATGTAATCGATGTGGCCGGTGGCTTTCGGGATATCAAGGCGGCCGGTTTGCCTGTGGTTTCGGCATAAAAAAAGTCCCTTCAATAAAAAGGGACTCTTTCAAATGCAGTTAATGGCTTATAGGTTGCCATCATCTGCCAAATCTTCTAGGTTTCTTACCTTAGAAAGGGTTTGGCGAATTTCACCGGCCTGTTTTGTTAGCATCGATTCGATAGGCGCGGGAAAGGTATTTTTTTTCAGCGTTTCCTCATACTCTTCCACGCTTGCCTTTTCCCCTCGTATGCATTCTTCCAAAACAGCTTCGTCGTCATTTCCGCTTACGGCGCTCTTAATATCAATCCAGGTACGGTGCAAATCGCCTGTAGTACTACCACTTTCCTTGGGTTGTTCGTTCAGGTTGCGCAGTTCGTTGGTTAGTTCGTTGGCAAAACGGTTGTGCTGTGCCGCCTGTTGCTTCAGGAAATTCTTTAGGTTCTCGTTCTTTGCATTCTGCATCGCTTTGGCAAAGCCCTTTTCGGCATCATAGTTTTTTTCCAACAATCCTTGTAGATTATCTACTAAGTTTTTGTGTGAATCTTCACGTGCCTGTTCTCTCGTAGTTTTCATAGTGTTTATTTTTAAAAGTTTACCGTGAAATTACGACCCGTCTCACGATTATTCTATTACAGTTTTCCCAATTGAGAACTGTTTAACACTTTTGGAAATACCACTCATTTCCAACTTCAGAATATGATGTTTCATTTTCCTTAACGTTTGCTGTTAAGGTGTTATAATTTTCACTGTTATTGTACCGTCGCTTTATATCTTTAAGTTAAACAGTAAACTACATAATCATGAAAAAAGACGATAAGAATACCGAACGACAGAAAAAACAAGGTATTGAGGAAAGCGCTATCAACCACAAAGAAAAGGAAAGCGATGGCCGTGAGATCAATTACCAGGAAAAACAACGGAAAGAACAACACCAACCGCGCGATACGGCGTAACAGGCAATACTATAGCGCAATGTAAATCCTCCTACTTCGGGAGGATTTTTTTGTTGAAATGTTAAATTAAACCTAAACAAGAATGGTAACTTTACGTTTTGTTTAACTTTGACTCTAAATATTTAAACAACAAATGTTATGAAAAAATTTATCTTATTCTTTTTAGTACTGGGAGCCGCTCCTTGGCTTCTTGCCCAAACGGCCGCTGTACAGGTGATTCACAACAGTGCTGATGCCCTCGCCGAAGAAGTTGATGTGTACGTTAACTCCGATCTGGCTATCGATGATTTCGAATTTAGAACCGCTACAGGTTTCATTAGTCTGCCTGCCGAAGTTCAAATAGAACTTTCGGTTGCGCCAGGAAACAGTACGAGTGTCAACGATGCCCTGTTAACGGTACCCGTTACCTTAGTGGCCGATGAAACATATGTCGTGGTGGCCGATGGTATTGTGAGTCCGACGGGGTATAATCCGGCGCCTCCCTTAACCCTTCAAGTATACCCTATGACAAAGGCCGCAGCTAGTAATGCGACAAACACCGAAATACTGGTACATCACGGATCGACAGATGCCCCAACGGTGGACGTGGTGGAAACTGGGGCCGGAGCTGGCACCGTCGTAGATGACATTTCCTATACCGAATTTCAAGGGTATCTCGATTTACCTACATCCGATTATGTAATTGCGATTACCGACGAAACAGGAACCGTGACCGTCGCATCATACGATCTTCCCCTGGCGACCTTAGGACTAGATGGAGCAGCGGTAACGGCAGTGGCGTCAGGATTTTTAGATCCATCGAATAATAGCAACGGACCAGAATTTGGAATATGGGTAGCCACTGCTGTCGGAGGTCCGTTGGTACAACTTCCTGCTTCCACAGCCCAAGTACAGGTAATTCATAATTCACCTGATGCCTTAGCGGAAGAAGTAGATGTATATGTAGATGGAGCCCTTGCTCTCGACGATTTTGCCTTTAGAACAGCAACTCCATTCCTCGATTTAAGCGCAGGTGTAGAGATAGAATTGGCCGTGGCCCCTGCAACTAGTACCAGCGTTAATGATGCCCTTCTTACTGTTCCCGTAACATTGGAAGCCAATGAAACCTACGTGGTAGTTGCCAATGGCATTGTAAGTCCATCAGGATACAACCCTGCCCCACCTTTAACATTGAACGTGTTCGCCCAAGGCCGTACAGAGGCTACTTCGTCTAGTAACACCGATATCCTGGTACATCACGGTTCTACAGATGCCCCCACAGTTGACGTGGTGGAGAATGGCGTAGGTGCCGGTCGTATCGTCAATGATATTTCGTATACCGAATTTCAAGGCTATCTGGAAATCCCAACTGCCGATGGATACGTTTTACAGGTACGGGACGAAACCGGTACTGTAGGTGTGGCCGCATACGGTGCACCATTGAGCACCCTAGGTCTCGACGGTGCCGCCATTAGCCTTTTGGCCAGCGGATTTTTGGATCCTTCGCAAAACTCAAACGGTCCAGCCTTCGGTCTTTATGCTGCTCTTGCCAGCGGCGGTCCCTTGGTAGCTTTGCCAACCGCAACCTTGGGCACCGAGGAAAACGCGTTGACCAATGTCGCTGTGTTCCCTAACCCTACGAACAATATATTAACGGTAGAAGGTGTTGCCTTAAACGATTACACCCTTACCGTGGTCGATGTGCAGGGGAGGATAATAGCTTCCAATGCCTATTCAGTTTCAAACAATAGCATCGATGTAAGTCAATTGGCTTCCGGTGTATATTTATTGAATATTGAAAACGGTTCGAATAGTGCAAAGACCATACGATTTGTAAAACAATAGTTCTTCTATTGTGATTGATTGGTGAAGGAATGCCCGCTTAACGGCGGGCATTTTCTTTATAGTGCCGACAATCCCACACCACCGTCAACCTGAAGGTTCTGTCCTGTAATGTAAGAAGAGGCATCCATAGCTAAAAAGGCGATGACCGAAGCCATTTCCGAAGCTTGGGCTACCCTGCCCAGCGGTGTGTGCGAAACAATCGGTTCCATGCGCTCACTTTGTTGCAACAGTGAATGGGTGAGGGGCGTCTCGGTAAACCAGGGCGACATGGCGTTTACGCGTATGCCATCTTTGGCCCACTCCACCGCTAGGTTCTTGGTTTGCATTACCAGTCCGGCCTTGCTCATCGCATAGGGTGCTCCGGTACCGACATCGAGAGTCGCCGCTACCGAAGCTACATTTACAATCGACGCATTCCCAGATTTTTTCAGAAAAGGATAGAGCGCACGACTTAGTAAAAAGGGTGCCGATAGGTTTACGGCCAATACCTGTTGGTATTCTTCTTCTGAATACTGAGTAGCCGATTTCCGGATGTTAATGCCCGCATTGTTTACGAGAATATCTAGCACATCCCAATGCTGTTCCACTTTCCGCAGCAAAGCACCGCGACCGGCTTCCGTAGCTACATCGCCCACAACACCGTAAACGGTATGTCCTTCATCTTGTAGTTGCTTTTCCAGCGCCGCAACTTCCTGTTCGTTGCGCCCGCTAAAAATAACTTCAGCCCCCAAGCTTAAAAATTGAATTACGGTGGCCTTGCCAATACCCTTGGTACCGCCGGTAATAACGGCTTTTTTATTCTTTAAATTCCACATAGTACTGATAAAAAAATCCTCCCCCATCTTCGATTGCAAAGACTGGGGGAGGAATGATAGTTTTTTATTTATGGTGTAAGAACGACCCGAAAACGAGCCTCATTGTCCATCATTCGCTTAAAAGCTTTTTCCACTTCTTCCAATGGATATGTCTCGATCATGGGCTTCGTCTGGGTCATCGCACTAAATTCAAGGGTGTCTTCGCTATCTTTAGCTGTCCCGCTGGGCCAGCCCGAAATCGACTTACGCCCCATGAGCAATTGCATGGGCGACACTTTCACGGGGTCGCCCGTTGCACCAATGCAAATAAGCTCACCGTCAATGCCTAGTCCGTCAACCACTTCCGAGATAGCATCGGAGTGAGGTGCGGTAGCCACGATAAGGTCGGCCCCGCCCAACTTTTGGAGCTCTTCTACGGCATCTTGCTCTTTGGTGTTGATAAAATGGTGGGCACCAAGATCCCTGGCCAACTGCTCCTTATCGCCAGAATGCGATAAGGCCACAGTTTTCATACCCATTTTACTTGCGTATTGTAGGGCAAGGTGTCCTAGACCCCCTATGCCTTGTATGGCGACTACATCTCCAGCGCGAATATGGCTATTCCGCATAGCGTTATAAACGGTAATGCCCGCACACAATAGGGGGGCGGCCTCTTCGCTGCTGAGTGAATCGGGTATTAGAGCGACAGCTTCTTGGGGCGCCGTCATATATTCGGCATAACCACCGTTGTAGGAGATGCCGCACACCTTGGCATTTTCGCAATTGATGAACATACCGCGGCGGCAGGGATCGCAGGTAAAACAATGGCCTCCGTGCCAACCTACTCCAACGCGCTGCCCTTCCTTCCAACGGGACACGTTCTCACCTACGCTTTCAATGATACCTACTACCTCGTGGCCGGGCACTCGTGGATATTCTAGGCCGGGAAATGTACCTTCCTTCACGAAATTGTCGCTATGGCAAATGCCACACGCTTCCACCTTTAACAAAACTTCATTTTTTGCCGGGGAGGGCTTATCCATCGCTACCATCTTAAAATCACCACCGGCTTCTTGTACTTGTACTGTTCTCATAGTTTCTTTTTTAGTGAAAGAAGATACGCATAGTTGAGGCCGATTTGTTATAACATAACGTTAATTAACCCTCCTTAATTCGTTACGCTGCGGTGCTATAGGCTGACACCAAAAGAAATCCGATAACCACTCCGTTGTTTAAAAAGTGCAGTAAAATTGGCAACAGCAAGATTCCCGATTTTAGCTTGAGCCAACCTGCGACAATACCCAGAGCGATGCGGGGCACTATGGCCGCAAACAAGGCCGTACTTAGCATAAAGGTATCTACATAGTTATAGATATGTACCAACCCGAACAATACCGAACTTATAATTAAAATGGGAACGGCAGCGCGGCGTAAGCCAGTCAAGAGCATGGTAACACTTCGCCTAGGCAGTACTACCTGTAGCAGATAAAACGTACCCATAAAGCAGGCTATCGCACAGCCCAGACGAACGTACCATGCGACTGCATCTCCCAGTAGAAATAGCGTGGCTAGACTTGCCAAGCCGCTTAGAAACAAAAGGAGGTCGCCATAGCCTGGCCGTACCAAGCTGCGAAAGAGCACTTCTTCGTAAATAGGTGCAATAACAACTGCCATGAGCACCAGCCGCAGGGGTTCGTTTTCAAGCAAATCGAGAATACCATCTTGCCGAAGCTCATCAAATACCAACTGCGGAAACCATTGTGCGAGAATGCCTATGGCAATAAAAAACAAAAAATAGAACGCCCATAGACTTAAAAAGCCAAGCGAGAGCCAACGAAGGTTGGTTTGTAGATTGGGGCAGGAGGAAGGTTCTTTGTGCATCGGGACAAAAATAGGCGAAATCCGTAAGAGCCGATTATAAATAGCGAAAGATACTAGCGATGCCGTTGCAAACTGACACCCTGTCAGACAGTTTCTGCTGGCACAATCATTGACTTATACTGTGCGTAACGAAAATGAATCAATAAACAATTAACTATAACATTATGAGTAAAATAATTGGAATCGACTTAGGTACCACCAACTCCTGCGTTGCCGTAATGGAAGGTAGCGAGCCCACGGTGATTCCTAATGCCGAAGGAAAACGAACTACTCCGTCTGTAATCGCCTTTGTGGAAGGTGGCGAAATCAAGGTGGGTGACCCGGCCAAGCGGCAGGCGGTAACCAACCCGAAAAAAACCATTTCCTCCATCAAGCGTTTTATGGGGAACAAGTTTTCCGAATCGCAAAAAGAAATGAACAACGTAGCGTACGATGTGGTAAAGGGTGACAATGACACCCCGCGCGTGGTCATCGACGACCGTAAATATACCCCGCAGGAATTAAGTGCGATGATTCTTCAGAAAATGAAGAAGACCGCCGAGGATTACTTGGGGCAAGACGTAAGTAGGGCCGTAATTACCGTGCCCGCCTATTTTAACGATAGTCAGCGCCAAGCGACCAAGGAAGCGGGTGAGATTGCTGGTCTTACCGTAGAGCGAATCATCAACGAGCCCACCGCGGCAGCTTTGGCCTATGGATTGGACAAGAAAGACACCGATCAAAAAATTGTGGTGTTCGACTTTGGTGGCGGTACGCACGATGTTAGTATCCTAGAACTGGGAGACGGCGTGTTTGAAGTGTTGGCTACAGACGGTGATACCCATTTGGGTGGTGACGATGTGGACAGCAAAATCATTAACTGGTTGGCAGATGAGTTTCAGAAGGAAGAAGAGATGGACCTGCGTAAGGACCCTATGGCGCTTCAACGTTTAAAGGAAGCTGCCGAAAAGGCCAAGATCGAATTGTCCTCTTCTGCACAAACCGAAATTAACTTGCCTTATATCACAGCTACCGGAAGCGGGCCCAAGCACTTGGTGAAAACCCTAACGCGTAGCAAATTTGAGCAATTGATTGACGATCTTGTAAAAAGAACGATTACCCCTTGTGAAAAAGCACTGAAGGCAGCGGGATTGAGCAAGAGCGATATCGATGAGATTATTTTGGTAGGAGGTTCTACACGAATCCCCGCCGTACAGGAAGCCGTGAAGGAATTTTTCGGTAAAGCGCCTAGCAAAGGGGTAAACCCAGATGAGGTAGTGGCCATTGGTGCCGCTATTCAGGGAGGTGTATTGACCGGAGATGTGAAGGATGTACTGTTATTGGATGTTACCCCGCTGTCGTTGGGTATTGAAACGATGGGCGGTGTAAATACCAAACTTATCGAGGCCAATACGACCATTCCTACCAAAAAGAGTCAGGTATTCTCTACTGCGGCCGATAATCAGCCAAGTGTGGAGATTCACGTACTGCAAGGGGAGCGCCCTATGGCTGCCGATAATAAGACTATTGGCCGTTTCCACCTCGATGGCATTCCGCCAGCACCGCGAGGGACACCTCAAATTGAAGTGACTTTCGATATCGATGCCAATGGAATTATCAAGGTAAGTGCTGAAGATAAGGCGACTGGCAAGAAACAGGATATCCGTATCGAAGCATCCTCTGGATTGACCGAAGAGGAAATCAAGAAGATGAAGCAAGAAGCCGAAGCCAATGCCGAAGCCGATAAGAAGGCCAAGGAAAAGGTGGACAAGATTAATGAGGCCGATGCGATGATCTTCCAAACCGAAAAGCAACTTAAGGAATTTGGTGATAAGCTGTCTGATGACAAGAAGAAGCCAATCGAAGATGCTTTGGAAGACTTGAAGAAGGCTTACGAAACGAAAGAAGTTGAGAATATTCAACCTGCGTTGGACAAAATCAACGAAGCTTGGAAAACCGCTTCTGAGGAAATGTACAAAGCCCAAGCCGAAGCCCAACAGGGTGGTGCCGCGCCAGGGGGAGATCCAGGTGCTCAGCAAGGAGGCACAGAGGGTAGCTCAGAAAGCAGTGATGTAGAAGATGTAGATTTCGAAGAAGTGAAGTAGGTTCATTTTATGTGAACTTACAATAGAATAGGTTACCAAAACCCACAGCGATCGCTGTGGGTTTTTCATTTAAATTATTAGGTTGTAAAAGGAATGAATTAGAAAGGACAATGAGAGGTTATAACAAAAAGAAATAGGATCCTACCCCTCTGGGGGATGGTCGGTGGAAATAGATTGTACAATATTTTTATCCTGTTTAGCCTGTAAGAGTGAAACGGCAAGCCGGTAGAGTTTCTTATATTCTCCATTGAAGGGTAGTTGGAAGAGCCATTTCAAGAGGTTGCCCAGCGACACGAGCTTTACATGCTCCAAAGGGGCCGCGCAATTCACAAAATTGGGATTGATGTAAATTGCATACCCCTTGCGACGAATTTGTTCATGTAGTGGAAAGTGTTCGCACACCTCACGACCGTCCTGTATGCCAACATAGCAAACGTCCAATAGCACTTCTTTTTTGTAGATGGCTATTCCGCCAAATGCGGAATCTACTTCAATAAATTTATCAGATTTCGGAATAGTGATCATACGTGAATGGATGGCAATTTTTCGGGCTGTAAATTTCTTAATGCCCAGCTCGTCCACCAAAAAATGATAATATCCCAGACAGTCGTTAGGCGATAAAATGGGATGTCGAAGCGCCCAGATATCATAATAAATTCCCTTTTGATTAGCCGTTACCACATCCCAGTCGGTATGTTTCCAATTGGAAAGCAAATTTTCCTCGGTAAGATGTGTGTTGGTTCCATCCAAATCGGTAACCACTACATAGTCGACATCCTTATAAGTAGGATTATTTTTAAGGGTATCTAAATAATGATTTCGACAGTATGCTATACGTTCAGTTCGTCTTGGAAACTGCTCTCGCAAAGTGCCGAGGGAGCTATAGTTAAAACGGGGGTCATCCTGGCGCATTCCCTCGAGTTTTTTGAGAGTGCCATCATCACTGTCTGACTCGACTATGAAATATCGAACATCCTTAAAGGATTGCAGGCCTCATCAATACGATTAATTTCTTTTAAAATTTTCCGTGCACAATTGCGTGCGGCTCCAACTACGAGTATTTTTTTAGTGTAAAGGTCTTCCATAAATGCAATAAATCCCCACCAACATCTAAAACGGGATGCTGTGTGGGGATTCTTAAAGATATAAAAATTCTCCCAAATTCAAAAAAAGGTTTGCCAATCTACCTAGTGGTACACTTAGGGTGTAACAAATGTAATTCCGTGCGCACCGCACAGAGCGGCCACTTTTTCAAAGTCTGGGGGACCTTCTGGAAGGGCATTTAATTTTTCAAAAAGGTCCTCTATACCAGAAGGAAAGGCACTTAGCAGTACCTTGGTTTTTCCTGGGCCCACCGTTTTCCACATGTGTGGAACATTCCGTGGCCCAAAGGCCAAGTCGCCTGCTTTGAGAAGGGTGGTGGTATCGCCCACGGTAAGCTCTAGGGAGCCCTCGAGCACATGGAAAATTTCATCTTCCTGTGTATGCACGTGCAGCGGTATGGCAACCCCAGGATCATTCCACTCCTCGATCAATGTAAATTGTCCGTCGGTATCGGCTCCGGTCAATTTTACCTTCATGGCATCACCCAATACGTTTAGGAGCCTACCTTCTGGGCCTCGCACTATTTTCGGTTTTGAATCCCCTAATGGTTTGGTTTCGGTCTTGGCAATGCTGGGGAAGGGAAGCATACTGGCGCCCATTCCCAAGGCCACGTGTTTTAGAAATGTAATCCGTTTCATAATGAATGGTTTTATGGTTAGAAGATTTTCTGCAACATATTGGGGAGATCACAATCGAAATTGACGTAGGGGATTGTTGAAGATATTATTAAATATAAACTATTGAAAAACAAATGGATGAAATAGGTTCTTTTCTCGACGATTGACGATTAGAGCCTTAGCAAAAAGTAGTATGGGCTAAAGTTTCAGCCGCATAAGTTTGAAAAAGTCCATCGGTTGCCGGCGTCAAAACCCAAATTGTACCATAAATCTTTATCTTTGAAACTATGGAACCTCAACTACTGCCCAGACAACCTCACCCTTTGTGGTCTTATGTGCGCGTAGGACGCCTGTTGTACGGAGCGTTGCTGTTGTTTCTGCTAGAATCGTACCTGTATGGATGGGCACTCTACCACGCCCTCCCATTTGACGAGCCTGTTGTTATTGCTGTGTGGGCATGGAGTTTTATGTTTTCATTTATCCATATTTACTTGGTACTGATGGACGGCTGGTCGCGCTACCAGAACTATAAGAGGGCAAAAGATCAATTCTACATTCACGGATTCCAACCTCGTATTGCCATGCTCTATATGGGCAGTAAATGCCAACGTATGGCCGCCGAAACGGCTGCCGAAGAATTGGGTATAAAGCAAGAGATCAAGGATTTTTACAAAAGTCAAGGGGTTCGATGGTTTCACTACATTCCCTACTTTATGATTCAAGAACCACTCTTTCTATTCAAAAAGCATTTTTGGTCGCGTACGTTCTTGGAAAAAAACTATAGACCGAAGTTCGATTATCAAAAAATGCCCCAAATGCATTGGGTATGAGCATACATTGTAAGGGAGTTGGAAAATCGTTCGGTAAGGTGCAGGCTGTTCGCGAAATAGACTTGCACTGTATCCCAGGTGAGGTGGTAGGTATTTTGGGAGCAAATGGCGCGGGCAAGACCACATTGTTCAAACTCATTATGGGGTTGCTTCGGCCCGATTACGGGACTATTGAATGCATTGGTAAAGGCGCAAAGAAAATAGGCGGAATTATCGAAAAACCATCGTTGTATTCCTACCTTAGCGCGAAGGAAAATCTTCTGGTATTTGCTAAAATGCAAGGATGCCGTCACGATAGCGCATTTCTCGAAGAATCGTTGCAGCAAGTTGGATTGCCCCTGCACCGAACCGATCCCATTCGAAATTTCTCCATGGGCATGAAACAACGCTTGGGCATTGCTGTTGCCTTGCTTAACAATCCGGCGAGTTTGGTGCTAGACGAGCCTTTTTCCGGTCTCGATCCGTTAGGAATTGAAGCATTGCAAAAGCTCATTCGGGAATTGGCGAAAACTAATAATCTAACTATTTTGATATCCTCCCACTTGGTCGACTTGCTCGCTCAAACCTGCGATGTACTGCATGTCATGCAACAGGGGGAACTGGTATATGGCGGCAATCCCAGTGCCTTGTTGACTAAATACACCAAGGCATACCACATTTGTGGACCCGATATTGAAACCGCTCAGGCCTTGAGGGCGTATTCTTATACGTTGCAGGGCCATTGCGCCACGGTGTCGGTTTCTTCAATGGCGATTTCAAACTTGCTCGCGCAACTAACCCAAGAAGGAATAAATATCAATTCGTGCACGCCCCAATTGGATTTGCACCAACTCTTCAACCCTGCTGTATGAAGGAGCTTTTTTTGGTGGAATGGTACAAACTATGGCGACAGCGCCGCACCTATTATGCCCTCATAGCGTTGTTGCTTATCGAAGCCATAGTACTGTTGGGGGCCTATTTGCAAGGAAAGGAGATTTTAGAACTGGTGCTATCCGGTCTTCGGGAATCATTTTACTTTCAGGGTAATTTGCTCAACGGTAACCTGGTCACTTACTTTTTACTCAATTCGCTTTGGTTTCACGTACCGTTAATCGTTATTATCGTGGTTTCCGGACTTATAACTTCTGAATTTAAAGACGGTACTTTGCAAACCGTGCTGATGCAACCGGTTCAAAAATGGCAGTTCCTATTGTCAAAATACTTAGTGGGAATTTTGTTCACAGTACTGGTGGTGGTCTTGCTGGCGGCAAGCTCCTTGCTATTGGCTTATGCGCTGTTCGGTACGGGCGACTTGGTGGTGTATTTGGACGGACTCGTTTTCTTCGAGCACAACGATGCGCTGTATCGCTTGGTCGGTGCTTTCGGCGTGGGCAGCATTAGCATGGTATTTTTTTCGGTGGTGAGCCTTACCTTGGGGGTCTTGGTTCGTGATCCGGTGCAAACTTGGATCGTAACCATTCTGTTCTTGGTGCTGTGCAATATTTTGATGAAGTTGGAATTTCCATGGGAACTCGTAAACCAGTTATTCTTTGCCAAACTCAGCGGTACATGGCAGCTTTTCTTCCATTCCGAAGTTCCCATTACGGCCATCGCCGCCAAAATGATGCTTCAACTACTGTACAGTGCCCTTGCCATGGTACTGGGAATTGCTATCTTTCAGAAAAAAGAAGTAGGATGAAAACAGCGTATGCCTTCTGGTTTACTATGCTATGTACCGCACAGCTGCTTTTAGGGCAAGCCAACAAGGCTAGCCTACAACCACTTATCGAAAATTTAAATGCGGTGCAGGCCTTTACCGCGCAGGTGAAATTGCGTACGGACATCCCCTTTATCAGTATGCCGGAAAAAGAGGCGATGATAGTTTATGAAAAAGAGAAGCCTCTGCAGATTTCATCATCCGATTTTGCCTTGATTCCCAAACGGGGATTGGATTTTACATTTTCCGAACTCTTCGAGCATCCTTATCTGGCTATAGACCGAGGCACAGAGGTCGTTGGAGGCCTTCCGCTAAAGGTCGTCAGCATCGTCCCAGAATCTGCGAAAGCAGAATTTTCCATAGCAACCCTCTATTGGGATCCAAAGCAGCTACAGGTACACCAAGCTCAAATAAGCACCAAAAAGGATGGTACTTACACCGTCCATCTTCAGTATGGCAACAACACTTCGGCCTTGCCCTCGCAGGTGCGGGTCGATTTTGAAATGGAGCGCATACGGCTTCCATTGCACTTTATGGGCAGCGACACCCAGATAGACCGAAAGAAGATGCGCGAACAAGAGCTGAAAACAGGCAGCATCTTTTTACAATTCACCTATTTGAGCACAGAGAATTAATTTTCAAGATGACATAGCAGCGGTAGCGCAACCAGGTTAAGACCTTGCAAGAGGGACAATAGGAGCTGGACGTCCTGTTTAAATAACTGGCTTATCGATAGCCCGTGCAAAAGAAATCGCCACTAGCGACACTGAACCAATTGGAACAAATGCTCCCATAACAATAAAAAAAACGGCCCCTGATGGGGGGCCGCGCTTTCAAAAAGATACTATTTTAAATAACCAATATTAACTTTATATCCTTTTTTTGAAATTTTAATTTTCATCGTCACTGGACTCAGTGGCAATGACCGTTTTGGCAGCTGGCACAAAGCTGGGAGCCATTAGGTCGATGCCCGTTCCGGAGTTGGACAATAATATCATCGATACGTTATCTGTATTTTCAAAATCGTTTTCGGCAACGATCAATTCACGTAGGCCTAGGTTAGCTGCAATTTCCTCTGGTAGACTTCCCGTGAGTTCGTTATCGAACACGTTGAATACCTCAATATTTGTTAGGTTTCCTAATTCTACTGGAAGGACTCCTGTAAAATGGTTGCTGCTAAGGTGAAGGTTTTTTAGCTGTGCGAGCTGCCCCAAGCTGGCGGGAATGGTACCGCTCAAATTATTACCGTTGAACGCGAGCGTCTCTAAATTGCGTAAGGAGCCTAAACTCTCTGGCAGCGAACCGCTCAATTTATTGAACGACAGTTCTAAAATGCGTAGTTGTGTTAATTGCGCGATACTCTCGGGCAATTCCCCTTCCAAATTATTAAATAGCAAGCTAATGCCCGTAACCCGGTTATTCTCAATGGTCAATCCATCCCAATCGCTGGGGTCGGCTTCCATATCCCAGGTTTTGTTCCAATGGGCTCCGTTGGTCGCTTCATAGAATTCTAAAAGTGCTTGCTTTTCGTTGGAAGGCAATCCGGCTAGGGCAATGCCGCAAAACAGCAGGAAACAGTAGGTTAGTAGTTGTGTTTTCATAATCAGGGGCGTTGATTTTTCTTACAATATGAAGTAAATTAAAAACAACTATTGCTAAAATGCAAAAAAAATCGATGAAATGCATAATTATTTTTTCCTTACCTACCCCTTTTCTCTCGCAATTCGTGCCAAGAATGCCCGGCTCACCTCGTGTTTTCCTTCAAATACGTGCACTTGTAACCGATTTCCGAAGAGAGCAGAAGCCTTTAATTGCTCTTCGGTTTTTCGGGCTTCGGTTATATATTCGTCTTCCGTGCCATAGAGATAGGTAACTTTGGTCGTAGCAGGAAGAAAGTCAAATTGCGACGGTTTCAATTCCACAGGGATGCCGCCCGAGTGCAATATAAGGTGATCGCAAGCAATAGCTCGGCTGGCCACCCAGCGGGCAGCGATGGAAACTCCCTGAGAATATCCCATAATAAAGAAGCGTCCCTTCCGCTTGGGCTGTTGTTCCTTCCAAACGGCATCGACGTAGCGCAGCACATTTTCTGTTTCCCGCTCGGTGGCCTCCTTGGTAAGCCAAGAAGCGCCCACGTGCGTAAAATCCTTGCCCAGATAGTATTTTGAAGGGGCTTGGGGCGCGATGATGTAATTTTCCGAAGCGGGAAGCTCCCGAAAATACCTGCTAAAGTAGCGGCTCAAGTAGCCCATCCCGTGGAAAACGAGCCATACGTTGCGTGTGGTATCGGTAAACTCGTTTAAAGTGGTATAGCTATTTTCGGCGGTATAGGAAACCAAGTGCTCTTTTGCCATTTCTAATTTTGTATTTTTACAAAGCTAACCGAAAGTTATGAATTACAGTAAAAAAGAGGCACTCGAGCGATGCCGCGAAATGTGTCGAAACACCCTTATGGAAACCCTGCATATTGAGTTTATCGATATAGCGGAAGATACCCTGGTGGCCAAAATGCCCGTAACGCCACGGGTGCATCAACCCGATGGGGTCTTACACGGTGGCGCTACCGTGGCGCTGGCAGAAAGTGTGGGGAGTGCCGCAGCCTTTCTTTTTCTCGATGAAAAAGCCAGCATACGGGGCATTGAAATTGCTGCCAACCATGTGAAGGGCGTATGCGAGGGTACAGTGTACGCTCACGCTACCGTATTGCATAAAGGACGTACCACCCAATTGTGGCAAATTCGCATTGTAAATGAAGACAATGAGTTGGTATCTATGGTAAAACTCACTACCTTAACGCTCCATAAACGTTAAGTATGGAACTAACCAACCTCCTCGATACTGTAGAGTCCCATTTTAGAAAAAAACAACCCTTTGTACTTTATGCCCTTCCCGATGCCAAGTCGGTCAACGCGCTTTTCCAGCAGGACAATCAGCTTCACACTACGACCGACTACTGCGAGAGAGGGGTGATTATGGCGCCCTTTAAGTATGATGGAATGGCTGCCTGCATCCCTGAAAGCCATTGCGAGAAAGGTAGGGCCGAATTCTCCCCTTCCCCGATGAACGAGGCCGATGTTCCCGTTTCGGAAAGTGAGGAAGAACACCAGCGCCACCTCGGGCTAGTTACTAAGGCGCTTCGCGCCATTCGGGCTAGAAAAGCGCATAAAATAGTGGTATCGCGAAAAAAGGAAATTGCGGTGCAAAATATGGATCTTACCGCACTTTGTACGCGCTTATTGGAACTGTACCCTACGGCGTACCGGTACGTTTGGTACCGTGCCGATACGGGCCTTTGGTGCGGCGCGAGCCCTGAAATTCTTCTGAAAACACAAGGGGCGGCCTTTACCACTATGTCCTTGGCAGGTACCCATAAGGTAGCTTCAGGGAAAGAGGAAGTCCCTAAATGGACGCCCAAGGAAATCGCCGAACAGCAAATGGTGACCGATGCCATTGCCACCAGCTTACAAAAGGTTACTTCGGTCGTAAAAATCTCCAAGGCGAGCACCTTCCGGGCGGGTTCTTTGGCGCACATACGGACCGATATAACAGGCGTTCTTAAAACAGGAAAGGCCACATTGGAAACCATCAGCGCCGCCCTGCATCCCACCCCGGCCGTATGCGGCACCCCCGTGAAAGCAGCCCAGGAATTTATTGCCGAAAATGAAGGCTACCAAAGGGAATACTATACAGGCTTTACGGGACCCATTAACTTAGAGGAAAACAGTTCGTCCCTGTTCGTTAACCTTCGTTGTATGAAGATCGAGGAACAACGGGCTACCTTATATGTGGGGGGAGGTATCACCGCCGACTCTGATGCCGAACAGGAGTGGGTGGAAACCCACAACAAGTTGCAAACTATGTTGCAAGTGCTACGGCCTTTGCTTTAAAAATAGTAGGGATATTCGTATTTTTGTGGTAGATGAAATACGCTGCAAACCCCTTGTCCCAAACCCTTGTCCAACTTTGTGCCGCTAAGGGAATAGATCATATCATAATTTCACCCGGTTCCCGTAACGCACCGCTCACCATAGGGTTTACCAATCATCCTGCCTTTACCAATTACAGTATTGTCGACGAACGATGCGCCGCCTTCTTCGCCTTGGGGCTCGCCCAGCAGTTGCAACGGCCTGTAGCCGTGGTATGCACTTCAGGGTCGGCCTTGCTCAATTACTTCCCGGCTGTCGCGGAAGCCTATTACAGCGACATCCCGCTCGTGGTGCTTTCTGCCGATAGGCCCGAAGCGCTGTTGGAGATTGGCGACGGACAAACCATTCAGCAGGAGGCCGTATATGGCAAGCACATTTTGTACAATGCCAACTGCAAGGAGGGTGTGGCACACCAAAAATTGAACGAAACCGAAATCAACATTGCGCTCAACACGGCCAGCGAACTCAGGGGCCCTGTCCATATAAATATTCCGCTGTCGGAACCACTCTACGATACTATGGATGCCCCGAGCGTGGTTCCTCAGCACGTGCCAGCGCGACCGCAATCGTGGAAGTGGGAGGACGACGGGCAGTCCTTTGCGGAAGTATGGCGCCAAAGCGAGCGTATTTTGTTGCTAATGGGAGCACAGCTTCCAAAACAGCTTTCAGAAACATTACTCGATTCGCTGCTAAAAGACGGCAGGATACTGTTGTTTACCGAAACTACGAGCAATTGCTACCACCCCAAGGGGGTTGCAGCCATAGACCAACTCATTGCGCCACTAACCGAGGATGAATTTAGTCAACTGAAACCCGATTTATTGGTCACTATGGGCGGGATGGTCGTTTCCAAGAAAGTAAAGGCCTTTTTGCGGCACTACCGGCCAAAACACCATTGGCACATCGACCCTAAAAAAGCGTACGACACCTATTTTAGCCTAAGCGAACACATTCGTACCACACCCGAAGCCTTTTTCCAACAGCTGCCCATCCAGCAGCCCGCTACGGGAACGCACCAACAAACGTGGTTGCACTATCGGGAACACCGCCTGGTGCGCCACGCCCAGTTTGTCGAGTCGGCTCCGTATTCCGATTTTACAGTGTACCATATGCTATTTGGCAGTCTACCGCAGAATGTCCAGCTCCAATTGGCCAATAGCACTGCTATTCGGTATGCGCAGCTGTTCGCCATGGATCCCACCTGGGAGGTATTCTGCAATCGCGGCACCAGTGGTATCGATGGCAGTACGAGTACGGCTATTGGAGCGGCCTTGGCCTCGCAACGGCAAACCGTGCTCCTAACGGGCGACCTCAGTTTCTTTTACGATAGCAATGCCCTTTGGAACGATTATATTCCGAAGAACTTCAGAATCATAGTTGTGAACAATAGTGGAGGGGGCATTTTCAGAATATTGCCCAAGGCAAAGCAGTCGGCGCACTTCGAGCGATTTTTTGAAACCAGGCACCAGCTTACGGCCGAGCATCTTTGCGCTATGTTCCAACTAGAGTACCGCCATGCGCACGATGAACAAAGCCTTATGGAAGGTCTTACGGATTTTTTCCGAAAATCAAATGGGCCGCGCCTTCTTGAGATAGCCACACCGCCCACAATCAATGATGAGGTGTTGGCTCAGTATTTCAAATTTATCGTTTAGTGGGGGAGACGTAGGGCAGTCCCCAAGCAAGGGCCTCTTCCATTGTGGAAAAAATTTGAAAGGGCTTGTGGAAGAAATTCGATTCCATTTCGGCATTTTGCCTGGCAAGTTCATTGGTAGCGACAATCGCCAGGGCCTTCAAGGTAGGTATTTTCTCCAAATACTTATAATCGTGCGGATTGAGCGCATACGAGTTAACGCGGTGGCTAATGTAGAACCAAGGATGGGGCCCAAGATGCTGTAAGCCCGCTACCAAGATGGGAAAGGCCGTTCTGTAATTGAGCGTGACGCCTTCAAAGGCTTCAACCACCACTACCTTTTTATAGATATAGATAGTCGCTATAGGGGTTTCCAGTACTTTTTGCAACGGTATTGCCTTGGGGAAGCCGTGCGGAGACTTCTTCTTCATAGTAATTACACCCCTGCCGGGGCTCAAAAAATTCCGAACGTGAAGTTAGAAAATTGCCCCGACATCTATTTGCATTTCCTTATAATTTTTTCGCGGTGCAAAAGCGTACCTTTGCGTTATGATGAATTTAGGAGAATACAACACCCTGCATATCGTGCGCGAAACCGATCCTGGCCTCTTCTTGGCCGATACGGAAGGGAACGAGGTCCTGCTTCCGCATAAGTACAAACCGGAAACCTACGAAATTGGCGATGCCATAAGCGTATTTTTGTACCTGGATAACGAGGAGCGCCCCATTGCCACCACCCTGCAACCGTTTGTCGCCAAAAATAATTTTGGCTACCTGCAATGTAGCGACGTGACCAAATACGGGGCCTTTATGGACTGGGGGCTGGAAAAGCAATTGTTCGTACCGTTTAAGGAACAGGCAAGACCTATGAAGGAGGGCAGTTGGTACATTGTGTATGTATACCTCGACGAGAAAACCAATCGCCTGGTGGGCTCCAGCAAAACCGATAAATACTTGGACAACTCCCACCTAACCATTTCCAAGTTTGATGAGGTCGATATTCTCGTAACCCACCTTACCGAAAAGGGGGCCAATGTCATTATCAACGGCAAGCACAAGGGACTTATTTATATTGAGGATATTTTTGAAGACATCCGAACGGGCGACCGCATCAAGGCATTTATCAAGAAAATACGCGACGACAACAAGATTGATGTGGTGCTCCAGGCGCCGGGCTACCGAAGTATTGAGCCCAATGCCAACTACATTCTCGATGAGCTAAAGGCCGCGGGCGGATTTCTTCCGCTTCACGATAAAACCGACCCTGATACTATAAAGAACGAATTGGGAATGAGCAAAAAGAGCTTTAAAAAGGCCATTGGTACCCTTTACAAAGACAAGCAGATTCTAATAAAGGATTCGGGTATCGAATTGCTGTAGACCGAATCTACAGTACGTTACCAGGGATAGACCCTTCCACGAATGTAGGGCCTAATGATGGGTTGTTGGTCTTGCAGGCGCCGTAGGGGCGAGAGCGAAGGGCCGGTGGTATCGTCCAACAGATACAATCCGCGCATTTCCTTGTACACCGTGTTCCGAACTACCGTAGCGCCATCGGCTTGGTATTGTGGAAAGCCCGTAAGACCGTATGCTTTGGCCGAAATGGGGTCCAACTCGATTTTCGTACTGCTGAACATACCCGTTCGCTCCACCGCTGCGAGCATATCTACCGGTTGTTGGTAATTTTCGGCGGTTACCTTAAACGACTGCAATCGTTTTCTGAAATCGATGTCGCCCGCCGGATTTTGAAAGCGAGGCAAGGGCGGCACCTCGGGCAGGGATTCGTTCGTGATACGTATAAATCGGGTTTCCATGCCATCCAACTGGCCCAGAACCAAACTGGGCAAGAGCACTAGAAAACTGAGCAAGATACGTTTCATGTATTTTGTTTTCTTCTGAAATAGCAAAAATCGCACCAACCTAAAGGGCCAGCTTTTTGGCAATCGAAGTTGGCAAAGCGTCTTTGTGTACCATAACGCTTATGGCCTTCAGTTTCATATACGCTTCGCTAACATAGACAAATCCGCCGTTCGCATTGCGGTTGGCATCGGTACCCCAGCTATTTTTAACTTTATAGTATTTAGTACCGTTCTGGTCGCGAACGGTTCCCGTAATGTGCATTAAATGGTCATCGGTAGTAGCGTAGCTTTCAAATTCCTGCTGCCGGTAGGCTTGGGTAATGTCACGTTCGGGATAGATGCCCTGCAGGGCTTTTACGGTATGTTCGGGATCTTGGGCAATCACCGCGACGCCATCTTTGGCCGAAAACGATCGCTCGCTTACATCGCAATCCAACGCGACGGTAAATCCGTTTGCCAGTGCGTGGTCTATAGTTGCTATAAAGTCGTTTAGGGGAAGGTTGTAGAACGAGCCATTGCTCCAATTGTCCGGGATATTCAAGATAAAGGTTTCATAGAAAGGCGCGTGCGTAAAAGAGGTAAGCGTAAGGTAATCGTTCGGTACGATCTTAGATGCTTCAAGAAAGCTCCGTGGCGTATAGGTTTTTCCCTCGTAGGTGAAGGTTTCGGGGGCGGCCCCTAGATACGCATCGAGTACAGCCGCTACGGCAGGCTTCCACTGCGTGCCCAAACTACCGCCGGGCGCCTTTACATAGGTATCGAGCATGGCCTCCAACACCGCCACCAACTCCGCGTGGTTGTGGGCATCGGTATTCCCTACGAGTCCGGTGTAGGCCGTATGCGGTACCAATCCGAACTGGGCCACCGAGCGAATGACATCGTGTGCGAGTCCGCCTTCGGAAAACTGTGCCTTCCCCTGTCGCATTACATAGTTTTCGGCTTTCTTCGGATAGGTGTGGCGCACTGTGTACATTTCAGAAAGATCGATCTGCTTGCCGGTTAGGCGCATAATTTCCGATTCCAAAAAGGAAGAGGTCGAAAAGCTCCAGCAGGTACCCGTACGTCCCTGACTAATCACCGGGGTGGTTTCCAGATCGATTTCCGTGGTGAACCGATACGCCTCTTGCGCTTGTAGCGTACCTATCAATAACAATAAGCACAGTGCAGCCAAGCATCTCGAGTGATTTTGAAATACAGATGTTGTCATGAGCGGTTTTTATAAAGTATCTTTGGGGTAAAAATAGAAAATATGAGCACACCCCAATGGAAAACCGCTAAGGAATATACCGATATCACCTACAGGAAATGTGACGGCGTGGCGCGTATCGCCTTCAACAGGCCTGAGGTTCGCAATGCCTTTCGCCCCAAGACGACCGCAGAGCTGCTCGATGCGTTTCACGATGCGCAGGAAGATACCGCTATAGGGGTTGTACTGCTCTCTGCCGAGGGACCCTCTCCCAAAGACGGGGTGTACAGCTTTTGCAGCGGTGGCGACCAACGTGCCAGAGGGCACCAAGGCTATGTGGGGGACGATGGCTACCATCGACTGAATATCCTGGAAGTGCAACGACTTATTCGCTTTATGCCCAAAGCTGTTATTTGTGTTGTCCCGGGCTGGGCTGTTGGTGGCGGTCACAGTTTGCACGTGGTGTGCGATATGACACTGGCTAGCAAGGAGCACGCCATCTTTAAACAAACCGATGCCGATGTAACCAGCTTCGACGGTGGCTACGGCAGTGCCTACTTGGCCAAGATGGTGGGGCAGAAGAAGGCGCGCGAAATCTTCTTCTTGGGTCGCAATTATTCGGCACAGGAAGCCTTTGAAATGGGTATGGTGAACGCCGTGGTACCGCACGACCAATTGGAGCAGACCGCTTTTGAATGGGCGCAGGAAATCTTGGCAAAATCGCCTACTTCCATTAAGATGCTGAAGTTTGCCATGAACCTTACCGACGATGGAATGGTAGGGCAACAGGTGTTTGCGGGCGAAGCCACCCGACTGGCCTATATGACCGACGAAGCCAAAGAAGGCCGCGATGCCTTTCTGGAAAAGCGAAAGCCCAATTTCGATAAGAAATGGTTGCCGTAGGTGGTTTTCAGTGTTCAGTGGTCAGTGGGCAGTGGTCAGTGGTCGGTGTGCAGTGTTCAGATTTAGTAGGCTGTAGGCAGTTTTTTCTCTCTTGTTCTTTTTTGCCTTGTACTGGCTGTTTGTAGATTGGACTAGGGTGGCGGTGTTGGGAGCTTTGAGAGTGCATTCCTCTCGCTGCGCTCGTCGGATGCAGGTTCCTAGGAATTTGCGCCTTGGCGCAACCGTCTCGAAAATTGGATTGTGTTAATGCATTATGCATTCCTCTCGCTACGCTCGTCGGATGCAGGTCCTCGCCTATTCTGAAGAAAAGGGAATATGGGTGATAATCAATTACCTCCCGTCATTTTTTTATGATACAGTTGTAAGGTTGCATTCCTCTCGCTACGCTCGTCGGATGCAGGTTCCTAGGAATTTCCGTTACACGGAACCGTCTCAAAAACTCCGCGAACGCCTATGGCGTTCTGGATCTCGCAGTTTTTTTCGCCTATTCTTGGAAAAAGGGGTTGGACATTAATAAGTTACTTCCGTCACTTGTTTATTATGCAGCAGTAAGATTGCATTCCTCTCGTTGCGCTCGTTGGATGCAGGTCTTCGACTATTCTTGGAAAAAGGGGTTGGGCCTTACCAATTTATTGTCGTTAATCAGATGCGTTTTTCTGATTTGGTTTTAATGCATTCCTAATACACTATCTATGCTTTATCCATACTTTATCTACGGGTGAACCTTTTAGGGAGTTGGCAGTATTCAGATTTAGTAGGCAGTGGGCAGTTGCAGTAGGCAGTTGGAAGTAGTACGACAACTTCTTTGCCATCCGTCTTAGGGGAAAATCCGTGATTGTCCCCTTGAGGGGACTTTAGGGGTGTTTTCCGTGTTCAAAATGCAGTAGTAGTAGTAGTAGTAGTAGTAGTAGTAGTAGTAGTAGTAGTAGGCAGTTGAACATCCCTTATGGATGTTGAATGTTTTTAGTTACTTAGTTCCGTGTTAAGGAATACATCCATTTTATCGTCTAAGGCCTCCCTAAAGAAAATTCGTAGCATATTATTCGTTATCTTCGTTTTGTGCCCCACGGGTTTATGGTATCTTTGCCCGCTCCCAAAAAACAAACCGAACCTATGAAACGCGTTCTCATCGTATTCGGCACACGGCCCGAAGCCATTAAGATGGCCCCCTTGGTGCGCGAGTTCGAGAAGCATCCCAACCAATTTACCACCGCCGTATGCGTCACGGCACAGCATCGAGAGATGTTGGACCAAGTGCTGGACTTCTTCGAGATACAACCCACCTTCGATCTCGATCTTATGACGCCCGGCCAGGACCTGTATGGCCTTACCGCCAAGTTGATAACCGAGCTGCGGGGGGTGCTGGAAGATTTTAAACCGGAGTACGTTTTTGTGCACGGCGATACCACAACCAGTATGGCCGCAAGCCTCGCCGCCTTTTATTATGGTGCCAAGGTATGCCACGTTGAGGCGGGATTGCGCACCCACAACAAATGGGCGCCCTTCCCTGAGGAGATGAACCGGCAGCTTACGGGTAGGCTGGCCGATATCCATTTTGCCCCTACCGAGACATCCAAGAACAACCTTTTGAAGGAGAACGTACCCCTAGAGGCCATCGTCGTTACGGGCAATACCGTGATCGATGCCCTGCTGCAAAGTGTTGCGAAGGTACAACAGAATCCCAGTGAGGCCATGAAAGCTTTGGAGGCCGAATGGAACGGGGCCGAGGTGATCTTGGTCACCGGACACCGGCGGGAAAACCACGGGGAGGGTTTTAGGAACATCTGCACGGCCCTCAAGGAACTGGCACGGCAGTACCCGGCACTGCGCATCGTGTATCCCGTACATTTGAATCCGAAGGTATGGCAACCCGTACACGAGCAGTTGGGCGATGTGCCCAACATACAGTTGATCGAACCGTTGGCGTATCCGGATTTTATCTGGTTGATGCACCGCAGCAAACTCATCATTACCGATAGCGGTGGGGTGCAGGAAGAGGCGCCCAGTTTGGGCAAACCGGTACTGGTATTACGAGACACTACCGAGCGCCCCGAGGCGGTAGAAGCCGGCACGGTAGTATTGGTAGGTACCGATACGCAGAAAATCATCGACGGGACCAATGCGCTGCTCACCCATGCGGAACGCTACAACGAAATGAGCGCCCTGCACAACCCCTATGGCGACGGAAAGGCGTGTGGGAGGATTGTGGGGTTTTTTAAATAGTCTTTAAAACAACTTGAGAGAAAGCGTGTTTACAAATAATTATTTCCATGAATAAACCTATAAAGAAAGATCAAAATAGAATTCTTCATATCACTCCAAAACTAAACCCAGGTGGTATTGAATCATGGTTAAAAACTTTATCTACGAATAAAAAATTTAGTGATAGAAATGTTATTCTTTCCATTGGGGGTGAAGGACTATTTGATAGTGAATTTGAGAAAAATGGGGTAAAAATATATCATTTAAAAAAACATAAAAACCTGTTAAAGCTAATTAAGCTATTAATCTCTATCCAAAAAAATGACTCAGTTAAAATATTACACCTTCATGTTTATTCATTCAATGCTATCTATGCATTTGTTGGCAGAATTTTGGGCTTTAAAATTGTCTCTCACTCTCATAACAAGGGAATAAATAATCAAATGAAGAGTATTAATTATGGTGTACATCGTTATTATAAAATGATCATAAATTGGTGTTCAAACTATAAACTTGCCTGTTCATTAGAGGCTTATAACGGGATGTTTGGAGAATTTGAGGTACACCCAGGTCTTAAAAATGTATTACCATATGCAGTTGATGACACACGTTTTTTACCCAAAAGAATTGAAAAGTTTGAGAATAAACTTAAAATAGGACATGTAGCACGATTCGTTCCTAAAAAAAACCATCAGTTTATAATTAAATTGGCTATGAGTATTCAAAAAACTGAATTGAAAGATCGAGTCCAATTTATTTTGGTGGGAGATGGAATGTTGAGAGAGAAAATAATTCAAGAATGTGAAAATTTTGGGATTGCTCATTTATTTGAATTTCGTCAACCTACAATTGGAGTAGAGGAATATTTTAATAATATTTTTGACTGTTTTATTTTACCGTCAATAGAAGAGGGTTTAGGTATTGTTTTACTTGAGGCGCAATTGGCTGGAATGAAATATATAATAGCTTCAGAACATGTACCAGAAGAAAGTAATATAACAGGAGTAATTCGGGTTCTCCCATTAAATAAAAGGATATGGCTAAATGAAATTCAGAGTATATATGATGAAATAGAAATAAATCCTTTAATAAGAAGTGATTCTATTCATAATAGAGTGAAAAAGTCTGAGTATGCAATAAACGAAAATATTAAAGAGCTTAACAAAATATATACTTACGTATTAAGATAAAATGACTCTACTAATAAACTATTTAAAATCTTCATTCATCTATGGATTTATAAATGTATTGTCAAGTGCACTCGGCTTTATAATTTTTCCTTTTATATTAATATATTATGATAAGTCTGAATTTGCTATTTATGACTACGTAATTTCAATCATTTCGTTTCTTACCATTCTAACTATATTCGGGCAACAATCCGCTTTTATAAGATTTTATTCTCAAGATAGAAATTTTGGTAAAAATGTCGCATTATCTACAATTATTTCACTCTCCATAGCAGCTATTACAACTATAATTTTAACTCTATTTGCATATTATACTATTGACTTAACAATAATAAGTCAAAGCTCTCTAGTTGCTGTATTATTTATTGGGATATTACTACCAGTGAAGACCGTTAGGCTTAGCTTTTCAAATTTCTTCCGACTATCTGCAAAAAAAAGGTTGTATCTAATTATTGAAATAAGTTATATATGTATTTATATAATTACTACATTTTTAATCCTTTATTTTGAATTAGAGATAATTTGGTTATTGTTTGCTCAAATTTTGGCTTCTATATTATCAATCTATTTAATATCCTACAGAAAATTTTCGATTGTTCACTTTAAAAAATTATTGTTTAAAAAAGATTTAGTCCGAAATTTCAAATTTGGTTTTGTATATGTTTGGATTTCAATTCTGAGTATGTTGTTACCAGTTTTGATTCGTTTTTTTTTAAATGAAGCGAATCTTATTGAAGATTTAGCAAACTATGGATTTTTGTTAAAGGTCGTACTAGTATATTATATAATTACTTCTTCGATTCAGGCCGCTTGGCCCTCATTTTCATATGGATTTAAAGATAAAACCGATCTTTTCAAGTCGATTATTCTATTCGTTAATTTTTTTACAGTAATTTTCGGTATGGCAACAGTTTCAATATTACCATTTTTGGTTGTGAAATTCTTCCCTAATTATTATCATTCTACTTTTGAAATAGTATCCATTCTACTAATATTATCTGCTTATTTTAGAACACTATCTAACATTTTAGTGGTCAATATTGATTTAAATGATAAAGGGGTTTCTAGTAGAAATATTAGTTTTTTATCCTTTGGAATAGTTATAATAATTTATTTTCTTATCAATAAATTCCTCAATATCAACTTAGTTTATTTGGTAGTATTAGAAGTATTATTTAGCGCATTTGTTTTCTTAGGAAGATTCAAGTTGGCAAAAACTAATTATGGAAGTATAATGGTTACTAATAAAATTTTATATGGTAGTATAATTGTGATGTTGAGCGTGGTCATTTTGTTGCTCATTTTCAAAGGAACTCAAATAATTTAAAATGATAACTATACTCTATATATTAATTACAACATATATATTATTTAATATATGGAAGGAGTATAAAGTAGATGGGATAAATTTATTTATAATAATTAACGTCTATTATTTGCTATCTTATCCATTGCAAGGATTATTGATTAGCTTAGATTCTATAATTTTTGACGCTGAAATAGGTAGATTTGGTTATAAAAATTTTTATGAATCCATCTACGTATGTTCAATAATTATTTTGTTTTATATCTTGATGATATTTGGCTATAAATTAATTCCTGCAATAAACTCTAATTTTCAAAATAACTATAAATTAGAAATGAGTTCATTTAAAATTGAGATAGTGTCGCTCTCAATTTTTATAATTTCATTTGCTTTATATGCATATTCGCATGGAGGAATCGCAGGAATGTTAATCGATGCGCAGACCTATAGATCTGGACACGGAATATATTCCTCATTTGATATTTTTAAAAGGTTTTTTTATGTGGGAATTGTCCCTTTCGCGATCGGTCTGCATAGATTTAGAAATAATCGAAATTTTTCTAATTTAATATATGTTGTTGTATTGTTAGTACTAAACATAATTGCGTTATTATCTCTTGCAGGAAGGACTAATCTTATCTTGTTTTTTTTGGTTGTCTTCTTACTTTTTTCTAGAAGAAGAATAAACAGCACGGTCACATTAATCGGTCCTATACTAATAATAGCTATTGTTTTCATAGGAGATACTTTGTTTGCATTATTTCAAGGATTTTCAAGTGTACAGGATTTTTCATCTTTAATCAGCAGTGAGTTGTATGAAATAAATCGCAATATCGCACTTGGATTTGTTTATGAATTTCAATATCCTTTTACCTCACTTTCCGTTCTTATAAATGAAATTAATAATATTGAATTAAGATATGGTTTAGATGCTATTTATGCCTTGGGACATCTTCTACCAGATAAGTTGTTGCTTTTTGACAATCAGGATACTGTAGCATATGTTAATACTGAATTAATAACCGGAATTTATGAATCCACAATTCCTCCTGGAATTATCGGTTTTTCAATATTCAGTTTCGGTATATATGGTATACCGTTAGTTGCATTGATAAGTGGAGGAGTCTATAAGAAGATTGACAATTACATTAAACTTACTGGCAATGGTTTTCTAAATAATATGTTCTATTTGATTTTTACTTTTAAACTTGGCTCTTTTATACTCTCTGGAGAGCCGAGAGTTTTTATTTTTAGTACTTTTATTTTCATTGTATTATTTGTCTTCTTCAAGTATTTTAAATAATATCATTTTGAAACTATCATTTCTTTTCAAAAAAATCATAGCAATTATTATCCTAGGGTTGTATGGAGGATCAAAATATGCTAGATATATTGGTGTTAAAGTTGGTAAGAACTGCAGAATATATACTACAAAATTTGGGCTTGAGCCTTTTCTTATACAAATTGGTAATAGAGTAACAATCACATCTGGTGTAAGATTTATAACACATGATGGTTCAACCTGGTTGATGAGAGATGAAAAGGGGAGAAGATTTCTTTATAATAAAATAGAAATTGGAAATAATGTTTTCGTTGGAGTCAATTCTATAATTCTTCCAGGTGTTAAGATTGATGATAATTGCATAATAGCTGCTGGTAGTGTTGTTACCAAATCTGTACCTTCAAACTCAATAGTTGGTGGTGTTCCAGCTAAAATAATCGGAAACTTTAATGATCTTAAAGATCATGCTCTAAAATATTATTTTTCTGAAAATGATTTAGATATTACGGAGAACTATAAAGAACGAGTTTTGAAAATTACTACTTTTAGTTTTAAGGAATATTTAGAAAGATGAAACGAATTCTTATAGTTGCGCCAAACGATTATATTGGAGGTGCTGAATTATACTTAAAAAATATTACAGATTTTTTTCGGAAAAAACAAAGTCAGGTTTATATTTTGTTTTTGAAGAGAAAAACATCGTCAAAATGGACTCAATATGAAAGTTGTAACAACTGTAACGTACTATACACTAATGCTACATCAGAATTAACAGGATTGCTTGGTTTTACTTGTAATCTCATTTCTTTGCGAAATATTAATTTTGACTATGTTTTTACTTCTCATGTACATACAACGGGGTATATCGGTTTATTAGTTAAGCTTGGCTTAGTAAAGAAAGAAAATTTTATAGGTCGCGAATCTACTTCTATATTCCTGAGATATAGTGGGTCGAAATTATTTTTATTTAAACTGTTATATATATTTGGTTATAGATCATTAGACTTGTTAATCTGTCAAACCAATTTTATGAAACAGCAATTTGTGGAGGCTATGCCCACATTAAGTAAGAATATCAAGATTGAGGTAATACCCAATCCATTTGTTTATACAAAAAGGCAACAAGGTCTTTCGATACCTAAAATAACTAGTAATTACATTGTTTCCGCCGGACGTTTGATACCTGAGAAAGGCTTTGATATTTTAATAAAGGCATTTGCTAAAATAACACACAACTTCCCCGACCTGAAACTGCTAATCTTGGGGGAAGGTAAAGAACGTGAATCGCTTTCAAATTTGATTGAATCACTAAGTTTAAAAAATAAAGTCATACTTTATGGACACGTGAAAGATGTTTTTATTTTCTTTAAAAATGCAAATTTATGCGTTGTATCATCTAGAATTGAAGGATTTCCTAATGTGCTCTTGCAAATGATGTCTCAAAACACCAAGGTAATTAGCACACTATGTGCAGGAGATGTTGAGAATATCGATGGTATTAAAACAATACCAACAGAAGATATTTCAGCAATGGCAACAGCCATAAGTTACTTACTTGTTTCAGATTGTGATGCTAATAGAGAAATTTTCGATAAAGAACTACAAAAGAGAAATGTTGAATCTTTCGTCCAAAGGGTAAATTATCATTTAAATGCCCAAACCTAACCTCTTCCGTATCACCACCGTCCCTATGTCGCTCGACAAGTTGTTGGAGGGACAATTGGGGTTTATGCAGCAGTATTTCGAGGTGACGGCCATGAGCGCTAGCGGAGAGGCCCTGGCCCGTGTAGGCGAGCGGGAAGGGGTAAGGGTACAACCGTTGCCCCTTACTCGAAAAATCACGCCGATACAAGACGCCCGGGCCGTATGGTACTTGTACCGCTACCTTAAAAAAACAAAACCCTCCGTGGTACATACGCATACTCCAAAGGCAGGTATTGTGGGGATGCTCGCCTCAAAACTCGCAAGGGTGCCCCTACGGTTGCATACCGTGGCGGGCCTACCGCTTATGGAGGCTTCGGGGGCGAAGCGTTCCGTGCTCCGTGCCGTGGAAAAGGCGACCTACCGCTATGCCACCCACGTACATCCCAATAGTAAGGGGCTGTACGATTATATCGTTTCCGAAGGTTTGGCCCCAACCTCAAAACTAGCGATTATTGGGGCGGGCAGTAGTAACGGTATCGACACCTCCTATTTTGATCCTGCATTATTTGCTACGGAAGAAAAACGACACCTGCGCCATACCTTACAGATCGACCCGAACAGTTTCGTGTACCTATTTGTGGGCCGTTTGGTGGGCGACAAGGGCATCAACGAATTGGTACGGGCGTTTAAAAACCTCTCCGAACAGACAGACCGGATGCCGCCAACCCTGCTGTTGGTAGGGCCCTTGGAACCCGAACTCGACCCCCTACGTCCCGATACGCTCAAGGAAATAGAACGTCACCCCAATATTATAACGGTAGGATACAAAGACGATGTTCGGCCCTATTTTGCCACCGCCAATGTGTTGGTGTTTCCGAGCTACCGTGAGGGCTTTCCCAATGTGGTGATGCAGGCCGGCGCGATGGGACTCCCCGCTATTGTGAGCGATATCAACGGCTGCAACGAGATTGTGGAGGAGGGGGTAAACGGACTCATTGTGCCATCCAAAAATACGGCGGAGTTGCAAGCGACCATGGAGCGGTTGGCTCGAGATACCCAGCTACATGATAGCTTGGCGCTAAACGCCCGTGAGCGCATTGCCAGTCGGTACGAGCGAAAAGCCGTATGGGAAGCGTTACTGGCTGAATATCGGCGGCTACTTCGGGAAAAGGGTCTTGCGACGTAGCGACTTCCCGGGGGATGTTTTGGTATTACCTATTTCAAGGGCCAAGGCTGCAATTCGCGCGGTCGTATTTAATTGAGCTTTAGCGCCTACACCCCTGTGGTCCCCTCGAGGGGACAATTTGGGATTCTCCCTCTGAGTAATGTGCAGTGTTCAGGGTTTCGTTTTCAGTAATTGTTAGCCTGGTGGGGCATAAGAATTCAGTGACGAAGATGTTTCCTACTTAAAATTTTAACATTTCCTTAGCTTTTTAGTATCTTCGTAACCAATTAGGCTTCAACAGGATGCCTGCCAACCAACTCCCCAGGTTATGAAAAAATTAATTTATACATTTCTTGTAATGGCATTGTTGCCGTTAGGGGTACTGTTCGCCCAGTCCGACCGGCAAGTCCGCCAATATACCGCCACCTATAACCAACAGCTCTTGGCCCAAATGGCGCAAGAACAGCACGAAACGTTTACGACACAAAAGCAACAAGCGGTGGTCTTCGCAAAGGCCAACGGACTTCCGGTGCGTACCACCTTTCCCGATGGTCGTACCGTAGAGGTGCAACGCCTTACGAGTAACGGGACTTTACTGTATTACAGCACCTACAATGTGGCCGCTGCGGCTTCTACCCGTACCGATCATTTGCACAACGGGGGTTCGCTGGGGCTCAACTTGGAAGGCCAGGGAATGACCGCCCACGTTTGGGACGGTGGCCACGCCCGCGCGTCGCATCAAGAATACGACGGGCCGGGTGGGAACAATCGGGTCACCATCATGGACGCAGGTAGTGAGGGCGGTGTTCAGCTAAACTATCACGCAGCGCACGTAACGGGCACTGTGGGTGCCTCGGGGGTCCAGGCAAATGCCAAGGGCATGGCGCCCCAAACCTTGGTGCATGGGTATATGTGGAATAACGATAAGGCCGAAGCCACCACCGCTGCCGCCAATGGCATGCTCGTTTCCAACCATAGTTATGGTTTTAGGAGCGATTTGGCACCCGATTACTATTTCGGGGCCTATATCGACGAATCGCGCGATTGGGACAACATCCTTTACAACGCCCCCTATTATTTAATGGTGGTAGCGGCCGGCAATGACGGTTCGACCAATTATAATGGGAGTCCGCTCAATCCAGCCCTTCCACAGTACGACAAACTAACTGGCCATAGTACCTCCAAGAACAATCTCGTGGTGGCCAACGCCCAAGACGCGGTAGTCGATGCGCAGGGAAATTTGCAGAGCGTGGCCATTAATTCCGGAAGCAGTCAAGGTCCCACGGACGACCTGCGTATCAAACCCGATATTGCCGGGAACGGTACTGGCGTATTTTCTACATTTGAAGCAAGCAACTCGGATTATGGGGCCATTTCAGGAACCTCTATGGCCTCGCCCAACGTAGCCGGCTCCTTAGTTTTGCTACAGCAACACGCAAACAATTTAAACGGTACGTTCCTAAGGGCCGCCACCTTAAAGGGGTTGGTACTGCACACGGCCGATGATGCAGGCCCTACGGGTCCCGATGCGGTGTGGGGCTGGGGCCTGATGAACGCAAAGCGGGCCGCCGAGACCCTTACGGAGGCGCACGAAGGGCTAGGCGCCATGGTAGCGGAGCTCACCTTGGCCCAAGGCCAAACGTATGTGCTGAATGTGGATAGCGACGGCCTACAACCGCTGCTTGCCTCGATTTCCTGGACCGATCCTGCCGGAACGGCCACAACGGCACTTAATAGTGCGACCTCCCGACTGGTGAATGATTTAGACATTCGCATTACCCAAGGCGCAACTACCTATACCCCTTGGAAATTGACCGCGGTAAACACCAATGCGCTAGGCGATAATTTGGTAGATCCTTTTGAACATATCGGCATCGCAGGGGCGAGCGGTAGTTATACCATCACCATCACCCATAAGGGCAGTTTGCAGGGGGGAAGCCAAAATTATTCGCTTATCCTTTCCGGTATCAATGTGGAATGTCTTGCCGCTACGGTCCCTGCCAACGTGCTCGCCCCATTGGTAGGGGGTACCTTCGCCCAGGTTTCGTGGGATATCGTTCCCGGGGCCGTGTATGATTTTCGGTACCGCGAAGTGGGCTACCCCACTTGGACGGTTGTCGAAGACCAACTGCAGTCTAGCTATCTGATAGAAGGTCTCCTAGAAGAAACCGACTATGAGGTACAGGTACGCAGCGAATGTACGGAGGGCGGAGTTTCTGGCTATAGCGGTTCTCTACTTTTCACGACCACGGTGAACACCTATTGTGCAGCGGGTTCCCCCGATACCGAATTTGAGAAAATTTCCAACGTTACCTTCGGAAGTATCAATAATAATTCCTCCAGCACAGCAGGCTATGAAGATTTCACTGCCTTGGAAACGCTGGTTCCCATGGGGCAGGCTATAGCATTTAGCGCAAGCATTTTCCCAGCATATCCAGATGATGAGATTTTAGTCTGGATCGATTTGAACAAAGACGGCGATTTCCTCGATACGGGCGAATTGGTATTCACACAAACCCAAAGTGGGGGTAGCGTGTCCGGTTCGATTACAGTGCCCACTACCGCCCGGCAAGGAGCTACCCGTATGCGGGTGCGGCTTCACGATACTTCCTTTGTCGCTAACGACACCCCTTGCGGCGATTCGCAATACGGACAGGTAGAAGATTATACCGTGATACTCTATTCCGATTATATCTATCACGATTCCACTTGGACTCCCAACAATCCTGATGGCGTTGCGACAACAGCCAACGGTATATTGGTGTACGATGGGTCGACCACCTTCTCGGCTCCTACAGGCGCCAGTAACCTAACGATCGACAACGATGCTACCTTGCGGGTGCAGGATGTTCTTAGCATTTCCGAATCGTTACGGGTAGAGGGAAATCTCGTTTTTGAGAGCCATCCAACAAAATCGGGCGAACTGGCGGCCGTTCCCAACACGGCGACGGTTACGGGCAAAGTAACGGTGGAACGTTTCATCCCGGCCAATAGAGCGTATCGGTTTGTAAGCAGTGCCGTCGCAACCGCTGAACCTATACGCGAGCATTGGCAAGAAGGCGCGAACAATACGGGTACCGCTTTTCCTGGCGACAACCAGAATCCCAATCCCGGATACGGGACCCATATCACTGGTTCGCAAACGGGTGCTAACGGATTTGATGCTACCCCTTCTGGCAATCCGTCTCTCTTTACCGTAGATACAAACGCCCAGACCTTTGTGGCTGTAGGGAATACCAATGGCAACACCTTGGGCGCTGGAGATCCTTATTTGCTATTTGTACGGGGCGATAGGAGCGTGAACGTAACCGACAACGAAACGCCGGCTACCGATACACGGCTTCGGGCCACAGGCTATCTTCAGGTAGGCCCTTCAACTTCGGAAAATTTCAGTACGGTGGCGGGACATTTTAATTTCTTCGGGAATCCATATCAGTCGGCGGTTGATATGAATGCCGTCTTGGCACAATCGTCCAATATCAACACCAATAATTATTATGTTTACGATCCTTCCTTAGGCGACCGCGGCCAATATGTAACGGTACAATTGCCTGCAGGTACCAATACCGCTTTCAGCAATGCGAATCAATATTTGCAACCGGGTCAGGCGGCCATGGTAACCACCGCGGCCAATGGAGCTGCCTCGGTCGTATTTGGGGAAGCAGCTAAGGCGCCTGGCCAACATACACAGGTATTTGGCCCACAACCGGCACCTACTATAAGTGAGCATTTCCTTATAGGAAGACTATTTACGACCGAACGATTTGAGGCCGGCCTGCCGTTGCACGATAGTTTTGGGGTATGGTTCGATGCGGACTTTTCGAACGATATCACTGCTGTTGATGCCGTAAAGGCTTATAATCTGGATGAAAACATGGGCTTGATGCATCCCGATGGGGTTCGATTGAGCATTGAGCAGCGTGCCATGCCCGAGGCAGGGGAGGTGCGTTCCTTGGTGAATGATCAGTATCGCCATACCGATTACACCTTGGTGGTAGAAATGGGAGGTTTGGATTCGTACGATGTGTTTATGGATGATTTGTATACCGGTGCATCGCAAGGGTTGAAGGTAGGATCTAACGAAATTTCGTTTTCGGTAGTTTCAGACGATCCAGCCAGTACCGCTTCGAACCGCTTTCAGTTTCGGTTCGAGGAAACCCTATTGCATGGTGAAGACCAAGCGGCATTCGATTTTTCAATATATCCCAATCCGGTAACCAACGGTACGGTGACCCTACGCAGCTCCGGTTGGGTAGGCGAAACGGTACATGTTTCCCTTCGTAATGTATTGGGGCAACAGATATTTAAAACCAGCTTTACCGCACTCAAACCCGATAGGGTAGTCGCCTTGGATGCTTCGCTGGCCAGCGGGGTGTATTTCTTGGAATGTGAACTAAGCAATAGGGCAGTGGTTCGACGCTTGGTGATTGAATAGAAAATGGAAATAGGTTGTTTTAATGACGGCAAGGTACAGCTTGCCGTTCCGACTAGTGCCATCGCTTAGGGGTAGTCATCCTTTCTGAAGAGTTTCTTCGGTCTCGTAACTTTTCCGTTATTTTGTACCCCATGTACGTATTGGTTCTAAAACCCTTCTTCGACAGGTTGTGCGCTGCCTTGGGGCTCCTATTGCTGAGTCCCATCCTACTACTTACGGCCCTGGTGCTATGGGGGGCACAAGGGGGAAATCCGTTTTTCGTGCAAACCCGGCCTGGAAAAGGGGGGCGCCTTTTTAAGATTATCAAGTTCCGGACCATGACCAACGCCCGCGATGCTGAGGGGAATTTGCTGCCCGACGCCCAGCGTATCACCGCGGTGGGACGGTTGGTTAGGAAATCGTCCTTAGACGAACTCCCACAGCTTCTCAATGTACTGAAGGGCGACATGAGCTTTGTGGGCCCAAGGCCCCTGTTGCCCGAATACCTGCCCTTGTACAACGAGTTCCAACAGCAACGGCATAAGGTACTGCCCGGCATTACGGGCTGGGCCCAGGTAAATGGAAGGAATGCCGTAAGCTGGGATGAGAAGTTCGCGCTCGATGTATGGTACGTGCACCACCAAAGCTTGGCGCTCGACCTAAAAATTCTCCTGCTAACGGTAAAAAAGGTATTTTTACGCAAGGATATCAACACCGAAGGCGCGGCAACAGCGCATCGGTTTAAGGGAAATAAAGAGTGATATGGAAGATATAGCTATAATAGGGGCGGGTGGCTTTGGTCGCGAAGTAAAGCTTTTGATTGATCAAATTAATAAAAACAAACCTAGCTATAATATATTGGGATTTTATGACGATTCCAACCAACTTCCGAAAATAATTAACGGATGTCCAAATCTTGGAAATATTGAGCAACTATTAACCGCCCCTGTATGCACAACTGTCGCATTGGGCATAGGCGTGCCTCAAATTAAAAAGGCGGTTATAGAAAGATTGCAAGAAGGTACGCAGCACTTCACATTTCCTTCGTTAATACATCCAGGAATTTATATTGATTCACAGTACGTGGATATTGGAGAGGGGACCATCATTTGTGGAGGTAGTATCTTGACCTGTAACATCGTTATTGAATCTTTTGTCACAGTAAATTTAAACTGCACAGTTGGTCACGACTCGATCATATCAAGTTTTAGTTCGATTATGCCATCAGTTAATATTTCTGGGGAAGTTACGATTGAACCCTGCGTATATGTGGGAACAGGTGCAAAAATTATTAACCAAATATCAATCGGTGAGAATACTGTAGTTGGAGCAGGAGCAGTAGTTTCAAAATCGTTACCCAAAAATTGTACTGCAGTAGGTATCCCTGCGAAGCCCATAAAGTTTCACTCATAAGGCCTTTTTTAGCTGTTTCATAAAATTCAAGCAGTAAATTGAAATAGCGGCGTGATCCCAGATTCGTGTAGCTTGGTTATTGCAAGTTATAGTTCAGTTCCCCCCTAGATAAGCAATGGACGCCCCCTAGATACGCCCTATATAAAGTATGAATAAAGCATCAGTACCCCCTAAGGACCTTTAGGATTGGTCTAAGATGAAACTACGAAAAGTGCATTATTGCCCTTGCGTTCTGGCCGTCGGATTACTATTCAAGTATGCCAGCGTCGTTTACGGATTTCCGTTTGCATTATTTTAAAAACTGTGCTATGTTTGTGTCTCCCCCTCCAAGTCTTATTCATTTTATAACAATTTTATAACCTTCCTTTTTTCTTCGGAAAAGGGGTATGCTGGTATTTTTGTGAACGTTTTAACAATCAGTATCCCGAATGAAAACAACAGTACCATTTTTCTGCTTTCCCCCAACCTTTTTATTTTTATCTCTATTATTGCTCTTTAATGCTATAGCATTGGGGCAAACCAATGCCTGGATTAATGAAATACATTATGATAACAATGGTACAGACCAGAATGAAGGCGTCGAAATAACAATCGAGAATCCTGGTAATTTAAGTGATTATCGTATAGATTTATATAACGGTTCCAACGGGACAACTTATAATAATCAAACTGTAGATGCGATTACGCCAGGTGCGGTGGTTGGAAATTTCCACCTATTTCACTGGAATATAGCTGGTATTCAAAATGGCGAACCAGATGGTATTGCCTTATCTTATCAAGGAATCGTAATACAATTTTTAAGCTATGAGGGAAGTTTTACAGCTACCGATGGGCCAGCCAATACCTTGGTTTCAATCGATATTGGCGTAAGCGAAAGTAATTCTACTACCCCAACTCAATCTATGCAATTGCAAGGAACTGGGACTCAGTATTCAGCTTTTACTTGGGTCTCCGGTATTGAAAATACTTATGGCATAATAAATACCGGTCAAGATTTGCAAATTAGCGGCAACCTCCCCCCATCCATCAGCAACATCTCACAGTCGCCCGAGGCCGGCAACGTGACCTCCAGCGATGCGGTAGTCATTACCGCCCAAATCTCCGACAGCGACGGGGTAGGGGCCGTGACCCTTAACTATGGCAATACCAGCGGAAACTTAGATGTACCAGTGACGATGACCAATACCACGGGCGATAGCTATTCGGCGACCATCCCTGCCCAGGCCGATGGTACAACTGTGTTCTATCAAGTTGTCGCTGCCGATTTGGCCGTTCCACCTGCCGTAGCAACTTCCTTGGAAGGTATGTATACCGTTCAAGATCCGCTGGGCCCACCAAGCGTGATCATCAATGAAATGTCACAAGGGAGTAGCGGCAATAAGGAGTGGATAGAACTGCTGGTGGTTGAGGACAATCTTAATATCCAGGGTTGGGATGTGGGCGACAACGATGGTGGTTCGTTCAATACGTTCTTTACCTTCTCCAACGATTCGCAATGGGCCTCGGTAGCCGCAGGTACGTTGATCACAATATACAATAGCGTTGATGCAGACGATGTGATCATCGACGATTTGGATATCACCGACCTGGCCGTTGTCATTCCTTCGAATAATTCCCAATATTTCGACCCTCCAGGTTGGGGGGCTTTTGGTAACAGCAACAGCGATGACACAGCAGCCATTCGCGATGCGAACGACGTGCTCATCCACGATATGGCGGGCGGCCATCCCTCGCCTATCATTTCGGCCCCGGGAACGGGGGAGACCAAATATTACATAGGGGAAGACAATGCAATAGCGAATTTGCAGGATCCGAACAATTGGGTCGAGGCCGATGCCGCCAAGGGCACGCCCAGCCGTCCCAACGGAGGCTTCAATACCGTTTACATCAATTCGCTTCGAGGTATTGCAACTTATTATTACAACTCTGGCAGTTGGACACCAATGAACCCCAGTGGAAATTCTACCACCGCCGACGCGGTTTTGGTTATGGATGGAACAGTATCCTTAACGGGCAATACCGAAGCTCGAAAGCTGATCATCGATGAAGGTGCTGAAGTATCGGTTTCGGTTATTCTTTCCGTAGTGGAGGGCATCGACAATAACGGCTCCCTAACCTTTACAAGTACCGCAACCTCCAACGGCGAACTGGCTGCCCTTCCCAATGGGGCCACCATCCAAGGAGAGATTACCGTAGAGCGCTATATGAGTGCCAACAGGGCCTATCGATTGCTAAGCAGCCCTGTTACCACATCCGGTTCCATTCGTGCCAATTGGCAGGAAGGGGTAAACAATTCCAGCACGGCCACCAATTTGAATCCCAATCCGGGTTTTGGTACGCACATCACGGGCTCGGCAACCGGCGCCAATGGTTTTGATGCTTCGGGTTCCGGAAATGTGTCTATGTTCACCGTAGATGTACCGGCACAGTCGTTCGTCCCCATCGCCAATACCGATGTTAATACGTTGGTAGGCGGAGTGCCCTATCTGCTGTTCGTTCGGGGTGATAGGAGTATCGATCTTACTGATAACGATGCGACCCCTACGGAGACAGTCTTACGCGCCACCGGAACCCTTTCCACCGGAACCGTGCAGCAAACGTATACAGTGAGCGCTGCCGGCGATTTTATCGCCTTCGGCAACCCTTATCAAAGTTCGGTAGACATGTCGGCCGTGCTTTCAGGCAATACCGATGTGAACCCAAATTTTTATTATGTGTACGATCCCACCCTAGGCGATAATGGGAGCTATACCACCATCGACCTAACGACCAATATGGGGTCCAATGGTTCGGCTGCGAATCAATATTTACAGCCCGGACAAGTTGGGCAGGTCGAGGCAATCACCGCGGGCAGTGTATCCATCCTATTTGAGCAGACCGATAAGGCCCCTGGCAATCACACGCCTACCTTCCAATCCGTACCTATGCCGAATCAAGGGGAATACCTATTGAGCGCGAGCCTGTATAC
>CAZXDP010000020.1:0-38871 GCA_964639255.1 uncultured Flavobacteriaceae bacterium
CCTAATGAAGTTTCTAAGTATTGTTTAAAGTACTTATCTGAACTTTTACTAGAACCTTCAGCAATATTTGAAGGAATGAATACTGCACATCTATTCATTTGCGATTTTAGCCCAAATTTTTCATCATCTGGAAATGTTTTCGTGGTCTTGTAGATTTCAGAAACCAAGGTCATACTTTCTTCCCATATTTTCAGTTTTTTGAAATTATGCATATCTAAATCTTGAATCTTACTTCTTGGCTCTAGCTTCTAATTGAGAAACTCATAAATACCGGCAGCACCTTGGCCTGTGCCCACGCACATCGTTACCATGCCATACTTGCCTCCCATTTGGCGCTTACGCATCTCATCGAACAATTGAACCGATAGTTTCGCTCCTGTACATCCCAGCGGATGTCCTAGTGCAATGGCCCCGCCATTCACGTTTACGATGTCCTTGTCGAGTCCCAAGTTTCTGATAACCGCCAACGATTGTGAAGCGAAAGCCTCATTGAGCTCGATAAGATCAATCTGATTTTGCGAAATACCGGCCTGCGATAACGCCTTCGGGATAGCCTTGATTGGCCCAATGCCCATAATGCGAGGTTCAACACCTACAGCCGCATAGTTAACCAAACGTGCAACAGGTTCTAGATTTAGCTGCTTTACCATTTCTTCGCTCATCACCATCACAAATGCTGCCCCATCGCTCATTTGTGAGGAATTGCCAGCGGTAACACTACCGCCTTCAGCAAAAACGGGACGTAGTTTTGAAAGCGCTTCCTTATTGGTATCTTTCCTGGGGCCCTCATCTTTTTCTACCGTGTATGACTTGGTTTCTTTCTTGCCAGATTCACCTACAAAGGTTTCTGAAACCTCAATGGGTACGATCTGGTCTTGGAATCGATTTTCCTCCTGAGCCTTCAACGCTTTTTGGTGCGAATGGTAAGCAAATTCATCTTGATCTTCGCGCGATACGTCATATTCTTTCGCTACGGCTTCAGCAGTAAGTCCCATCCCCCAGTAATAATCTTCATTGCCCTCTTTCGCCAACTTGTAATCGGGCACGGGTTTATAGCCGCCCATGGGAATGTAGCTCATACTTTCTGAACCACCTGCGATAATGCACTGCGCCATACCGCTCTGTATCTTAGCGGTAGCTATGGCGATAGTTTCGAGCCCTGAAGCACAATAGCGGTTTACCGTAACGCCTGGCACATCCTCGATTTTCAATCCCATCAAGGAAATGAGGCGGGCCATATTGAGGCCCTGTTCGGCTTCGGGCATGGCATTACCTACAATGACGTCATCAATTTGCTTTTTATCGAGCTCGGGGAGTTTCTCCATCATATACTGGATGGTTTCGGCTGCCAGTTCGTCTGGTCTCTTAAATCGGAATAGCCCCCGGGGTGCTTTCCCCACGGCCGTTCTGTATGCTTTTACGATGTATGCTGTTTTCATTTCTTAGATTTTAGATATTAGACGTGAGATTTGAGATGGCTCACTACTACATCCTTATTTTGAAAATTTCTTTATTAATGTGTAATTTATTTTTTGAACCTCAATCAAGTTTTCAATAAGTGGATTTACTTTTTCTTTTTGCACCAAATTCAAGCGATAGGAAAGAATTAATTGGGTCAATAATTCGTTTGAAGAACCACTGGCAATACCCAAAAAATTTTTGAATTCGCCATCCGTATTTCTTCCAGCACCTTCAGAAATATTTGAAGGAATTGACACTGCGCTTTTTCTGATTTGACTGGTCAGTCCATATTTCTCCTCTGCTGGGAATTCGGAAGAAAGTTTATAGACATCTACGGTTAAGTCCATTGCTTTGTGCCATATTTTCAATTCTTGGAAGTTGTGCATTTTTTTAGGTTTTAGATATGAGAAATAAGATATGAGATTTAAATTATATTAATAGATTTAAAAAAACTTAACCACATATATTCATTTTATTACTATTCTGTTTTAAACGCTTAGTCTCATATCTCACATCTTAAGTCTGTGGTCTAATCAATTTCTCAGTGGCTTGTTCTTCTGAATCATATGTTGCAATCTTTCGAGAGTTTTGCGTTCGCCACACAAACTTAAAAATGCCTCTCGCTCCAAATCTAGCAGGTATTGTTCGCTTACCTGTTGCGGTTCGCTAAGATCTCCACCAGACATTACGTACGCGAGTTTGTTCGCAATTTTCTTATCGTGTTCACTAATATAGTTACCGGCAAACATTTGATCGGTACCTACCAAGAAGGGCCCCAAGGCCTGTTTTCCCAATACCTTAATATCGGTACGTTCAATAGGTTTGGTATATCCTTGTTCGGCCATCATTTTCGCTACTTCCTTGGCTGCAGCAATACGCCTATTTTTATTGACGATTACAATGTCTTTTCCAGATTTTAAGATGTTGGTATCAAAAGCTTCGTGGGCCGAGGTGGATACTTTTGCCATACCTATGGTGAGAAAATGCTCCCTGAGAATGTTCATCTCCACATCCCCTTCGTGAAATTCATCTTGTGCCCGGACCGTCATTTCCTTGCTACCGCCCCCACCGGGGATGACACCTACGCCAAATTCTACCAAGCCGATGTAACTTTCGGCCGATGCTACCACCCGATCTGCGTGCAAGACCAATTCGCAGCCACCCCCAAGGGTCATCCCATGCGGCGCGACAACTACTGGGATGGAGGAGTAGCGCACCCGCATACAGGTATCTTGAAAATATTTGACCGCTGCATTTAATTCGTCATATTCCTGCTCAACAGCCATCATGAAAATCATCCCAACATTGGCGCCTACCGAAAAATTCTTGCCTTCGTTGGCGATGACAATTCCGTCGTAGCTCTTTTCGGCGATATCGATAGCTTTATTGATACCGCTAAGCACATCGCCCCCAATACTATTCATCTTGCTCACAAACTCAACATTGAGGATGCCGTCGCCAAGGTCTTCTACAACCACACCGCTATTTTTCCATACTTCCTTGCTTTTTCGAATATTATCGAGCAGGATGTAGCTGTCTTGACCGGGTATTTTAACGTGCGTTTTCTCTGGAATTCCGTAGTAATAGGTATTTCCCTCACGAATGTCATAAAAATTCTCTACTCCCGCATCTAGCATATCTTGAACCCAAGAAGCCGGTTTTTTATCCAGCGCCTCGATAAGTTCGATTCCCTTCTTAACTCCTATAGCGTCCCAAATTTCAAAGGGGCCGTGCTCCCAGCCAAAACCGGCGCGCATGGCGGCATCAATTTTATAGAGTTCATCGGTAATTTCTGGGATACGCTTAGACACATAAGCAAATAGGGCGCCAAAGTTTTTCCGGTAAAATTCACCAGCTTTATCCTCGCCATTGACTAATATTTCAAACCGATCGGCAACCTTGTCAATACTCTTGGTTTTTCCCAGAGTGTCAAAATTGGCGCTCTTTTTTTCGCGGTATTCCATTGTTTCAAGATCGAGGGATAGAATTTCAGAATTTCCCTTGTCATCCTTTACCTTCTTGTAAAATCCTTGTCCGCTTTTACTGCCCAGCCATTCCTTTTCCATCATCGTGCTGATGAAATTGGGAATTTCGAAAATATCGTGCTCTTCGTCTTCGGGCACATTTTTATGAATACCTTCTGCTACGTGCACCAATGTGTCAAGTCCAACCACATCTACCGTTCGAAAGGTGGCGCTTTTTGGCCTGCCAATAACGGGGCCGGTGAGCTTATCTACCTCTTCTACGGTAAGCCCCATTTCCTTAACTTGGTGGAAAAGGCTTTGAATTCCAAAAATCCCAATTCGGTTGCCTATAAAGGCGGGCGTGTCCTTGGCCACGATTGCGGTCTTGCCCAAAAACTTTTCGCCATATTCATTTAAAAATTCTAAAACTTCGGGGTCTGTTTTTGGACCGGGGATGATCTCAAAGAGCTCGAGGTAGCGGGGCGGATTGAAAAAATGCGTTCCGCAGAAATGCTTTTGGAAGTCCTCGCTTCGACCCTCGCTCATTTGCTGGATGGGAATGCCTGAAGTGTTAGTGGTAATAAGGGTTTCCGGCTTGCGGTGCTGTTCCAGTTTCTCAAATACCTGTTTTTTGATGTCCAACCGTTCTACGACTACTTCTATAATCCAATCGGCTTCCTTCACCTTGGCAATATCATCTTCCATATTGCCCGTGGTAATTCGCGATCGAAATTTTTTGTGGTAGAGGGGCGCTGGTTTTGATTTAATGGCTTCTTCCAGCGATTGGTTTACAATACGGTTTCGCACTTGCGCATCTTCCAAGGTAAGGCCCTTTTTCTTCTCGGCCTCGGTAAGCTCGCGCGGAACGATGTCGAGTAAGAGCACCTCGACGCCAATATTGGCGAAATGGCACGCAATACCGCTTCCCATAATGCCCGAACCGATTACCGCTACTTTGTTAATTCTTCTTTTTGACATATTATGCTGAATTTTTCTGTGTAGTGTATATTTTCTTTGAATGGATCAATTCTAAAATCGTGTTAGCCACTTTTTTGAATGTTTGCAAGTCTTCTTCGGAAACATGCTCCCGAACCACCTCATCGAACTGTAGCACCACATTCTTCGAAAACTCGCGCATCTCCTTCCCGAAAGGGGTGAGATGGATAAGAACGCCGCGACCGTCCTGCGGATTCGGCTTACGTTCAATCAAACCTTTCGCCTCCATGGCCTTCAAAGTGCGTGATAGGCTTGTAGCTTCCATCCCCATCTTGGGTCCCAAAGCCGTTGAAGGTGTGCCCTCGTCAGGATCGATACTAATTAGGGCAAACCCTGTGGCCATGGTACTGTCCTTCTTGCCAGCTTCCTCATTGTACATTTTTTGCACGCCCATCCAAGTGGAGCGCAGTATATAGTCGATGGTTTTTTCTTTCAAAAAAGCTATTTTTTATATGCGACTACCAAAGATACATAAATATGTTATGCACGCATAATAAATATGTATTAATTTATTGTAAAAACCCAACTGAAATTTTGATGACAAACCGGCGATCTTTCGATGGAGGGGTAAACCTTAATTTATGAGAAATTTTTTCTACTTAGTATGCATCGTGTTGACATGTATGTCGTGCAACAACGATGACGATTCAAACAATGAGGAAGGACCCATCACCGATCTTCCCGAACAACAAGCCTCCTTTTCTGTCCAGGGCACAGCCACTGGTAATTTTACCTTTACACCCAATGAGTTTGATGCGTTTCCAGGGGGGTCAGGGGAAATCGACCTTAACTTGGAAGAGGCCGATTTGTACCGAATGGAGATTTCCTTATTAGGTGATGAAGGCTATGAAGTAGGCACGGTTATTACCCTCGAGGTAAGTGATGACGTGAAAACTAACGAGATAACCTTTGTATTTGAAGAATTTACCACCGCTCATGGACAGTTCTTCGACTCGTTGGCTGGCGGTACTGTTACCATTACCAGTAACAGGGATTATGAAATTCAAGGAGGCCAATTCTCTGGCATTCTCTTGAGCGGCGATGTGAGCTTTACAGCCGAAGATGACGATGGAAACCGAATTACGGTAACAGGGAGCTTTACTGATTTTCGGGTGTTAACCCAGGGATAGCCCGTAGTATGAAAAAAGCGGCCCTATCGGCCGCTTTTTCCATTGAGATCATTTTCTTTCGTAAAGTTTTTCGTAGAGCTCCTGGTATTTTTCCTTGATTACCTTTCGTTTCATTTTCATGGTGGGGGTAAGGTGCCCACTTTCTATGCTCCAAATATCCGGGGTAAGTTCAAATTTCTTTATTTTTTCCCATTGTCCGAAGCGTTCGTTGTAAAAGTCAATCTCCTTTTGGATACGCTTAATCAAGGTTTCATCCTGTACCATTTCATGGGTATCGGTAGGTAAATTGCGCCCTTTCTTGGCACCCCATTCCTTTACGAACTCAAAATCGGGCTGGATAAGGGCTGCTGGCATCTTTTCCCCTTCGCCTACCACCATGATTTGCTCTATAAAACGCGATTGCTTCATCACATTCTCGATAAGTTGCGGGGCCACGTACTTGCCGCCGCTGGTTTTGAACATTTCTTTTTTACGGTCTGTGATTTTTAAAAACCCTTCAGAATCCAACTCGCCTATGTCACCGGTATGGAAATAACCATCCTTAAGAACCTCATCGGTTTTCTCCCGGTCTTTGTAATACCCGCACATTACCTGCGGACCCTTCACCAAAATCTCACCATCGTCGGCGATTTTGACTTCCGTTTTCTTTATGGGTTTACCTACGGTTCCTATTTTGAAACCTCCGTTGCGCATATCGTTTACCGAAACAACGGGCGATGTTTCGGTGAGGCCATATCCTTCCATAACGGGAATTTCAGCAGCATTGAACACCCTTGCCAAACGGGGCTGTAAAGCAGCGCTTCCAGAGGCGATGGCTTTCAAGTTCCCACCAAGTGCTTCTTGCCATTTACTGAAAATCAACTTACGTGCAAGCTTGAGCTTGGTTTCGTACCACCAACCATTCTGTCCGTAGGGTTCGTATTCCAGACCCAGTTCAATCGCCCAGAAAAACAATTTTTTCTTGATACCGGTAAGATCTGCTCCCTTGGCATAGATTTTATCGTATACTTTTTCCAAAAGTCGGGGTACGGCGCTCATCACCTCTGGTTTCACCTCCTTAAGGTTATCGCTTATGGTCTCCAAACTTTCTGCAAAATGAATTTCTACCCCACAGTATTGATACATATATTGAAGCATACGCTCATAAATATGGCAGACCGGTAAGAAACTAAGGGCGGTTGACCTTCCAGGTACGATGGGCAACCGTTCTGAACTGTACTTGGCGTTGGTGGCGATATTTTTATGGGATAGCATTACTCCCTTGGGTCTTCCCGTGGTACCCGAAGTATAGATAAGGGTAGCCAAGTCGTCTTCCTGTATGGCTTCTTTTCGTTTTTCAACTTCATCCTGGTTGCCGGTGTCTTTCCCCATTTCCAGCACCTCGTTCCAGTTTTTGGCACCTTCTATCTCATCGAAGGTGTATACCTCTTGCAACGAAGGCACATTTGCCTTGATGGCCATTACCTTGTCGTACACCTCCTTGCAGGAAACGAAGCAAAATTTCGATTCGCTATGGTTCAGGACGTATTCATATTCATCTTCTGAAATAGTCGGATAAATAGGCACATCTTGAGCTCCCGTTTGCATAATGCCAATGTCGCAAACATTCCATTCGGTACGGTTGGTCATTGAAATTATGGCTACTTTATCGTTTGGCGCTATTCCCATTTTTATAAGGGCCCGGCTAAGCGCATTGGCTCGGTCTATATATTCCTGAGTGGATGTAGGCGTCCACGTTTCCTTGTATTTCGTAACTAGGGCGCGTTGTTGAGGATAGTTTTCCAGTTGGTAATAGGGAAAGTCAAAAAGTCGTTTCGGATCGGTCATAGTATAAGGGTTCTTGTAGCAATGCAAAATAGAAAAAAATATTCATTTTTACGCGTAAAAAAAGAGAGTACCTGCTGCTACTCTCTTTGGAAGTGTTGTTGATAAGAAGGCTTATTGCTTCACGATCTTGAGGGTTTCCGTAACGGTTTCTGAAGACAAACTTAAAAGATAAATTCCCGTAGGGTAGGTGCTATAATCCATTTTCATAGTACCATTATTGTTCCCAGAGCGAAACAGTTCCTGCCCCTGCATATTGTAAAGCGCTGCCGTATAATTGGTTTCGGAGGTGCGTATGGTAAGGACATCAATCACCGGATTCGGGTAAAGTTGGAATGGTACTACTGATGTTTCTGAAGTGCCCAAAACACCTTCCTCCAAGATTCGAACCGTAAGATCGTCAAAATAAAAGCCATCTCCCGTGACCCCACCGTCCGATTCGAATTGAAATCGCACCAAAATTGTTTCTCCCAAATAATCACTCAAATTGATTTCCTCAAAAATCCATTCCGATTGAATACCATCGTACAAAGGTTCACCAGTTGGTTGACTGCTATTGTCACTGCCTGGGCTGGTGTAGGTGCCACATTGGGGAATCCACGTGGCACCATTATCGGTAGAAACTTCAAACTGAACATAATCCCAATCGGCTTCAATGTCCCATTTGGCATAAAACGAAGCGGTCGCGCCCAGTGCGTTTGTAAGGTTAATCGCTTGGGCCAATGTTATTTCCTTGTTGCTATCGTCAGGGTAATTTCCGTTAGGAGAATCGGTTATCGCGCTGGAAGGGGAAACAAAGGTGGTGTTGGTTATGCCCCATCCATTGTTGTTGAAATTTTCTGTGACGCTATCGCCCGGATCTTCAAAAACAGTTTCCAGCGATCCGAATCGCTTAGTGATTTGAGTGCGGCTGTCAAAAGTGCCATTGTTCACCACGAGATCGTATTCCACTAAATCACCCGGTTGTATAGCTTCTGAAACCGTAAAGGGAATTGTGCCCGTCTCGATATCCAGCAAGTCGAGGCTGGAAATTACCACAGGACTTCCAACCGTTACAATATTGTTGCTTACTGCCTCTATGGACACGGTAAAATTACCATTGCCAGAAAGCCCCAGTCGTTTTATTTCAAACTCACTTTCTATAGTTGTTTGATTGCCAATGTATGTGGTTATCGTTTCGGTAATAGTTGCAAAATTGTTCACCATTTTTGCGACCGTAAGGTTAAAGTACATCATCCCTTGGCAAATCGGAATGATTTGGTTGGAGGGAGGCCAAAAACTGGGACCAATTTCTGGGGTCATTGCATAGATTTTATCATGGGTATTCACTGTACCATACATAAAATCGTCGCTCACGCCTGCAGCTGGATATAGATCTGAAGATATGATATTGTTATACCCATTTTGAGAAACCAATTCGGACGATATCGTTTCGAATAGTTCATTCTCTGGCGTAAGGGCGTTCGATGTGTAGCCATAAGGGTATAACAGCAAATCTCCGAAAGAATGGTTGTTCAACGCCAAAACAAAATTATGGTTTTCTACAAACCATTTTATGGCTTGAGTTTCTACCTCGCTAAAAGGGGCTGGACCGTGGTATATGTCGCTGCCAGTATTGCTGGAAGTACCCTCGCCTCCCCATACACCGTTGGCAGGATCGCCGTTTATATAATAATCGTAGTTTCGGTTAAGGTCCGTTCCATATGTGTTTTTGCGGTTCTTGCGCCAAAAACCACCGCCATTGGGATCGGTTTTTTCGTTGTACAAATAACCATCGGGATTGATTACCGGAACAAAATACAGCTCGGTATTATCTACAATGCTCTTTATTTCAGGATTGGTGTCGTAATTCTCCAAAAGGTACCACATATAGAATACCAACTGCGAGAGCGAAGCAGGTTCGCGAGCGTGGTGGATGGCGGTATAGAGGATTTGCGGCTCACCTTCAGAAGTCGTTTCCGGGTTGTCGCTAATCTTCACCCACTTTATGCCATTGCCCCCAATGGGTGGCGTGGTAGAATTGTCTGGCGTACCCTCGGTGAGGAAACTATGGATGTTCTCTTTTGCCGTTATGAGATTGGGATACTGCGAGCGCATATCGTCAAGTTCATCAAGTAATTCCTGATAGGTCAAATACCCTCCCATGCTTCCCAAGTTGAAGTTGGCGGGCGTGGGGTAGATAGTGCTCGTTCCCTCGCAACTGGGATTGGTGGTAGGTTGCGGATTTCTATTTTGCTGAAGGAAATATTCCTTGCTGTCGGGAATGAGAACATCAACCGAATACCCAGCGGTCCGGGCTGTTTCTAATTCTGAAAGGGAGAAATCGGAAATGATGAAATGGCCTTTTTTATGCTGCCCGTGTTCAATTGGAATACCCAAAGCGCCCAATTGCTGAAGCCCTTGGTTTTCAGAAAATGAAATTTTAGCGCGTTGATAAATCTCTTGGCTTTCCTGCCCAAAAGAACGAAACGTACTAAGAAGTAACAGGCAAATTAATAAATATTTCATACATCAATTTTTTATTAAACTCTTCTAGAACAGGTTGAGTTTGTATATTATCGTTTGTTTTCAAGCCATTTACGGGCGTTCACGAAGGCCTCGATCCACGGTGAAACTTCGTCGTTCCTGTCTTTAGGATAGTGCGCCCAGTTCCAGGGGAATGTGGAGCGTTCTAAGTGTGGCATCATTACCAAGTGCCTGCCTGTTGCATCTGCCATCATCGCTGTGTTGAAATCGCTACCATTAGGGTTGGCAGGAAAGGTGTCGTAACCATATTTCCCCACAATGTGGTATTGATCTTCGTTTAGCGGGAAGCTAAACTTCCCTTCTCCGTGGGCCGCCCAAATTCCCAAGGTGCTGCCCGCCAAACTTGAAAGCATTACCGATGTATTTTCCTGAATGGTCACAGAGGTAAAATTACATTCAAATTTTTGCGTATCGTTGTGCAGCATCTTTGGCTTTTCCTCGTGGTTAGGGGTTAATAAACCAAGTTCAATAAATAGCTGACAACCGTTGCAAACGCCCAAGGATAAGGTATCTTCCCTCGAAAAGAAGTTTTTCAGGGCTTTGTTCGCTTTGTCGTTATATAGAAAGGCCCCGGCCCAGCCCTTGGCGCTGCCAAGTACATCACTATTGCTAAAGCCCCCAACGGCCGCAATAAATTGAATGTCTTCCAAGGTTTCCCTTCCAGAAATCAAATCGGTCATATGCACATCCTTCACATCAAATCCTGCCAAAAACATCGCATTTGCCATTTCGCGCTCGCTATTGCTGCCCTTTTCACGAAGCACGGCAGCCTTAATGCGACCACCTGGCTCGGCTTGCACAGTAGGTAACGTGCCTGCAAAACCTTTCGGGAAAGTGTAGGTGAGGGGTTGTTTTTTATAGTTATGGAAACGCTCTTGCGCCTTTACCTTACCGCTTTGCCGCTGGTCAAGCAAATGCGAGGTACGGTACCAGATATCCCTGTATTTCGGTACATTTAGCTCAAGGGAAGTACTTTTATGGCGAAGCGCCAGCAATTCGGAAGTAGTAACAGTACCCAGGTGGGTATAGGCTACGTTGTTTTCTGAAAGAACTTGTTCTAGAGCTTCATTATCCATTGCTTGTATTACCACACCGCAATTTTCTGAAAATAAAATTTTCACCAAATCGTCGCCAAGGTTGGAAAGATCTAGCTGGGCTCCCAAATGCACATCGGCAAAGCACATTTCAAGTAAGGTTGTTATCAAACCTCCAGAGGCAACGTCGTGCCCCGCGGCGATACGATTTTGCGATAATAGCTGCTGCAGGGTATTGAATACAGTTTTCACATAACCTGCATCTTTCACAGTGGGAACCTCTTTGCCAACCGAATTCAAGATTTGTGCGAAAGAAGAACCACCAAGTTTAAATGAATCTTGCGACCAGTTGATATAATAGAGATCGCCCGCATCTTTCCGAAGAACAGGTTCTACCACCTTTTTAATATCCTTGCAGTGGGCCGCCGCCGAAATGATGACCGTTCCCGGGGAAAGTACCTCCTCGTTGGGATATTTCTGCTTCATAGACAGTGAATCCTTACCGGTGGGTACGTTAATGCCCAAACCTATGGCAAAATCTGAGACGCCTTCGACAGCCCGGTACAATCGTGCGTCCTCACCTTCATTGTTACAAGGCCACATCCAGTTTGCCGATAAAGAAACGCTTTGCAAGCCGTTTTCAAGAGGTGCCCAAACAATATTGGTCAAGGCCTCTGTAATGCTATTTCGTGAGCCTGCCACTGGATCGACCAATCCTGAAATGGGCGAATGCCCTATACTGGTAGCTACTCCAGCCGTTCCGTTGTAATCGAGTGCCATAACCCCACAATTATTGAGTGGCAATTGCAGGGGACCGGCGCATTGCTGCTTGGCTACGCGACCAGAAACGCAGCGATCTACTTTATTCGTGAGCCAATCTTTGCACGCCACGGCCTCCAATTGCAATACTTGTTGCAGATATCCTTCAATATCTACCGAAACATATTTCGGGTCTCTGTAAGTTCTGGCGATTGTTTTATCTCGCAAAACGGTTTTGGGAGAACTTCCAAACATATCGGCTAGTTCAAAATCCATTGGTTTGGCACCAGTGGTTTCGCTTTCAAAGGTAAAGCGGTGATCTCCCGTAACATCGCCCACTTGGTACATTGGAGCGCGCTCCCGTTCTGCCACCCGTTCTAACCTTTCAATGTCATCTTGGGAAATGACCAGCCCCATACGTTCCTGCGACTCGTTGCCTATCAATTCTTTTGCGGAAAGAGTGGGATCGCCAACGGGTAACGCATCCAGATTAATTTTTCCACCGGTTTCCTCTACCAATTCGCTAAGGCAATTTAAATGGCCACCTGCCCCGTGATCGTGGATCGATACAATGGGATTCTGTTCGCTCTCTACCATACCGCGAATGGCGTTGGCGGCCCGCTTTTGCATTTCTGGGTTAGAACGCTGTATGGCGTTCAGCTCGATTCCACTTTCAAATTCACCCGTATCGGCCGATGAGACGGCGGCACCGCCCATACCTATACGGTAGTTCTCACCGCCCAAAATCACTACTTTATCTCCTTTTTTAGGAACATCCTTTAAGGCTTGGTCTGCCTTGGCGTAGCCAATGCCACCGGCAAGCATAATCACCTTGTCGAACCCTAATTTTCTGGCATCCTCTTCGTGCTCAAAGGTGAGCACCGAACCGGCAATAAGTGGTTGGCCAAATTTGTTTCCGAAATCTGAAGCGCCGTTGCTCGCCTTTATCAAGATATCCAATGGGGTTTGGTAAAGCCACTTACGGGGCTCCATCGCCTGTTCCCACGGTCGGTTCTCTTCCAGTCTGGAATACGAGGTCATATAAACCGCTGTCCCGGCCAAAGGCAAGGAACCTTTTCCTCCAGCCAATCTGTCGCGGATTTCGCCACCGCTTCCCGTGGCAGCCCCGTTAAACGGCTCTACGGTGGTGGGGAAATTATGAGTCTCGGCTTTTAGGGATATTACGCTGTCGAAATCGGTTTTTTGATACCAGTCTGGCACATCGGGCGATTTGGGTGCAAACTGTGTAGCCTTGGGACCTTTGATAAACGCAACATTGTCTTTGTATGCCGAAACGATATCGTTTGGATTGGCTTCGGAAGTCTTCCGAATCATTTTAAAGAGAGACGATGGCATTTCTTTTCCGTCTATCTCAAACGTCCCGTTGAAAATTTTATGGCGGCAATGCTCGCTGTTCACTTGGCTAAAGCCAAATACCTCACTATCTGTGAGCTTTCTTTCCAATTTTTGGGACAGTTGCTCTAAATATTGTATTTCCTCCTGGTTTAGCGCCAAACCCTCGGCTGCGTTGTAAGCGGCAATATCGTCTATTTCCTTGATAGGTTCTGGAGCAACGTTTATGGTATATATGTGCTGGTCCAATCCCTGGTATTTCTGCGATAGCATGGGGTCGTATTCGGAATAATTTTCCGAAACGCTCTTAAAAGTTTCAATGCGCACAATACCCTCAATACCCATGTTCTGGGTAATCTCCACCGCATTGGTGCTCCAAGGTGTAATCATTGCCGCACGGGGACCGACGAAAAAATTTGGGAGTGCAGCTTTATCGATCATCGGCTGGTCGCCAAAAAGCCATTGCAATTTATCGATATCGGTTTGGGTAAGGGAACCTGCAGTTAGGACGGCATAAACGACGTCGTTTTCAGTTCCAAAAAAGTGGATCATGCGTTTGAAAATTAGCGTGAAAAAAGAAAGGGCAAAGGTACTAAATTTTGATATACATTAGGTGTAGCATTTTTCTATGAGGAATTTACCGTGGAAAGTTCTTTTAAGGCACTTCAGGAGAAAATCATGGTAAACAGATGTTTTTTGAAATCGACTATTTGTGCTATCTTGCTCCATTCTATTCATAATAAATTTACAGTTGTATGAAATTCAAAAAATTACTTCTTGCAAGTGCGTGTTTGCTATGTGGTGTACAAGTGTTCTCGCAGCAGCTTTTCCCTCCCAGTGAGGTGATTCAGGGCCATTTTATAAAGAAAACGGAGCCACTTAGGGACTATCCAACCATTGATATGCAGGAGCAGCAAGGAATCAATAAGATGAAAATTATAAGCAACAACCTACGGGCCAATGCCAAGGTAAATGAAGATGCGCTTCCATTGAAGAGTGACCCGTTACGACAAGCCAAGGTGGGTGGCATAGAGAACCTTCCTTTAGAGCAAAACTTCAACGGACTGAGCCGTGCCGAAGGAGGTGGCTTTACGCCACCAGATCCCACGGGTGCCGCAGGGCCAAATCACTATGTGAATGCCGTAAATGTGGCTATCAAAATATTCGACAAATCGGGCAACGTGTTGGCGGGCCCTACCGATTTAGGTTCGTTTTTGGGGAATGGGTCCAACAGCGGAGACCCCATAATTATGTACGATCAATTGGCCGATAGATTTTTTGTAAGCCAGTTTCAAACATCGAACGATGCCCTTATTATTGGCGTTTCTGAAACTCCAGACCCTACTGGGGCATACAACGTTTATGAATTTCCGTTAGATGCTTTCCCAGATTATCCACATTATAGCGTATGGCCAGATGGGTATTATCTTACAGCGAATAAGTTTGTTGGCAATACTACCTATGTTATTGAGAGAGATGTAATGCTGGCCGGAGGTAGCGATCCTGAAATTATAGGATTCAACCTGCCGGGGGTTACAAACAACCCCAACACGGTCTTCAGTCCAGAACCTGCCAATCTTACGGGCACTAGTTTTCCAGCCGATGTGCCTGGCTATATCGTCTACTTGCAGGATGATGGATGGGGAGGGATTACCTTTGACCACCTTAAGGTTTGGGAAATCGATATAAACTGGTCGAACCCCGGCAATTCAACCATATCTTCGCCACTCGAGATACCCACGGCGCCCTTTGAGGCCACATTTGCGCCTTTTGGAACTGGCGATGTACAACAACCTGGCACAGGCCAAAAAATAGATATGATAGGTGGTGTAATCTCCTATGCGGCTAATTACCGAAGCTTCGCAACACATAATTCTTGGGTAATTACCTTTAACGTCGATGTAGACGGTAACGATCTCTCTGGAATACGCTGGATCGAGTTACGCAACGATGCTAGCAACGACTGGAGCATCTACCAAGAAGGAACCTACGCCCCGGCAGATGGTCATAGTCGTTTTATGGGTAGTGCAGCTATGGATGCCGCCGGTAACATTGGTCTTGGCTTCAATATAGCCAGCAGTAGCCTCCCTGCCGGAATTCGCTACACAGGACGATTTGATGGCGACCCCTTGGGCCAAATGACAGTGGCCGAAACTACCATCGTCGATGGAGTAGGTGTACAGACCAATAGCAATCGCTTTGGGGACTACTCGCACCTAACCATCGATCCAGACAACTTTACCTTTTGGCATACCGCCGAATTTTTTACAGCGAACAACAATTGGTCCAGTCGTGTTGCTTCTTTTTCCCTTTCAGGCGGATTTGCAAATGATGTGGGTATCAACGCAATTGTACAACCTACCGACGGCATTTTAACTGCTTCGGAAACCGTAACGGTGAACATCAGAAATTTCGGAACTGATGCACAATCCAACATTCCTATTGAATTGAGGGTAGATGGCAATTTAGTAGCAACAGAAACCTTTTCAGGAACGGTGAATCCTAACCAAACCGCTATCTACTCCTTCACCCAGACGGTAGATTTATCGACCCCAGGGCAAACATACAATGTGCAGGCTACCACGAACTTGGCTGCCGACGAGTTCACAAATAACGACTCGTTCACTACTCAGGTACGTCACATATATGCCAACGATGTAGGTGTTCTGGAAATAGTTGCACCATCTACAGGTACTGGTTTAGGGGTGGAGACCATCTCGATTACCATTAGAAATTTTGGTGCCAATGCGCAGAGCAATTTTGATGTTTCTTATTCCGTTGATGGTAGCGCGCCTGTTACCGAAACGTATACGGGAACCATCAATCAAGGCGAAGAAGTAGTTTTTGATTTTAGCCAGACCTTCGATTTTACGCAACTGGGGAGTTATACGATTACGGCCAGTACCAGTTTAGCAGGCGATGGCGACTCCAGTAATGATGAAGTATCCAAGGTGGTGGATAACGTGCTGTGTCAACCTAGTATGAATTGCACCCTGGGGGATGGGTTGCGACTTTTCTCTGTTGCTGAAATCAATAATCCTTCGCAGTGCGAAGGGTATGGCGATTTTACCAACCTTACTGCGAATTTTGAAACAGGGGCCACCTATGCCTTGACGCTAGGCACAGGATATGGCGATCAATTCGTAAATGTTTGGATCGATTTTAATGATGATTTCAATTTTACATCAGATGAATTAGTACTGAATAACTACATCATCGCCGAAAATCAAGGGAGCGGAACATTTACTGAAACGGTAACCATTACTATTCCGCAGTTCGCTGGCGTTGGCTTGCACCGAATGCGCGCCAAAACAAATTGGAATAGCCCGGTACCGGTCGATGCCTGCGAGGAAACTACCTATGGCGACACCGAAGACTACACCGCAAATGTAGGAACACTAAGTGTTGAGGAAGCGATTTTTTCAAAGGCCGATCTTAAGGTTATTACGCTTCCTAATAATCAATTTAAGGTGTTATTAGATACTCAATATGAGGGTCCTGCCTATGCTGCCATATATAATATGTTGGGGCAACAGCTTAAATTCAAGACCTTACGGCGAAGCAGTTCCACGGGTTATGCTATAGATCTGGATATGGCACAAGCTGCCAGCGGCGTGTACATCATTAAATTGGGTGGCCCAAATCTATCTACGTATAAATCTGCACGTATTATCGTTCAATAATTGGTTGTTTCCATTCTGAAAAACCGATGGGTCTGCAGACCCATCGGTTTTTTAATTATATCTTGATTTTATATACTTGGTTAAAATAAGTATCTTTAAAAGATTAAATCTAAAAGCTATGAAAATAAGATTATTACCCTGTTTATTGTTACTGGTTACGGCGCCGTTAGTATGGGCCCAAAACAGTGAAGGACCCAAAGTGATCGCCCAGGGCGAATTTCTAGGAAAGACAATCCCTTTACGCGATATGCCAACGGTTACTCCGCTTCGGGACAGCGAAGTAGAAAATTTGCGAATCGTACCCAATAGCTTAAAACCAAATCCCAAGGTCAATGAGAATGCCCTTCCGCTAGATGGCGACCCGCTTCGGCAAGAAGTTATCGAATACGGAGATGGAAGGAACCTTGAGCAAAATTTTATAGGGGCTTCCATTAATGAGGGTCAGGCCATTCCACCAGATCCCACGGGAGCTGTAGGTCCCAACCATTATGTCCACGCTGTAAACGTGGTGGTAAAAATCTTTGATAAAGTAGGTAATTTATTGGCTGGACCCACTTCCCTTGGACAATTTCTGGGCTCCGGAAACAATAACGGGGATCCCATTGTATTGTACGACCAACTGGCAGATCGTTTCTTCGTGAGTCAGTTTCGCGTATCAGATGATGCTCTTATCGTAGGGGTTTCTGAAACGCCCGATCCTACGGGATCGTATTTTGTATATTCCTTTCCGTTAGACGATTTTCCAGACTATCCCCACTATTCAGTTTGGCACGATGGGTATTACCTCACCGCCAACAAGTTTACTGGCAACACGACCTATGTGTTGGAGCGTGATGCCATTTTGAGCGGAGATCCAAGCCCACAGATAATTGGTTTTAACCTGCCTGGGGTGATTCGCAATCCGAATACGGTCTTCAGCCCAGAACCCGCCAATTTGGTAGGAACCGATTTTGATCCAAACGCCCCGGGCTATATTGTCTATTTGCAAGATGATGGTTGGAATGGCGTGACCTTCGACCATCTTAAGGTTTGGGAAATCGATGTCGATTACAACAACCCTAGTAATTCAACCATTTCTAGCCCCTTATTGATAGCCACGACGCCCTTTGAAGCTACCTTTCGGCCGTTTGGTACTGGTGACCTTAACCAACCGGGCACCTCGCAACGTATTGATATTATTCAAGGGGTGATCTCATACGCCGCGAACTATCGCAGGTTCACCAACCACAATTCTTGGGTGATAACCTTTAATGTCGATGTTGACGGGCAGAACACCTCAGGAATTCGGTGGATTGAACTCCGAAACGATGCTACCAACGATTGGTCGATTTTTCAAGAAGGAACGTATGCACCCGCCGATGGTGAAAGCAGATTTATGGGAAGTGCCGCTATGGATGAAGAAGGTAATATTGGGGTGGCCTTCAACCTAGGGAGTGCTAATACGCGTGTAGGCATTCGCTACACGGGGCGCTACGCTGGTGATCCTTTGGGCGTAATGACGTTTCCTGAAACTACAATAATCGATGGAAATGGGGTACAGACTAATACCAATCGGTTTGGAGATTATTCGCACCTTACAATGGATCCAGACGGACTTACCTTTTGGAATACAAGTGAATATTTTGCTTTTAACAACTCTTGGCGTTCTAGAATTTCAAGTTTTAAATTGGAGAGCCTTTTAACCGCCGATGTAGGTGTGGTAAATTTTATCTCACCCACCGATGGCGACCTGTCCGATTCAGAAACTGTAGAAGTGACTGTTTTTAACTTCGGAAACAATCCACAATCCAATTTTGATATTGAACTATACGTAGACGGAAGTCTCGTCGCCACCGAAACCTTTACTGGTACCTTGGCACCGCAATCGGGCGGTACCTATACGTTCAACCAAACTGTAGATTTATCCAATCCCCAGCAAACCTACGAACTGGAGGCTAGGACCGCTTTAAATGGCGACCAAGCACCCGAAAACGATAATTTCGTGACCACGGTGAACAATACCACGCTTTCTACAGGAGATTTGGAATTTAGTCAAGGCGATTTTCTTGTCTATCCATTATCCTCTAAAACGTACGCGATTAGCTTTGTTCCTAAAAGCGATTACGGCGACTTGGAGTATCAAATCTATAACACCATTGGCCAAAAACTATATTCTGGTACCCTCGAGAATATTGGTTCTGAATATACAGCCGAAGTAAATATGGCTAGTGCCAACACGGGAGTCTATTTTGTAAAAGTTACCAACGGGTCCAATGCTGCTACCAAGAGGATAATTATAGAATAGAGTTATGTGCTCTTAAGAATATAAAGCGTCCCCTCTTCGGGGATGTTTTTTTTATTGGACAATTAGGCGCTTTACGCTTCTGCTCCCATTGAGATTAACCTCCAGTACATACACACCTGCTGGTATTGATGTTACATCTATTGAAGGTGTATCGTTATTTACAACCCCGTACAATAGCTTCCTTCCGCTAAGGTCGTAGAGCCTATATCGAGCGGTATTGCTTGTTGAAGTGGTTAGAATCCAAACGGGCCCAGTGGCTGGATTGGGATACAAACCTACTACGGTTTGATTGTAGGTGGCGACCGAGAGAAACCCCCAACGGTCTTCGGCCTCGGGACCGCCCCAGATAAGGGTTGCTAGATACGGGTTGTCGATAAACGGATTTCGATTGCCGTATACTGTTTCAAGATACGGGTTGCGCTGGTCTTCCAATTCACTAACGGGATCCTCGACATTCCATTCCAAAAAGAGCTGGAGCATTGCCGTGCCATCCTGGGTAGGTCCGTTACCCACCAAGGATGGTAAACAGCGATTGCCATAGCGCGTATACATATACATCATCATGCGCGCCACATCGCCCTTCCATTCATCACCTGGATACCATGAATCGTTTCCAATGTTGCCTGCGTTACCCGTTCCATCTCCAAACTTCTTGTTACCACGGTTACCATTGGCCTGCACATCGGTAGGGCGTAAGTTATGGGGGTCGGCACCTATACCGGTGGTTGTACTGCCCACGTCGCCCATAGCGGGATTCGCTAACGACCTAGGGAAGGTGTGCTCGCGGTTGTACTCACAACTATTTCCGCCAAAATCATCCTTATCCCTACTTCGGTCTGTAATGCAATTCCCATCAGTGTCATTATAACCATAAAGCAAAAGTACATCATTCGTATTCTGCGGGTTCTCGTCGGTTACCAAAAATGCATCCTTTACGTCATCGTAGGTAAAAGTACTACTGGCATTGTCGATTTTGTTCTGCAGCTCCAGATATAGGGCTTGCCCCGTGGTATTGAGATTTACGTCATTATAATAAGGTTGCTGTCCTAGGCAGATAGAAATTGTTAGCAACCAAAGAGATAGTAAACGAATTAACATGTTATTTCTTTTGAAGTAAAGCCATATAGAAACCATCGAAACCGGACTTGCTGGCCAAGATTTTAATTTCCTTCGAAAGTGTAAATAGTTTACCTTCTTCCGAAGCCAAGAAAGAGGCTACCTGCTTTTCATTTTCCGAAGGGAGTATAGAACAAGTTGCATAGACTAGCTGCCCGCCCTCTTTTACCATTTTCGAATAGGCCTGTAATAGGTCTTGTTGTGTATTTTTTATTTCTTCCAAAAACTCAGGCTTAAGCTTCCATTTCGTATCTGGATTGCGCTTTAATACACCAAGTCCGGTACAGGGAGCGTCTATCAATACTTTATCGGCTTGACCGTGAAGTTTCTTAATGACCTTTGTTGTATCAATGAGCCTGGTTTCAATATTGTGCGCTCCGTTACGGCGAGCCCTGCGCTTTAACTCCTTGAGCTTATTGCCATAAATATCCAGCGCTATAATTTGACCTTTGTTTTCCATGAGTGCGGCCATGTGGAGGCTTTTTCCACCAGCACCGGCACAGGCGTCGACCACGCGCATTCCTGGTTTGGGATCGAGCAATGGAGCTACGCGTTGTGAGCTCGCATCTTGCACCTCGAACCAACCGTTTTTAAAAGCGTCGGTGGTAAAGACATTGGTGCGTTCTTTCAATTTCAGGGCGTGAGGGAGTCCGGAAATAGTCTCTGTTTCTATATCGGCATCAAACAGCGCATTTTGAACTTGTTTTACAGTTGCCTGAAGCGGATTCACCCGTAGTACCACATCGGCTAATTGGTTGAGGGCACGTATCTCCGCATCCCAAGTATCGCCCAATTCTGCCTGTCCAAGATTGTCCAACCAATCGGGAATCGATTCGCGGTATTTTCGAATTTTCGAAAGCTCGTCGAAACGTCCCTTTATGCGCCTGGTGGGCGTTGCCTCAAATTGCGGCCAGTCGGGTATTTTTATGCCATTAAGGGTGGCCCAAACGGTAAACATCCTAAAGAGGTTGGAACGGTCAAAAGGCTCCTTCACCTCGGCAATTTCGGCATAGAGACGCTTCCACCGTACGATGTCGTACGTGGTTTCCGCAATAAAGCTGCGATCGCGAGAGCCCCAGCGTTTATCGCGTTTTAGCGTGTTTTTCAATACCTTGTCCGCCTGTTTGTTTTCATTGAAAATTTGGTGTAGCGAATCAATAGTGGCAAACACTAGATTTCGGTGTAATCTCATGGGTTTTAATTGGACTGCAAAGGTATCACAATCGACTTGTTTTGTTTACTTTTGGCGAAAAATTTTCCATGCGCGTCCTCTTTTCCGTGGCTGTTATCTACCTTTTTGTAGGTTGTGGCAATCCCGTTGAACCCAAGTTCCATTCCGTCGAAATTGAACCAATATATACCGATAGCCTGAGCATACGGGCCATCGCTCCCTTGGACACGAATCGGGTTTGGTTTGCAGCCGATAAGGGAATGGTTGGGCTGGTCGACCACGGTACCCCGAAACTCGCGAATATTCGGTATGAAGATAAGTTATTGCATTTTAGGGCCATAGCGGCAACTTCGAAAGCTGTTTTTGTGCTTAGCGTAGGCAATCCTGGCGTTTTGTATAAAATTGGGTATGAAAACTATGAGGCAACTTCTATTGAGGAGGTATATAGCGAAACGGGCGATGGGGTATTTTACGATGCCATGGCCTTTTGGAACGATATGGAGGGCATTGCAATGGGCGACCCCGTGGGCGGGTGCCTATCCATACTTATCACCAGAAACGGTGGCGCCACCTGGCAGAAACTACCTTGCGAGGTACTGCCACCGGTAATGGAAGGTGAAGCAGCCTTCGCCGCAAGCAACTCAAATATCGCTCTAAAAGGCACACACGCTTGGATTGCCACGGGCGGGGCACGCGCAAGGGTTTTCCATACGCCCGATCGTGGGGAAACTTGGGAGGTGTACGATACACCTATCATTCAAGGGAAAGCAATGACAGGCATCTATAGCATTGATTTTTATGATGAATCGAAAGGAATCATCTTTGGAGGGAATTGGGACGACAAAGCGTATAACGAGGGAAATAAGGCGATAACACGCGACGGTGGTAAAACTTGGACTTTGGTAAGCAACGGAAAGGGACCCGGGTACCGATCGTCTGTATCATTTGTTCCGAACAGTGGAGGGGAGGCTTTGGTAGCCGTAGGCTCCCCGGGAATTTCTTACAGCGCCGATTTCGGGAAACATTGGACGGAACTTTCTGAAGAAGGATTTTTCGCTATTGAGTTTGTAAACGATTCCACGGCTTTCGCCTCTGGGCACCACAAAATAGCCAAGCTATCTTTTAAAAAATAGATCGGGACGGCGCAACTGCCGTCCCGGTCTATTTCAAAAACAAATAATCACAACCAATATTACTCTTTACCTTTTTTATAGCCTTCCAACAACCGCCTTTTGAATTTTTCTTCCGAAATTTTAAGCATTACGATTTTTTGGGGCGTCATGATTTTTTTGAGATCGGCCATCAATTTTTTTTCCAACTCCCATTCCCGAAGTTCATAATTTAAGAATCGATCTACGAGACGGCTGGCCTCGGCATCGCTCAAGGTTGTCAAATTCGAGTCGTCTCGTTCTGAAATTTCTGAGCGCTCTGCTTTGCGAAGCTCGTGCATTTGTTCCGCATAGCTATTGTATACGGGCCAAAACTGCGCAGCTTCTTCAGGCGATAAGGATAAGGCTTCAGTTATGAAAGCTGTTTTAAGGGCTTTTATGCGTTCATGTCGAGTTTCTTGACCTGTGGCCAAACCCGATAGAAATAATAGAAGAATGGGTAGGTATTTCATAACTAATCGTTCAAAAGGGTTGTTTCATCGATATGTTCCAAAAGATAATCGGTCAAATTCTCTTGCGATAGCGCAGCGCTTTCGTCTAGCAAGTTAGACAGGGTACGGTCTGATAGTAAAGGAGCAAGATCGTAGGTGTCGTATTCAACCAAATGATCATGTAAATAGGTTTCTATGGCAAGCGGCGTAACGGTATCAGCATCGTAAGCCGACTCCCGCAGCGAAAATACAGTAACCGCGAGCGCTGCGCAGGCGGCAATGGCCGCAGCCCACGTCCATTTTGTGCGCAGGGAAATAGGTTGTTTTGGAGGTTGCGGAACAACTATACGATCGTTGATCTCTTTTTCCAAATTCGTAAAATAACTAGGGGGAACCGCAAAGGTAGACGCATCTTTCGGGATCCCCAAAGATACATTTTCAACGGTTCGTTCTTCGAGTGAGTCGAAATAAGCGTCAGGCACTTTAAATGGTTTGGTATGTCGTCGCTCTTTTTTCATTTGTCTCTTTGACCTTTATTTAGTTAAAAGGTTTCATTTTCAGATAAAAACTCCTTTATTTTTTGCGTTGCGATATGATAATTGCTTTTGAGACCGCCCACCGAGGTGTTCAAAATTTCAGAAAGGGCATCGTAAGTATGTCCCCCAAAATATTTCATCGTGAAGACCAATCGTTGTTTTTCGGGCAACGTGGCAATCGCTTGCTGCAGTTTCAACTGAATGGCATCACCCTCGAAATATACATCGCTCTTCAATTTCTCGAAGGCTTGTTGCTGTGCCTCTTCAGAAGTAAGGTGATTACGCCTTGCTTTTTTTGCAAGGAAGGTGAGCGCTTCGTTGGTTGCGATGCGGTACATCCAAGTATACAATTTGCTGTCGCCATTAAAGGCATCGATGTGGCGATGAACCTTTATAAAAGTGTTTTGAAGTACATCGTCTGCATCAGCATGGTCCAGCACTAGACGCCTTATGTGCCAGTACAACCGTTCCTTGTATGTACGTACTAATTCACGAAATGCAGCCTCCCGGGTTTCTGGGGACTGGAGATTGGCAAGTAGATCGCTTTCTTGTATCACTTGGAGCATTTTTAATAGGACTTACGTATGACCCAAAGGTTTAAAGATAGCCTATTTCGATAAGGAATTATACACGAAATACCCTTCAAAAAATCGATTAAAAGAAAAAAATATCGACTAAATGCAAATTTTATTTTTTTGTAGGAAATAATTTACTACATTTACATCATACTACTTATGTATAGTTCTCTATTATTAGCCCCAACTGTAATAGGAACGCACTAAAAACGGGTCTTAGCGGGGGCTGACCCGTTTTTTCACGATCTTAAAAATGATGGAATTTACCGAACGAAATGTAAGAAAAACTTTAACAAGCATTGATGATAAAATCGATTAAATGCACAAAAAAACAGATAAAGTGCAATAAAAGTTTGGTAGATTCAAATAAACGAATTATATTTGATTCAACTTAATTTACTTATGACGTTATCGCAAGCCCCAATTGCGATGACAAAATTAAAAAGAGCGGAGCCCCAACCGCTCTTTTTACATTTAGATACCCTGTTACTCGCCTTTCCAAGCATTAGAACAAAAAATAGAAGGTTTATTTTAATTTAAGCAAGCGATTGCATTTCTACTAAATTGTGGTAAATGCCCTTCTTGGCCAGCAGTTCGCTGTGCTTGCCTCGCTCCACAATTTCGCCTTTGGCAAGCACCACAATCAAATCTGCATTCTGGATGGTGGAAAGCCTATGCGCGATAACGATGGAGGTTCTATTCTTCATCATATTTTCCAGGGCGTCTTGAACCAAACGTTCGCTTTCGGTATCGAGGGCTGAGGTGGCCTCATCGAGAATCATAATGGGTGGGTTTTTTAGTACGGCTCTGGCTATGCTCAGGCGCTGCTTTTGTCCGCCGCTCAATTTATTGCCGCTGTCGCCTATGTTGGTGTCAAACTGTTGCGGAAGGTTTTTTATAAATTCGTAACTGTTGCTTATCTCCGCAGCTTCCAAAAGATTCTTTTCAGTAGCATTGGGCCTACCGAGTTTCAAATTATTGGCCACCGTATCGTTGAAGAGAATGGAATCCTGCGAGACTACCCCCAAAAGGCTGCGGAGCGATTTTTTTGAAATGTCCTTAATATTTACCCCATCAATTTCAATGCTGCCTTCGTTTACATCGTAAAAGCGCGTGAGCAAATTGGCGATGGTACTTTTGCCACTTCCGCTCTGGCCCACCAATGCGACCGTTTTTCCTTTTGGAATGGTAAGCGAGAAGTTTTTCAGCACATAGTGGTCGTCATATTTAAAGGAAATGTTCTTTATTTCAATATTGCTTTCAAAAGAAAGTTTTTCAACGGCATTTTCAATGTCGGTAATGGTATTTTCGCTCTCCAAAATTTCTAAAATGCGCGCCGCCGCGCCATCGCCACGTTTTACCGCGTAGCTTGCCTTGGCAATAGCCTTTGCGGGCGTTAAAATATTGTATGCCAACAATACGTAACCAATAAAGAAGCTGGCTTCCATTGTTTGGTCAATAAACACCAAATAACCGCCATATACCAGCAAAATCCCAATTACTATAATTCCCATAAGCTCGCTCACGGGCGAGGCGAGATTTTGGCGGTTAAGCACCGAGTTTGCGTAATTGTTGTACCGTTTATTTGAATCAGCAAACTTTTTGCTGAAAGTAGGCTCTGCATTGAAGGCTTTTATGATGCGCAGGCCGCCCATTGTTTCTTCCAAAATGGACAGGAAAGTGCCCTGTTCCTGCTGGACTTTCAGGGATTTTTTCTTGAGGGATTTTCCTATTCGCGAGATCAAGAAACCCGAAATGGGCAAAAAGATGAATACAAATAGGGTAAGTTTTACACTCAAAAAGAGCATCATTATCAAAGAGAACAAAATAGTCAACGGTTCGCGCACTATCATTTCAAGCATAGAAATGACGGAGTTTTTCACCTCGTTCACATCATTGCTCAGGCGGGCTATGGTGTCGCCCTTCCTTTTTTCAGAATAAAAGGAAAGTGGGAAGGAAATGATCTTTTCGTACATCGCGTTGCGCAGGTCCATCAGCATACCGTTACGCAGAAAAGTGATGTAGAACATAGCAAGGTAGTTGCTGAGGTTTTTCAAAAGAAAAATCACCACAATAATGCACACCATAAATAGCAGCACCCTAAAATCGCCATATTTTTCAATGGAATCTACTATAGCATAATTGAGATAATCCTCGCCAAATTCCTTCAAGCCACCAATGCCTTCAAAATTCGAAAATTCTGGTTTTACGGCCACTTCTCGCTGGTTGCTGAATATCACTTTCAGTACAGGAATAAGCGCCACAAAAGAGAGCGTGCTGAACAGCGCATACAGAATGTTGAAGAAAATGTTCAAATACGCAAACCTCTTGTAGGGATAGGCGTAGCGTATTATTTTTCTGAAGTATTTCACTAACGGATGTTTAAGTAGGTAACTATAGTATCGATTTTATCTTGCAATATCGCAGCGGCATCTTGCGAATCGCCCCGAGTGTTCACGCTCATATAAAACTTTATCTTTGGTTCTGTACCGCTGGGACGTGCGGCAATCTTGCTGCCATCCTCGGTGTAAAAAATAAGCACATTGGAAGGGGGAATATCCAATGGCGAGGTGGTGCCTTCCACCACATTCCGGGCCTCACCCTTCTGGTAATCTTCAATTCGAACTACCTTGCTGCCGGCAATCTCAGAGAAGGGATTCTGTCTTAGTTCGCGCATCATTTTGTTAATTTCCTCGGCGCCCTTTTTCCCTTTCTTTACCAACGATACCAAATGTTCTTCGTAATAACCGTAGCGTTTATAGATATCTTGTAGATATTGGTATAAACTACTGCCAACCGCTTTTTTCTGGGCGGCTATTTCACAGGCTAGCAACGTAGCGGTTACGGCATCCTTGTCGCGCACAAAATCGCCAACCATGTATCCAAAGCTTTCCTCGCCACCGCCAATGAACTGCAATTTGGGAAAATCTTTCACCATTTTTGCGATCCATTTAAATCCGGTAAGGCCTTCCTTATACTGTACGTTAAAATCTTCGGCGATAATGCGAACCATGGGCGTCGACACTATGGTTGAAGCTACAAACTGACTGCCGTCCAGTTTGCCTTCCTCTTGATATCGCTGTAGTAGGAAATGTGTCTTGAGAACCATTGCTTGGTTGCCGTTAAGGAGTACCAACTTTCCCTGTTCATCTTGCACGGCGATGCCCAAACGGTCACAATCGGGATCGGTGCCAATTACGATGTCTGCACCTTCTCTTTCAGCTTGGCGAAGGGCCATTTCCAACGCTTCGGGTTCCTCGGGATTAGGGCTGGATACCGTTGGGAAGTTCCCATTGGGTTCGGCCTGTTCTTCCACGATACTCACATTTTTATACCCAGCGGCCTCCAGTACCTTGGGAATCATGGTAATTGAGGTGCCATGCAGCGAGGTAAAAACGATTTTAAGACTGTCTTTTGCTTCTTGTGATGTGCTGAAACTCCCGTTCTCGATGGAAGCCGCCGCAAAGGCCTCGTCTACCTTGGTGTCGATACTGTTAATGAGCGACTTGTTCGCTTCAAAATGGATGTCGGTATATTCCAAGGCATTTATCTCGGCAATGATCTCGGCGTCTTGCGGGGGCACCAATTGCCCGCCATCGTACCAATACACCTTATATCCGTTGTACTCTGGCGGATTATGGGATGCTGTGAGCACGATGCCGCAATGGCAATTAAGGTAACGTACCGCGAAAGATAACTCTGGGGTGGGTCTCAAATCGGAAAAAAGAAATACCTCAATTCCATTTGCTGAAAACACCTCGGCCACGGTTTGGGCGAGCTCTTTGCTGTTGTGACGGCAATCGTAGGCGATCGCTACCTTTATCGATGTGTTGGGAAATTGTTTTTTTAAGTAATTGGAAAGCCCCTGGGTATTCTTACCCAAAGTATATTTGTTGATTCGGTTGTCCCCAACCCCCATAATGCCGCGCATACCTCCAGTGCCAAAGGCGAGGTTCTTGTAAAAGCTATCCTCAAGTCCTTCAGGATCATGGGCAATCATTTCTTTTATAGTGTGCTGGGTTTCGGTATCGAAGAAGGGGGTGAGCCATTTATTGACTCGTTCCAGCGTTTTTGGGTCTACGTAAATCATGGTACATTTTATTCTAAGCAAACTTTCGTCCTACAGACTTTGCAAAAATAGCGAAACCTATTTGTTCTGCTTAGAGGTTTCGGTGTTCTTTCACAATGTAGTTTTTGGAGTCTTTTTTATTCCGAAGAATAAGTTCGCCAATAAAGCCTGCAAGGAATAGCTGGGTGCCCATCATCATGGCGGTGAGGGTAATGAAGAATTCTGGTCGTTGCGTTATCAATCGGCCCCTTGGATTAATGAATAGTTTGTCAACGCCCAAATATAGGGCAAAAACGAAGCCAATGAAGAACATAAACGCTCCCCATGCTCCAAAGAGATGCATGGGCCTTTTTCCAAAACTGGAAACAAACCAAATGGTGATTAAATCCAGAAAACCCCTTATAAAACGCTCGGCCCCAAATTTGGTTTCTCCGTACTTTCGGGCTTGGTGACGCACCACTTTTTCGCCTATCCGGTTAAAGCCAGCGTTTTTGGCCAAAACCGGTATGTAACGGTGCATTTCACCGGTTACTTCAATAGTTTTAATGACCTTGTTTTTATAGGCCTTGAGGCCACAGTTAAAATCATGCAGCGCCACCCCAGAGGTTTTCCGGGCGGCAAAGTTGAAAAGTTTAGAGGGTAGGTTCTTGGCGACGACCGAATCGAACCGTTTTTTTTTCCAGCCAGAAACCAAATCGTATCCTTCCTGGGTTACCATTGCGTACAACTGCGGGATTTCTTCCGGATTGTCCTGAAGGTCGGCATCCATGGTTACAACCACCTCACCGATGGCCTTTTCAAAACCTGCGTGCAAGGCTTGCGATTTTCCGAAGTTCTTCAAAAAGCGAATGGCTTTCACTTCGGGATGTTGGCGGGAAAGGATGTCAATGATTTCCCAGGATGTATCTGTACTTCCATCGTCGATAAATAGGATTTCATACAAAAAACCATTGGATTGCATAACGTCTGCAATCCAATGGTAAAGTTCTTGTATGGATTCCTCTTCGTTAAGAAGGGGAATGACAATGGAAAGGTTCATATGTTATTCGTATGAGGGTCGGTTTTGCTTCATTATCAAGCCCGCCACAAGCGAAATTATAAATCCGAAGAACAAGGAGGCAATAAGTCCCATCGCAAACATAAACCACGGACTCATGAATTTTTCGGTCATGCCCATTGCCATATCCATTTGTTCTTGTGTCATATTGGGTTGGTCTTCGATCATCTTATCGCGCTGTGCATCGAGCATCTGCGTGATAAATTCTGGCTCGATAAAGGTAATGAAGATGTAGGTAAATATAGATCCTATAAGCCCTGCCACGAGCGAAATGGCCAAACCTGTTTTAATCGCGTCGCCCAAGCTCATAAAGCCATCGCCTTCTTTCTTAAAGGCTTTAAGGCCGTATACGATGCACAGGGTCATAAAAATAAAGTTGAGAAGCGATTGCCACCACGGTTGATCCATGTGTACGCCCATAACCCAAACGATAACCGATAGGCCAATGGTTAACAATGCCAGAATTAAGCCGTAGTTGAGGGCAATTTTACGTACCGAAGCTTTTTGATTTTCCATAATGAAAAGTTTAGTTGGTTTTGGCAGTTAGTAAGCAAATGTAGTAAAATGTTACGTGCCGAAATTTTTAAATTAAATTTTTCACCTAAGTATTGTGCATTTACAATAATTGCTTAAATTTGCACTCGCAAAATAAAGACCGAATACGATGAAAAAAGGTATCCATCCCGATAATTATAGAGTAGTGGCGTTTAAAGACATGTCTAACGACGATGTTTTCTTAACCAAATCTACCGCCGAAACCAAGGAAACGATTGAAGTTGACGGAAAAGAGTATCCTTTGGTGAAATTGGAGATTTCAAGAACTTCACATCCTTATTATACCGGTAAGGCGAAGTTGATCGATACCGCGGGTCGTATTGACAAATTTAAGAACAAGTATAAGAAATTCAAGAAAGAGGAAAACAACTAAGTTTTTCTTAACCATACACCAAAAGCCTTCGAGATATCGAGGGCTTTTTTTTATGCCAGCACAAGTAGAAGTAGTACTTTTGGTAATGGAGGTCTTTGTTAAAGGCTTCTAGAAAAAAGAGAACACCAATTTATGAACTATATTCTGTTTGATGGTGCGGTACGCAACCAATTGCTGCCGTTTACCTTTACCCGTCCCGTAGCCGATATTCGCGTGGGCATTCTTACCATTCGTGAAAAGTGGGAAGCTTATCTTGGCTTTACTACCACTACGGTTACCGAAGCGTATTTAGCTGAAAAATATCCTATGGTGGAAATGGAGAGGAACATTCTCATAAATTCTTCCTTTCTCCCCTCCGAGAATTTGGCGAACATTGTTGCCAACCTAAAGGAGAACCAGGCCGTATTTTACAACGATGAGCCCTTGGCCTTTTTTTCTGCTGAAAACCAAGAGGTAGATTTCGATCAATATGAAGTAATACAGTATTCGCACGACGATATGCTGCGCATTAGCCATACTTGGGACATCTTCGCCAAAAACCATAAGGCTATAGAGCGCGATTTTAAAATGCTTACCAAAGGCAGAACTTCCCAGCCCATACCCGAGGGTTGCGTGGCCCTTAACCCTGAGGCGATCTTTATTGAAGAAGGTGCCATACTTCCATTTTGCTCGCTCAATGCCAACGATGGCCCCATCTATATCGGTAAAAATTCCGAAATTATGGAAGGAGCGATGATACGTGGCCCTTTTGCACTGTGTGAGGAAGCTACGGTAAAAATGGGGGCCAAAATCTATTCAGGGACTACCATTGGTCCTCATTGCAAGGTTGGTGGTGAAGTGAACAACTCGGTACTATTTGGTTATTCAAACAAAGGTCACGACGGCTTTTTGGGTAACTCGGTTTTGGGCGAATGGTGCAATATCGGGGCAGATTCCAACAACAGCAACCTTAAGAACAATTACGCCGAGGTACGCCTATGGGATTATGGCACCGAGCGCTTTGCGCGTACGGGCCTCCAGTTTTGTGGCCTAATGATGGGCGACCATAGCAAGTGTGGCATCAACACCATGTTCAATACAGGTACCGTTGTAGGCGTAAGCGCCAATATCTTCGGAAGTGGTTTCCCTAGGAATTTTATCCCAAGTTTTAGCTGGGGCGGCAGTGCGGGCATGACCACCTACAAGACCGATACGGCTTTCGAAGTCGCTAAAACAGTAATGGCCCGGCGCAACGTGGAATTTACCGAGCAAGATGCTGCCATCCTCGACCACGTTTTCCATGAAACCGCGAAATGGCGAAGAAACTAAGCGAGCCTCTCTTCAAAACAAAGTTATAGTAAACGTTAAATCGCTCTAAAAAAGACATATTTTATTCTTAATTGTTCGCTATCGTCGTTATAAAGCCGTAAACTGCCACATCAAATTCTTAACTTAAAATTGAAAACATGATTATTTTGAAAAAAATGCAGTCTCTGGCATTATTTTTAGGCTTGATTATTGGTTCCACTGCGTTTGCACAAACCGATAGTAAGGTTTCTGACACTGAATTGAAACAATTTGTGACGGCCTTTCAGGACGTGCAAATGGAAAGCCAAAAAGCACAGCAAAAAATGATGGGCGTTATTGAAGAAGAGGGAATGGAAGTGGCCCGGTTTAGCGAAATCCAAAAAGCGAAAAGCAACCCAAATGCCGAAGTTTCGGCTTCCGAAGCCGAATTGACCGCCTATAACACCATCATTACTGAGATTGAGGCTATGCAGCCCGCCATCGAAGCCAAAATGGAAGGTCACGTAAAAGCATCTGGTTTGGCTCTAGAGCGCTACCAAGCTATTGCTACGCGCTTACAAACCGATACCCAATTGCAGGAGCGCATTAGGGCGGTAATGCAATAAATAACAAATTTCTACTATGGAAACCCGCGGAAAACGCGGGTTTTCTTTTGCTCTTATCTTGATTTCCGAACGCGTTTCAACACAAGGAAATTCTGCGGATTGATGCCCAGTCCGTGCACATTTTTACCTACAAAACGAATGGCCATATCATAATAAAGCGGCACAACAGGCGCATCGCTTACAACAATACTATCCATCTTAGCATACAGTTCTTTGCGCCTATCTATATCTGAAAGGGTCAAGGCCTTGTTATAAAGACTGTCGAAGGTTTCATTTTTATAGTGGGTGTAGTTGGGGCCGTTCGGGGTGAAATTTTCCGAATAAAATAAGGAAAGATAGTTTTCCGCATCGGGATAATCGGCGATCCAACTCGCCCGGAAGATATCCAATTCACCACTGCTTTTCATTTGCCGAAGGGTAGAGGGGGGCATCACATCGACCGTTACCGCAATTCCAATTTTTTCAAGCTCCCGCTGCACGTATTCACAGATGTCCAAATATTGGCTGTTGGTCCCTATGGTGATCTCTGGCTTGCGGTCGCCCGTTTCTTCGGTATATTGGGCCACCAGCTGTCGTGCCTTTTCTGGATCGTAATCGTATCCCTCAATCTGTGCGAACCCGGGCAGACCTTTCGGTATCATACCGTGGGTGGCCGGAATGCCCATACCATTGCGCAGGTATTGTATCATTGCCTTCCTATCAAATCCATAATTAATTGCCTTTCGCAGGGCTAGCGATTGAATTTCGGGCGAGGTTACCGGCATAAAGATGCCTAGGTATTCGGTATTGAGATAGGGCCCGGTAATGAGCTGTACCCGGTCTCTATAGGCCGGTTGCAAACGCCCCGTATTGGTTAGAATCTCATCTTTATATGAATTGTCCAAACCCGAGACCAAATCGAGTTTGCCCTGTGCGAACTGGAGAAATTCACTTTGCTTATCTGGAAGGAAGGTGATGGAAACAGCTTCCAAATAGGGCAATCTGTTACCTTGACCATCGGTTTCAAAGTACAATGGATTCTTCCGTAGTACCAGTTTTACATTCTCTTCCCAAAGCTTGAATTGAAATGGACCGGTGCCCACGGGATGGCTCCTAAAATCATTTCCGTAGAATACAACCGCTTCTTTCGGCACTACCGAAGCATACCTCATAGAAAGCAAACCAAGAAATGCCGGAAATGGCTTTGTAAGTTGAATTACCAAGGTAGAATCATTCTCGGCGCGATAGGAAGCAACATTATTCATGATCCAACTGCCCGGGGATGCAACCTGTTCATCGACAAGCCTGTCAAAACTGTACACGAAATCATTGGCTGTTACCGTGCGCGTAGAGTCGCTACCAAAAACCGCATTCTTGTGGAAATAGACATCGTCCCGAAGGGTAAAACTATAGGTAAGAGTGCTGTCGTTTATTTCCCACCGTTTGGCAATATCGGGCCTTATTTGCAGTGAATCGTCCAACTGCACCAGTCCGTTGAACAATTGGTTGGTTGGCCAAATATTCTGTTGGTTACGGGCAAAAGCAGGGTCTAGACTGCTAGTAATGCTATGTTCGTTATACCGAAAAACGAGATGATCGCGATTAGAATCGGCATTAGATTGGCAAGAAGATAGCGTCCACAGGGTACAACCAACTGAAAATACGTAAGTTAGGTAGTTAAACAGCTTGCTCATAGGTTTTCGGGAACCGATTTAAGTTTGTATTTTTGCACCCCGCTCGCCAAAAGTACAAGAATGAACGCTACAAAAAAAGTCGCTTTTTACACCTTGGGCTGCAAGCTCAACTTCAGTGAGACCTCTACTATTGCCCGCAATTTCACCGAGGAGGGTTTTCAGCGCGTGGACTTTGACCAAAAAGCTGATATTTATGTAATTAATACGTGCAGTGTAACCGAAAATGCCGACAAGCGTTTTAAAAGTATCGTGCGCAATGCGCAAAAGACCAATCCAGATGCTTTTGTGGCCGCCATTGGGTGCTATGCCCAGTTGAAGCCCGAAGAACTGGCCGATGTAAACGGTGTAGACCTGGTACTGGGGGCTACCGAAAAATTCAAGATTACCCACTACCTGAACGACCTTACAAAAAATGACTTTGGTGAAATTCATTCTTGCGAGATTGAGGACGCCGATTTCTACGTGGGTTCGTATTCCATTGGAGACCGTACCCGGGCCTTTTTAAAGGTGCAAGATGGATGCGATTATAAATGTACATATTGCACTATCCCATTGGCAAGGGGTATTTCACGCAGCGATACCTTGCCTAATGTATTAAAGAACGCTTCAGAAATTGCTGCTCAAGGCATTAAGGAAATCGTACTTACGGGAGTGAATATTGGCGATTACGGCAAAGGTGAATTTGGAAACAAACGTCACGAGCATACGTTCTTCCAGCTTTGCGAAGCGTTGGACGCTGTTCCAGGTATAGAGCGACTTAGGATATCTTCTATAGAGCCCAATCTGCTGAAAAATGAGACCATCGATTTCGTCGCGCGTTCCCGCACTTTCGTGCCACATTTTCACATTCCGTTACAAAGCGGATGCAACGATTTACTGAAATTGATGCGTCGCCGCTATATGCGCGAACTATATGCCGATAGGGTGAGGCGAATTCGCGAGACGATGCCGCACGCCTGTATTGGGGTAGATGTAATTGTGGGATTCCCAGGCGAAACAGAGGAGCGTTTCTTGGAAACCTACCACTTTTTAAATGAACTTGAAATTTCTTACCTACACGTATTTACCTATTCTGAAAGGGATAATACTCCCGCCGCAACGATGGAAGGTAGGGTGGGACTGCGTACCCGTAAGAAGAGAAGCAAGATGTTGCGCGGACTCTCGGCTAAAAAGCGTCGGGCATTTTATGAAAGTCAATTGGGTAGCGTGCGCACCGTTCTGTTTGAAGGAGAAAACAAAATGGGGTACATCCATGGGTTTACCGAAAATTACGTCAAGGTAAAAGCGCCTTGGGACCCCTACTTGGTAAATACCCTGCAAAAGGTCAAGCTTACTGAAATTTCAGAAGATGGATTGGTACGTTTTGAATTTATAGAGCAACCTGTACCGGTTGTGTGACAACGGTTAAATACTAATACCCACCGGTAGAAGTTCCTTGTATTTCCTTCGATTCTTCCGCATAAATCCGGCAATTTCTGGACTGGTGGGGACAAGGCTAATGCCTCGCTGCTTCACCTCCTCGAACACTGCTTTAATGAAGATGTCGCGAAAGCCCTGTTCTTCTAAATCGTCGGGCATCTCATATTTTGTTAGGAAAATCTTTCGGTCCTGCAAGGCATATTCAATGCGGGCCATATTATCTCCAATTTCAAGCTCGAACTGTCTTAAAAATTCATTGTCGGTAATTTCTACATCTTCAATCATAAGGAGTATTTTTAGATGAATCCATGGGTACTTCAATCACTAATATATGGCTGTTTTCGGTGGTAGTTATGGTTACAGCATCTATTTCCCAAATTCCAATTGCATCACGTGGGGCGAGGTTCTCACCGGTAACGGTAACAGCGCCGCTAATCACAAAAACGTACACCCCGTGCGATTTGTTGTGGAGCGTGTAGGTGGTCTCTGTAGGCCGGTTGAATTTTCCGAGGGAAAAATAGGCCTGTTGATGCAGCCATAGCTCGTCCTTGCTCGCCTTGTCTTTGGGTTTTATCACCGTGCAGAGCTCGTTTTCGCGCATAAGGGAGGCTATTTTTTTTTGGTCGTATCTGGGCGGTACATTCTTCGTTTCTGGCAATACCCAGATTTGGAATAACGAAACCGGCTCGGTGGAACTCGCATTCATCTCGCTGTGCTCAACCCCGCTGCCGGCACTCATAATTTGTATATCTCCCGCCGCTATAACGCCTTCGCCACCGGTAGAATCCTTGTGCCGCAAAGCGCCCTCCTGCGGAATGGTGACAATTTCCATATTTTGGTGCGGGTGCGTGCCAAAACCTGCACCGGGAGCTACTCTATCATCATTGAGCACGCGCAGTTGTCCAAATTGAATTCGGTTGGGGTTAAAGTAACTGGCAAAACTGAAGGAATAATTGGCCTGAAGCCAACCATAATCGGCAGTGCCTCGGGTGCTAGCGGGATGTAAAATCTTTTTCATGGGCGCACCAATTGCAGAAAGAGTGTGGTATCTTTGCTATACAAAGTTACGAAAATTCGTTTGTATTCCTTTAAACGATCGAGGAGTCGCATATGGTTTCTGAAAAAAAACATGTCTATTTTGTACCTGGTATGGCAGCGGGCAAGGAGATTTTCAAGAATATCTCCTTGCCAACTGAAACATTTGAGATCAATATACTGGAATGGTTAATTCCCGAAAAAGGGGAGCGCATGCAAGCATATGCCCAGCGAATGGCGAAGCAAATCACCGCACCCAATCCTATACTGGTGGGTGTTTCCTTTGGTGGTGTGGTGGCGCAGGAAATCGCTACGGTTATCGATGTAGAAAAGGTCGTGATTATCTCCAGCGTGAAGTCGGCACGCGAATTGCCCACCCGAATGAAATTTGCCCGCAAAACAGGTGCTTATAAGCTTATTCCTACAGGAATGATGCTTAGCGCAGACGACCTGACGAAATTTGCCATTGGTCCGCGCACCAAAAAACGGTTAAAACTCTACCAAGAGTTTCTGCACGTTCGAAACAAGCAGTATCTTGATTGGGCCATAGAGCATATGGTAACTTGGCAGCGCAAGGAACCATTGCCCAATGTAATTCACATCCATGGAGATGAGGATATCGTCTTTCCCATTCAAAAAATTGACGATTGCATTGTAATAAAAGGAGGGACCCATATTATGCTGCTCAATAAAGGCAGCCAGGTTTCAGAAAAACTGGAAGAAATTATTTCGGGGAATTGACATGGTATTGCTTTACATTACGCGGTTTGTTTGTTATCTTTAAAAAAAGTTGAATTATGAAATTTTTATCTAAAATAGGATTGTTGGTGCTCTTTGCTGGGGTTATTGCCGTGTCTATTAATGCCGTACAGCAACCAGATACCAACGAAAGTCTTGAAAAGAAATTGGTAAACGACTATAACGTTTACGCCCTGCCAATTCCAGAAACCATGGATTTTGCGGGAGAGCCGGTGCCATTAGACGATCCCGATATTCGCGAGCGTTTCGATAGGGAGTTGCTCGTAAATACGTATTGGCAATCTAACGGGCTGCTAATTATTAAACGTGCCAACAAATATTTTCCCATTCTTGAGCCCTTACTGGCAAAGTATGGACTTCCCGATGACTTCAAATATCTGGCCGTGGCCGAAAGCGGACTCGAAAATAACAGCTCCCCGGCAGGAGCCGCAGGTTTTTGGCATTTTCTGAAAAGCACGGGCCGGGAGTACGGACTCGAGATAAACGATTATGTAGACGAGCGTTATCACTTGGAAAAGGCGACAAAGGTAGCAGCAGAGTACCTTAAAAGTTCCAAGGAGCGCTTCGGAAGCTGGACAATGGCCGCTGCGGCCTACAATGCCGGTAATTACGGTGTAAGCAAGCAAGTAGATAGACAGCAAAGCAATGAGAATTATTACAATCTGCTTCTGAATGACGAAACGAGCCGATATGTGTTTCGAATTTTGGCATTTAAGGAAATCTTGGGCAACCCCAAAAAGTACGGTTTCAATTTTCGCGAACAGGATTTGTACCACACCATCCCTACCTATAAGGTGAAAGTAGATACCGAGGTGACCGATTTTGCCGAATTTGCCAAGCAATATGGCATTTCCTATAAAATTTTAAAATTGCACAATCCATGGTTGCGCGACACCTATTTGAAAAATGCTTCAGGCAAGGAGTATTTTATTGAAATTCCTGAAAAGGGGTACTACACCGTAACGGGTCAATAAATGAGGTCTATGAGCATCACCTTGGTTCTTACCCTTATCATAATCGGTTTGTTGGCGGGCATTTTGAGCGGATTTATGGGCGTAGGAGGGGGCGTAATTATGATTCCGCTAATGATTCTCCTGCTAGGCTATAGCCAACATCAGGCACAGGGCACAAGTTTGGCCGTTTTAGCCATACCTGTTACCTTTTGGGCGGCATACAATTATTACAGCGCTGGCCATGTAAACTGGAAATTTGCAATTATTATGGCACTGGCATTCGTAGTGGGTGGCTATCTTGGATCTAAGTTCGCTATTTCTCTGGACCAATCGGTACTCAAGAAAATTTTCGGCGTCGTCTTGTTGATTGCCGCGATAAAATTGTTCTTCGAAAAATAATTGATTCTATGGTGCGTCCTGTGAAGCCAGTTCTTCTTGGGACAAATCGATAGACTGAAAATTAGACAATCCTTTTAAATACGATTGGTAATAGAGGTTGAAAGAAGAATCGTAAGGTTCCCCATAGGGATGCAGAACACCACGACGAATATCTAGGATTTGCTTGGTACTATCTATAAAGAAGGATGTCGGGAACCCCAGACTATGTTTTAAGGTTTCAATAATGTGGTCGTGCCTATTTTCGGCCTCGTCAACATACACCAGAGTGATGTCGTTGCTATATTCCTTGGCCACCTCCCGTACGTTCTTCTTGGAATCCCAGAAAAGGACCACCACCTGAACTTCGTCATAATACAAATCGGCAATTTTGTTGAGTGCGGGAATTTCACCTACTCCAGGAGCGCACCAAGCGGCATAGGTCATCAAAAAAACGGGCTTTTCGAAATCATAAAACTCGATGGTGCGGCCCGATGCCTTTTTTACCTTAAAATTATCCATGTAGCTACCGCGGGCCACATGGGTAACGAGCGAGTCGAACAAAAATTCGGCGCGCTCATAATCTTCGGTTGCGAAAGCTAATTGCGATTGCTGCCTAAATTTTTTGATATTTTTCCCAATAACTTCTGAAAAACGGACTTTGTTCCCATCTTCAATTTGTGAAAGGGCTATATAGGG
>CAZXDP010000021.1:0-37204 GCA_964639255.1 uncultured Flavobacteriaceae bacterium
AAAAACCCAACAATTATGAAACGTACACATTTTATGTTAGCATTGCTATTTACTAGCTTATTATTCACTTCATGCAAGAGCGATGATGATGGTGGGGATGATCCCCAAGGTGGCGAAGGTACTTTTAAGGCCCAAGTAGACGGAAATTCCTTCGAGGGGATTAATGGTACCGTTGTAGCCCGCGTAACGAATAATGGAAACGCCATTGCCATTAGTGGAGGTACCAACGATGCAGAGAACCTCCAGATGATCATTACAGCTTTTGACGGTGAAGGAACCTACCAATTAGGAATGATCAATATTGGCTCTTATGCTTTCCTGCCAGACCCCAGTAATCCAGATCCTACAACAGTTGTTACATATACTACCGTTAACGGAACTTCAAATAATGGGGAGGTAAATATCTCTAGCTACGACGGGGACAATGTTCGTGGTACTTTTAGCTTTACCGCCTTTAACCCTAACAATACAAGCGAATCGGTTTCGGTAACCAATGGTGAATTCAATATTGAAGTGACCGAACAATAATTACACACCAATTAGAAAATCTCAAATGTTGAGGTTTTTACGTGGAGCCGGGAATAGGGCAATGCCTTGTTTCCGGTTTTTTTTTAATCCCTATTGAACAGGATGCCAGCAGAATACGTCAATTGCCGTATTGATAACAGCCTTTAAAAAGCCAACCTTTGGATAAACGTAACTAAAACCACAATTATGAAACTATCAACAAAACTTCTGGTACTGGCTTATTTGCTTTTAGCTATGTCTGGAATCGCTCAGCGTGCCGAAGCGCCCGACTATCGATATGATGTTGGCGCTAGCATCAATGAAATGACCTTAACCGAAGGGGGAACTATGGTCGTTGCCACCAACGATGGCTTAGTGGGGATTAAGCCCGGCAGCAACGACCTACTTTTCAACTTTACCGATTACGGTCGGGTAAAGCCAGAAGAGCTATTCTTTGTTCCCCAGGCTCCTTACGTTGTCGTCGGTGAAACAGGTTTTGCAAGCTTTTCAACCAAAAAGGCAGTGATTGACTATATGTCGGGCAAAAAATTGTTCAGTACAGAAGACAATGGCTGGAAGCAAGTAACCACTTGCGACGTAATTATGCCACAAAACAAGCTTGTCGTTAGCGGGCAGCGCCGCTCTGATGAGCAGTACGCCTCGCAAGTTGCCGTATACGATTTGAATACGGGGGCGGAAGAGTATCGATTTAATTTAGTTGATCCAGGAAAGGTCACCATGAAAAATTATATGGTCACTGGGCGGCCCTTGCTGCTTAAAGATAAGTTGTTGGTGCCCACTAGCCAAGGGATTCTGGCAAAATCTCTTAAGGGCGAAACTCTCTGGGACGTTAGCATAAAGAATGTGAATTGGATGGTAGCCAATGCTTCTGAAACCGACATTTATGCCTTTAACACCAACGATACCGGTAGCAATACGAAAATTTTCAAGGTAGGACCCCAAGGACAAGAATTGTGGAAGGATGAAGCCAAGGTGAAGGGGGTAGTAACAAATTTCGAGATACTGCCACAAGGACTTGCCGTGGTAAGCAACACCTATAATCAAGGCAAAGGCATTTTGGCTGGTGCTTCAGAGTCAAAAATAGCCATGCTCAGTGCCCAAACGGGAGAAGATCTTTGGGAAAAGGCCCCAAAAACGAAAGGCTATGTACAGCATTTTTATATCATGGACGATGGTATTCTCTTCGGCATACAGGAGGGGGGTATCAATAAGATTTCCTACGATGGGAATACCTTGTTCAAAAAACCGTTGAAGACCGGAGAGAACATACTCACCATGGCCAATACCCCACAAGGGCTAATCTATATCACTTCAGAAGATGCTAATATCGTTAATCTTGCCAATGGCGAACAAGTTTGGAAAAAACCGTTGAAGTACAAGCGTGCCGGAGCGGTGGGGTCGGCCTACGACGCCAAAAATGGCCGCTATCTCATAAGCGCGGACGATGAGCTTTTTGCGGTCGATGCCAATACCGGCGATGTGGCTACCTTGGCAAACAGCAAATTTGAAGGAAAAGAAGATCCTACGGGAGTTGAAATTCGCGACAATGGCATTCTCCTTACGAGCGACCAAAATGTGATGCTATTAGATTGGGAAGGAAAAACAAACTGGCACGAATACCATCGTGCTCCGGGCAAAAGCGCCTTCGGGGCCATTTTGGCAGGGATTTCGGCAGTAGCTACCGCCACCACTGCGATGGCAGCTTACAATGCTGCCAACCAGAATAGAAATAAACTTGGCAACCTTACCGATAGGGGCGAACGGTACAAAAATTTGGGTGATGGAATGGCCGCTGCCAGTGGGGCTTCGATAGCCGAGATGTTGAAGCGGTTCAAAGCCACTGCCGCTACCAAGGATGCACAATTTATCCTCACAAAACTCGATGATGGCGTTGGTTTGGTTAAAGTGAATAAGGATACTGGAGAGTTAGAGAAAGAAATCGTATTAAAAGATAAAAAACCCGAATATCAAATAGATGATTTTGGAGGTATACTCTACTACAAGGCAGACAACAATTCCATTTTCGCCTATGATTTAAAGAAATAATGGGAACGCTTACATCCGCGGGAGTTTTGAGGAGGACGCCTGCGGTTTTAAACCCTGCATTGAGGCAGGGTTTTTTCCGTTGCATCTTTTCGGTATCAAAAAATTACGTAATTTCAAATGCAAATTAGTTAGCGTAGCGTAGGCCAATTCGTGAAAGTGTATTCTCAATGAATCAATCCCTGGAAGTGGGTCACCTCCTGTGTGACATCCCAATCACGCCGCGGACACCGGCGCCTTCAGCCCAGCATCGCTGGATGACAAAACAAGTTAACCCTATGTAAACAATGTCATGATGCCATATTTTTCCAACTTTTTACGCATAAACGCTTTAATGTTGCTACTACTGCCTATGGTAAATCTGCATATTCAGGCGCAAACGGCTGCCGCGACCGATAGTATTATCGAGGATTATAAAAACAAGGCTTGGGAGTGGCGATATTCAGATGAGGCAGCGGCCAACAAGGCGTTGCACAAGGGCATGCGCCGTTCCAAGAAATTAAACAGACAAGGCGATATTGGGTATTTCTATAGAAAATTAATCTCCCAAAAAGGATTTACGGGCCAGATGGACAGCGCCAAATACTATTTTAAGGAGGGAATGACATTTGCACGAGCACAAGATTCCCTTGAGGATAGCGGTTTAATTGGAAAGCTGCATAGTGAAATGGGGGAAGCTTCCCATAGAAATGAAGAGATAACTGCTGCCCAATACCATTATACCAAGGCCGGTGAGATCTTTGAGTCAATAGGAGACAAGTTGGGCGTATCTATTATTAAGTTGAACCTTGGCAACATCTACTACGTGCAGGGCGAGTTCGATAAGGCAGCGAAACTCTTCCATGAAGGTACTGTGCTAGCCGATACGACCCAATACCGTTATATTCGGGGTTCGCTTTTCAACAGTTTGGCCGCCGCCTATGAACAGTTGGATGACAAGCAGCGCAGCTTAAACAATGCCCTTAAAGCTCTTGACGAGTTTAAAATGGAGGTAGATACCTATCCAGAGTACGCGGCCTTGGTTTATCCAAACGTTGCTAAGAAATATAAGGAAAAGGGAGAGTTTGACAAGGCACTGAGCTATTTGGACACGACCGATAGGATTATTGAAAAATACAATTTGGAAGCCTCCAAGATGAACGCGTCTGTGGCGCGTGCCGAGCTCTATTTGGCTACGGGTAAGGAAGGTGAAGCCATAGAGTTGCTAGAGCGTAATAAGGGACTGCTCGATAAATACCGCTCTAATACCGAAGACCATTTTTCGTATAGGTACAGCCTGGGCAAGGCATACCATACGTTGAATAAAAATGAAAAGGCACTTGAAACCCTGCTTCCACTGGAAAGCCTGGCCGATAGTTTGAACATGGCCAAAGAGGTGGGCTACATCAACCAGGCGCTGGCCGATATTTTTGCTGAAAAGGGCCAATTTGACAAAGCCTATGCGGCCCGTTTGAAGTATGAAACGGTAAAGGACAGTCTTTATTCCGTCGAAAAACAAACCGCATTCAAGGAAATCGACGCCAAGTACGAAACTGAAAAAAAGGAGCGTCAGCTTGCTGAAACCCGGGCCAACCTTGCCGAGCGTGAGCTGGAGGTAAAGCAGAAAAACAACCTAATGATTGGCAGCTTTGGCCTGGCGGTGCTATTGGCATTGATCGGGTATCTTCTCTACAACCAGCAAAAATTAAAGAATCGTCAGCTTCAAAAGGAAAATGAGCTAAAAACGGCACTTGCCCGTATCGAGACACAAAATAAACTGCAGGAACAGCGACTGCGCATTTCCCGGGACCTGCACGATAACATAGGTAGTCAGCTCACCTTTATCATTTCCAGCATCGATTCCCTAAGCTATGGATTGCAGGACGCCCCTACTGCCGTGAGGGAGAAGTTGGCGAACATTAGCCAATTTACATCGCAAACTATTTATGAACTTAGGGATACCATTTGGGCGATGAATAAATCTAACATCACCTTAGAGGACCTCCAGGCGCGTATCCATAATTTTATCGAAAAGGCCGGCTCGGCTCGTTCACAGAGCAAATTCTACTTTACTGTTACCGATGCCCTTCCGGAGCACACCAGCTTCAGTTCGGTTCAGGGTATGAATATGTATCGTATTATACAGGAGGCGGTGAACAATGCGCTTAAATATAGCAATGCCCCTACCGTTTCCGTAGCAATAGGGAAGAGCCCAGAAAACCATATAGAAATAGCGGTTCGCGACGATGGGACAGGTTTCGACCGGGAAAGTACCCCTTCGGGCAATGGTTTACAAAATATTGAAAAGCGAGCGAAGGAGTTGGGTGGCTCCGCATTTATCGAATCGGCCCCACAGCAAGGCACTTTGGTAACCGTGCGCTTTCCATTGGGCCAATAGGGCATTTGCCGTATTGCGATACGGGAGAAATGGTGATACCTTACCATAAACTATGAAGGGATGGATATTGCCACCGAATTATTGCTGATGTGGATGGTGCTCGTAGCTGTAGTGATAACGCTTTATGTCGTAGACCATAAAGGGCAGAAAAGAGCACACAGATTGGTGCTGCGGAATTTGCGCGAGAGGGCTAGCACACATCAAAAGCAAATTTACAAACGCAATAGGTATCTTGGGCGCTATGATTTTCTGGAATATAACCTCGACGCCTCGCTCGTGCCCCAATATGAAATAAAGCTGTAACTTAGTTTTCATGAGTCTGAAAATAGCCATCGTTGACGACAATTCCTTTCTCATTCACGCTATAAGGGAGAAACTGTCGTTCTTTTCAGATATAAAAGTTCGCCACACGGCACAAAATGGTAGTGAGTTGCTTACCAAGCTACAGGAAAATTATCACATAGACCTTATTTTAATGGATATAGAGATGCCCGTGCTCAACGGGATCGAAACCACCCAAATGGTCAAGCAGAAATACCCGCACATCAAAATTGTGATGCTCACTGCTTTCGATAATGACGAACATATCTTCAATGCCATTAAATCGGGGGCAGATGGCTATCTGCTGAAAGAGATTCAGCCGGAGGAGCTCTACCGAGGCATTCAAGAAACCCTTAACGGTGGCGCGGCGATGAATCCCTCTATCGCCCTAAAAACCTTGAAATTGCTACGCAATCCCACTTCCATTGAAAATCCGAAAGACCACGAGGACATCTCGCTCTCAACGCGGGAAGTAGAAGTACTCGAGCAGCTAAGCAAAGGACTTAGTTATACCGCCATCGCAGATAATCTCATACTCTCTCCCAGCACCATTAGAAAGCATATTGAAAACATCTACAAAAAATTGCAAGTGCACAGCAAGATTGAGGCTGTACAAAAAGCGAAGAACCACAATATTATTTAAGAGAATAAACTGCTAAAAAAGTACGTTAACAAGGTGTTGATATATTCTTGTTAATGGTTTCAAAATTCTTTTTGCCATTCACGGTGCCTTGTTATTTTTAAGTTCATACTTTAAAGCCCTATTTCATTATGAAAAAACTTTCAATTATAGCTTTGCTAATAGTGTTGGTTGCGTGCAACAACGATGATGATAACACGATTGTCATCAACAACCCAGACGCACCCGGACTAGCGTATTCGCTTAGCGAATCGAACTTTTCAACCACATACAATTCCATTCGTGCGGCCCTTCAGGGAAATTCGAACATTAGTATTGTAGCTGAGGTAAACCATGGGGCCAACGCCCAGAGTATCGGGAAGGAGCTTCGCGATACGCGTTTGATTATTTTCGGAAATCCAACCTTGGGAACGCCTATTATGCAGGCAAATCCATTGGCGGGCTTGGATCTTCCGCAGAAAATACTGGTCTATGCCGATGAAGATGACAACGTATTTGCCACCTACAATACCACGGCTTATCTTGCCAAGAGGCACAGTGTTGCCAATGTAGGCACCTTACAGCAAATAGGCAGTGCACTCAGTTCTTTCGTCACCTCGGCCACGGGAGATAATGTTTCAGAAAACGGCAGCGACGCGATAACACCGGGACAAGGCGTTTTTACTTCTATAAGTCTGAACGATTTTTCAACGACTTATAACAAATTGCGAAATGCCATATCAGACAATCCAGATTTGGCGATCATTGCCGAAGTAGACCACAGGGCCAATGCCCAAAGCGTAGGGTTGGAACTCAATAACACGCGGCTTATAATTTTCGGGAATCCAGAGGCGGGGACCCCTTTGATGAAAGATTCACAAACTACCGCGATAGACTTGCCACAAAAAATGCTTATCTGGGAAAACGACGGCGGAGAAGTGCGCATTTCCTACAATAATCCTGAATATTTGAGAACACGCCACGATTTGGACGAGAGTGATGAGGTTGTGCAACAAATTAAAACGGTGTTGGCCAACTTGGCGATAGATGCTGCCAATTGATGCATTTTCGAAACATAAAAAATAAAAAGCTGGGTACGAGCCCAGCTTTTTTTTATGCTTATTTGATGTTGAAAGTCTCCTGCACGCGGTCCACGTAATCCAACTTTTCCCACGTGAATAATTCTACCTCTTTTTCAAGACGGCCCTGATAGGGACTTTCGAAGATTTTGGTAACTTTTTCAGGCAGGCGGCCCATATGGCCATAAGCTGCTGTTTCAACATAAATTGGATTTCGCAAACCCAATCGCTTCTCGATGGCCGCCGGGCGCATATCGAAAATCTTGGAAACTTTTTTTGCAATCTCGCCGTCGGTAAGTCCTACACGCGAAGTGCCGTGGGTGTTTACCAAGATGGAGGTGGGTTCTACTACCCCTATGGCATAGCTTACCTGCACCAATACTTCGTCTGCCACCCCGGCGGCAACCAAGTTTTTGGCGATATGGCGAGCCGCGTAGGCCGCGCTGCGATCTACCTTACTGGGATCTTTACCGCTAAAAGCACCGCCCCCGTGGGCGCCCTTCCCTCCATAGGTGTCTACGATAATCTTGCGCCCTGTGAGCCCGGTATCCCCGTGGGGACCACCAATAACGAATTTGCCGGTTGGGTTTATGTGGTATACAATAGCATCGTTAAACAGCTTTTGAACGTATTCCGGTAATTTGTCTTTTACCCTGGGTATAAGAATGTTGTGTACATCCTTCTTTATTTGCCGCAGCATAGCCTCATCGGTATCGAACTCATCGTGTTGAGTAGAAAGTACGATGGAAACAATCTTCTGCGGTACGTTATCGTCGCTATATTCAATTGTTACCTGACTTTTAGAGTCGGGCCGCAAATAGGAAATTTCAGTACCTTCACGTCGCAGTTTGGCGAGTTCTATTAAAATTTGGTGCGAAATTTCCAGTGCAAGGGGCATATAATGCTCGGTTTCCTTGGTGGCATAGCCAAACATCATGCCTTGATCTCCGGCACCTTGCTCTTCTTTATCTTCCCGCTCCACACCTTGGTTGATGTCTTGCGATTGTTCGTGGATAAGGGAAATGACCCCACACGAGTCGCCACTAAACTTGTATTCGCCCTTGGTATAGCCTATTTTATTAATTACATCGCGCGCAATATGCTGCACATCTAGGTAAGTATCGCTTTTTACCTCGCCGGCCAGCACCACTTGTCCCGTAGTTACAAGGGTTTCACAAGCAACTTTCGATTCGGGGTCGAAGGCAAGAAAATGGTCGAGCAGGGCATCGCTAATCTGGTCTGCCACTTTATCTGGGTGTCCTTCAGAAACGCTTTCTGAAGTAAATAGGTACGCCATAGAGGGTGTTTTTAATAGTTTGTGCCAAGAGGCCGATTTGACGTGTGCGCGGAAGGAAGTTTACACTGCCTTTAGCATTTTTTTTTCTGAAAAGGGCAACAAAAAGAGGTTGTCCCGTATCGTTCAGAAGAGGTTGCAATCAGTCAAATCTTTCCTCTTTTGGCCGACAAAGATAGGATTAAAAAAAGAAAATCAAAAAAAGCCAGATACCATAAAACAAGCCGTATCGAATTAGCAAAACAACAACATTTCAAGTATATTGCCGTATCGAAAATCTACGATTGAAAATGGCTTAACAAAGCCATTGACCTGTAAATGTGTTAGCTATGAAAGTGACTCTAGACCGAATAAACGACGCCTATCTGTTCGAGGCCAAGGGCGCCTCTGGCATACCGGTATTAATCGATAACAAGTCGGACGCTACCGTGAAGGGTGCCAGCCCCATGGAACTGTTGCTTATGGGTGTAGGGGGCTGCAGCGCTATTGACGTGATAATGATTCTCTCCAAACAAAAACAGGAAATAGCCAGCTACCATATTGAGGTGGAGGGCAAGCGTAGGGATGTCGCCCAGGCAAAACCTTTCGAGGCGGTACACACCAAAATCTTCTTGGAAGGGGCTATTGCCCCCGAAAAGGCCAAACGTGCAGCCGCATTGAGCTTTGAGAAGTATTGTTCGGTTTCTATGACCTTACAGGGAACGGTGGCAATTACCTACGAAGTACACCTAAATGGAGTGCTTTTAGAGTAGAAGATAGTGCGCTATGATATCCCGTAATATCAAATATGGTCTATAAGCGCTCACCGTTCTCAATCGACTAGGGGTCATGAGACCAGTGCAAATTTCGGTCATTGCCGAATCTGAGAATATATCTAGAAAATTTTTTGGAGAGTATTCTGTTCATTACGAGAAAATCGGGTATTCTTGGCTCGAAAAAAGGCAATTGGGGCGGCTATTTTTTCCTATTGAAAAATTACCTACATTTCAAAGATTCAATTTCTGAACTCTATGATACCTACCCGCGAAGCCCTAAACGCCTCGGCCAATAGAGTACGGCCTCACGTACATCGAACGGCCGTACTTACTTCGACTACGATAAACCACTTATCTGGAGCCACTATTTTCTTCAAATGTGAAAATTTCCAGAAAATGGGTGCTTTTAAGATGCGGGGAGCCGTTAATGCTATTTTGCAATTGTCCCCCGCCCAACAGAAGAAAGGAGTTGTAACACATTCCTCCGGTAATTTTGCCCAGGCATTGTCCTTGGCGGCCCGCTCGTTGGGGGTGCCGGCATATATCGTAATGCCTAGCAACGCCCCATTGGTAAAAAAGGAGGCGGTGAGGGGATATGGCGGTATCATTACCGAGTCGCAGCCCATCTTAGAGGCACGCGAAGCGACTGCAACGCAAATCCAATTGCAAACGGGAGCTACCTTCATTCATCCATCAAACGATATCGACGTTATCTTGGGACAAGGAACGGCGGCATTGGAGTTGCTAGAAGAGAAGCCCGATTTGAACTTTATTTTTGCTCCGGTAGGTGGCGGTGGTTTGGTTGCCGGAACCGCCTTGGCAACACATTACCATTCCAGTCCTTGCTTGACCATAGGTGCAGAGCCTTTTGAGGCCGACGATGCGTATAGGTCCCTACAATCGGGAACCATAGAGGCGAATAAAACGGCGCATACCATAGCCGATGGCTTAAAAACCCAATTGGGCGACAAGAATTTTCCTATCATACAGCAGTACGTCTCAGAAATTATAAGGGTGGAAGAGCAGGAAATTCTAGCGGCCATGAAATTGATTTGGGAACGTATGAAGATTATCGTCGAGCCGTCCTGCGCGGTGCCTTTAGCGGCCTTACTTCGCGAAAAGGAACGCTTTAAAAGCAAACGTATTGGAATAATCCTTTCTGGGGGTAACGTAGATTTAAAAAACCTTCCTTTTTAGTGTGGTAAAGTTTGCGTTAATTTGACCCCTATGGGTCGGATTTTAGTTTTGGCGCTGCTATTGGGTACCATTTCGACGGCAAGCTCCCAAGAAAGCAGATTGGGAGCTTTTGTGGATGCCCATTACTTTCACGGGACCATTCTTCGACATAACAAGGATATCTCGCATCTTATTAGAAATCATCCCGCAGGAGTTATTGTGGGGTATTCCATTGTTACCGATGGTTCGCAACGGTGGCACCGAGAATACAACCTTCCAGATTGGGGCATTTCGGCCATTTACCAAGATTTCAAAACCGAAGCCCTGGGCAAGAATTTTGGATTGTATGCCCATTATAATTTCTATTTTCTGAATCGCAACCTGCAATTTCGTATAGGACAGGGAATAGCCTATAATACAAATCCGTTCGATTTGGAAACCAATTTTAAGAACAATGCCTTCGGAAGTCACATCCTTAGTTCCACTTATCTATTGCTGCAATATAGCAAGCCAAACCTGTGGCGCCGTGTGGGCCTACAGGCCGGCCTTGGACTTGTTCATTACAGCAATGCGAACGTGAAGGCACCCAACACCAGTGCCAATACCCTTACCGCACAACTGGGAATTCGCTATGAGCTGCGAGAACGTTTGCTTGCTCCCCTTGAAGTCGATTCGGTTAAAAGCCAGTACCGTGAACCTTGGACGGTGGGGCTGATGGTGCGTGGTGGAGTAAATGAAAGCGACTACGTTGGCCTTGGGCAACACCCCTTTTTGGTCATCTCTGCGTATGCCGATAAACGCCTAAGCTATAAAAGCAGCCTGCAGGGAGGTGCCGAGGTGTTTTTTTCAGAATTTATTGAAAAGGAAATTGAATATTTGGTGGCATCGAATCTCGATAGGGAATTAACAGGTAACGAAGATTATAGGAGAGCGGGCGTTTTCATAGGCCACGAGCTCCATTTCAACCAATTGTCATTGGTTACCCAAGCTGGATACTATTTTTATTATCCTTACGATTTTGAAGGTAGATGGTACCAGCGAATTGGCCTGCAATACCGTTTGGCCGCACAATGGTTGGTGGCTGCAACCCTTAAAACCCATGGGGCGAAGGCAGAGGCTGTGGAATTTGGAGTTGGGTTTAGACTATAATATATGAAACGAATCTTAATATATTTCGGTTGGCTTTTACTGTTGGGGTGCGATTTCGAAGATGCTCCCGATTGCTTACAGGCGGCCGGCCATCTGGAAACCCAAACTGTTTCGGTGCCAGCGTTTTCGAAAATTATCGTAGAAGAGCATATCACCTTGGTACTTTCTGAAGGAGACGACCAACAGGTCACCATAGAAACTGGGGGAAACCTAATAGACGATATTTCCGTACGTGTGGAAAACGAAACCTTGATACTGGTAGATTCCAACAACTGCAACTTGGTACGCGACTATGGCATTACGGTAGCCTACGTGACCACGCCCCAGTTGACCGAGATTAGAAACAGTTCATCCTTTGATGTTCGCGGCGAGGGAGTCCTTACGTTTCCGCAGCTTCGTTTGGTGAGCAACTCCACCGTGGGCCCTTCAGAAGTGCGAAAGGGCGGCGATTTCTACTTGGATATTAAATGTGAGCGGCTGGTGGTAGAAGCAAATGGGCAAAGTGTTTTTTACATTGCAGGAACGACCGAAGAAGCCATCCTTTCCTTTACTGACGAATTCCCAAGGTTTGAAGGTGCTAATTTGAAGATTGGTGCGCTATCGGTATTTCAGCGAAGCGCCAATAAGATGATCGTGCACCCCATAGAGGAAATAGTAGGGGAAATTCGCGGCACTGGAGATGTAGTTTCAATACATAGGCCCCCTAGAGTTGCCGTGGAAGAATTTTTTACCGGCCGTTTGGTGTTTCAGGATTAATGTATATTTGCGCAGCCTAGAAAATATGAGATATTCGCTTTTTGTATTACTTTCAGTAACGATCGGGTTTTGCGCCTGGAGCCAAGAATCTTCTGAGAGTGAAAAGAAACCCATCTCTGTAGAGGCCGATTATTTCTACGGGACCATTTTAGAGCATAATCCCGATATCTCCCACCTAATTACCGAACATCCCCACGGACTTATTCTTTCCCTTAACCGGAAGACCTATGGTTTCAGCGAGTGGGAGCGCCGCTATAATTATCCAGATTGGGGTTTTACCTTTACCTACCAAGATCTTAAAAATCAGTACCTCGGCGAAAACTATGCCCTGTACGGGCACTTCAATTGGTATTTTCTAAATCGGCACTTAGTAGTTCGGTTGGGACAGGGCATCGCGTACGCCACAAATCCCTATGATAAGGAAGATAATTACTTCAACAATGCCTACGGGACCAGTATTTTAAGCTCTACTTTCTTGAAGGCCAATTTTGTTAAAGAGAATATTTGGCAAGGTTTGGGGGTACACGCGGGTTTCAGCATAATTCATTATTCGAATGCGAATTTAAGGGCGCCCAATAACAGTACCAATACTTGGGCTTTTAACGCCGGGGTGAGCTACCTTTTCGATCATGAAACCTTTCCTGAGTACATTGAGCTTGAAGATGTGCCTAGCAGCAGCCACGCACAACCCTTAAAACTCAATGTTGCCTTTAGGTTTGGATACAACGAGGCCGATGTGAATGGCCTGGGCCAATTTCCATTTTATGTGGTCTCCGCATTTGTCGATAAGCGAATAAATTACAAAAGTACCTTCCAGGCTGGGGTGGACTTTTTTGACGCCAAGTTCCTTGAGGATTTCATCTATTATCGCTCAGTTGCTTATCCAGAGGACAATCTTGATGGAAATGAAGATCATAGGCGCGTGGGGATATTTCTGGGCCACGAGCTGCGTTTCAACAAAGTAGCTTTTGTATCGCAACTGGGCTATTACGTATATTGGCCGTATGCCTTTGAAAATAGAATTTATAACCGTTTAGGGCTGAAGCGTTATTTTGTTGACGATCTTCTTTTTGCCTCGGTAACGGTAAAGGCCCATTGGGCAAAGGCCGAAGGGGTAGAGTTTGGTGTTGGTATACGCTTATAACAAATTGAATATGAAAATAAAGCACATCGTTATCGTTTTCCTAATGTTCCTATCGGTAGGTTGCGATTCCGATAGCGCTCTCAACTGCTTCCAAACGGCGGGTCCCATAGTACAGGAGACGGTTTCTGTAGCGCCCTTTACCAAGATCAACGTAGAGGAAAGGGTGCAACTGCTCATAGGATACGGACCCGAACAAAAAGTGGTTATCGAAACCGGGGAAAATTTACTGAATGACATTGAAGTTTCGGTGAATGACGGTCGCCTCACCATTATAAACAACAATGGCTGCAACTTGGTGCGCGAATACGGCATTACCAAGGCTTGGGTGACCTCCCCCAACATTTCGGAGATTCGAAATAGCTCCGGACTCACTGTGGAAAGTACCAACACCTTGACTTTTCCTGAACTTGAGCTTATTTCAGAAGATAGGAACAATGAAGATGAGTTCCATATTGACGGGGACTTCAACTTATCGCTGTCGGTAGATAGGTTATCGATCATTTCCAGCGGGATTTCCAATTTTTTCCTAAGGGGTACTGCCAATCGCGCAAGCATAGGCTTGTATTCTGGTGACAGCAGGGTAGAAGCGGGCAATTTTATCGTGCAGGACTTATGGCTGTTCCACCGCAGCACCAATCAAATGATAGTACAGCCCATACAGTCTATTAAGGGCGAAATACGGAGCGTAGGCGATGTAGTTTCCAAAAATAGACCGCCAATTGTAGAGGTAGCACAATTCTTTAGGGGGCGCCTTATTTTTGAGTAGTAAGTTCTACGAATAGTTTTTCAAGCGTGGTATTCTTTTGGTGCAGCTGCAAGATCTTCAAACCATTATCGTGGGCAAAATCGAATACTTTTCCGCGCATATCCTTCTCGGTAGCGAAATATAGATGGTACGTGAAATGACCTCCGGGATTTTCTACTTTTGAAACGTGCGGTAGCTGCTCTAGGGCTACGGTTTCCACCCTATAGTCAAATTCCACTTCCACGATTTGCTGTTGGCCAGTTTGTAGGTCGGCCAGCTTTTTGTCGAGCACGATCGCCCCTTGGTGAATAATGATAACCCGGTCGCAAATGGCTTCTACCTCCTGCATAATGTGTGTAGAGAGAAGCACCGTTTTACCAGCTTCTGTGCCAATCTTTTTAATCAAATCCCGAATTTCTATGAGTTGGTTCGGGTCTAAGCCCGTGGTAGGTTCGTCTAAAATAAGCACCTCCGGATTGTGCAGTAGAGCGCTCGCAAGGCCCACCCGTTGCCGATAGCCCTTAGACAGTTGTTTTATCTTTTTCTTAGCCTCGGGCTCCAATCCGGTGCGAGCGATTGCCTCCAGTGCCATCTCTTTGGAAGCACCGTACACACGCGCCTGAAAATAAAGATATTCCCGCACGAACATGTCGAGGTACAGGGGATTGTGTTCTGGCAAATAGCCCACGCTGCGCTGCACTTTTTTGGCATCTTTCAATATATCAAAGCCATTCACCTGTGCCGAACCTTCCGTGGGTGGTAGATAGGTGGTTAATATTTTCATCATTGTCGATTTCCCAGCGCCATTGGAACCCAAAAATCCAACCACTTCCCCGGGTTGTAAAGAAAAGGATACGTTGTTGAGCGCGCGCTGCACGCCATATAATTTCGAGATATTAGAGACGGTTATCGACATATTTCAAAAACACAAAGCTACACATTTTTGCTTCGGAAGAAATCACTTTTTCAATTGCAAAAAAAAAGTATAAAATTACTGGGAATACAGATGTAAATCGCTACTTTAGCAACCGTGAAAGCTTTTAGCACAAACAACCTTCCCAATAGCTGGTGGCATTTTTTCAGAAATGACTGCTAAACGGGAATGGTATGCCAACACATACAATGAAAATCGATACGTCCCGTCAAGGGACTTTTTTTATGCCTAAATGTACGATTGAAAACTATGCAAAACTCTAAAGAACTACGCAGCTGGCTCGATGCCTTTCAGCTTCATCATCCGTTGGTGATTGCCGGGCCCTGTAGTGCCGAGACCGAAGCCCAGCTGTTAACCGTTGCGCACAAGCTTAAAGATACCGATACAACTGTACTTCGCGCGGGAATTTGGAAGCCGCGCACCCGTCCGGGTAATTTTGAAGGAGTGGGCGCCAAGGGATTGGCATGGCTGCAACGAGCCAAGGATGAAACTGGGCTTATGACCACGACCGAGGTGGCCAATGCGGCCCACGTAGAGCTCGCGCTGAAACACGATATCGATATTTTGTGGATTGGGGCGAGAACTACGGTTTCCCCCTTTATCGTTCAGGAAATTGCCGACGCTCTTCAGGGCACAGAAAAGGTGGTGCTGGTAAAGAACCCGGTGAACCCAGATTTGGCCCTTTGGTTGGGGGCCGTAGAACGCTTTCATACTGCGAATGTGCGTAATCTCGGCGTTATCCACAGGGGGTTTTCTACGTACGAAAAAACAAGGTATCGCAACAACCCCGAATGGCAAATTCCCATAGACCTGCAGAATGAGTTTCCACACCTGCCGCTTATCCTAGACCCGTCGCATATCGCGGGGAAGCGCGACGTGATTTTCGATCTCTGCCAAACGGCACTCGATTTGAACTACGATGGATTAATGATCGAGACCCATCACGATCCCCACAACGCCTGGAGCGATGCACAACAGCAAATAACGCCGGAAACCCTACACCAGATGACGGTAGATTTGCGGATTCGGAAAAAGGGCGAGGACCAACTAGAGTTTCAAAATCAGTTGAATACCCTTCGTACCCAAATTGACGTTATCGACAATAAAATCGTGGAAATGATGGGCAAGCGAATGAAAATTGCAGATAGCATCGGCTTACTGAAAAAAGATCACAACGTGGCTATTTTGCAGGTGAAACGTTGGAACGAGGTATTGGGCAGAATGATTTTGCGAGGAGAAGAGAATAAGTTGAGCGAAGAATTTGTACTGAAGCTATATAAGGCGATTCACCAAGAATCTATCAATCACCAACAGAAGGTTTTTACCGAAAAGTAAATGTCGGGGGCGCAACTGCGTTGCGCCCCCGCATTGTTTATTTTAATTCAAACAAAAAAGTTATTGCCTTACTCGTTTAAAGATATAGCGCGTAACGTAGATACCATTGCTATCGCTATCGCCCGCAAAACTTTCCACGCCGCTATTCACAAAGGCCAGTTCCCACCCATTGGCGGCCATATCGTTGATTTTTGAAGTGACGACGGCATCGTTCGCGGCAATGTTCTGAAAGCGGATACCGCCAAGGTTAAAGAAATTGAGCAACTTGGTCTCTTCAAAATTTTTCACCCGAATATCACCTCGGTCCGATTTATTCCGCTCATCGTCCTCTTCACTGCGGGTGCTGGTAAACTCGCGGAAGTCGCGATCCTCTGCCGCCATGATCATCCTAGAACGGCCTAAACCGTTGGGAATAATAGACTCTACCACAGTCACAGTTTCGTACTCAAAAGTTTGTGCCTGCACATTTCCGAAGCATAGCGCTGCAAAAATCGCTGAAAGTAAAATTGTTTTTTTCATATCTAAATAGGGTTTAATTACCGTAAATATAATGGATTATAGGTGTGGGTTATTTTAAAATTTCAGAATTTTGCAGCGATGAGAGGAACCGTTTACAAATCGACGGGAAGTTGGTACCGCGTTAAATCTGAACAAGGCCAGTTCTACGATTGCCGTATTAAGGGGAAGTTTCGCTTGGGGGGAATTAAGAGCACCAATCCCGTGGCGGTAGGCGACAAGGTCGTGTTCGATATAGAGACCAAAGGCGACGAGACGGTAGGGGTGATTAAAAAGATTGAGGATAGGGAGAATTATATTATTCGGAAATCGGTGAACCTCTCGAAGCAAACCCACATAATAGCCGCCAACATAGATGTAGCCTTTCTCTTGGTGACCTTGAACAATCCTACCACCTTTACCACTTTTATAGATCGTTTTCTCGTTACTGCCGAAGCCTATGGCGTAGAGGCCGTACTGCTATTTAACAAAATAGATACCTATGTGGATGAAGCGTTGCTGGAAGTAAAGTACCTCGCTGCGCTGTACCGTAGCATAGGATACACGTGCGTGGGGATTTCGGCCAAGACCGGTAAGAATATCGACAAAGTCAAACAGTTGATGGAAGGAAAAACCTGTATGTTTTCCGGCCATAGCGGTACCGGGAAATCTACCTTGGCCAACACCTTGGAACCGGGATTGAATTTAAAAACTTCTGAAATTTCAGAGCAGCACATGCAGGGGCAGCACACTACTACCTTCGCCGAAATGTTCGATCTTCCGTTCGGTGCCCAATTAATCGATACTCCTGGCATCCGTGGTTTTGGGGTCGTTGAGATGGATAAGGAGGAGGTGGGCGATTACTTTCCTGAATTTTTCGCGCGCAAGCAGGATTGTAAATTCAATAACTGTCTTCACATTAACGAACCACAATGTGCCGTAAAGATCGCTTTGGAGGCCGATGAAATCTCGTGGTCTCGCTACAAGAGCTACTTGCAGATTTTAGAGGGTGAGGACGATACGTATAGAAAAGATAGTTACCAGGAAGTATGAGGGCAATAATTCAACGGGTTTCAGAAGCATCGGTCACCATATCGGGTACCGTTACCTCTCGTATAGGCATCGGATTTTTGGTGCTAGTGGGTATAGAAGAGGCAGATACGTTTGAAGATATTGAATGGCTTTCGGCAAAAATTGCCCGCTTGCGGGTTTTTTCAGATGAGGAAGGATTGATGAACCAATCTATTGCCCAAATTAACGGCGAGTGCTTGGTGGTAAGCCAGTTTACCTTGCACGCAAGCACCAAAAAAGGCAACAGACCCTCGTTTATGAAGGCCGCTAGGCCCGAGACTGCCGTTCCATTGTACGGGCAATTTGTGGATCAGCTGGAAAGGGATTTGGGCAAGAAAGTGGCTACGGGCAGCTTTGGCGCTATGATGGATGTCAGTTTAATCAATTACGGCCCCGTAACAATTTTTATCGATACGAAAAATAAAGAATAATTTTTTTATATTGCCCAAAATTCTTTCCCCATTTATTGATTGTTACTTATGAGTTACATACGCTTGTGGGCATTCTTTGTTTTAACTGCTCCATTTTTCCTCCAAGCCCAATCCTATTCTGTTAAGGATATTCCTAGTGCCCTCGAAGAAAAGTCGCACGCGGTTTTTCGTACCGATAAAATGGAAGTGGAACTTCACGATTTTGATGATATGACCGTGCTATCGCATTCGGCAGTGACCATTTTGAACAAATTGGGTTTGCGGGCGATGAATACTTCGGTGCCCTACGACGATTATCTAAAAATTAAAGATGTCGAAGTATTTCTCTACGATAAAAACGGGAAGGAAATCAAGAAATTCAAGAAAAAGGATTTTCAGGATGTGAGCGCTTCGGGCGGGGATTTGTACAATGATAATAGGGAGTTGAAACTTGATTTCACCTTGCCTCCTTATCCCTTTACCTATGAGATAAAAACCCATTACAGGACCACTTCTACGGCCTTGCTGCCTCAGTTCCTGCCAATTCCCTTTTACTACGGAAGTACGCAACAATCTGAATACCATCTTAAAAATCCGAAGAATATTTCTTTGGAAATAAAGGAATATAATCTTGAGAATTTTGGTGTAGAAAAGAAAGAAACGGCATCGGGACTTTCTTATAAGGTCGGGGCCATTCCCGCAATTACGGATGAATACCTAAGCCCTTATTACACAGCGTTCACACCCATGGTTAAGATCGCCCCGAAAAGATTTGAGTTGGCTGGCAAGGAGGCCCAAGTCCATACTTGGGATGATTTCGCGAGTTGGCAGCAGAGTCAGTTGCTCAATGGTAGAGACGAACTACCGCCGCAAACGGTTCAAAACATATCCCAATTGGTGGCGGGGGTGAGTGATACGCGTGAAAAGGTAAAGGCTATCTACCAGTATATGCAGGATCGTACGCGGTACATAAGCGTACAAATAGGTATTGGTGGCTGGCAACCAGTAGCGGCCAAGGAGGTTGATGAACTTAGCTACGGCGATTGCAAGGGCCTTACCAATTACACCATGGCTTTGCTGAAATCTCAGGGAATCGATTCGTACTATACCATTGTCAATGCTGGCGAGAACGGCCGTGATATCGACGAAGATTTTGTGGCCCTTCAGGGGAACCATGTTATTTTATCAGTACCTATGGAAGATGAAATGCTCTTTCTGGAATGTACCAACCAGCAGGTTCCCTTCAATTACCTGGGCACCCATACCGATAACCGGAAAGCGCTTATGATTACGCCCCAAGGGGGAAAAATAGTGAGCACCCACAAATATACCACCCAAGAAAATCTTAGGACATTGCAAGCTAAGTTGCAACTTGGCAGCGATTTGAATCTTTCAGGAAGCGTAGAGGAAATTTCCGAAGGACTTCAATATCAGTACAAGTATTTTCTGGAAAAGGAAAAACAGGACGATATCGTGCGCTATTATAAAGAGACGTGGAGCCACCTAAACAATCTTACTCTCGATAAAATCGCCTTCGAAAATGATAAGGATGGCGTTACCTTTTCAGAAAAACTTACTGTGGCATTTAACAATTATACTTCTAAGGCGGGTAACCGGGTGTTGTTAAATCCCAATGTGTTTAACCGGTTTACGTTTATTCCAGAAATTACCGGCAGTCGCAAGCAGCCCATCGAGGTGCGGCGAGGTATGACCTACCAGAACCAAATTGCAATCGAATTGCCGCAGGACCTAACCGTGGCATCTCTTTTTGATCCTATTGAGACAAAATCGAAATTTGGGGAATACACCGCTACTATTGAGGTGCAGGATGGTACTACATTACTATATAAACGATCGCTTGTACTACACTCGGGGACCTTTCCGAAGGAAGATTATCCCGAGTATGTAGCTTTTCTAAGGGAAGTGGTAAAAAATGATAAGTCTAAAATTGTATTGAGCAAATAATGAAGCATATAAAAAAAATTGCGGTGCTACTGTGCTGCTTGGCGGCCACTGCGGCGGGATTTTCCCAAGAAGTGACTTTTGGGGAGGTGTCGGTAGCCGATTTAGAGCAAAAACAAGATCCTGTATTCCCAGAACAGCACGCGGTAATCCTTTACCGCAATATCGATTTCAACTATGGAAAGGTTTTAGAGGTGCACGAACGCGTTAAAATCTTTACATCGGAAGGATTTGAATATTCCGATTGGACGATTTATTTTGAAGATGCTAGGGCCATAGACGCTCGCACTTATAACCTTGAAGATGGCGAAGTTATAATTACCGAAGTGGAGAACAAGAATGTTTATGAGCATGTGGTTAATAAAAATGAAGTCGAGCATAAAATTTCCTTTCCGAATGTACGCGAGGGCTCGATTTTGGAAATTCGGTATAAAGTGCCTTTAATTGGACTCTATTCGCTTTTTACCCAGGCAAATCTTCCTATTAAACAATTGCGAATGGAAATTAAGAACCCCTACGAAACAGCCATGGTGATTAGAGATAATCCTTACGTGCAGTTACCCATTCGCCGAATTGATTTAGACTATGGAAGTCTTTTCTTAGGTACCGATGTGCCGCCTTTAAGAAAGGAAAAATTCGTTGGCAATATTAATAATCATAGGGGTAGAATATGGATTGAATTTTATGTACAGTATGAAAAATCGTGGGCTTACGTCGCTAAGATGTTCAACGAATCGGAAACGCTAGGCCGACAATTTAGCAAACCTAAGAGTTTGTATGGAAAAGACTTAAAAGAACTTATAGCGGGCGATGAGGATCCATTAACTATTGCAAAAAAAGTAGATCGGCATCTAAAAGAAGTCATGGTTTGGAATCAGTATTACAATAAAGGTAGTGAGAGCATTCGGAAAGCTTATCAAGAAAAAGTCGGCACTACTGGCGATATTAACCTTTTATATGTGCATGCCCTTCGTTCGCTAGGCTTAGCCGCGAATCCTATGTTGGTATCTTCTAAATGGAATGGTTGGGCTTTTTACCCCAGCCTCCGTTCTTTCAATTCAGTTATCTGTGCCCTAGAACTAAATGGTGAGACCTATTTGCTAGATGCATCTCAAAAAAATGCATCGTTCGGGCAAATCCCGCTAGAATATGTAAATGGGAATGGGTTTATTGTGTATCCAGACGGCGCCTCGGTAAATTACCCCATTACCTTGAAAGAATCATCGAAAAATATTGAAATGGTCAATGCCGTTCTAAATCTTGAAGAGGGCGCCATAGTAGGTAAAGTACAGCAACGAATTACAGATTATTTCGCATTGGAATATCGAGAGCGTTATGAGAATACTATCGAGAACAAGCACGAAACTGATCTCGAAACAATAAACTTGCTATCGATAGAAAATCTTGAGAAGAAAGACGTGGCTGATCCCGAAAAACCCATTACAATAAGTTATGACTTTAAGTACGCAGATTATTTAGAACAGATTGGCAGTGATATTTATTTTGAACCTTTGCTTTATCTAGGGAAAAAAGAAAACGAGTATAATGAAACCGGTCGTCTTTATCCCATTGACCTGGAAAAGCCCTACCTCGAAAATTTTATCATCAATTACGAAATACCCGAAGGATATAGGGTAGAAAGCCTTCCTGAAGCCAAGAATATAGCTATTCAAGACAATGTAGCATCGCTAAAGTTCGATACGATGCAGCGCGGCAATTCGGTTCAAGTTTCCTTGGCTATCCATGTAAAGGAGCATTTATTGCCCGCCAGCCATTACGAGGCTCTTAAATCGCTCTTTATTGAGTACACCAATATTTCAAAATCGAAAATAGTGCTTACCAAAATTTAAAATCACATATTCAACATGCTCAAAAAATTACACCTTCCTCTGTTTATGCTCTTGTCCTTCGTGGTACTTTCCCAAAATTATAAATTTGGTCGAGTTTCAGAAGAAGAATTATCTCAACAGCAACATTCCAGTTATCCCGATGCAGATGCAGCGGTGCTGTATCGGGAGTATAAAACTTATTATGATTTTAGTCAGGGAGACGGCTTTACAGTATACACCGAAGTTTTTGAACGTATCAAAATCTATAATCCACAAGGTTTCGAATGGGGTAGCAAAACCATTCCGCTCTATAATTCTTCCAATAAAAAAGAGGATCTCGTGTCTCTTAAAGCATATACCTATAACCTCCAGGATGGCGATATAGAGAAAACCAAATTAGATAAGGATAATATCTTTGAAAAGAAGGCTAGCAATTTCTTACGCTTTAATGAATTTACCATGCCAGCCCTGCAATCGGGTTCGGTTATCGAATATGAGTACAAAGTGTCCTCTCCGTTCTTGGCGCTAGAAGATATTGAACTTCAATATACCATCCCCATCGACAAAGAAGTGGTCGAGATTACCGTACCGGAGTATTTCGTTTATAAAAACTATGGGAATCCCCAAGCTATCCTTTCGTACACCTTTGAAAAAAATAGCGGCGAGAAGAAAATCACCTTGCGAGGTCGTTCTGGTGTAGGGACGGTAGATTATGTTCAGGGAAATTTTGGCAATAGTCGCAGTGCGCAGGATAGAAATGTGAGCTATAAAGAGGATATCTATAGCTTGGAGGAGAGCAATATTCCACCTCTGCCTAAGGAGTCGTATGTAGATAACCTAAAAAATTACCAAGCCCGGTCCATTTGGGAATTGGCATATATCAATGATCCCAACGGAGTTCCCGATGAATATCTCTCTACCGATTGGGAGGCCGTAACCGAAAGTATCTACAAAAACAGTGATTTTGTAAATCAAATAGAAAAAACCAATTATTACGAAGAGGACCTTGCACCAATTCTTGCTAATGCATCCTCTCCAGAAGAAATTATGGGTTCTTTACTAACTTTTGTAAAAACGAAGGTTGCGTGGAACGGTTATACTGGATATTATGCGCAAAATGGTGTTAAGAGTGCCTACAATACGGGCGAAGGTAACACGGCCGATATTAACTTGATGCTCGTAGGGATGTTGCGGTCTGCCGGTCTAGAGGCAAACCCGGTATTGGTAAGCACGGTAGATAACGGTATTCCCGTATACCCTACCCGTAAAGGTTTCAACTATGTAATAGCCTCTGTACTACATAACGGACAAATGTACCTTATGGATGCAACCGATTCGTATTCTAATGTTAATTTGCTGCCACGCAGGGCGATGAACTGGCAAGGTAGGTTGATTCGTGCAGATGGCACTTCGAATTGGGTAGGCCTGTATCCAGGATATACCTCAGAAGATGTGGTGTATGCCCAAGCCGAAATAAAGGGAAATTCGTTGGAAACTAACGTTAGGGAACGGCTCAATGGCCATTTTGCCCATGGATACCGAAATAAATACAACAATGTTCCCAATTCCGAAAGGGCACAAGGCATTCAAAATACTGCTGAAGATCTAACAATTATCGATTTTGAAGCGACAAATGTAGAAAATTTAGATCCCAATATTACGTTGCGTTATGCAGCCACCTCGAACCTTTTGGCAGAGCAAATTGGGAACGAGTTGTACCTGTCGCCTATGCTCTTTTTTGCCACGAAGGAAAATCCGTTTAAATCAGATAACAGGGCGTATCCTATTTTCTTTGAATATCCCAAATCCCATAAATACGTAATTAATATCAAATATCCAGAGGGATATACGGTTACATCGTTACCTGAGAGTATCAAGGCAAACTTGGCGAACAACATGGGCAGTTATTCGTATATTTTACAGGATACGGGCGCTCAGGCAATTCAACTTTCAGTAACTTTGGAGCTAAACGCACCCATTATCCTGCCTGAAGACTATCAATACATCAAGGCATTATTTTCGCAAATTGTGGAAAAGGAAAATGAAAAGGTGGTGCTAACAAAGGTCTAAGTCATGAATATTAAAAATGCCCAAGCTGCTGTCGATGCTTGGATTCAGGAGCACGGTGTTCGCTATTTCAACGAGCTTACCAATATGGCACAACTTACCGAAGAGGTAGGCGAGGTAGCGCGCATTATTGCCAGGCGCTATGGCGAACAGAGCGAAAAGGACAGCGACCGCGAAAAGGATTTGGGTGAAGAACTGGCCGATGTAGTGTTCGTGGTACTGTGTTTGGCCAATCAAACCGGAGTAGACCTGGAGGCTTCCTTCCAACAAAAGCTCGCACTAAAAACAAAACGTGACCACGATCGTCACCACACTAACGAAAAACTGAAGTAATGTTCAAGGCAGTGCTGTCATATCCCGGATTTTGGCGCTCGGTGCTATCGCTCGCCTTGGCGTTTGTACTTCTTTTCGTTTTGATTAAATGGGCGATCGAAGGATTTTCACTGGCATTTTTTTCACGTCAGGATCCGTTGTTGTTTGGAGGCGGCATTCTCTTGGCGGGATTTTTATACGGATTTATTGTTTCCTTCGGAAAATTTAGATCGAAGCTAAAGGACAACAACCGATAATCAATGGTCGCACACCTATCCGTAAATGAGCCATTCAGCGCCGCACCTACTATTGAAGTTACCGGTTCCAAAAGTGAGTCGAACCGATTGCTCATTCTTCAGGCACTGTTTCCGACTATCACCATAAAAAATCTGTCAGAAAGCGACGACACCCTTTTTTTAAGAAAAGGCCTTTCCAAATCTACTGAAGTGGTAGATGTGCATCACGCCGGGACGGCGATGCGCTTTTTAACTGCCTATTTTGCTATGCAGCCCTCTAAGGAAGTGCTGCTTACGGGAAGCGAGCGTATGCAAGAACGACCTATTGGCATATTGGTCGATGCGCTGCGCCAACTGGGCGCCCATATAACCTATGTGGGTAGAGAAGGATATCCGCCCCTGTCTATTTCAGGATCGGTATTAACCAAAAATACCATCGCCTTGCAGGCCAATGTGAGCAGTCAGTTTATCTCGGCACTTATGCTCATTGCTCCAGCACTACCTAATGGTTTGTCCTTGCAACTTAAAGGCTCGGTTACCTCAGCGCCCTATATACAAATGACGTTGTCCTTGTTGCACCGCATTGGAATATGGGGCAGTTTTTCTGAAGATACCATAGAGATACTCCCAGCGGCCACCTTAAAACCGGTAGAGGTACACGTGGAGTCCGACTGGAGTTCGGCCTCCTATTTTTATAGCGCTTTGGCGCTCTGCGATAGAAAAAATGCCAAGATCACATTAAAGTATTACCGGGAAAATAGCGTACAAGGCGATGCCAAAGTTGCCTCCATCTTCGAAAAATTAGGGGTTATGAGCGAATTTTTTCCAAGTGAAGGAGAATTGCGTTTGATGAAAAAAGCGGTCCCCTTGCCCGAGCATCTGCTGCTCCATTTGGCCGATACGCCAGATCTTGCCCAAACTATTGCCGTTACATGCTTTGGCCTTGGCCTTGGCTGTAAGCTCACGGGGCTACATACCCTAAAAATAAAGGAAACCGACCGCTTGTTGGCACTACAGAATGAACTGGAAAAATTGGGCGCAACTGTTTCGATTAGCGATGATTCGTTAGAATTGGCACCCGTATCAAGGCGGTTGCCCAATCAACATATCCATACATATAACGACCATAGAATGGCGATGGCCTTTGCTCCCTTGGCATTTAAGAATTCAATTTCTGTTCTTGATCCTATGGTTGTTACAAAATCGTTCCCCACTTTCTGGAAGGATATGGAAAAGCTCGGGATGCAGGTAGACATTCAATAACTGTGTCTTTTTTTCTGAAATCTTCAATAAAATACCTTCAACCGACTTTCAAAATAAGGTTTTTCAATAATAATGGTCTAATTACTTGACAACCCCTATGTCGAGATTGTATATTTGCACCTTTTTCAAGATAAAATGTAAAATGCTATGGGGATGAAACTCTCAAATTTTAATTTTGACCTACCGAAGGAATTGTTGGCCGAATATCCCGCTCCCAATAGGGACGAATCGCGACTTATGGTGCTCAACCGAAAGGAAAAGACCATAGAGCATAAGATGTTCAAAGATTTGATAGATTATTTCGAGGAAGACGATGTGCTCGTGCTCAACAATACCAAGGTATTTCCTGCCAGACTGTTCGGAAACAAGGAAAAGACCGGGGCGCGTATCGAGGTGTTCCTATTGCGCGAGCTGAATCCTGAAACCCGTCTTTGGGATGTTTTGGTAGATCCCGCCCGTAAAATTAGAATTGGGAATAAACTGTATTTTGGCGATGACGAATCGTTGGTGGCCGAGGTAATAGACAACACCACCTCTCGAGGTAGAACCTTACGTTTCTTATTCGACGGGAGCTATGAAGAATTTAGGAATAAGTTGAGCGAACTGGGCGAAACCCCGCTTCCCAAATATATAAAGCGCGAAGTTGAACCTGAGGATGCCGAAAGGTATCAAACTATTTTCGCCAAGAACGAAGGTGCGGTAGCAGCCCCTACGGCCGGGCTCCACTTCTCGAAACACTTGTTGAAGCGATTGGAAATTAAGGGAATCAACTTTGCAGAGCTTACCCTTCACGTGGGCCTGGGCACCTTTAGCCCTGTAGAGGTGGAAGACCTCTCCAAGCATAAAATGGACAGTGAGGAAATGATTATTTCCGAAGAAGCCACACGTATTATAAATTCTGGAATAAAGAACAAGCGAAAAGTATGTGCCGTGGGTACGACCGCCATGCGGGCGTTGGAAAGCTCTGTGTCTTCCAACAATATGTTGAACCCCTTCATAGGTTGGACCAATAAGTTCATCTTTCCTCCATACGATTTTAGCATCGCAAATTGTATGGTGACTAACTTCCATACCCCTAAATCGACTTTACTGATGATGATTTCTGCCTTTGCGGGTCACGATTTTGTGAAGGAAGCTTATGCAGAAGCTGTTAAGGAAAAATACCGCTTTTATACCTATGGTGACGCTATGTTGATACTGTAAGTAGCGATATTTCAAGTAAAAAAACCCAATCAAATCGATTGGGTTTTTTTATTTGCATTTCCTAATCTCAAAATAAAAGGTTACTTTAGTATGATTGTTAGGTATTTATACCGGTTATTGTATGAGGGGAACATTACTTCTGTTTTTTACAGCACTTTTATTGCACCCTGCCTTTTCCCAAAACGGGGAGGCTGTTCCCGTATCTACAACGTTACGACTTTCTACAAATATTCCTTCCATTTCATTACCGCCGCTCGATTTACTGGCTATTCAAAAGGAAGATAGTGTCAACGATCTCGATAAGAGCATGCCGTGGCGCTATGGTATTCGAAGGGATGTTTCTGTAAATATGGAAGAAGTTGGAATTTGGACCGAGTTACCCTACGGCGATCGACTATGGCAATTGGAGATTAACTCTCCCAAGGCTGTAAATATTAGTCTTAATTTTAAAGATCTATACCTTCCGGAAGGCGCACGTCTGTTATTCTACAATAAAGATCTTTCCGATATATCACGGCCGCTAACCACACGCGAAAATACGCCAGATGGCCGCTTGGGGTCGTGGTTTGTGAGCGGGGAAACTGTATTATTGGAATATTACGAACCCGCTAATACCCCCAGAAATGCAACCTTGGAAATTGGGAGCATCATCCATGGTTACCGAATGGGAAAAGTGCACGCCCTTGTTGAAAATTCTCGGGGCCTAAATGATTCCGGCGATTGCAATTACGATGTTAATTGCACCATTGGAAGTGATTTTGATGCCCTGAAGGATGTGGTTAAAAAAGCCGTCGCCCTTCTCAATTTGGGGAACGGGTATCTTTGTAGTGCCGCATTGGTGAACAATACTGAAGGCGATAAACGGCCTTTCCTACTTACGGCAAACCATTGTTTGGAATACAGTGATCCCTCGCTTTGGTCCGTGCGGTTCAACTGGATGAGCCCTTCCCCCGTATGTGGCAGCGACGAACCCAGTGCAAATTTGGAGACTAATTTCACTATGAGCGGGGCGGAGCTTCGAGCCAATAATAGCTTAAGCGATTTTGCCTTGGTAGAGCTATATAATGCCATTCCCTCCTCTTGGGATGTAGCTTTTGCCGGTTGGGATGTAACCGATACCGACCCAGAGTTTGAAGTAGGGATCCACCACCCCAATGGCGATATTATGAAGGTCTGCCGGGACGATAGCGGTGCCGAAAAGATTAATGCCAACGGTACCGAAGTTTGGCTTATCGGCGGAGCCTCTGCAGGAACCGGTAACGGATGGGAAATCGGAACAACCGAAAGTGGATCTTCGGGTTCACCCTTGTTCAATGAGGCGGGTAAGATTATTGGTCAGTTATATGCCGGAAATTCTTTTTGTGACGGCTTACAGAACAATGGGGACTACGATATTTACGGGCGTTTGGGTGTTTCCTATAATGCAGGTTCCCAACCCCAAAAACGACTTAAAGAGTGGCTCGATCCTAACGGTACGGGTCAAACCACCTTGCCTACCTTGCAAAACGTCCTTACCATTACCGATTTTGAATTTGAAGGAAGTCTTGAAATCTATCCGAATCCCGTACAGGATGTGCTTACCGTCATGAACGGTAGATACCCAAACCTCTCCTACCAGCTTTTCGATGTTACCGGCAAAGTACTGGAACACGGGAATTTAAGCAATACCATGAATACCCTAGATATATCGGCCTATACGGATGGTATGTATTTTCTTCAGCTTTCCGATATTGACAGCGATGCCCAGATTACAAAAAAAATACTGGTATACCGCTAATATTTTGCGCCCTACTGCCTTCCTAAAAAACTGCCAACCGTGCTTCTAACTCTTTAGGAAACACTATTTTTGCAGTCGCTATGGTTTCAGAAAAGAAAGACATACGGGCCGTATCGAAGTCCGAACTACGAGAATTTTTTACGGGTATTGGAGAGAAGTCCTTCCGCGGTACCCAGGTCTACGAATGGCTTTGGAACAAAGGGGCGCACACCTTCGATGAAATGACCAACCTCTCCAAGGAGATACGCGATTTGCTTCAACAGCATTTTGTCATCAACCATATTGAGGTGGACAGCCTGCAGAAAAGTGCCGATGGTACCGTGAAAAACGCGGTTAAGCTTCACGATGGGCTCATTGTGGAATCGGTGCTCATTCCTACGGAAACTCGAACCACGGCCTGCGTATCTTCCCAAGTGGGTTGTAGCTTAGATTGCACCTTCTGTGCTACCGCCCGATTGAAGCGAATGCGAAACCTCAACCCCGATGAAATCTACGATCAGGTAGTCGCCATAGATCGCGAAAGTCGATTGTACCACGACCGGCCACTCTCGAATATCGTTTTTATGGGCATGGGCGAACCGCTTATGAACTACAAAAACGTACTCGCATCCATAGAAAAAATTACATCTCCCGAAGGTTTGGGCATATCCCCGAAGCGCATTACCCTCTCTACTTCTGGTGTCCCGAAGATGATTAAGAAACTGGCAGACGATGGGGTGAAGTTCAATCTTGCCGTTTCCTTGCACTCTGCGATACAGGAAACGCGTGAGCAAATCATGCCCTTTGCCAAGAATTTTACCTTGACCGATTTGCGGGAGGCGTTGGTCTATTGGTATGAAAAGACCAAGCGCCGCATTACGTATGAGTATGTAGTGTGGAAAGACATCAATGATTCCCAAAAGGATATAGAGGCTCTTGTAACCTTTACTCGCCACGTAACCTGCAAGGTCAACTTGATCGAGTACAACCCAATTGATGACGGAACTTTTCAACAGGCCGACAACGAGGCGGTAGAGGCCTACATCCTAGCTTTAGAGCGTGAAAAGGTACCTGTAACTGTACGGCGAAGCCGGGGCAAGGATATCGATGCTGCTTGCGGTCAACTTGCCAATAAAGCATAAAAAAAGCACGGGATGAACCGTGCTGTAACTATTCAATAGGAATTTCTAAACGCGATAGCTTATTTCCGTTGAAGGGAGGTTCATCTATGCTATAGCGAAAGCATTTGAACACATCGTTATCTTCCAATGGTATGGTAAATTGCCAAACAATTGTGTTTTGATTGTCGATTTCGTAAAGTGTTCCTGTGGTTCCCTCAGTTATAAGTGTATTTCCGTTGGGTAAGCGTCTGGCACCAGATACTCGATCGGCAAAGATATCGTTATTTGTGTAGGTCCAAACAACCGCATCTGGATGATTGTCGATGCCTGGTAGCAGTTGATAAGATCCATCTGGCTGTACTGGAATTAAGAGTTCATCTACCGAAGATAAGTTGTCAAAACGGTTATTGTTGAAGACTAAAAAATTACCGCCTTTTGATATATCCTGAGGTACGAAGGTGACATCATGTTGGCCAAATAAGCGTTGGCTTTCGGCATCGGCTACCTTATAGGCGGCAGGATTCCCCCAACGATAGAGCAAATCGCCACCTTTTCCATACTTTCCGCCTGAATGCGAAGCAGCTTCGGCGGTGCTAGTGGAATGGTCTATAACCATAAATTCATTGAAGCGTCGGGTACTAAAAATGATTTGATCAAATTGCTCAATGTAGAACAAAGAATTCACGTGATTGAAATTGGCATCGCCAATGGTATAATTAATATCTACTAGTTGAGGATTTTCTGCTACATTACCATAATTTAGTTTAGTTTCGTCATAATCTTGAACCAAATGATCCCAAATGCTCCATTCCCATACAATTCTTGCGCTGTTACTACCCTGGGGCTCAACTTCAATAATCCTATCTGGCCACACCTCGCGATTGAATAAAAGGCTGGGGTTTCTTCCATTTTCTATAGCTTCCTCTTCATTTTTTTTATCCCAAACTGAAGCCAGAATATTTCCATTATCAAGTACTACTATATCGTGGTGTAGAATATAATCCTCAGTGCTATACTGCCAATCCCAAACTAGGTTTCCGTCGAAATCAAATTTTTCAATACCTCCAGTGGCACCAGGAAAAGCGAAATTCGATTCGGGAATGCGGTATGTTCTAAAAAGCTCGCCTTCCTTCGACATTTTAACGGAAAGTCCACGATGTGAGGATGTCCATTTTTTTACTACGAATCCTTCCATGTCCACAAGATAGGTGCTATTTGAACTAAACGGCGCAACTAAAGTATAACCTTCTTCAAACTTACTAGCAACATATACATCAATACCCATATTTAATTCTATCTCTGGGTCTAAATTATTTGCTATGGCAAGATCATCGTCCTGGCAACCTACCATCATCAGCGATAGTGAGAAGATAACGAATAAAGATTTGAAATAATTCATAATCAAAGGATAAAAAGAAAGCACCTAAAATAGGTGCTTTCAATTAAATATTCAATAAAAAACTTATTTCTTAACGATCTTGAAACTCTTAGTAGCACCATCGATAGAAACTTTGGCGATATAAACGCCAGCCGAAAGGCTAGAAATGTTTACAGCCTCATTTGTGTTAGACAATGCTTGTGAAACAACAGCTTGTCCCAAAACGTTGTATAACTCAACGCTATCCATAGCTATGCTAGCGCTTAACGTAAGCGTACCATTGTTCACAAAATAGTCGAAGTTGTTGAAGGCTGCATCAGCAACACCCAATACATCGGCGGTAACTTTAAAATCGTCTACCAAGAAACCAAACTGGTCAAAACCAACGTGGTTAATAGCTATATAAACAGTTTCATTTGCGTAGGCATCAAGATCGAAAACAAAATCTATCCAAGAAGCTGCTGGAGGTAGAAGATCATCACCAATTGATGTGAAGCTACCCAAATCTGTGTCTGTAGTAGAAATCAAAACATTAAAAGTTTCATTAGGATAAGCCGTAGTAGCTGCTTTTGCCCAAAACTCCAATTGATTTCCAGAAGCTCCTAACGTTATGGCAGGAGAAATCAACCAGTCGTCGTTTCCTTGGCCTCCACTAGGTACGGCTGCAAAAGAAGTCATTGCCTTCTCACCGCTAAATGCAGACCAGTCAGAATCTGGGTCTGGTTCAAGAGGTGGGTTGGTAGCTGTAGAGTTGAAAACGATATAAGCTCCGACATATCCAGAGTTATCGAAAGTAACTCCCGTAAAACCATAGGTGGGTAACCCATCCACATCGGTAAGGGTCCAATCCCCTACATTTTCAATAATGAAATTGTCGTATGATTCGAAATCATCAAAGAAAATTTCCGTCTGGGCGTTTGTGGTTAGAGCGGCAAACGCCAATGCCGCTGCGAAAGTAATTTTTTTCATAATATTAGATTGAAAATTTATTATTACCCCAAATATAGTAATTTCAATTGATACAAAACTAAATTGGAGATTTTAATCTATTTTTGAAGCAATAAATGAAGATCGTCTCCCAAATAAAACTGCCCATCGAAACCGAGATGGAGCTGTTCGAAAAGAAATTTTCGGGGGCCATGTCTTCACAAGTCGCCCTCTTAAATCGCATTACCCATTATGTGGTAAACCGCAAGGGCAAGCAAATGCGCCCTATGTTCGTCTTCCTTATTGCCAAAATGACCAACCACGGCCATGTAAACGAGCGCACCTATCGAGGGGCTTCGGTAATCGAACTTATCCATACGGCTACCCTGGTGCATGACGATGTGGTGGACGACAGCAACCGCAGGCGCGGATTTTTCTCTATCAATGCCCTATGGAAAAACAAAATTGCCGTGCTCGTAGGCGATTATTTGCTCTCTAAAGGACTCTTGCTCTCCATAGATAACGATGATTTCGACTTGCTAAAGATCATCTCAGTGGCGGTGCGCGAAATGAGCGAGGGCGAGCTTCTCCAAATTGAAAAGGCCCGCAAGCTCGATATTACCGAGGCAGTCTACTTTGATATCATTCGTCAAAAAACCGCCACGCTTATCGCCGCCTGCTGTGCTATGGGTGCGCAATCTGTAAAGGCTCCCGCCACCACAGTGGCCGAAATGCAAAAGTTTGGCGAGCTTATTGGCATCGCTTTCCAAATTAAGGACGACCTATTCGATTACGGCGAGGAAAAAATTGGCAAGCCTACGGGCATCGATATCAAGGAACAGAAAATGACCCTCCCGCTTATCTATTCCTTAAATCAAGCTTCCAATACCGACCGGAAGTGGTTGATCAACTCGGTTAAAAACCACAACAAAGATAAAAAGCGGGTGCAGGAAGTCATCAACTTTGTCAAGGATACCGGCGGACTCGATTATGCGATCACCAAAATGAAGGAATACCAACAACAAGCGTTGCAATTGCTTCAAAAGTATCCAGATTCTACCTACAAGGCATCCTTGGAGTTGATGGTAAACTATGTGATAGATCGAAAAAAATAGATTTTAATACACTGAAATTCAGTAATTAAAATAAAATCTATTTTTTTTTGAAATTCCAGACAACTATTCTCTGGTAGTCTGCGTCTATGTAAATAGAAGCAAAGCGCAAACGCGAATCGTGAAATTGGTATCCTTACATAAAAATTATTCTGGACTTATAAAGAAGGCCAAAAAAGGACAACGAAAAGCCCAGTACGAGCTATACCAAATGTTCGCACCAAAAATGTTGAGCGTGTGCAGGCAGTATCTCAAGCATCCAGAACAAGCAGAGGAAGCGATGCTGGCAGGATTTCTAAAAGTGTTCACCCATCTGGAAACCTATAAGTTTGAAGGAAGCTTTGAAGGGTGGATACGGCGAATTATGGTAAACGAGTCTATTTCGTACCTAAGGAAGCAAAAAAAGGGGTTGTTCGATACGGAGGCTTCTTTAGAGAACTCCCTAGACCACACCACCTATATCGAAACCGAACTGGAAGTAGAGGTGATACAAGAATGGATCGACGCTCTCCCCGATGGATATAAAACGGTTTTCGTTCTCTATGCAGTAGAAGGGTATAAGCACAGTGAAATTGCAGAGATGCTCCAAATTTCAGAAAGCACCTCTAAATCGCAGTTGTTTCGAGCACGCAAAATGCTTCAGGCAAAAATTTCAACAGAAAACAACTTTGGTTATGGCACCCATTAAATTAGAAGAGCACATTCGGGAAAAGCTACAGGAGCGGGAGCTAGCACCTTCGCCACAAGCGTGGGAGAAACTCGATGCGGCCTTGGGAACGCCCGAGGTAAAGAAACGAAGTGCTTCTTGGTACTGGTATGCAGCCGCGGCAAGCTTGGTGGGGGTACTAATCGTTACGTCATTATTTTGGAAAGATAGCGCCCCAGCCGGTGTGGAAGTAGTTTCATCTTCCGAGGAAAACCCCACAATACAGGAAAATCGGCCTGACTTGAATCAAGAGCTTAAAAGAAATGTCCCGGTCGCTTCAGAAGATGGGGAACGTAAGGATGGCAAGGTGGCGGGCAGTCCTACTACGCTCTCGGGTAATGAGCGGGGCCCAATCGCTTCAGAAACAAAAACGAGAAATGCAAAGGGCATCCCTTCCGAAGATAAAAAACTTGCAGCCGCCGAATCGATTCAAACTGTTCCTCACAGTACAGAAGAAGCGATGATTCAAGAAAAAATTGCTGAAGTGGTACAGCAGGTACACCATTTGAGGGAACAACATACGGAAGTTACCGTCCAAGAGATAGATGCCTTGCTAATCGCCGCACAGCGCGATATTGAGATGCGCCGTTCGGTAAGCGCACCTTCAACGAAAATAGATGCCATGGCCTTGTTGGATGCTGTTGAGGAAGACCTTGAGCGTAGTTTTCGGGACAAGGTATTCGAGGCACTAGGGGAAGGATTTCAGAAAATTCGAACCGCCGTCGTAGAACGAAATAACTAAAGTCATTTTTCAAATTATCAATAAACAATCATTCATCAATCAAGTCCTGCACCACCTTCCCCGTAATCAGGGGTAGGGCGGTGCCAAGGACGAAAAATCAAACATCATGAAAACAACTACTTTTTGTACCGCACTCGCGGTATGGTTACTGGGTTTTGCCGTAACCCAAGCTCAAACCGATGTGGAACGCGAAATTGAAACCCTTTCTGCGGCTAGGGAGGAAATCGTTCAGGAAGAAAAAGAGGCACTGCGGGAAGAGGTGGCGCAAATTACCATCCAACTGGAGAATAATACCATAACTTCGGAAACGGCGGAACAGCTTAAACAGGAAGCAGCAGAAAAACGAGCTCTTAATATTGAAAACCGCTTGGCAATTATAGATAACAAAATAGCGTTGCTGGAACGGAATAAGGAAGCTTATGAGGCCGATGATGAGAAAGGCTTTAAGATCAGCCTAGGAAACGGCGATGATGACGAATCGTTTCTTTATATCGGTCCGAAAGTAAGAACCCGAAAATACGACAAACGAACCACCAGTGATTTTGTACTTGCGGTAGGGTTCAACAATGTGATTACCGAAGGCGAGTCGCTAGAGGATAGCGATTTCAAGATTGGAGGGAGCCGTTTCGCCGAATTGGGTTGGGCTTGGAAAACAAGGGTCTTCGACAATAGCAACTGGCTTCGTGTGAAGTACGGATTTTCCTTTCAGTTCAATGGTTTGAAGCCTACCGATAACCGGTATTATGTAGATACTGGAGCTCAAACCGAACTGCAGGAATTCCCGATCGATCTGGACAAATCGAAGTTTAGGATAGACAACCTCGTGTTTCCCGTTCATTTCGAATTTGGGCCGTCGCGAAAAATTGAAGGCGATAACTATTTTCGCTATTCAACAGAAAACAAGCTCAAGGTTGGTGTGGGCGGTTACGCTGGTTTCAAATTGGGGGCTCGCCAAAAACTGAAATACGAAGAGGACGGAGAGGACGTAAAGGAAAAATTGAAGGGTAACTACAACACCAACAACTTCATTTACGGAATAAGCGGCTATATTGGTTGGGATACAGCAGCACTGTACCTTAAATACGATCTTAATACGATATTCAAGGACAATCCCGTGGAACAACGCAATATCTCGCTGGGACTGCGTTTTGATATGGATTAGATATCGTACTCTATCTACTGAAAAAGTGCCCCTTTGCGGGCACTTTTCCGTTGTAAATTGCGTGGCATCGATGAACGTGGCAAATTCTATTTAGTATATTTGTTTTTAACTTCAGAAGAGTCATGATCGCCAAAACCACTATCGATTCCGTTTTTGAGACCGCCCGTGTGGAAGAGGTGATTGGGGATTTTGTACAGCTGAAAAAATCTGGAAGCAATTTTAAAGGACTTAGTCCTTTTTCCGATGAGCGTACGCCCAGCTTTATGGTCTCTCCAGTGAAACAGATTTGGAAGGATTTTTCGAGCGGAAAAGGGGGGAATGTGGTCTCGTTCTTGATGGAGCACGAACATTTTACCTATCCCGAGGCCATACGTTATTTGGCCAAGAAGTACGGTATTCCCATTGAGGAAACCCAGCAGACCGACGAGCAAAAGGAGCAAGCAAACGAACGGGAGAGTTTGTATTTGGTGAGTGAGTTTGCCAAGGACTATTTTCATAGAACGCTACTTAAATCTGAGGAAGGCAAAGCCATTGGCCTAAGTTACCTTAAGGAACGCGGCTTCACCCAAGCCACCATCGAAAAATTTGAGCTGGGCTATTCGCCAGATTTGTGGGATGCGTTCACCGCCCACGCCATTAAAAAAGGCTATTCTCTAGAGTATCTTGAAAAAACCGGGCTAACCATCGTAAAGGATGAAAAGCAATTCGACCGCTTCAAGGGGCGCGTCATGTTTCCCATCTTGAGCATGAGCGGCCGCACCCTGGGCTTTGGAGGTCGCATTCTCTCTAACGAAAAGAAAGCCGCCAAGTACCTCAATTCACCAGAGAGCGATATCTACCACAAAAGCAAGGTGCTCTATGGCATATACCACGCAAAGCAAAGTATTGCAAAAGAAGACAATTGCTATTTGGTTGAGGGCTATACCGATGTGATCCAGTTTCACCAAACGGGCATCGAAAACGTGGTATCATCTTCGGGCACCGCTCTTACGCCAGAGCAAATACGGTTAATCAATAGACTTACACAGAATATCACGGTGCTTTTTGATGGGGATGCCGCCGGTCTTCGCGCCTCGCTACGCGGTATCGACCTGATTCTCGAGCAGGGAATGAACGTGCGCATCTGTACCTTTCCTGAGGGAGAAGATCCCGATAGCTTCGCCAAGAACAATTCGCCGGAAACGGTACGCGAGTACC
>CAZXDP010000022.1:0-36785 GCA_964639255.1 uncultured Flavobacteriaceae bacterium
CCACCTCATTGAGCTGCTCCTTTAGGGCCCGTATAACTTCTTCTGAATTCTCTACAGCATTGCCTATTTTGTCGCCCAGCATAAGTACAATGCCCGTAACGGGCAATAATATTCCCACGAAGGAGGCCAGCATAAGTACGCCCGCAGCAAGGTCGGGATGCCATTTTTTCTTATTCACCAATTTTTTCATCCAGCCCCGCATTAGGACATAGATGGTAAAGGCACCTAGTACCCCGGATAGATAGGGCACCAATTCTTTAAAGATCAGGGCGCCAAGTAAAAAAATGAGCAATAGAATGAACAATTGCCTAATTACCTGCGGTGAAATGGATTTCATGGGTAGCTACTATTTGGCAAAAAGCTGGTCTTCGTTCTCGAACGCCTTAAACTCCAGGGCGTTTCCCGAAGGATCCTTAAAGAACATCGTGGCCTGTTCGCCCACCTGTCCCTTAAACCGTATGTACGGTTCTATGATAAAGGTAATGTTTTTGTTCTTTAGTTTTTCTGAAAATTTCCAGAAGGTGTCCATATCGAGCACCACCCCAAAATGCGGTACCGGAACATCCTTTCCATCAACGGGATTGGAGCCCGCAGCTTCAGTAGTTTCCTTTTCCTTATAATGGATCACCAATTGGTGCCCAAAAAAATTGAAATCGACCCAATGGTCGCTGCTTCGGCCTTCTTCCAGGCCCAGGGTGTCACGGTAAAAGGTTCGACATTCCTCTAGGTTATGAACGGGAATGGCGAGGTGAAAGGGTTGTAATGTCATTGGTTGTTATCGCGCAGTGCTTTTATAAGTTCGTCTTTGTCCATCTTGGAACGGCCTTCAATATCGGCATTTTTTGCCTGTTCGTAAAGCTCGTTCTTGGTCCATTCCTCATAGGGTGGTGACGAACCACCTTTTTTACCGGCATTCTCGGTATTGGCTATTCGGGCGGCTTTCTCCTTGCTGTAGCCCTTATCGCGCAGCTCTTCGTACTGGTCTTCATTTTTTATTCTATCATCTGCCATATGCTTAGTTTGTTAGGTTATTTTTTAATGAAGATGCTTTCCCCATCATTTCAGATTAAAAATATAGGAAAAGCCCCAAGAAACCTTGGGGCTTAACAAAATATTGACAGGGGTATTCGCTGCGAGTTATTCGTTATCGGGGGCATCCTCGGCATCCCAGCCCACCATAAAATATTTTATTGTGGCTTCGTTGGGAATCTGGTTTGCCTCAATCTCGATGTTGGGGTTGTACCGCAAGTCTTCTGGCAGTTGTTTTTTGTCGATGGTAAGGTACACATCGCTGTCTTCCAGAAACAGTACCACCGAGCTAATCGTGGTTTCAATATCGGCTATGGTGTAGTTTTCCTTCACATCCTTAAAGGTACTGGTTGTGTTCAATCCCTTTTCCGTTTGGTATCGGCTATCGTATACGTGTATGGTACTTATGGTGCTGTTGGGGTCGTCTTCGCGTTCGGGTTGCAGGAGCAACAGCAACTCGCCGCCCTTTTCGTAGATTTCAACTTCGCCTTGCGTGCCCAGGGCATTTTTCACCGGATTGAGTCTCACGATCGAGTCGTTCGCAAAAAGCGAATCGATTTGCCGCATCTGCGTAGTCTGGCTCACGTGGCCCACACGGCCCTGCGAAATAAGAAAGGGATCTTGGTCATCGCCACATTGCACAAATAAGAGCGCCACTAGAGCACCTAAAAAAATGGTCTTTTTCATAGTATTGGTTATCGTGTTTTATCGAATTAATTTGGTGAGTATGCCTAGAACGCTTCGTATTACCGTTGGGCTGCTCAATGCTTTTATAAATGGGTTTTGGGGTGTTCTGGAACTGCGGCGCGAACGGCCCGATGCACTTCGTTTCACCGCTCGCTTCTCCTGTTCGGCCTTTTCCCGTGCCTCTTCCTTTTCGGCTATTTCAATTTTTTCGTTGAGCATCTCGTAGGCACTTTCACGATCTATTTGCTCGTTGTACTTTGTGATTAATTTTGAAGCATCGAGAACATCTTGCAATTCATCTGGTTCCAAGATGTCCATTCGGCTCATCGGGGCCCGTAACATGGTCGCGGCCAAGGGCGTGGGAATGCCCTTTTCATTTAGTGCCGACACTAGCGCCTCGCCAATTCCCAGCGATGTGAGCACTTCATCGGTTTTGTAGTATGCCGAAATAGGATAGTTCTCGGCCGTAAGCTTGATGGCCTTTCTGTCCTTTGCCGTGAAGGCGCGCAAAGCGTGCTGCACCTTCAGTCCCAATTGGCTAAGCACCGCATCGGGCACATCGGTGGGGTTCTGGGTGACAAAATAGAGTCCAACGCCCTTCGATCGTATCAGTTTTACGATGCTCTCAATTTGATCGAGCAGTGCATCGCTCGCCTCGTTGAAAATAAGGTGCGCTTCGTCTATAAAGATAACCAGTTCGGGCCTATCGCTATCGCCCTGCTCGGGGAAGGTGGTGTAAATTTCAGCCAGCAGGCTCAGCATAAAGGTAGAGAACAATTTGGGGCGATCTTGGATATCGGTAAGCCGTACAATGTTGATGTATCCATAACCATGGTCATCGATGCGAAGCAGGTCGTCCGTATCGAAAGATTTTTCACCGAAAAACAAATCGCCCCCTTGCTGTTCTAGCTCGACCACACGCCGTAAGATAGCACCGGTGGAAGCCGGTGAAATTCTGCCGTATGCCTCTGAAAATGCCTCTTTGCCCTCATTGGTGGCATAGTGTAACATCTTTTTGAAATCCTTGAGATCCAGCAACGGCAATTTGTGATCATCGCAATATTTGAAAATAACTGAAATAATGCCCGCTTGGGTATCGCTCACATCCAGTATGCGTGACAGCAAAACGGGTCCGAATTCACTTACCGTGGCACGTAGCCTAACCCCTTTCTGTTCAGAGAGGGTTAAAATTTCCACTGGAAATTTTTTTGGAGTGAAGGGAATCCCAATCTGCTTATGTCGTTCGTCAATTTTTGGGTGGCCCGCACTAGGTTTTGCGATGCCGCTTAAATCGCCTTTCATATCCATAAGTAAGACAGGAATGCCTTTTTCCGAAAGGTTTTCTGCCAGAATCTGAAGCGTTTTGGTCTTTCCCGTACCCGTGGCACCAGCGATAAGGCCGTGTCGGTTCAAGGTTTTCAGCGGTAGTGTTACCAGCGCATTGGTGACGGTCTCCCCTTGTAGCATTGCCGCCCCAAGCGTAATGGCGTCACCCTTGGTAGCATATCCTTCTTGTATATGCTCAAAAAAATCCGCTTGTCCTGCCATCGTAAAATTTTTGATAAAAATACTATTTATCGACCAATAAGCGATAGCGGCAAATTCAGAAAATAAAAAAGCAAACGATCTGGAAGGATGCTATCGCTTTTTTTCGATGTAGAAAGTTGACGTACCAGCGCTGCGCATAAGGACCGTTCCATTATTCGCCGATTGCTGCGTTTGGATGGTCACAACATCATTGGCGTTAAGCTGGAGTACCTCGTTGAGGTGCAGCGATGCGGTATCGTGGTTGTTGGCATCGCGCATATAACCGGTACCCCCGTAGGAACCTATGGCTGTTCCATTCACGGCAATCCTAATTTCGGGGGCATTTCGGGAATTATTGGCGTTATCCTGTATCGAAACATTGGCAATAATATGGAACCTGCCAGCTTCCGAAACGGTGAGGCGATTGCCAGATACAGAATATAGCGTGCTATTATCGTTCCATTGCACACTTCCAAAAATTGGTAAATCGATGGCCGTGGCAGGATTGATGTCGGTGGTGGTGTCTGTATTGGTGTATTTTACCGAATCTCCCGGTTGCCCCGTGGAAGTGCTCGTAGCCGTTAAGACTTCCCACTGCGGCGAACCACTGGCAGTTGTATTAAATTGAAACGCATTGGCATCGGTATTGTAAATCATAAGTCCGTTTGCCGGATTGCTAATCGCGTTGCGCTGTGCCGTTGTAAGCCTGGGAATAAGTAAGCCCTTGTCGGTAGTGCTTATATCCAAAACTGAAGATGGGTGGGGGCTGGTTGTGCCAATGCCTACTTGTGCGAAAGTTGTGGTACACGTAAGTAGGATACCAAGGAGGACTAGGTATTTTGCAAACATTTTTTTGGGGTTTTTATGGAAAGCGGCCGAGGTCGTTTCCCAAATTTTGCGTAAACTTACTACGCGAAATGTATTGGAACGCAATGAACTACCCGTTTTTCGATAAGGTGAAAATATTCTCGGTAAAAGGATGCTTTTTGCTCCTTCTTTCGGGAATTAGTAGCAGTTGCATCACTCAGCCTGAAAAAAAGGACGCTGTCGAAACATCCGAAGAAGCAAGTCCTGTGGTGCAATTTCACGAATCGCACGAACCCAAGAAAAAAGCGGCGCCGTTTAGCGATGTAGTGCAGGTTGGAAATATATACTTCTTATCGGGTCAAATAGGGATGGACCATGCTACGCGAACGGTCGTGGAAGGTGGCATCTCTGCCGAAACCGAACAGGTCCTCAACAACATTAAGGATGTGCTCGAGCAGCATTCCTTAAAATTGGAGCACGTTGTGAAGACAACGGTAATTTTGGACGACATTTCAAATTTCGCTGCGTTTAACGAGGTGTATGTTGCGTATATGCCACATAAGCCCGCGCGAACCACCTTTGCGGTGCAGGCGCTTGCGCTAGGTGCCAAGATTGAAATTGAAGTAGTCGCGGTAGCTCCCGCAAACACGCGCCATACTAAGTAAAAGTGGCGACTTTTCTTCCCGCTGCCAACTATAAATCGTACTTTTGCCGCCTATGCGAGAAGAGATCCAAACCTTGGTCGACACCGGCGAGATGTTGCCGCTTATGGAAGCGTTCTATACAATACAGGGCGAAGGCTTCCACAAGGGAACAGCTGCCTATTTTATACGTATTGGCGGTTGCGATGTGGGTTGCCATTGGTGTGATGTCAAGGAAAGTTGGAACGCCGAGCTACATCCGCCTACCGACGTCGAGAGCATTGTAGAAATGGCTTTGCAGTACAGCGATACGGTGGTGGTTACGGGAGGCGAGCCCCTAACGTGGGATATGCAACCCTTGACCTCGCGCTTAAAGGAAAAAGGAGCTAAAATACACATTGAAACCTCGGGCGCCTATGCGCTTACCGGTGCGTGGGACTGGATTTGTCTTTCTCCCAAGAAAGTGAAGCTGCCACAGCCTGAAATCTATCCGCTTGCCAACGAGTTAAAAATGATTGTGTACAACAAGAGCGATTTCCAATTTGCGGAAGAACAGGCCGCCAAGGTTTCTGGCGACTGTATTTTATACTTGCAGCCGGAATGGAGCGTTCGCGAGAAAATGATTCCCCTGATTGTGGACTACGTTATGGCGAACCCAAAATGGAAGGTTTCCTTACAAACCCACAAATACTTAAACATTCCCTAGTTGAACTACATAAAAAAGGCTGCCATTGGCAGCCTTTTTTGGTAAGTAGGTTATATTTTTTGAAAGGGGACCGTGACGCGTTGGCTGCCCCAGCCCAAATGCATATCGACACCGCTGTCGCTCTCCTCGAAAACAATGGAAAAAGCTTCCAGCGATTCATCGGCTGTTCTGGCGGGTACGGTTATACGAACGATATCCTGCTCCTCCTCATAAAAATAGGAGCCCCAAGTATTGAGGTTGGCATTGATGATAATGGTCCACTCGTCCTTTCCAGGGATGGTGTACAAGCTATACGTGCCTTCGCTAAGCCGTTCGTCCCCCAATTTCATATCGGTGTAAAGGGTGAGCTCGGGCGCTTCGTTGGCACCGGTTCTCCACACTTTTCCGTGCGGGGCCAGGGTTTCAAGTTCACGGTCCTTCAGCTGCGGTCTGCTGTAAATTATCCTGATTAATTTATCGCTATTGCGGTAATCAGACGGATATGCGGCCGCATCCATAGGGCTTTTGTCTAGATCGGAGAATTTTTGGCCCATAACGGTAAAGGTTAGCAGCATCGCGCTCAATGTAATGGTAAATGCAATTGATTTTTTCATAAGAAAGGTTTTTTAACGTTAAAGATACTCGATTTTTGCGATTCCCTGAGATTGATTGCTGTGAAATTCACTATTTATTTGGACGTCAAATGGCTTTTTGCCTGTTAAGGTTCGATGCGGGTTTTATACTCCCTTTTTTCACAGGTATTTGTTAATAACTTCACGGCTTACAATTGCCGAAACCCTTTATTTTGTAGGGGGTTTTGTTATATTTGTTCGTTACGAATTTGTTCGAAAAACAATCTATTTTTATGAAGGACGAAAAAGAAATTAAGGTATATGGTGCCGATAGCATCCAGGCGCTGGAAGGTATGGAACACGTGCGCAAGCGTCCGTCGATGTACATCGGCGACGTGGGGGTTCGCGGTCTTCACCATTTGGTGTACGAAGTGGTGGACAATTCCATCGATGAGGCGTTGGCGGGCCATTGTGATACTATCGAGGTTTGGATCAATGAAGACAATTCTGTAACCGTTAAGGACAATGGTAGGGGTATTCCCGTAGACCTGCATAAAAAAGAGGGGGTTTCGGCCTTGGAAGTGGTGATGACCAAGATTGGTGCCGGAGGAAAATTCGATAAGGATTCTTATAAGGTTTCCGGTGGTTTGCACGGTGTTGGTGTTTCGGTCGTAAATGCCCTTTCAGAACATTTAAAGGCTACCGTACATCGAGACGGCAAGATATGGGAACAAGAATACGAGCGCGGTAAAACGCGTTATCCGGTAAAATCGGTGGGCGAGACCGATTATCGCGGTACCATCGTAACCTTTAAGCCCGATCCTGAGATTTTTCAGCAAACCCTTCAGTTCAATTACGATACACTAGCCAGCCGAATGCGGGAATTGGCATTTTTGAATAAGGGATTGACGATTAGCATTACCGATAAGCGCAATACTGAGGATAACGGTGAGTATGTAGGGGAGACCTTCCATAGTGAGGAGGGGCTAAAGGAATTTATCAAGTTCCTCGACCAAACGAGAGAACCCATCATCAAGGAGGTTATTTCCATGGAAGGTGAAAAGAACGACATTCCCGTAGAGGTAGCGATGGTGTACAATACATCGTTCAATGAGAACTTGCATTCGTACGTCAATAATATCAACACCCACGAGGGCGGAACCCACCTAACGGGCTTTCGAAGGGGGTTGACCACTACCTTGAAGAAATACGCCGATGCGAGCGGGATGCTCGACAAACTGAAGTTCGACATTTCTGGCGACGATTTTAGGGAGGGCCTTACCGCTATTGTTTCGGTCAAGGTCGCCGAACCCCAGTTTGAAGGACAAACCAAGACCAAGTTGGGCAACCGTGAGGTATCTGCCGCCGTAAGTCAGGCAGTTTCTGAAATGCTTGAAAATTACCTCGAGGAAAATCCGAACGATGCCCGTACTATTGTACAAAAAGTAATCTTGGCTGCACAGGCGCGGCACGCGGCGCGTAAGGCCCGTGAGATGGTGCAGCGCAAGACCGTTATGAGCGGGGGCGGGCTCCCTGGGAAATTGAGCGACTGCTCTGAGCAGGATCCTGCCAAATGTGAGGTATTTCTGGTAGAGGGAGACTCGGCGGGCGGTACTGCCAAACAAGGCCGTGATCGTAATTTCCAGGCCATTTTGCCGCTTCGAGGGAAGATTTTGAATGTAGAAAAGGCCATGTCGCACAAGGTATTCGAAAATGAGGAAATTAGGAACATTTTCACTGCCCTTGGAGTGACGATTGGTACCGAAGAGGACAGTAAGGCGCTCAATTTGGAAAAATTGCGCTACCATAAAATCGTCATTATGTGTGATGCTGATGTGGACGGAAGCCACATCGCCACCTTGATTCTTACCTTCTTCTTCCGATATATGAAAGATCTTATTGAGGCTGGTCACGTTTACATAGCGACACCACCCCTTTATTTGGTTAAAAAGGGTAAGAAAACGGCCTATGCCTGGAACGACCAAGAGAGGGATCGTATCAATCAGGAATTTGGCGGTGGAGCCAGCATTCAGCGTTACAAAGGTTTGGGTGAAATGAATGCCGAGCAACTTTGGGATACCACCATGAATCCAGAATTCCGTACGCTGCGCCAAGTATCTATTGATAACGGTACCGAGGCTGATAGGATTTTCTCTATGCTTATGGGCGATGAGGTTCCTCCTAGACGCGAATTTATCGAGAAGAACGCAAAGTATGCGAATATTGATGCGTAATCTAGAACTTTAGAGGCAACTCTAAATAATCTTTAAGGGAGAAAACTCGTTTTCCCTGGTCTTTTCATTTTAGATTCTTCATCTATCAAGGAAGGAAAATAAATCCTAGAGAGCGTTTTGCTTTATGAAAAAGTATATTTCCGATGTCCAATTGGGTGTCGCGAACTATACTTTTTTATATTTGCGTTACTTTTAGGTTAACTTAAGATTAACAATCCATGTACGCTTATTTTCAAATTATTGTTCTCTTCTTCTTTACTGTCCTCACATGCTGCCTTTTCAGAAATAGGATCGCTTCGGTCGTCATCGCATCCGTTACGGCTTTGTTTATAACGTTACAATTGGTTTCAATCAATATGGGCGGGGCGTTAATCGATTATAAATTTTACGAACACTTACGCATTGACACGGTATTGGCGGTTCGTGACTTTTTTTTGACGGAAATTATTTCTTATACACTTATGTACTTGCTCATTGCACCCGGCATATATATACTAAGCCGTTGGTTGCGTAATCGAAATGTTTCGTTTCGGGCCTTGGCTGTATCGGTAATAGCGGCTATGGTTTTGATGGGGTTGCCTAATGGCGTCCTTGCCAATATATATAATATAGTCGATTTAAAGACGGCTCGCGACAAAGGTTTTGAGCAAGCCTTGACCGATTTGGGAATTGATTCTCAGGCTTATAGCACATCTTACGACATTACCGCCAACCCCGGTAAAAATATTATCGTACTGTCTTTGGAATCTTTGGAGCGCGGTTTTCTTGAACCGCCATTAGAGCATTTAACCCCCAACCTTCGGGCTTTTGCAAATAAGCATACGTACCTCCCTATGCTACAGAGCGATGGAAGCCAATGGACAACGGGTTCTATGTACACTGTAATGACCGGAATGCCAGCCTATTTCAAATCGGAAGGAAATGAAATTTTTCAAAACTCTAGCGAGTACCTCGGCGTTAATTTGGGAAGCATATTACGAAAAGCGGGCTATTCCAACACGTATCTTTTGGGGAATAAGGAGTTTTCTGGAATCGCAGATATGCTAGAAACGTTGAACTTCGATGTGAAATCTGAAAAAGATTTTCCTACCAAGTATCCCAAAATTAACTGGGGGCTGCACGACAAAGATCTGTTTGAGGAGGCCAAAAAGGAAATCTTTGCCCATAAGGAAAATGGTGAGCGCTTTGCCATCTTTTTATCAACCATCTCTGGACATTATCCAGACGGGGTTTATGATAGCCGAATGGCCCAAGTTTTACCACCGCAAGATTCAAACCTTGAGTTTATGACCACTGCGGTAGATTATTATATCAATAATCTTCTCGATTTCCTGGAAAAGGAAAACTTGCTGGAGAATACCGCCGTGTTCATTTTTCCAGATCATACCTTGATGAAGCAACAGTCTAAGGTCATCGACAAATTCAAGAACAAGCGGGGTCTATATTTCATTTCCAACGCGGAAGAAGAAACAGTGCTGAAAGGCGTGCAGCATCCTATTATGCAAATTGATATTCCCAAAATGATCGTCAATGGGGCAGGGATTGAAACCAACGCAACCTTCTTGACAGATTTTGTTGCTGGTGAAAACAAGGAGTCCTTTCTGCGGAAACAGAAAAAAAACCTGCTCGCCTTGAACGAGGCCTCGCTAAAGCGCACTTCGCTAGCCGATGGTTTTACATTGATAAAAAATAATGATGGGAGTCTTGCTATCAATTCTTTAAAGCACGATTACAGTACCACTGTTTCTGGATTCAGTGAAAACATTTTTTATACGTTGGAGTTCAGTGACGATATGCGATTGCTGCGGATAGATTCCATTTTACCTAACCGCAAGGATAATCCATTAATAGCCAGTGGTTATACAGAGGAAGAATTAGCAAAAATATTCGAAAAAAAGGAAACTCCTCGCCTGGTGTTCTCGGCAAAATCTGATTCCCTTTTCGGCGTATTCCAATCGCCTTCAGACATTGGTATCGCAAAGGCGAATGTGGGTGAAATTTCATTTAAGGCAGAGGAGTTGGCCATTTCAGAAACTTGGAATATACTTCAGCCTGGAAAAGACCTAGACAGTACAAAAATATTCTTACGAAGCACTGGATATGGCCACTATACTGGCTATGGAATAAGCAGGGTGTTTACCGGCTGGAAACCCCACGAGGTAAAACGGGGGCTCAATATTCTTCATATTACCGATGGTAAATATGTTGTGTCGAACTACGATACCTATGGAAGTGCACAGGATGCCCAAAATTTTATACGCGCGCTTAAAAGCCACTTAGCTTCCGGAGAAGATTTATATATTGTCGCACACGATTCGGCTGAAAAACATCTAGATGGCTATCGCTCCCAAATAGAGGACGCAGGATTGCCAGAGCTCGCTAATCTTCAAAAAAGGGAAGCGTATATAGGCTACGTTGTAAACGGTTCAGTTCAAGAACAAACAAATGAAAAATCGATTTCGGTTGAGCTTGATCTGGAAAAAACGGTCGATCCGGAAATCGCCAAACGGAAAAGGGACACCTTACGCTTTATAGCCCACGCCGGCGGTGCCATAAACCGTAGAACTTATACCAACTCCCTCGAAGCACTGGACCACAGCTATGAAAAGGGGTACAGGCTATTTGAACTGGATATTATAAAAACGGCAGATGATGTATTTGTGGCAGCGCACGATTGGTTGCATTGGTCGAAACAAACAGGTTATAAAGGTGTTACGCCACCAACTCGTGACGTATTTCTTCAAAATCCCATTGAAGAATACACCCCGCTCGATATAGATCGTATCAATAAATGGTTTGGCAAACACCCAGATGCCATATTGGTGACCGATAAAACCAACCTTCCTAGTGAATTCGCATCTAAATTTATCGATCCCAGCAGGTTGATGATGGAACTCTTTAGCGTGGAAGCCCTTCGGGAGGCGAAAAGTATAGGCTTACAAGGCGCCATCGCTTCTGAAACCATCATTCGGAAAAACCGGGCGACCATTTTTAAAACGCTTGAGGATTTGAATGTGAAATATGTGGCGATTTCCCGAAAGATAATTGTAGATGAACTGCCACTTCTCAAGAAGCTAAAAGATATGGGCATAAAAACTTACGTCTTCCACGTGAACTTTGAAGAAGGTCGCGACGAGAATCACGTGGTAAAGAATGAAATGGATTATGTTTATGGAATGTATGCCGACCATTGGACCTTTCAAAAATAGGTCGTGCCATTCTATTTATCGCTGTCCCACCAAAACAGTACTATATTTCGTTACATTTCTATTTTAACCCTTTCTTACCACAAATTCAGCTACATAATTGTATTTTTGTGGCACATTTCTGAAGAATTAAAAATTAACTAATAAACACTCAATTTATGAAAGTTACAGTAGTAGGTGCCGGTGCGGTGGGCGCCAGTTGTGCCGAATACATCGCCATCAAGAATTTTGCAAGCGAAGTGGTGCTGTTGGACATCAAGGAAGGGTTTGCCGAAGGAAAAGCGATGGACCTCATGCAAACCGCATCGCTTAACGGTTTCGACACCCGTATTGTGGGTACAACCAACGATTATGGCAAAACTGCGGAAAGTGACATTTGCGTCATCACCAGTGGTATTCCCAGAAAGCCGGGTATGACCCGCGAAGAGCTTATTGGCACCAATGCTTCCATCGTTAAGGATGTAACTTCCAACTTACTGAAACATTCGCCCAATACCATTATCATCGTGGTGAGCAACCCGATGGATACTATGACCTATTTGGTTCATAAAACTACCGATCTTCCCAAAAACCGAATTATCGGGATGGGTGGTGCATTGGATAGTGCCCGGTTCAAGTACCGCCTTGCCGAGGCGTTGGATGCTGCCACTAGCGATGTGGACGGAATGGTAATTGGAGGCCATAGCGATACAGGGATGGTGCCCTTAACCCGCTTGGCCACAAGAAATAGCGTTCCCGTTACCGAGTTTCTTTCTGAAGAGCGCTTGGAACAGGTAAAAGAAGATACCAAGGTGGGCGGTGCCACCCTTACCAAATTGTTGGGTACCTCTGCTTGGTATGCGCCAGGGGCGGCAGTAAGCAGCTTGGTACAAGCCATTGCCTGCGACCAGAAAAAGATATTTCCTTGCTCTACTTTGTTGGAAGGCGAATACGGCCTCAACGATTTATGTATAGGTGTCCCCGTAATTTTGGGCCGCAACGGAATTGAAGAGGTGGTGGAGCTCAATTTGAACGATACCGAAAAGAACCATATGGAAGAGAGCGCCGAGGGTGTTCGCAAAACGAACGACTTGCTCGAGGTCTAGTCTGTTATAATCGAGTGAACTATAATAAAGAAACGCCTGCCAATCTTATCTAGGCAGGCGTTTTTTATCGGCTTAGGGTCTAGGGTCGCTTACCGCTAGCCACATTTGCTGGAACCGCAATCCTTGCAGGTAAGGCAGCCTTCTTGGTAAATAAGCTGGGAAGAACTGCAGTTATCGCATTTCTGTTTCCGTGCCAAGGTGCCATCTTCCACATAGCGCTTAAGCGCACGGGCCACCCCATTTTTCCAGGTATTGATAGATTCGCTGTTAAGCTGAAGACTGTTTATGAGGTCTACAGCCTTATCGATGGGCATTCCGTGGCGCAGGGTGCTGGAAATAAGCTTGGCATAGTTCCAGTACTCTGGATCAAATTTGTGCGAGAGTCCTTCGATGGTCGTTTTGTATCCGCGCTTGTTCTGGTATTGGAAATCATAGCGTGAGGTGCCATCTTCGTTTCTGTTTTTTATGATCAATCCGTCGTTTGCCCAACGGGGTATAAGGATGCCATCTTCATCATCTGCCAAGCCGGTGAAAATCTCATACGGTTTTCCGTCGATAAGACCGATAAAGGCAATCCATTTTTCCTTATTGTTCTGAAAGCGAACCACATCGGCCTCCAATACCTGTGGTCGCTTGGTGGGGAAGGGGGTTAGGGTTTCTTGCTCTTCTTCTTTTTTCTCTTCATTTGATATAAGAACCCCACTGCGCGAACCATCGCGATAAACAGTTACCCCTTTACAGCCTGCTTGCCAAGCCTCGAGATATAGCTGTCCCACTAAATCCTCGCTCACGTCATTGGGTAGGTTGATGGTAACGCTAATACTATGGTCTACCCATTTTTGCACGGCGCCTTGCATACGCACTTTATTCATCCAATCTACATCGTTGCTGGTCGCTTCAAAATAGGGAGATTGTTTTATGAGTTGGTCCAGTTCTTCCTGACTGTAATTCTTTTCGGTATCGTGGCCTTGTACCTGCATCCATTCCTTGAATCGGTGATGGAACACAACGTATTCTTCCCATGAATCGCCTACCTCATCCACGAAATCAACCCGCGCGTTCTTATCGTTCGGGTTTACCTTGCGGCGGCGCTTGTACACTGGCAGGAAGACGGGCTCGATCCCCGAGGTGGTTTGGGTCATCAAACTGGTAGTGCCGGTAGGGGCGATGGTGAGCAGGGCGATGTTTCTGCGGCCATATTCCAGCATTTCATAGTACAGTTTTTCATCGGCCTCCTTCAGGCGAAGAATAAAAGGATTTTCCTTTTCCCTTTCCGCATCGAAGATCGCAAACGGACCGCGCTCCTTAGCCGTGTGTACAGAAGCACGATACGCCTCTAGGGCAATGGTTTTATGTATTTCAACCGAAAAATCGATTCCCTGCTCGCTTCCGTATGTAATGCCTAGCGCCGCCAGCATATCGCCTTCGGCGGTTATCCCAATACCGGTGCGTCGTCCCTCTTCGGCTTTCTTCCGAATGTTGAGCCATAAATTACGTTCTACCAATTTTACGGCTTCGGTTTCCGGATCTGCATCTATTTTTTCAATAATGGCATCCACTTTCTCCAATTCCAAATCGATGATGTCGTCCATAATGCGCTGGGCAGCGGCAATGTGCTTTTTGAACAGCTTAAAATTGAAACGGGCCTTTTTGGTAAACGGCTGCTCTACATACGAAAAAAGGTTGATGGCGAGTAGACGACAGGAATCGTAGGGACACAGTGGAATTTCCCCGCACGGATTGGTAGAAACGGTTTGATAGCCCAAATCGGCATAGCAATCGGGTACCGACTCGCGCGTAATGGTGTCCCAAAATAGAATGCCCGGTTCGGCACTTTTCCATGCATTGTGTACAATCTTCTTCCAAAGTTTTTGAGCCTCAATCGTCTTTTCGTTTTTTGGCGCATCACTGAAAACGGGGTACTTCTGTGTGTAGGGCAAATCCTCTTTTACCGCCCGCATAAAACCGTCGTCGATGCGTACCGAAACATTGGCGCCCGTAACCTTGCCCTGTTCCATTTTAGCGTCGATAAAGTCTTCGGCATCTGGATGGTTAATGGAAACCGAAAGCATCAATGCGCCGCGGCGACCGTCTTGGGCCACCTCGCGGGTCGAGTTTGAATAGCGTTCCATAAAGGGTACGATGCCCGTTGAGGTTAGCGCGGAATTCTTTACGGGCGATCCCTTGGGCCGTATGTGCGAGAGGTCGTGGCCCACGCCACCACGCCGTTTCATAAGCTGCACCTGTTCTTGGTCTATCTTCATGATACCCCCGTACGAATCGCTATTGCCCGGGTTTCCAATTACGAAGCAATTGGAGAGCGATGCAATTTGGTAGGGGTTCCCAATACCCGCCATAGGGCTGCCCTGCGGGACGATATACTTGAAATCCTTAATAAGATCGAACACTTCATCTTCGGTCATCGCATTAGGGTATCCCTGCTCTATGCGCGCAACTTCCTTGGCGATACGTCGGTGCATATCATCGGGCGTTTTTTCGTAGATATTCCCTTCCGAATCTTTTAAAGCGTATTTGTTTACCCATACGCGGGCGGCAAGATCGTCTCCCTTAAAATAATCCAACGACGCTTGGAAGGCTTCTTCTTGGGTATAGGTTTTGGGGTCTTTGGCGGTAGCTTCTAATTGCATGTACAATGGTGTTATGAGGTTGTATGTTGTTTTTATCTTCTGTTGTAAATATAGGAAAACTGCAAGGTTGGTTCGACAAGGTCATTTTAAAAGTTGTCAAGAATGAATTGTTAATTAGTTGTTAAACAGCGCTATAAAAAATTATTAACAACAAAAAGTTGACAAAAAATGAAAGCCTTTCAGAAGGCTTACTTAGAATTATATACATCTAGTGATAGATAAGAATAAAAAAGGATGTTTTTATCCTATATATGATGGAAGTCAGTTTTTAGAACGAGATGATAGGTTATTTTTGCCTTATGAAAATGTTCATTATAGTCACCACCTTTCTTATGCTGGCCCGTCCGTTTTGGCCAGTGGTGGAGTATGTAATAAACTATGACTATATCGTAAACACCTTATGCGAAAACAGGGACCGTCCTGAATTGCAATGCAACGGTAGTTGCTACCTTTCCAAACAGCTTGCCAAACAATTGGAAGATTCCGAATCGAATCCATTCGAGAAAAATAGTAAGAATGGTACAGGGCAACCGCTATTTATTCAAGAATGCAATGCCCTACTGGACGACACAAGTCCTTGGGATATAGTGCGGCCCGTCCCTCTGGGGAAAAATTCGAATTGGGTTTCGCAACTATATGATTTTGTCCAGCCAAAACCACCGCAAGCGTGATAGATGCTTTCTAGTCAACCCAACATTGGGTTTATTCTTTAGCCGAAGTTTCCTATCATAAAATGAATCACAATGAAATCAATAGTCATTGGGGGCGAGCCTATGGGATTGCCTCTAAGAAACGCTGTGGCCGTTTGGCTGGTAGTCGCATTTTGCCTCGCCCTGCCCCTACAAGCGCAGCAAGTAGTAGAAGATAGCCTTTATATCTTGCCCGTCCAATTGAACGAAGTGGTCGTCATTGGGGCGGCCAAGAAACTGGAGCACCAACGACAGCACAAGCCGCTCTCTACCTTGGATGAATACCTTGAAGGATCGCAAAAGGTGAACATGATAAAGCGCGGGGCCTATGCTTGGGAGCCTGCCCTTAATAATATGACATCGGAGCGATTGGTGGTCACCATCGACGGAATGCAGATTTTTGGTGCGTGTACCGACAAAATGGATCCGGTTACCTCCTACGTAGATGTATCTAACCTTTCAGCCGCTGAAATAGGTTCGGGGCAAGAGGGATCGCGCTACGGGAACGCCATAGGAGGGAACATCAATTTAAAATTGGAACATAGCCAATTTAAGGACAAGGGTTGGTTTGGCAATTTCGAGAATGCCTTCGAGAGCAACAACAACCAACGTATTTTGGGAGGTGAACTTAACTATTCCTCAGCTCGCTTTTTTGTTGATACCGATATCATTTACCGAAAGGCCGAAAACTATAGGGCCGGTGGCGGCGAGGAGGTCCTGTTTTCGCAATTCGAGAAGTACAATATCTCCTTAAACGCTGGATATAGGATTGCCGAGGGCAAGCGGCTATTGGGAACCCTCATCTTCGATGAGGCGCGCGATGTGGGGTATCCGGCACTGCCTATGGATGTTGCGCTGGCTCGCGCGGTCATTGGTTCCTTTAGCTGGGAGCAGGACACTTGGGGAGGCTTCAAGAATTGGGAAACCAAGGCCTATTTCAATACCATAACGCACGTAATGGACGATAGCCAACGACCCGATGTCGCCATTCGCATGGATATGCCGGGATGGAGCGATACGGCAGGTTTTTACTCGCAAGCGGCATTGCCATTGGGCAACCATACCCTCCAAATAAAAATGGATGGGTATTATAACCGTTCCCTCGCCGAAATGACCATGTTCCCCGCCAATCCGGAGGAAAATCCTATGTTCATGCTCACTTGGCCCGACGTGAGGACAGTGAACACAGGGGTGTTTATAGAAGATGCCCTTTCGCCGGGCAAACATACCATAACTTTTTCTGGCCGCTTGGGTTTCCATAGAAATAGGGTGGCAGACGACTTCGGGTTGAGCAGCCTTCAGATTTTTTATCCTGAAATGGATGCCTCTAACGCTAGATTGCTTAAAAGCCTAGCGGCTAAATGGCATAGGCACGTCGGGGCCTTTCACCTACACCTCGGTGCGGCTTATGGCGAACGGGCTCCCTCGGTTTCGGAAGGCTACGGATTTTATCTGTTCAACAGCTTCGATGCGTTCGATTACATAGGCGATCCCAGCCTAGCGACTGAACAATCGATTGAAGGTAGTGCCAAGTTAGTGTTCGAGCAACCAAAATGGTCTGTAACAGGAGAGGCATCCTATTTCCATATGCCCAATTATATTATCGGTGCCGTGAACCCGTCCCTTTCGCCTATGACATTGGGCGCGGCAGGGGTGAAGGTCTACCAGAACTTGGAAAGCGCACAGTTGCTCAACACCTATATATCGGCAACGTATGCTCCACTAAGTTGGTTAAAGGCAGAGGCGGGCATCTCTTGGCACCGTGGTACCGATGATAGGGGCGAGAACTTGCCGTTAATTAGTCCAATAGCGTATAATGCCAAGCTAAGTTACCAAGAGAATGGTTACAGCGCCGTCATTTCGCTGGTGGGTAATGCCGATCAGGAACATTTCAATGCCGGCTATGGAGAGACGCAATCGAAGGCATACGCGGTGGTCTCGGCATCCTTCGGAAAGCGATTCTTTATTTCGGCCAACGACCTTTACGTAAAGGCCGGGTTGGAGAACTTGTTCGATGCGCGCTATAGCACCTTCAGTGATTGGAATAACATACCGCGTATGGGTAGAAATGCTTTTGTAGCACTTTCGTACGCTTTAAATTAATTCAGAATTAAAGCATACAACATCATTTTTAACACACATTTTAATATTCATACTATGAAAACTTTTAAATATTTATCCATTATTATTATTTCTCTTTTCGTGACTGCTTCCTGTACTGAAGAAGATTCTGAAACACCAATAGTTGCGGAAGATCCCTTGGCAAGTTATACTCTTCTGAAACAAATTGAAGACGAGGGCAACACTATCGAGGTGTATTCGGAACACGCGACATTTACCGTTGGGTATAATGAATTGTTTGTGCGGATTAAAGACGGCATCACTGGAGAATACATAGAAGATGCGCGACCCACTTGGATGCCGGTGATGCATATGGAGATGATGAACCACTCGGCGCCCTACTCAGTCCTCACCGCAACCGATAGACCTGAAATCTATTCAGGATATGTGGTTTTTCAAATGGCGGGCAATGCTACAGAGTATTGGGATATAACCGTTAATTACCAAAATAACGACGTTCCTTTTGCCGCTACCGCGCGAATCGACGTAGTGCCACCCGCCGATGGGTTGCGACGGGTCCAAGTATTTACCGGTAGCGACGATGCCAGATATGTGCTAGCCCTTCGAGAGCCCAAGGAACCTATGGTAGCGGTACAGGACATTACGGCCCTATTGTTTACGATGGAGTCGATGATGAGCTTTCCAATAGTTGAGAATTATTCGGTGTCTTTAGACCCCCGCATGCCAGGTATGGGCAACCATAGTTCCCCTAATAATGAAGCTATGGTGTTCAATACCCAGACACAACAATATGAAGGTAAAGTATCGTTTACCATGACCGGGTATTGGCGCCTTAACCTAAAGCTACTGAACGAACAGGGCGATGTGTTGAAGGGAGAAGATGTTACCGAGGCCAACCCGGAGAGCAGTTTGTATTTCGAAGTGGAGTTGTAACGGTAGCAGTATTTTCAACTGTCGATTTTGTTAGAAAGTAAGAGCTGGCCTTGTGTACGTGGGGCCAGCTTTTTTTAGGCACTCTTTTACACGCGGTAGAGGTGGCTTTATTTGTTGGAACCTGTGTAATGGATAGAATTTTGACCGGTTCAATATGCGTCCACGGGCAATGGGCGTTGCAACCGTTTGCAGCCCAAAAATTTGTTAAAGTTTTTAAAAAGAAAATAATTGGCATTTCTTCTATGAAAAACTATATTTGCACGTTTTAAAAATTATACAAACACGTAAAAGAATGCAGAATAAAGGACTCATTACCGTATTTGCGATACTTTTTGGCCTGGTGAGCCTGTACCAGTTGTCGTTTACATTTATCGCGAACAAAGTTGAAGGAGAGGCAGAGGAGTTTGCGCAGCGTACATATGACGAGACTCAACCCGAATTGCGCCAAGAAGCGGAAATTAGATATCTGGACTCTGTCGCTACCAATGACGTTTTGCTTGGTATCGATTACCGCACGGCAAAGGAGAAGGAGCTCAACAAAGGCCTTGACCTTAAGGGAGGTATCAATGTAATATTGCAAGTTTCGGTGCGCGACATCCTTCGCGGACTGGCGAATAATACCAAGGACCCTGCATTCAACCAGGCTTTGGAACGTGCCAGCGAACTTCAGAAAAACAGTCAAGACACCTATTTGGAGTCGTTCTTTAAGGCGTTTGAAGAGCTTCCTGGAGATAACGCTTTGGCCTCGCCCGATATTTTCTTCAACAAAAACCTGGAAGATGACATCGATGCCACGATGACCAACGACGAGGTAAAGCCCGTAATTGAGCGAAAAATCGATGAGTCCATCGCTTCGGCTTTTGAAGTACTTCGCAAGCGTATCGACAAATTTGGCGTAACGCAGCCTAATATTCAGCGTTTGGGCAATTCTGGCCGTATTTTGGTGGAACTTCCGGGTGCTAAAGATGTGGAGCGTGTGAAGAATTTACTTCAAAGCACCGCACAGCTAGAGTTTTGGGAGGTCTATAAATTTGACGACTTGGCAGGATTTTTACAAGCTGCCAATAATAAGGTAAAGGAATTGAAGACCGATGGGGCTACTTCCGAGGAAGATGCCTCTGAAGTCACTGCAGATACTACTGAAATCGCTGAAAATGCAGCTGTACAGGACACCACTGAAACCGACGATATAAGCAAATTGCTTGGGGGCGAAGATGTGGAAACGGCAGAAACTGAGGTAAATGAGCCCATCTTAGATTTGATGGTTTCCCCCGGCTTTCAAGGACGTCCTATCTTGGCTACCTTCCAAGTAAAAGATACTGCGCAGATCAATGAATACCTTCGTATGCCACAGGTGCGCAACTTGTTGCCTAACGATATGCGCTACCTAGAATTTATGTGGGGACTCCCTACTACGGTAGATAACGACACTTTTGAAGGTGAGGTTACCGAGCTGTATGCGGTGAAAGGCAACCGTAATGACGAACCGCCATTGAGTGGGGGCGTAGTTACCGATGCTCGACAATCGTACGACCAGCTTAACAACGTTATCGTGGAAATGCAGATGAACGGAAAAGGAGCCCGTATATGGGAGGAAATGACCGGTACTGCTTTCGAAAACCAGAGCCAGATTGCCATAGTGCTCGACGATATCGTCTATTCCGCACCCGGGGTTACCCAAGGGGCTATTTCAGGAGGGCGAAGCCAGATTAGCGGTGATTTTACCATACCACAAGGAAAGGATTTGGCAAACGTACTGCGTGCTGGAAAACTTCCCGCATCGGCCGATATCATACAGGCAGAAGTAGTAGGTCCTACTTTAGGGCAGGAAGCTATCGATAGCGGTATGCTCTCGTTTGTCATCGCCCTAGGGTTTGTGTTGTTATGGATGATTTTCTACTACGGGAAGGCCGGTGCTTTTGCCGATGTCGCTCTTGTAGTGAACATTCTCTTTATCTTCGGAATTTTAGCAGGTCTCGGTGCGGTATTAACCTTACCAGGTATTGCAGGTATCGTATTGACCATAGGTATTTCGGTTGATGCCAACGTACTTATATTTGAACGAATTCGCGAAGAACTTTCGAAGGGCAAGGCTCAGCGGGATGCTATTAAGGATGGTTTCAACAATGCCCTTTCCTCTATTTTAGATGCGAACATCACCACAGGTCTTACCGGTCTTATCTTATTGGTATTCGGTACAGGACCCATACAAGGATTTGCGACTACCTTACTTATCGGTATCTTAACTTCCTTGTTCACGGCAATTTTCATCACGCGTCTGTTCATAGATGGTTATACCAAAAACGGCAAGTCATTGACCTGTTCTACCAGCTTTACCAAAAACTTGTTCAAGAATGTGAACATCAACTTTTTGGGCAAGCGCAAAATAGCCTATGTCATTTCAGGTATTTTAATCGTGATTAGCCTTGGCTCGCTCTTTACCGTTGGATTGAACCAAGGGGTAGATTTTGTGGGCGGACGGACTTACACGGTACGTTTCGACAAATCAGTTGACGCTAATGCCGTAGCCAACGATCTTGCCGAGGTTTTCGGAAGTGTGGAGGCTAAAACCTACGGTAGCGATAACCAGTTAAAAATTACAACTAAGTACCGAATCGAAGAGACCGGAACCGATGTTGACATCGAGACCGAGCGTATGCTTTTTGAAGGACTTGGCGCATACCTTCCACAGGGAATGACCTATGAAGAGTTTAAGGCAGATGAGCCTGGAAAGGATGTGGGTCGTATGGAATACTACAAGGTGAGTCCTACCATTGCAGACGATATTAAGAAAGCATCGTTCTGGGCCGTATTGGGATCACTTATCGTAGTGTTTCTTTATATCTTGCTTCGCTTTAGAAGATGGCAATTCAGTTTGGGTGCCGTAGCGGCGGTGTTCCACGACGTACTTATCGTATTGGGTATTTTCTCGCTCACGTACAAGATTATGCCGTTCAACATGGAAATAGACCAGTCGTTTATCGCGGCGATCCTAACCGTGATCGGTTACTCCCTAAACGATACCGTGGTTGTGTTCGACCGCATTCGGGAATTTTTCAACGAGCACAGCGGTTGGAAGATGAACCGAATCATCAATAGCGCTTTGAACAGCACCTTGAGCCGAACCTTGAACACCTCGGTGACTACGCTTATCGTACTGCTTTCAATCTTCATTATTGGTGCAGAATCTATTAGAGGTTTGATCTTCGCCTTAATGGTGGGTGTGGTAGTAGGTACGTATTCGTCGCTTTTCATTGCTACTCCAGTATTTTATGATACTGTGAAAAAGCGCGGTATCGATTTGTCTGAAAAGAAAGAAGAGGAAACCCAAGAGGCCCAAGAGCCAGCGAAACAAAACGCTTAACCCTTTTCCCTTTTAAATGATAATTTGAAGCCCCGCCATTGGTGGGGCTTTTACTTTCGGAAGTGCTAGAGCGCCTGAAGTTCCATTCGCAAATTCGCTCTCGCCCGACTCTCGTAGGATCTAAAGAAATAATCGGTTTGGTAAATCGCACCTCTCTTCAGCATACCTTTAATGAAACGTGCGCGTCCCTTTCGGAACAACATATCCGGAACGTGTGCAAACTCCTTCCGAATGGCTTGGCGGTAGGCGTTATAATGTTCTATGGATTGGCCTAAAATTGAAAGGTCCAAATCTAGCAGAAGATTGGTGTCTTTGCAATCTGTTGGTAGGTGTGCCTTGGTGCTACGTATCTGTGCCATGCATAGGGCTATCTCTGTAAAACGTGTGTTCGAGAGCTGCTGTTTCAAAAATAGAGCGCTTTTTTCCTCGTTGTCACCTCGCCCCGGAGTATATATGCAATCGTGGTAGTAAATCGAAAATAACAGAGCATCAGGGTTTTTTAGGGACACTACTGCTGAATCTAACTCTGCCAATAGTTCCTCAATATGATTTAGGGTGTGGTAATGCCTATTGGGGGCTGTATAGCACGTTTGCAGTGCCTCCCAGCAAGACCTTGTATAGCTTACAGATGGCGAATAGGGGTCAAGCAATTGTAAAAAGCGGTCTTCCAGTCTTTGCGCGTTCATAGCTATATCTGGTATTACCCGCAGCTTTCATACAATTATTCCCAGGCTACGGTATCACCGGGTGCGATTCCCCAGGCATCGCTAAGACCAGCATTTATTTCCAGTACGTACTGCGCGGGTCCTTCCGAGGGGAGCGATGTGGGATCTAAGGGCTTTGCGTTTTTTTGGATACTCACAATTTCCCTGTCACTGTTTATAAAAAGTATATCCAACGCAAATTCGGTATTTTTCATATAAAACGAGCGGGGCTCTTCCGTTTCAAAGATGAACAGCATTCCTTGGTCGTCTTCCATGCTTTTTCTGTACATGAGCCCAGTTTGTGTTTGGTACTCATCATCGGCTATTTCGATAGTAAGGGTTTTTAAAATTGAATCGGTCGCTTTCTCCTTAAGGTAAAGTGTGCCTTCCTTGGTGAAGGTTACTTCTTGGGTAAGTACTTTTTCTTCTGAAGTTTCCTTGCAACTATGTACCCAAGGCAATACGGCCAAGAGCAAGAAAAAAGATAGTGATGGTGCGGTAGCGCGAAAGTTCATAGTCTAAATTTTTGGCTGTATTACTGAAATTTTCTCTTGGGGGCTTGCAGCATTAGGTAAATGCCCACGAGGATGAAAGGAATACTAAGCCATTGCCCTGTATTAAGCACCCAATTGGCACGTTCTCCCACTTGTGCTTCCTTTACAAATTCCACGAGGAAGCGTACCGTCCACAACAAGATGAGAAACACCCCAAATATGTACCCCAGATACTGTCGTTTATCGGTTTTCCAATAAATATACCATAAGATGAGGAATACGATAATATACCCAGCCGATTCATACAACTGGGCAGGGTGCCTGGGAAAGGCCTCTCCCAATTGGGTGAAGATGACCCCATAATCGCTATGGGTGGGCTTCCCAATAATTTCTGAATTGATAAAATTGCCAATGCGTACAAAAATACCGCCGCAGGCCACAGCAATCACAATGCGGTCCAAGATCCATAGCACGGGCTTTTTCATAACCTTTTTACTGAAGATGAACATAGCGATGATGATCGCAATAGCCGCACCGTGGCTTGCCAAGCCCTGAAAGCCCGTAAACTCAAATTCTGGGACCGTTCGTATAGGCAGAAATACGGAAAGGGGATCTTCCCACAACAACTCAGTTTGGTAAAAAATAACGTGGCCTAGCCGCGCGCCCACCAAGGTCGCAATGACCATATAGATAAAAAGGCTATCCAATTTTTCTTGGGGCTCATTTTCGTTATTGAAAATACGTTTCATGATAAACCAGCCCAAGGTAAAGGCAATCACGAACATTAAACTATAGTAGCGTATTACGAAAAAACCGAGATCAATTCCAGGATTGGGGTCCCAAACGTAGGCTAAAAAATGTGTCATAGCGGCGAATGCTTCAAAACATAAAGCTGTAAAGATAGCAAATACGGCAGGGGAAACCAGTACTAATCGTGGTCTTTTTTAGCGGGAACAGGGTCGTACCCCGAGCCGCCCCAAGGGTGGCAACTCCCTATGCGCTTTAGTGAGAGCCATCCTCCGCGCAACAGTCCGTGCCGCTGCAATGCCTCGACGGCATAGTGCGAGCAGGTAGGAGTGTATCGGCACGTAGCAGGTGTCCACGGGGAAACATATCGCTGATAAAAACGAATGAGCGCTATGAAGGGGTATGTAAAAACCTTTTTCATAGAATGGATCGCGTGTGAATCTGTTTTAAAGGAGCTATCTTACTGCAATGAGAAGGAGGTTCCTTCCTTGCCATCCTTCAGCTGTATACCCAAATCCTGTAATGCATCGCGAATACGGTCGCTGGTCGCCCAATCTTTATTCGCACGGGCCTGGTTGCGAAGTTCAATTAGTAGCCCGACCGCGCCTGTCAGCATATCGGTGCCGTTTTCGGTATCGGTGGCAGCGTCTAAAAGGCCAAGTACATCAAAAAGAAAATCGCTTAGTGTTGTATGCAGCAAATCGCGATCTGCTTGCGTCAAGGTGCCACTACCCTCCTTTACAGCGTGCACGAACTTGGCGCCCTCAAAAAGCTGGGCAATGAGTATAGGGCTATTAAAATCATCGTTCATGGCATCATAGCAAGATTGGCGCCAAGAGGCAATATCGAAACTGCTCGCCGCGCTAGTGGGGAGGGTTTCGATCATTCGGTAGGCATCCATCAATCGATTGAAGCCCTTCTCCGAAGCTTCTAGGGCCTCCTTTGAAAAATCGAGGATGCTCCTGTAATGGGCCTGGTACATGAAAAATTTCACCATAGTAGGTGAAAAGGGCTTGCCAATAACATCGTTATCTCCTGTAAAAAGTTCGTTCGGTAATATGTAATTGCCTGTAGATTTCGACATTTTCTTGCCATTCAGAGTAAGCATATTGGCATGCATCCATACATTTACCGGCGATTTTTTATTCGAAGCCTCCGCTTGGGCAATTTCACATTCGTGATGCGGAAATTTTAAATCCATCCCGCCACCATGAATATCAAATTGGTTGCCTAGGTATTTGGTACTCATAGCGGTACATTCCAAATGCCAGCCGGGAAAACCATTGCTCCACGGGGACGGCCATCGCATAATATGCTGTGGCTCGGCCTTTTTCCAAAGGGCAAAGTCCTGCGGATTCTTTTTCTCGCTCTGCGCAGCGAGTTCCCTGGTGTTGGTAATCATATCTTCCAACTGGCGCCCGCTCAACTTTCCGTAGCTGTTGTCCTGATTGAACTTCATTACATCGAAATACACCGACCCATTTTTTTCGTACGCATAGCCTGCATCGATTATCTTTTCTACAATGTGTATTTGTTCAATGATATGCCCTGTGGCGGTAGGTTCGATGCTAGGGGGCAGGGCATTGAACTTACTCATTACCGTGTGGAAATCTACTGTATATTTTTGAACCACCTCCATAGGTTCCAGCTGTTCAATGCGTGCTTTTTTCAGAATGGGGTCGTCGCCACTTTCACCATCGTTCTCCAAGTGGCCGGCGTCGGTGATATTGCGCACATAACGAACTTTGTATTCCAAATGCTGTAAGTACCGAAATACCAAATCGAAAGAGAGGAAGGTACGGCAATTACCCAAGTGCACACTGCTATAAACCGTGGGACCGCATACGTACATTCCAACGGCGCCTTCGGTAATAGGTTTAAAAGGCTCTTTTTGTTTTGAAAGCGAATTGTATATGGAAAGTGTTTGTTGTTCGTAGCGCTTCATTTTCAGAATAAATATAGCCTTGTTGTAGTAGGAAGGTAGTATGTATGATTAATTTGTGCGGAAACCGTCTCTATTTAAAATCTGTGTCGAGATTGATGTAGTCCAGAAAATCACGTCGCGTTTCTGCATTTTTAAACGCTCCGCCAAATTCACTGGTTACGGTACTGCTATCGATATCGCGTATACCGCGCGAGTTTACGCAAAGGTGCTTGGCATCGATTACGCAAGCAACGTCTTCAGTATTTAGCACCCGCTGCAATTCCTTTACGATTTGCATGGTAAGACGCTCCTGTACCTGGGGCCTTTTGGCGTAATAATCAACAATTCGATTCATTTTTGAAAGCCCCACCACAGTGCCGTTCGAAATATAGGCGATGTGCGCCTTCCCTACGATGGGCAGCAAATGGTGCTCGCAGGTCGAGTAGAGCGTGATGTTTTTCTCTACGAGCATCTCGCCGTATTTGTATTTGTTTTCGAAGGTGGAGGCCTTTGGCTTTCGCTCTGGGTGCAAGCCGCCAAAAATCTCCTGTACAAACATTTTGGCCACCCTATTGGGCGTGCCCTTCAGGCTATCATCGGTAAGATCGAGCCCTAAGGTATCCATAATGTTATAGACATCCTTTTTTATTCTTTCAATTTTTTCAATATCGCTCAACTCGAAGGCGTCTGGACGCAAAGGTGTATCTGTGGCACTTCCCAAATGGTCGTCGCCCATCGCTTCGATTTCTTTCAACTGTTTTTCTAAATCCATAAGTATTTTATAAGTCTCTGTGCGTAAAATACAAGGGGCAAAGATACGCATTCAGGCAATGGTATAAAAAATTGCCCTGCACTTTTTGGGTGCGGGGCTAGAATGTACACTGAATTGGGGAACTTCTTGTTTATAACGAAAGTCCGAAGGTAAAAACAACAGAGCTTAGCTGAGTTTCAACCTGGGCCCTATCGGTTAGGCCAATATTAAACAGCTGTTGGCTGCGTTCCCTTTCGGAATAGGCGTAAGAAATATCAAAACTGTAGTTTCCGAAGTTATATCCCAAACCAGCCGAATACCCCGTTAGGTCTCCCACAATAGCATCGTCTTTGTACATGCTTTCCTCAAAGCGATACCCGCCTCGAAACGATACATTTTCGTAACGATACTCCCCGCCTAGTCGGTAGGTAGAGGCGCCCTTCAGCAAATTATCGATTTGTGTATTTTGAAATAGAAACGCAGGGTCGTTTTCTGGACTAAATTGTATGTTGGCATAATCCTTATAACTATACTCAAAACTTAGCAATCCGTCCTGCCCAAAAACATAGGCCGCACTGGCCATAATCTTACCGGGCGTTCTTAGGTTGTAGTCGGCATAAATATTAATGATTCTTGGATCTACTACCACTGTGGTGGAAGCACCATTTACCGTACGTCGCGTTTCGAGGTACTGGGTGGTTTCTTCGGAAATCTCATACCAAGTAGGAGTATCGTAGGTAACCCCAAGGCGAAGATGATCGGCTATCTTGGCGATGGCTCCAAACTGGGCAGAAAAGCCCGCTCCTAAAACCGAAAGATTGTTTTCAAAGCCAATTCTGTTCACAATACTTCCCGTATTATCATTCGCTTCGAAAAAGAAGGTCGATTGGTCGTAATCGATAATGTGCGAATTCAAATTGATACCGAAATACAAGTTATCGGTATATTGCCCTGCTAGATTAACGGTGTATTTTCCATTGTATCCTTCGCTCAACACAGAGTATTGCTGATCGAAAGAACCTGGCGCCACATTGGAAATATAGGAGGTATTGCCCGGATCTGCCTCTACGGGATCAAAAATAAAACCCTGGTACCCTAAAAATGCATTTTGGGCGCCAACACCTTGGGTTTCTCCCAAAAACGCATATAGGTCGCCAATGCTTTCGCCACTTTGCAACTCAAGTAAATCTAACGGTATTCCCTGTGCCTGCTGTAAAAAGAATTGGGCGATGCTTGTATTACCAGTACCGGCGATGAATAGATCGTTGTCGAAGTTATTGGTATTGTTGTACCCAAGGCCAAGGGTGAATTTTTTCCAGGCAGACTCCTCGTTCGGATTATCGAATACAAAAACTCCGCCCAGCTGATTTAAACTAAGGTCGGAATCTATACTCTCGGCCCTTCCGTTAAAATAAGCCGCATTATTCTGTCGCTCACTCACTGCCATAGATACCCCGAAGCTATTCTGCAAAAAAACAGCACTGCCTGCAGGGTTGGTTGCCATAGCGGAGAGATCGCCGCCCAAGGCACCAAAGGCCCCAGAAAGAGCGTTAAAGCGCGCTGTTCCGTTTAATTGGTCATTACCGTACCGCAAGGCATCGGTAATGGTTTGGGCATGAAGCGCAGATACAGCGAATGCCATTACAAGGAAGAAATACGTTCTAGTCATGGAAATAGATTTTTGGGGAAATCGAAAGTTTAAATTTGGCCGCCGCCACGTCTACCACCGCCGCCTCGGCTTCCGCCTCCGCCACGCATGCCGCCACCACTGCGCATACCACCACCGCTACGCATGGAACCGGAGCTTCGGCCACTTGATGGCCTAGAGAAGCCGCCAGAGCGATTACCGCCCCGATTGCTATTAAAGCTATTGTTCCGTGAGGAACCGCTACGCTGTACACCTCGATTTCGTGAATTTACCGAGGGCGTATTGGGTCGCACCGTTCTGGAATTTCTGAATAAACTGCGGTTAGAGCGGTTGTTGCTCTCAAAAGAACGATTGTTCCTATTATTAGTAGCGCGCCTGTTGGCTTCCGTACGGGAATAAGAGCGTCTAGCATTCACATTAGAGCGTCCACGATCGTACGATTGGCGTCCGCGGTCATAGGTTCTATTGTTGATATAATCTGTACTTCGTCGTCCGCGATTAAAAGCTACGTTGCCATATCCGTAGGGTGTGAAGCCGTTATAGAACGGAGAGTAAAATCCTCCCCAGCCCCAGCCGCCACCCCAATAGGGATTGCCCCAGCCCCAGCCGAGACCCCATCCAGGCCCCCAGCCCCAGCCGGCATTCCATCCCCAGCCTGGGCCCCAACCCCAGCCAGCGTTCCAGCCCCAACCGAGACCCCAACCAGCATTCCATCCCCAGCCTGGGCCCCAACCCCAACCAGGACCCCAACCAGCGCCCCAGCCTAGGCCAGCATCGTTATATACATTTACGGTAACATTATCGGCATTGGTGCCCCAGCCGCCGTATCCCGGCTGACCGTTTTCCTCTATTACCACGTACCCTTCCTCATCTAAAGACTCTTTAGTGCGGTAGGCTTCAACATCGGTAAAGATCGCGTCTTCCTCGGGCACTTCCGCATAGTTCAATTCCTTCGACTGGAAGTACTGCTTATAGTAGTTTGCACGTTCAAAATTATCATCGGTTTGCTCTTCCTCCTGTGGAATTTCTTGGGAAGAAGGCCCGTAGATTCCATCGTTTGTTGAAGCGCCATTGTTATAGGTGCCGCAAGAAGTTAGAAAGAGGGAAGCAACCAGCGTAAAAAGGGTTGCGTTCAATTTTTTATATAAGACGTAAGGAAGTCGCATAACTGTAGTTTTTAATTGTTGGGCTCTATAAAAATAATTAGTTTTGCCGAAAACTAATAGACTTTTAACAGAATATAAAGGCACAAGTTTTGTGCCAAACTTCCAGTGATATGGCAAAGGACTTAACATCGCGTAGCGAAGATTATTCAAAATGGTACAATGAGCTGGTGATACAAGCCGATTTGGCCGAAAACTCTGGCGTTCGTGGCTGTATGGTGATAAAGCCCTACGGTTTTGCCATTTGGGAGCGAATGCAGGCCGAACTGGACCGAATGTTTAAGGAGACCGGGCACCAGAATGCATACTTCCCACTGTTCATCCCAAAGTCTTACTTCAGTAAGGAAGCCAGTCACGTAGATGGTTTTGCGAAAGAGTGTGCCGTGGTCACCCATTATCGGCTTAAGAACGATGCCGATGGAAGTATTGTCGTAGACCCCGAGGCAAAGCTCGAGGAAGAGCTTATAGTACGGCCTACTTCGGAAACTATTATCTGGGATACGTACAGAAAATGGATACAGTCGTACCGTGACCTTCCGTTGTTGGTAAACCAATGGGCCAATGTGGTACGATGGGAGATGCGCACAAGGCTGTTTTTGCGTACTGCAGAATTTCTATGGCAAGAAGGGCATACGGCTCACGCCACGAAAGAGGAGGCCATTGCCGAAGCCGAACAAATGATGAACATCTATGCCGAATTTGTAGAGAACTATATGGCCGTGCCCGTCATTAAAGGGTTGAAAACCGAAACCGAACGTTTTGCAGGAGCGCTTGAAACCTATTGTATCGAGGCATTGATGCAAGATGGCAAAGCTTTGCAGGCGGGAACATCGCATTTCCTTGGGCAAAATTTTGCCAAGGCGTTCGATGTGAAATTCGCCACCCAAGAAGGTACCCAGGAATATGTTTGGGCAACCTCGTGGGGCGTTTCTACCCGTTTAATGGGCGCCCTTATTATGACGCACAGCGACGATAACGGTTTGGTGCTTCCGCCCAATTTGGCGCCCAATCAAGTGGTTATCGTGCCCATTTACCGTAATGAGGAGCAGTTTGAAGCTACGGGAGCAGTGGCCAAGGAGCTACAGAAGCAGTTGCGAGCAGCGGGCATTCGAGTGCTATTCGATGACCGAGATACCCACAAACCGGGTTGGAAGTTCAATGAGTACGAATTAAAGGGAGTTCCATTGCGAATTGCCATTGGACCTAAAGACGTGGAGAAAGGCACGGTGGAGCTTGCTAGAAGGGATACGCTAACAAAGGAATTTGTCAATCAGGATCGCGTCGTAGAAACGGTCAAGACGCTTTTGGAGGATATACAACACGAATTGTTCGAAAAGGCGAAATCTTTCCGTACAGAACATACCACCACGGTAGATTCGTACGAAGAGTTCAAAAAGGTACTGGAAACCAAAGGCGGTTTTTTACTGGCACACTGGGACGGTACTGCGGCTACCGAAGAGCGTATTAAAAATGAGACCAAGGCTACCATACGGTGCATCCCTCTTGAGGTGCCTTCAGAACAGGGAAGTTGTATGGTTACGGGTAAACCTAGTGCTCGTAGGGTGGTATTTGCCAAGGCCTACTAAAAAATTTTAAAATTTTTTTTCAGAAGGTTTGGAGTATTGAAAAAGTGTTGTATTTTTGCATCCGCATTTGAAAAACAAATGGCCCGTTCGTCTAGGGGTTAGGACGCCAGGTTTTCATCCTGGTAACAGGGGTTCGATTCCCCTACGGGCTACGGAAAAAATATAAATCTAAGCCTTCCAGCACATTGGGAGGCTTTTTTTATTTTTAGGGGTCAAGTTTAAGGCCAACTTTGGCGTGTAAAGTGATTTTCTTAAATAAGGATGCAGTTCCCTTGTTTCAAAATTCCAACCTTGCTTTCTTTATTATTTTCACATTTGATTACATATAACAAGTTGAGGAATCTGAAGAATCCTAAATGCCTTTCGTATTTTCTAAACCTGATGATTTTTATCTGAACGATTACTTACTACTTTTGTCTACTAATTCGATGTAAACGGAAAGGATTTTTACTCATGCACATTTTATAATACAGGCATCTAATAACTTCTTAGGCATCAAACTTTTTGATATTTAGCAACCTTATAAATAGCTTTTCAAGGGCAGGTCTGGAAAAATTGGGGCGATAAAAGTTAAAAATTAATTCTAAAAAAAAGTTCGAATTAAAAATATGCTCAAACTTTCCAACATTATGGAACATGTTAACATTCTGCAACAATCTTCACTATTCAACCAATTAATCTAAATCCGCTTTATAAGCTATAAGTTAATTGAATATATTTCCGAATGTAATTGATTTCCCTTTGTTAAGGATTTAAAATTTGCAAAACAATCCTCCATCACAAAAAGATGAAAACAAAACAATAAATATAAAGTGCTATTAAGGTAAATACTATGAATTAGAAAGTCTTTTTAAGCCTGGCAGCCTAAATTTGAAGTCAGGTTTTTAACCTTCGTGAACTCTTTTGATGCCAATCCAATTTTTACCGTCTCTCATATAGGCCCTGTTCTTATCTTTTAAATCAAGTGTTATAAACTGATTTAAAGCAGCCTCCTTATTGGTAGCTTGAATAACCTTTGAAACCAACTCTTTATATTCATTATATAAGGTGACTTTAAACTTAATCTTTATCATTGTTAAAGTAATTATATAATATGTACAAACTGTTCATAAACTATTTAAACTTAAAAAATATTATCATTGTTTCTTCTACGAGTCATTATTCCTCACAGACAGAAATAATGAGGTGAAAGTCACCAAATAATTGAGGATTATTAATTTACTGACGAAGATGCATATATAATAAATAAAACAGTATATCAATAATTTTCAACAAAAAATTTCTTTTTTTAACTAAAACCTTAAAAGGTCTGTTCTTATTGACCTACATCTTGCGATATTAAAATTTAAATTTTGAAGGTTTAACAAAAGCTAGGTTACTGAATAGGACACTTGTTTAGTTTCATTCCGACTCTTTTCAATTATATTTTATTACAGAAATTTTTCTATTAATAATTGCCATTGGCAAACTTCTTCCATACATTACATTTAATCTACGCTTAAAATTTTTTTCAAATATGCTTCCAAACGCTGGGGTGGATTTTGAGTTATATTCAAAACATCGTTACTGATCATACTCAATTCTCCGGCAGAAATAGCAAGATAGGAACCAACCCAGGTATTCAATTCCCATTCTGGTGCACCAGTATTCCGACGCCATTTAAAAGCTTGTTCTACCGTTTCATCCTGATAAGTATAATTTTCACCGGTCAATTCATTCAACAATGCGGCTGTCTCGCGCAATGAAATAGCCTCCGGGCCTGTAAGGGTGAATACACCTTTGAATCTATCCGATTCTTGCAAAATTGCTGCAACAACAGCGGAAACTTCTTCCCTTGCTACCCATGCTACCTTACCATCTCCTCCAGGTCCTTTCATTATACATTCATCATTAAACATTTCAGGAATAAGATCCATATATAAACTATCTCTTAGTATGGTATAAGAAATACCACTGTTGAAAATATATTCCTCTGTCTCAAAATGATCCCTTGACATGGGAAATTTACTATTGGGAGAAGCCCCCTGAAAGGAAAGATAAACAAGGTGGTGTACTCCAGCGCGAACTGCTGCATTGATTGCGTTCTTGTGTAATTTTGCTCTTTCTCCCGGAGGAGCATATCCTGAAACAATAAATGCAATATCTATATTCTTGAAGGCCGTATCTAAGCTTTCAACATCACCATAATCAGCAACCATAATTTCTAAGTTCCGGTATTCCTTTAGTTTTTTCGACGAACGGCTTATTAAACGTAGTGAAAGATCAGGATTTTGTTTTAGTTTTTCGACTACCATACTACCTACCTTACCGGAAGCACCAGTTATAAGAATTTTAGCCATATTGAATCGCTTTTTTAAATTTCAAAACAATGAATAATATGCTGTGTTTTAATTCACTGATAGAGTATCGAACCATATCATTTTTATTGAGTATCAAATCACTGATATTATCTTTTTAAATTATTAACAGAGAAAATTGTTATTTAAACCTCTATCGTTGATCAATTACACCAGCTTCAATAATTTTAATACGCTACTTAATTACTAAAAAATTACATTCAACATTCAGCTTAATTAGATTTTCTTTTATATTGGATAAAATAACAGGCAATTAAAAACAATATATCCATGAAATATCAGATTATTTATTTGGCTGCTCTATTTGCAATTGTTTTACATAAATTAAGATCATCAAATAATAAAGGTTTAATACATTATTTGATGGCTGCCTTCATTTTTTATACAGCTTGCAATTCTAAGGAAGAATTACCTGAAGTAGAGCAATGGGATATTTATGAAATCACGATGGAAGGTCCTTCATCTGGAAATCCTTATATGGAAGTTGATTTTGGAGCGCAATTCATCAATGATACTGAAAGTTTTGAGGTACCAGGCTTTTATGATGGAGAAGGCATTTACCGGATTCGTTTTTCTCCTCCACGTCAAGGTATCTGGACTTATAAAACCCATAGCAATCAAGATTTGCTCTCAGGTAAGGAAGGTTTGTTCCGATGCACCTCCCCTACTGGGATTAACCACGGGCCTTTAACTATTGTCAATACTTTTTACCTGCGTTATGCAGATTCTACCGATTTCTATTCAGTGGGAACCACCGCCTATCAATGGACCAGCGTAAAACAGAGTATTCAGGAAAAAACCATAGAAACCCTTGCTAAAGCACCTTTTAACAAAATCAGGATGTGTGTTTTCCCAAAATCCTATAGTTATGGAAATGAAACAGAACCTTGGGCATACCCTTTCCAAATAGATGGTGATCAAAGTGATTTTAACCAACCCAATTATACTTTTTTCCAGAATTTCGACCGCAGGGTTTCTGAATTGCGTGATCTGGGAATTCAGGCTGATGTGATTCTTTTTCATCCTTACGATAAATGGGGCTATAGTAAAATGGGCAAAGAGAATAATGAAAAATATGTACGCTACCTGATTGCCAGGATTTCGGCTTACCGCAACGTCTGGTGGTCGCTGGCCAATGAATGGGATCTGCCGGATATCAAGGAAACCATCGATTGGGAAGGTATTGGTACCTTGTTGCAAAAAGAAGATCCCCATCAAAGATTTCGGGGAATTCATAACTGGTACGATACTGAAGATCACTTTTATGATCATTCCCAACCCTGGATAACCCATATAAGTACCCAGACTTCTTCTTTCTTCAATGCCATCAAGTGGCGAAATCGATATGATAAGCCTTTAATGTTTGATGAAATGCGTTACGAGGGAGATGTTCCCAGTGGCTGGGGCAATATGAGTGCAGAGAAAATGACGAGCTATTTCTGGATGGCTGGTTTAAGCGGAGGTTATGGAACCCATGGTGATACCTTTAAAAATGATGCTGACTCAACCGAAGTAAGGTGGTGGGCTAAAGGCGGAACCCTACCCGGAAAAAGTCCTGAAAGGATTACATATTTTCGCTCAGTAATGGAAGATGCACCGGTCACCACAATGCAACCAGAACTAATGGTACAGGGAGATTCGGCAAAGTTGGACAACAATATCTATTTGTTCAGCAAACCCGGATCCTATTATCTGGCTTATGTGGCAGATTCTGGTGAAAATATAACCTTCGATCTGCCGGGAAACACAGCCTATCAACTAGAAGTAATAGATACCTGGAACATGACTACCCTGGAGCAAAAAACGGTAGAACCAGGCACCTTTAATTACCAAACCTCTCAGCCTTATACAGCATTGAGGTTGAAAACAAAAATTAAGTGATAGCCTGATGATTTAAAGATCGGCTTTTATACTGTCAGGACTTTCAGGAATGTTATGACTGCAGAAAGGTGCAGATTGTCAATAATTTTATTATTTTCTATACATTGGGCAGAGTATTATACTATTCACTTTACATTTAATTGTAGATGAATTTTAGGGCTATTATCGAATATTCGATCGTTGACTTAATCAGACAAAACAGCATATACATTAAGTAGAATATTTAATTATATATATACCGAACAGGTTTCTTGAAAATTCCGGACCTGATAATCTAAATGAGGAGAATAATATAAGGAATATTCCACACCTGCTAACCTGCACAAAATACTTTTCCAATAAAAACAGTACCTAAAACAGGGGAAGGATGATTATCAAGCCACAATCATTTGGGAGCTATCTAAATTTGAGAAAAAAAATCAATGACTGTTCATCCGATAATAGAGTTATCCAGGTTTAATCTACAGATTAAAGGTAAAGGAAAACAACCGATGATGTTCCTTCATGGCTATGGCTGTGACCAGAACATGTGGCGTTTTGTAACACCTGCTTTAGAAAAAGATTACAAAATCATCCTGATCGATCTCATCGGATCCGGGAAATCAGATACCTCAGCCTACGATTACCAGAAGTACAGCCATTTGCGCGGTTATGCAGACGACATCCTGGAAATATGCGAAGCAATGCAACTGAAGGATGTTATCCTGGTAGGTCATTCGGTTTCTGCTATGAGCTCCTTGCTGGCCACTGTGAGTGCACCTGAATTGTTTAGCAAATTGATCATGATTGGACCTTCACCGTGCTACACTAATGAAGAAGGCTATTTCGGAGGTTTCAATAAACAGGATATCGAAAGCCTAATTGAGGCGGTGGAAAGTAATTATCTCGGTTGGGCCAGTCATATTACTCCTTTAATTATGGACAACCCAGACCGCCCGGAGCTTTCAGAAGAACTTAAAGAAAGCTTTTGCCGTAACAATCCGGATATAGCACGCCATTTTGCCCGGGTAACTTTCACCAGCGATAACCGGGCAGATCTGGCGAAATCACCTACCAAAACACTGATCTTACAAGTCAAAAAGGATATTATTGCGCCTCTTGCGGTCGGAAGATATATCCAGCAGCAAAAACCTAACAGCATCCTAACTGAGATTGATACTGCCGGACATTGCCCCCACCTGAGTGCCCCTGAACTTACTATTCAGGCTATCGAGGAATTTCTTAGAATCTGATCATGTCTGATCTCTTATATCCGATTAACATGGCTTTTTTGAATCAGGCTCCTTTGGGTTATATTTCTACCGATTTCGATGGAAAAATCATCGGTATGAATGACACCTT
>CAZXDP010000023.1:0-36135 GCA_964639255.1 uncultured Flavobacteriaceae bacterium
CACACAGCCTTACCATTTATGAGGGTGGGCACGGCGACGATTGGAGTGAAGCGAACCAACAAGATGTAAGCAGGAAGCTTTCAGAATTTATCACCACGCACCTCCCTATTGAAGATTAACGCCCATCGAGTACGTTAAGTTTAGCGAAGCGTAACAGCAATTTTTTCACGCCACCGTTCTCAAAGTCGATTTCAGCTTTGGTATCGGCACCTGCGCCTTCGATTTTCAGTATTTTTCCCTTTCCGAAGCGAACGTGTTCCACAACAGATCCTTCACTGAGATTGGCCGCGGCAGGATCGAAATTTTTATCTGCGGTGCTTGTTGCCGGCTTTAACTTTCTCAATTTGCGCAACTGAGCCTCGGTAGGCCCTTTGGGGGGCGTTCCCGAAATTGGTTTTTGCGTTCGCAACCTACTTCGGTCCACTTCTCCGAAGATATCGGCATTTAGTAAAGGTTTATAACGGTGCTCTGTTACCGGGGTTAGGTATTCGAGATAATGCTCATCGATCTCTTCGATAAATCGGCTAGGCTCTGCATCGATCAATTTTCCCCATCGGTACCGGCTCTGGGTATAGGTAAGGTATGCTTGTTTTTCGGCACGAGTTAGGGCGACATAGAAAAGTCGTCGCTCTTCTTCTAGCTCGCTGCGGGTGTTCATGCTCATGGCGCTGGGAAACAAGTCTTCCTCCATACCAACGATATACACGTACGGAAATTCGAGCCCCTTGGCAAGATGCACCGTCATAAGTGCAACTCTGTCATCATCGCCTTTTTCATTGTCCAAATCGGTTGCTAGGGCCACATCTTCCATAAATTCGGCAAGGGAACCCGTAGCATCGGCAAGTTCTTTTTGCTCTTCCACAAAATCGCGCATACCATTGAGCAATTCCTCGATATTCTCGATGCGCGCTATCCCCTCGGGCGTTCCGTCTTTTTTCAGTTCCTGTACCAATCCTGTCTTTTTGGTGACGTGTTCTGCGATTTCGAAAGCGTTATAATTTTTATTGAGTATCTGGAAGCTTTCCACCATCGTGGTAAAGTCTTCCAGTTTATGCTGTGTCCCTTTGTTGATTTTGAGGTCGATTTTATCGAGGTTTTTAATTACTTCGAAAATAGACCGACCATAATGGTTTGCCGCCACCGTTAGACGCTCTATGGTAGTTTGGCCGATGCCTCGCGCCGGATAGTTAATGACTCGTTTAAGGGCTTCCTCATCCTTCGGGTTAAGCACTAGGCGCAAATAGGCAAGGACATCTTTTATTTCCTTGCGTTGGTAAAAGCTCAATCCGCCATAAATACGATATGGAATGTCTTTTTTCCGAAGGGCATCCTCAATAGCCCGCGATTGCGCATTGGTACGGTACAATACAGCAAAATCGCTGTGTTTGCTCTGGTTGTTCATAGCAGTTTCAAAAATAGAGCTCGCTACGAACCTGCCTTCATCACCATCGGTCATGGTGCGGTTTACCTTTATCTTGGCACCTTCATCATTGGCGGTCCAAACCACCTTTTCCAACCGCGTTTTGTTCTTTTCGATTATACTGTTGGCGGCATTGACGATGTTCTTGGTACTACGGTAATTCTGTTCAAGCCTATAAACCTGCACATCGTCGTAATCTTTCTGGAAATTGAGGATATTGTTGATATTCGCACCGCGAAAGGCATAGATACTCTGTGCATCATCGCCTACCACACATATATTCTGGAACCGATCGCTCAATGCCTTCACGATTAAGTATTGACTGTGGTTGGTATCTTGGTACTCATCTACAAGAATATACCGAAACCTGTTTTGGTATTTCGCCAATATATCGGGAAAGCGGGTAAGCAGCTCGTTGGTGCGCAGCAGCAGATCATCAAAATCCATGGCCCCGGCCTTAAAACAGCGATCTACATACTTGTCATAGATATCGCCAAGACGTGGCATTTTGGCCATGGCATCGGCCTCCATCAATTCTGGATTCTGGAAATAGGCCTTAACCGTGATAAGGTTATTTTTATAGGAGGAAATGCGCGAGAAGACCTGCTTGTATTTATAGATATCCTTATCCAATTGCATTTCCTTAATGATAGCCCGAATAACACTTTGTGAATCCTGGGTGTCGTAGATGGTAAAATTGGAAGGAAATCCTAAATGGTGCCCCTCGAATCTAAGAATTTTGGCAAAAATACTATGAAAGGTCCCCATCCATAAATTCTTGGCCTCACTGTTCCCCACAATTTGCGCGATTCGCTTCTTCATTTCTCGAGCGGCCTTATTGGTGAATGTGAGCGCCAAGATGTTGAAAGGGTCAACACCTTGCGACATCAAATAGGCAATACGATAGGTAAGCACGCGTGTCTTGCCCGAGCCAGCACCGGCAATAACAATCATGGCCCCGTCTTTCTGCAATACGGGTGCCCGTTGAGCGTCGTTCAACTGTTCGAGATACTTCTGCAAGATTCTTGGTTTTTTCTGAAGAATTCCAAAGGCGAAAAATACCAAAATTAGCCGAAACCCATCCCAGCAATCGTTAGAATTTATAAACAAGCGCTTCATTTTCGGTTTATCGAAATTTGAATATCTTTAGAGCACCAAGAACTTCTGCATATGAAACATCCTATCATTTTATGGGCTAGCCTTTTCTTTACCCTAGGTGCCTATTCGCAAATGGACGCGACCTTACTAAAAGATATCGAAACCATTGAGGAACAAGTAATTGAATGGCGCCGCTATTTCCATCAAAATCCAGAACTCTCAAACCGGGAGGTACAAACCGCAAAAAAAATAGAAGAACACTTACGCTCGTTGGGCATGGAGGTGCAAACGGGAGTTGCAAAGACCGGCGTGGTAGGTATTTTGAGGGGCACTGGTAATGGGCCTGTAGTCGCACTTCGAGCCGATATAGACGCGCTGCCCGTTACCGAGCGCAACGACCTGCCCTTTAAGAGCGAAGTGACCACTACCTTTTTGAATACCGAAACCGGAGTTATGCATGCTTGCGGACATGACACCCACATTGCCATATTGATGGGCGTCGCCCAAGTGTTAAGCAAACACAAAGAGAAGCTAAAGGGAACGGTAAAATTTATCTTTCAACCCGCTGAAGAGGGTCCGCCGCCAGGCGAAGAAGGGGGCGCCAAGTTAATGATCAAGGAAGGTGTTTTGAAGAATCCCGATGTAGACGTAATTTTTGGTCTGCATATCAACTCGGGCACGCCCGTGAACACGATAAAGTACAAACCTGAAGGCACCATGGCCGCGGTAGAGCGGTTTGTAGTAACCGTAAATGGCAAACAAACGCACGGTTCTGCGCCTTGGAGCGGCGTAGACCCCATACTTATTTCAGCTAAAATTATAGATGGCTTCCAAACAATCATTAGTCGAGAGGCTGAGCTGACCGAAGCGCCTGCGGTGATTACCGTTGGAAAGATTACTAGCGGGGTTCGCTTTAATATCATTCCCGAAACGGCCGAGCTCATTGGGACGGTACGCACACTAGATCCTTCTATGCGAGAGATGATTATAAAGCGAATGAACCACATGGCACAGGATATCGCCAAAGCCTATGGAGGAAGTGCCTCAATAGAATGGCAAAACAATACGGTGGTTACGTATAACGATCCGCAGCTTACCGCGCAAATGTTGCCCACGCTCGAAAATGTTGCCGGTAAGGGGAATGTAAGTCTAATGAAAGCTACTACGGGCGGGGAGGATTTTTCGTATTTTCAGGAAAAGGTGCCTGGTTTCTATTTCTTCCTCGGTGGAATGACCCCCGGAAATACCACCCCCTACCCGCACCATACCCCAGATTTTATGATCGACGAAGATGGTTTGCTCCTTGGGGTTAAGGCGATGTCACAGTTGACAATCGATTATTTGAACAAAGCATAAGATATTTGGAAGCATTTGTACAAACCGTATTGTCCTACCCATGGTGGATGTGGCTCTTGCTTTTTCTGTTGGCTGTAGCTATCTATGATATCTTTCAGAAAAAACACACCATACTGCACAATTTCCCGATTGTAGGACACTTTAGGTATTGGTTAGAGAGCATAGGTCCAGAATTGCGCCAGTATATCGTAGCGAACAATAGGGAAGAACTTCCTTTTAATCGCATTGAGCGGAGTTGGATCTATGCTTCGGCAAAAAACGAAAACAACTACGAAGGTTTTGGAACCGATCGCGATATCTATGAGCCCAATTATATTTTTGTAAACAACTCCCTGCTTCCGTATAAACTAGATCCAAGGCACCCCAATGCAAACGATCCCTACTTCTTGGCAAGTGCCAAGGTAATGGGCTTGTACAACCAACGCAGGCGACCGTATCGTCCGGCGTCGATTATCAATGTGTCGGCGATGAGCTTCGGGTCACTTTCGGCGCGAGCAGTAGAGGCGCTCAACAAAGGTTGCGAACTGGCACACGCCTACCACAATACCGGCGAAGGAGGGCTTTCGCCCTACCATAGAAAAGGGGCTGATGTGGTTTTTCACTTCGGTACTGGCTATTTCGGGGTACGTGATGAGCACGGTTCTTTTTCCATGGACAAATTGGTACAACTCGTTACTACAAATCCGCAAGTTCGCGCCATCGAAATCAAGCTTTCCCAAGGTGCGAAACCTGGCAAAGGTGGTATTCTGCCCGCCTCGAAAATTTCCAGGGAAATAGCTGAAATTCGACACGTGCCAATGGGAAAAGATGTCCTTTCGCCTCCTGCCCATTCGGCTTTTGATGGCGTAGAGGGACTACTGCAATTTATAGAAGAAATAGCCGAAGCGACAGGCCTCCCTGTGGGCATAAAAAGCGCCGTGGGACGATTGTCTGAATGGGAAACATTGGCCTCCTTGATGGTGACCACCGGCAGGGGGCCAGATTTCATAACGATAGATGGCGGCGAGGGAGGCACGGGGGCCGCACCTCCTAGTTTTGCAGACCATGTTGCCATGCCTTGGATGTTCGGGTTTGCCGAAGTGTATAAAATTTTCAAAAGACATGAAATCTGTGATCGTATTGTTTTTATCGGCAGTGGCAAACTCGGGTTTCCCGCAAGGGCCGCTATGGCATTTGCTATGGGTGCCGACATAATTAACGTGGCACGAGAAGCCATGCTTTCCATCGGGTGTATACAGGCGCAGCAATGCCATAACAATACCTGCCCCAGTGGCGTGGCGACACAGAACAAATGGTTGCAACGCGGTATCAATATTGAAGACAAATCGGTGAGGGCTCATTTCTACTTCAAGAATTTTAGAAAGGAACTGTTGGAAATGACCCACGCCTGTGGATACGAACATCCGAGCCAATTCACCATGGACGATGTGGATTTAAGTTTGGGCGATCGAAATTTAATCAAGACCTTAGCCAACTCCTTTGGCTACTTAAAGACACCCGTACCCTTTAACGGGGTGAAGGAAATTCAAAAATGCCCCCACCTTGGCGGCAACTACAATAAGAAAGCAGCCAAAAGGAAGGCGAAACAGCTTAAAAAAGAAAACAAAATACGCTATTAATTATGGAATTTGCTCCTGTACTCAATTATGTCGCCTACCTATTGCCAGCTATTGTAGTAGGCATAGTAGCCTATTATTTTTTTAAGGGCCATACCGCCAATGAAGAAGGTCGCAGGAGGTACCTCGTGCAAAAGGAGGCCCAAGCGCAGCTTCTACCCAACCGTCTACAGGCCTATGAACGTATGACCCTCTTTTTGGAACGAATAGACCCCAACCGTCTGCTCATTAGAGTAAAGCCTTTTTCTGATGAGGTGGGAAAATATGAGGATGCCCTCATTAGAAACATTGAACAGGAATACGAACACAACCTAACCCAGCAAATCTACATAAGCCCAGAATGTTGGAACCTCATCAATGCTGCCAAAAATGCTACTATGCAAGTGGTGCGGCAAACCGCGATGAAAGCCGATACGGCGGACAAACTTCGGGAGGCGATTCTCAACCATTTTATGGGGGAGGTAAGTCCGTCGCAAAAGGCCTTAATGTATGTGAAGAAAGAGGTTTCTGAACTTTTTTAGTCCTATGGCTTGAAAAGGTCATTACGTATGGCGTAAAGCACTAGGCCTATACGGTTTTTGATTTCCAGTTTTTCGTAAATGCTGTCCCTATAGCCTTCTATTGTTTTGGGACTAAGAAACATCTTCTCGGCAATTTCTTTGTAAGTCATTTCGGTGCAGGCGTACTCTATGAATTCGATTTCCCGCTCCTTCAGCTGTATTTCAGCAGGTTTCTTGGTTAATGACCCCACAAGTAATTTGGCAATGGTATTGGTATGGTAATATCCTTTCTCAACCACCTGCTCTAGCGCCTCCTGGAGAATTTCCTTTTTGGTGTCCTTCATCAAATATCCGCGGGCACCGGCACGAAGCATCCTTAAAATAGTTTCTTCCTCTTCCTCTATGGAAAGTGCCAATACCTTAATTTCCGGATAATTCTGCTTTAATATTTCGGTGGTTTCAATACCATTCAGAATGGGCATATTCACATCCATAAGCACCACGTCGGGTAGGTTTCGCTTTGTTTTGAGCTTATCAAGCAGTTCTTGGCCGTTCTTGCAAAGATAGGCAAGCTCAAAGTTTTCAAAATCATCCACCAACCCCCCTATAGCCTCAGATAGCAAGGTATGATCGTCGACAACGGCAACTGTATAAGACATAATACTACAATTTCAAAAGCATCGTAACAAATACTAATAACGCTACATTCGGTACTTTAATTTCAACTCAGTACCACTATTTTTTTCAGAAGAAAGCGATAGGTCTGCGTTGATCACTTGGGCACGATTTTTCATATTCTTAATGCCAATTCCAGAGAATTGTGAACTGTCCTGAAAACCGATGCCATTGTCGATGGCCGTGATGAAAAGCTCCTCGGGCAGGTAGGATACCTTTACTGTTAATTTTGACGCTCGGGAATGCTTAATGGTATTGCTGAAAAATTCCTGTAAAATACGAAATATAATCACCTCGCTATTGGCATCGAACCGCACCGGAGTGCCTTCTATCTCCAGTTGGGCATCGATAAACTTCAATCGATTGAAGCGTTCAATCTCCATCTCGAGCGCTTTGGATAAAGTGAGGCTCTTTAATGCCTCTGGGTTGATAAGCTTCGATAGCGCCCGTAGCTCATCGATACCATTTCCAATGGTGGCTACGGCCTCATCGAGATATTCTGGCTTGTCCTGTGCCATCTGTGCCTGTATCTTGGCGAGCGTCATAAGTTGGCCAATATTGTCGTGCAACTCCCAACTAATGTTTCTTAACGTTTCTTCTCTTATTTCAATTTGGGTCCTGGCGAGTTCTTCATCGTATTTTTTTTTCGCCAAGGCCTGTTCTTCCAACAACTTATTCTTGCGCTTCATAAATACTGTGATGAGCACAATAATGAGCACCACCAGCAAGAGCAGCACAACAACCGAAACCAGTCCCGCTATTTCTTTTTGGTCCATAAAAACCCGATTGTAAAACAGCTATTCATTATAATTATGAGGAGCCAGTGCACAAATTGCAACGTACTGAACACATTCTCCTGTGAGGAAAAGAAGGTGCGCGTCAACTTTATGGGTAAATATCCCACATAGAAAAGAAGAAGCCCAACACTAATCCAAAACAGAAGATTCTGTCTTATGTTGAGTACTTTATTGGTAGAGAGTATTTCAATATAATAGAGAATAATATACACAATTAACAAACAGGCTCCTATGCTGTAAGCCAATAATTGTGGATAGTGGATAAAACTATCAAATAGCGCATTCAAAAAGCTGGCTATAACAAACAAGATGGCGCCCGCAATAATCCAATTTCGGTACTGTACCGTTCGAATATATTGAAAGAATATATAATAGAGATAAAGAAAGAATACGATATTGTACACATTGTAGAATAGTGCATTAAAACCTATAGCTCTATATAAGGGCCTGGCACCTAATTCCAGCACAAATACAGATACCAATATTAGGGGTAACCATCGCAGTGGTGTATGTTTGTATTTGTGCCAAAATATAACTGATGTAACGGCAGCCAGCCCCTCAAACGAATATATAATTATATCGATAACACTATGCTCCAACTTTCTAGTGACATTGTATTAATCATCAAAATCGGTGTCTTGTGGAGGCGGCGGAATCACATGGGCTTCATTGAACACTAAACTATGCTCGCCATCTCCCCCATCTTGGAAATAGGGATTAATGGCCAACATACCCCGGCCCAAAGCGGGCTTTCGCATACGGTAGCCAGTGGTATTCTGCTGGCGACCACTGCGACGCACTCTGTCTTTTACCAGTACCGCTACCCTATTGCCTTGTCCGTCATCGTCTGTTAAAAACGCGTAGTCGCCTCCATCGCGTTTCAAGGTGGGCACCATAAAAAATGAATTTTGCCTTGGATATTTTACGGGTGTACCATCATCAAATTTTTCAGCATCGGGATAGTTTACAAGGTAGAAACGCAACTTGTTGATTTCTACTCCGGCCTCCCTTGCCTCGTTCTCGATGTACGATAGGTATTGCTTCAAGGTTTCATAGTCATACTCTGCCAGGCGCGTAGGCATAAATTCGGTACTATCGTTATTTAGCCCCTCGTATTCCTTGATTATTGGGATGCGCCGCTCGCTATAGGTGTCGTACATTTGCTTGGCTTGCTCAATGGAGATGATCTGCTTGGGAGCTTCTACTAAAATAGGCTCGTCGTCCTTGGGCTTCGGTTCTTCACAGGCTGAAAACAATACTACAACAAAAGTCAGGAGTGATACAATGTTGAAGGTTCGGTTGGTTGATTTCATAAGGATATGTTTTTGAAAGGTTTACCTAAATGTAAGGCGTATTTTTGAACAAACAAACTTAGGACATATCACTTCAATCTTTCATTATTTTCAATAATTTGATTTTCAGAAAGTTATGTTCAGATTTAAAAAATTTTCAGGAAAAATACTACACAAAAAGGGGGAAACACCCTTTTTCACAGTTTTCGTTATGTTGTGCCTTATTTGTCGTTTGCCTTTATCTCGTTCAGCTCGGCATTCTTCAATTTGGCATAGTTAAAACCGCTCTCCCACCATTGGCCCATTTTCTTCTTATCGAAAATCAACGAATTGGTGGTTAGTACGGTCGGGGTGTAGTAAAAATTAAGTATGGCGTCCTGCTTACTGGCAACGAACTTGCCTATGCGCACATTTTGTTTCTCTACGCGATCTAACATATAGGCATGCATATTTGTAAGCAACGAAAAGGGATTGCGCGAAGGTAAGCGGTTGTAATAGGCCACTTCGGTTTCGAGAACGATCACGTCGACCATGGTGGCGCCACGGTTTAGGGCCTCCTCGATAGGCACCATGCTGCCAAAACCGCCGTCGGCATATTCGCAGCCATCCTTCAGCACCAAGCTCATAAACGGAATGTAATTGCACGATATCCATATCCAATCGCAAAAGTCATCGTAACCAAAATCGTTTATGCTCTTATATTCCACTTGGTTGAGCGATAGGTTGGAAACAGTAACTACAACATCTTTCGAGCTTTCCTTGAGTTCATCAAATTCATTCTCGGTAAGCGTTTTGCGTATCAACTTCCGCAGGTTATGGCTTTCCCCGAATGTTTTGCTGCCTCGAAGAAAATTACGGAGCACACTTACATGGTCAATGCCAATCTCCTTGCCGCCGTATTTGGTTTTCTTGATCTCGAAGGGTCGAATGCTGAAGATATCCCGCGGATTCACCGAGGTGTACACTTCCTTGATTTTTTCTACTTTTTGAAGCGCCAAATGCGATATCATAAGGCTTCCCGTAGAGGTCCCTACGAAAATTTCGTAATGGTGGTCCAGTTCCTGCATCAGGTATTGGGCCACGCCGCCGGCAAAGGCTCCTTTGCTGCCGCCACCAGATATTACCAAGGCTCTCATGGGTGCTTCTGTATTCGGTTAAGATAGGCTTTCTCTTCTTCTGAAAAGCTATCGAAATTACTGTAAATTGCGGATTTGTTACCCGGATTTTTAAGCACTTCCTCTAACAGCTCACGAGAAAAAGTCCTGAACCGCCAATTGGGGTGTATGCTGGCCTGTACCAAGTTACGTATCACTTCGTCGCTAAACAATCGCAACTCAGAGACGAACCCGAATGCTTTTTGCCGAACCTCAAAACTGTACCGGGGCCCTGTATAGCTACGCAGTTCCTCTACGAAACTCAACTTCCTGTCGGGTTGATAGCCCTCTGTCACGAATGCGAGTGCCAGCCACAGTTGCCGTACATTCTTATCTTGAAACCCAACCGTACCCTCCAGCTTGTCGAGATATTCGGCCCTTTTCGGCTCAAATTGAGACCATACTGAATACAGGGCAGCTTCCTGCGTTATATAGGAAGCGTCCTCCAGCAACGTTTCATATAGGGATTGTAATGCTTGCGGAATATCTTGGAGTCCGAGGGCCACCCCCTGCCGAATATAGATATTCTCATTTTCCAAAGCCGCGCGGTACAAAGGCAGGGTTGATTCTTGGGGCTCCTCCTCTAGTTGTAGAAGGGCTTCCTGACCCAAATATTCATTATTGCCTTTTAGAACTGCCAATAAAGTTTCCTTTTTCTCCAGTAGAGGAACCGTTCGAAGTCGCACCAATTCAAAATAAGAAGTTATGAAGGGCGATTTCCGAAGTGCCCTATACGCTTGTTCTGAAGGAAAGGCAGCCTGCTCCAACCAAAGCTCGCGCCAAGAGCGTAAGTCCTTTCCGCTTATATTTTCGGCAACTGCCATGAAATCGTTCGTCGTCACATTATCGAATTTGTACTTCGTAAGAAATTCTTGAACCACCTTCTTGAACGTTTCAGCACCTAATTCGTCCCTTAATTGATGCAATGCCCAAGCGCCCTTCTCGTAATAGGTAAGCGAACTGGCCGATGGGTTTACCACGGCTTCACCCTTGCCCTGTTCGCTCATCGACTTTAACTTTTCGGCACTGTTGTACAGCTTCCAAAAAAAATAATCTGAGCCAAAAATAGCTTCCTCGGCCAATAGGGCGTAGTAGGTGGCAAACCCTTCTTGCAGCCAATGGTGTGTGCTTTCAGTCTCTGTTATCAAATTACCAAACCATTGGTGGGCAAGCTCATGGGCATTTACGTTCACATAATTCCTATCTGTAAAACCTATGGAATCGACCACGAACGCTTCTGAAAAAAGCGTAGCGGTGGTGTTTTCCATTCCGGCATAGAGAAAATCCCGCACGGGAACCTGCTTGTAATTCTGCCACGGGTACGGCACTCCAATCTCAGTTTCCAGAAAATTGAAAATTTCCAAGCTATAACGGTAGGTCGGTTCTAGCAAGGGCCAGTCTTCTTCTTTAATGTACAACTGAATGGGCACCCCACTCGCGGCGGTCCTTTCGTCATATCGAAACGTTCCAATGGCAAGTGCTACCAAATAGCTCGACATTGGCGATTGCATGTCAAATTTCCAATAGCGATAAGCACCATCCTGTCGGTTGGACACCAAGGCACCGTTCGCCACTACGGTTTTTCCGGGCGGTGCGGCTACGGTGAGGTCAAATTCCATCTTATCGTTCATATCATCGAGGCTTGGTAACCAGTGGGATGTATATTTTCCTTGTCCTTGTGTCCATATCTGATCTCCAAAAAAATAGAGGGCCTGTTTTGGTTTGGCCGTGTATGTAAATGTTGCAGTATAGGTATTGCCCGCGTCGAAGGGCCCGTGCAGGAAAATTTTCGTATCAGATGCAGTAACCGGAATACTCTCGGAAGAGGACGGTGATACCTGCATCGCAATAGCGTCCAGATAGATTGAATCGGTGGCTTTCAGTATGTCAAAAGTATAGGTAACTTCTCCCTGGACTGTACGCCCTTCGGACTTGGGAATTACGGTAGCCTGAACCCTCTTAAAATCTACAACTTCCTGCTGTTGTGCCAGTATGGGCACGCTTAAAAGGAAGAGAAGAAGCAAACTAGTTTTCAGCATCGCAAAGTATAGAATTACCGTACGGGCAAATTACAAATTTTAGGGCAACCTTATAAAGGCGTTGTTGGGAAATTGGTATTTTCGTTCTATGAATGCCACATTTCTTCAAACACCCATAGATTATTTGAAGGGCGTTGGTCCCAACCGGGCCGAATTGCTGAGGAAGGAATTGGACATTCACACCTTTCAAGACCTCCTGAACCTTTTTCCCAATCGTTATCTGGATAGGACGCAATATTACAAGATCAACCAATTGCAACCCAATAGTGCAGAGGTACAAATAATCGGTAAAATTACGCACCTTAAAACGGTTGAACAAAAACGCGGAAAGCGATTGGTGGCAACCTTTAGGGATGACACTGGCAGTATGGAACTGGTTTGGTTTCGCGGTCATAAATGGCTGCGGGAACAGCTGAAGCTCAACCAAGCCTATGTTATCTTCGGAAAGTTAAACTGGTTCAACGGGTCCGTTTCGATGCCCCATCCCGATATGGAACTGCTATCACAGCACGAATCGAGTCTTCGCACCGCGATGCAGCCTATCTACCCTTCCACCGAAAAGCTTGGAAACAGCGGCATTTCCAATCGGGTTATCAGTAATATGATCCAGCAGCTGTTTCAAGAAACGCCCAAGGGTTTCGAGGAAACACTCTCGCCTAGCCTGCTTTCAGAATTGAAATTGCTCACCAAGAGTGAGGCATTGTTCAACATACATTTTCCACAAAGTCAAGAACTATTGGCCAAGGCTCAATATCGTTTAAAGTTTGAAGAGCTTTTTTACATTCAACTGCAGCTAGTACGAAAAAACTTAGTCCATAAATCGAAGATCAAGGGATATCCCTTTAGCCAGGTTGGCGAATACTTCCACAGGTTTTATGAAACCCTTTTGCCATTCGAGCTTACCGAGGCCCAGAAGCGCGTCATCAAAGAAATTCGAAACGATATGGGCGGTGCGGCACAGATGAACCGATTGCTGCAAGGTGATGTAGGGTCGGGCAAGACAGTGGTAGCGTTTATGGCCATGCTCATTGCGCTCGACAACGGTTTCCAAGCCTGTTTGATGGCGCCAACCGAAATTTTGTCGGCACAGCACTTCCACGGATTGCAAGAATGGTGCAACAAACTGGATATAAACATTGCACTGCTCACCGGTTCCACTCCAACTTCGAAACGGAGAGAACTCCACGAAGCGCTACAACAAGGCGACCTACAACTGCTGGTAGGCACGCATGCTTTGCTGGAGGATAGTGTTCGGTTCAACAATTTAGGACTTGCCATTATCGATGAGCAGCATCGGTTTGGCGTCGCACAACGCAGCAAGCTTTGGCATAAAAACGAATTCCCCCCCCACATCTTGGTAATGACCGCCACGCCCATTCCCCGAACTTTGGCCATGAGCGTTTATGGCGACTTGGACAGCAGTGTTATCGATGAGCTACCGCCGGGCCGCAAGAATATCAAAACTGTTCATAGATACGACTCCAATCGGTTGAAAGTATTTCGTTTTCTGAAAGATGAAATCGGAAAGGGACGGCAGGTTTATATCGTTTATCCACTTATCCAGGAGAGCGAGGCTTTAGATTACAAAGACCTTATGGATGGGTATGAAAGCATATCGCGCGAATTTCCCTTGCCCACGTATCAAATCTCGATAGTGCACGGAAAGATGAAGACAGCCGACAAGGATTACGAGATGGACCGTTTTGTAAAAGGGGAAACCCAAATTATGGTGGCCACGACCGTGATCGAGGTTGGAGTCAACGTTCCCAACGCCTCTGTTATGGTTATTGAGAGTGCCGAGCGTTTTGGTTTATCGCAATTGCACCAGCTTCGCGGTCGGGTGGGTCGCGGGGCCGAGCAAAGCTACTGCATTTTAATGACCGGTCACAAACTGAGCACTGAGGCCAAGACGCGGCTGGAAACCATGGTCGCCACCAACGATGGTTTTCAAATTAGCGAGGTAGATTTAAAACTTAGGGGTCCCGGCGATATTATGGGCACCCAACAGAGCGGCGTCCTTGCGCTTCGAATTGCCGATGTGGTTAAGGATACGGCTATTCTGAAAATAGCCAGAGGATATGCCTTTTCAATCTTGAAAAACGATCCCAACTTATCGCTGCCAGCACACGCCCATATCAAGAAAACGCTTGCACAACTGGCGAAGTACAGAAATATCTGGAATTATATTTCCTAATGTTATTCTTCAGAAATCATTTCAGAAACATATTCTTTAAAATCTTTTTTGAATTTTTCAAATTTATCACCGGTCGCCGGGCCGTTAAAGCCCGTGTGTATTCGGGTTACTTTCCCGTTGGGCGCAATGAAGATAGTGGTGGGATACGATTTGATGGCAGTGAGCATGGGCAGTTTTTCGCCAGCCGATTTTTTATCGACATCGCCAAACTGGGCGAGTAATATTGGATACTCTATGTTCAATACGTTTTTCAGTTTTCGCAATCGCTTCTGTGCCTTGGCATAGGTAGGTGCTTCCTCGAAGGCAAGGGCGACTATTTCCACCTGTTCAGGCTTTGATGGATAATATTCGGTTAAAAAACGCGTCTCATCTAAGCAATTGGGACACCAGCTCCCCATGAGCTGCACGATAACGGCCTTGTTTGAAAACCGTTCATCATCCAAGGAAATTGTGTCCCCTTCTGTGTTCGGAAAGGAGAACTGGATAGGCGCGTAATTTTCCTTCAGTCGGGTAAGGCTATCAGGATTGGACAAACGATAGGATTCGTTGCGCACCGCCTCGAAAGGTTCTTTCCAGTGGTTACCGCTATAAAATGTACCGGTAAGCGTGCTGTCCTCCACTGCAGCCTCGAACAGAAACGCGTGCGAAAAATCGAATGTACTAAGTTTGACCGAGTCGTTTACCACTACCCCGTCGAGATACCGGTAATCGCCCGAAATAGTTTGAAAAGTGCCAGTGACCCTATTTCCTGTTTGGTCGAAAACCCCTTTAGCTACGTAACGCTCGGCATCGTCCTTTGGACTGAAAACGGTTTCCCAAATTCCAGATATAACAGTACTTGGGGCTTCGTTAATAGGGAAACGCGAATTGCGACCATAACTCATTTTCACGGGAATGGTTCTGTTTAAACTCGGTATTGTGAAAACCCCAGAGATACTATCTGAGGCAAAGGTCCCCTTTATCGTTCCCTCAAAAACAGGATGATGAATGATTATGGAATCGCCAAATAGGGAGATATCGGTAATCTCTATACGTTCTTCGGCATTGATTACGGTGAGCACAGTGTCCTTACTCCACGACATTAAAAATGGAATATGCTTCCCTTTATCCAATACTAGTATTCCTTTCCAAGGTCCTGGTTTAAGGGGTGTATTCGTATCACTACAGGATGCAATGGAAAATAATAACAAAACGAAAAGCAAAAGTCTCATGGTGGGTACGCGCTATTTATAATTTCTGAAATATACAAAATAAGCGTATCTCATAAGCATAAGCTACCCGGCAACGATTTAGGTGCGTAGCGAGCACATCTCAAAATTTACGCATTTTAGTTCCATAAGAAGCAGGCAGACTCATAAACATTGCCCTTTTTTCTGTTAATAAAACTGCGTAAATAGTATCTTTGCGGTTTCTTGAGAAAAACGATCGAATGAAGATTTCATACAACTGGCTAAAGCAATTTATCCAAATAAACTGGAGCCCTGAGAAAACCGGGGCCCTTTTGACCAATTTGGGCCTCGAAGTAGAGGGCATTGAACCTTTTTCCTCGATACCTGGCGCCTTGGAGGGTGTCGTTGTGGGTGAGGTGGTTTCTTGCGAGCAGCATCCCAATGCAGACAGATTAAAGGTTACGAAGGTCGATCTGGGGTCGGGAGATCCCGTACAAATTGTATGTGGGGCACCAAACGTTGCAAAAGGCCAAAAAGTGCCGGTGGCTACGGTGGGAACTAGGCTGTATGATAATGAAGGAAAGCCGTGGACCATCAAGAAAGGAAAAATTCGCGGCGAGGAAAGTATGGGGATGATCTGTGCCGAAGATGAACTGAACTTAGGTCAGGGTCACGATGGTATTATGGTATTGGATAGCAAACTTGCGCCCGGCACACCTCTCGCAACGCTGTTCGATGTTGAAAAAGATTTTGTATTCGAAATCGGTCTTACCCCAAACCGCGCCGATGCTATGAGCCATTGGGGCGTTGCCCGAGACGTACGTGCAGGACTCTTGCAGCAGGACATTTCCCTAGAACTTATTACCCCCAGCACGAGTAATTTTCACGTAGATAGTCGTACCCTTCGCTTCGATGTAGAGGTTAAGGACTACAGCAAGGCCCCTCGATACTGTGGTCTAACCTTGAAAGATATTAAAGTAGAAGAATCGCCTCGATGGTTGCAAAATAGGCTGTTGGCCATAGGGCTTACGCCCAAGAACAATGTAGTAGACGTCACCAATTATGTAATGCACGAACTGGGGCAACCGTTGCACGCGTTTGATGCCGCAAAAATAAAAGGACAAAAAATAATTGTTCAAACCCTACCGGCAGGCACTAAATTTACCACCTTAGACGATGTTAGCAGAGAACTGCACGAAGAAGATCTTATGATTTGCGATGCCGAAAAACCATTGTGCATTGCCGGTGTTTTTGGTGGTGCTAATAGCGCCGTAACCGAGCGCACATCGAGCATTTTCCTTGAAAGTGCCTATTTTGATCCGGTGAGCGTCCGTAAGACGGCCAAACGCCACGGACTTAATACCGATGCCTCGTTTCGATTTGAGCGCGGCATAGACCCCAACTCTTGTAAGTATGCTATGCTACGGGCGGCCATTCTTATCCAAGAACTGGCGGGAGGTGAGTTTTCGAGCGATATTATCGATTTATACCCAAAGAAGATTGCAGACCACCAGGTAGTGTTGAATTATCGCAACTGCGATACGTTGATTGGCCAAGAAATACCCCGTGAAACCATAAAGGATATCTTAACGTCGTTGGAAATTAAAGTGAACAACGTAACAGAAACGGGAATTGGAATGACCATTCCCGCCTACCGAAACGACGTGACGCGCGAGGCCGATGTGATAGAGGAAATTTTGAGGGTGTATGGGTATAACAACATCGCATTTAACGAAAAGCTGAATGCCTCCATAGCGACCACGCAACCGGTAGAAGACTACCAAATACAGAACAAAACGGCTTCTCAATTGGTGGCCTTGGGCTTTCATGAAATGATGGCCAATTCCCTTACGAGTAAAAAGTACAACGAACTTACTGATACGCTTAAGGAAAAATATACGGTAGAAATGCTCAATCCCTTAAGCCAAGATCTGGCAGTAATGCGACAGTCGATGCTTTTCGGTAATTTGGAAGCATTGGCATATAATCTCAATAGGCGTAGAGAAAATGTGAAATTGTTCGAGTTTGGAAAAACCTACCACAATTTTCCCAAGGGTCGCGTAGAGCAAAAGCACCTGTCGCTAATTCTAGCGGGCCAAAAACAGGAAGCAAATTGGGTGCAGCCCTCACAAAAGGTTGGTTTCTTTTATCTGAAAGGCATCGTATATGCTACCTTGGAACGCTTAGGCCTTACCGAAATTAACGAGGGACCTTTAGAAAGTGATCTATTTTCAGAAGGAATCGTGCTATCTATTCAGAAAAAACCATTGGTTAGTTTAGGGGTACTTAAGAAGAAACTGACGAAACGGTTTGATGTCGATGTTGAAACTCTATACGCAGATTTCAATTGGGATTCGGTTTTGGCTTCGATCCCTGCCCTAGGATTCAATATAAAACCCATTCCGAAGTATCCAGAGGTAACGCGAGATTTTGCACTACTGGTGAATACATCGGTGACATTTGGCGAATTGCGGGAAACCGCTCTAAAAACCGAGAAAAAATTATTAAAAAATGTCTCGCTATTCGATGTTTATACCGGCCAGAATGTTCCAGAGGGAAAAAAGAGCTATGCCATTAGCTTTACCTTGCAAGATGAGAGCAAGACACTTACCGATAAACAAATTGATAAAATTATGGGGAAATTGCAACAACAGTTCGAAACGGTATACGGAGCCCAGTTGCGATAAAAAAAAATGCGGCCCCAGGGCCGCATTTTCCTTTCAACCAAACATACAACTTACGATGCCGGCAATACTACGGTATCGATCACATGAATAACACCATTGGCTTGGTGCACATCGGCGATGGTTACCATAGCCGTATTACCATTGGCATCTTTCAGCACAACATTATTTCCTTTTAACATAGCAGTTAATTTCCCACCATTAACCGTGGTGAATGAAGCGCTTCCATTACCTTTCTTAATCGCAGCCACGATATCCTTTGCAGCGTAAGACCCCGCCACTACATGGTATGTAAGAACTCCTTGAAGTTGTTTTTTGTTTTCAGGCTTCAGCAGCGTAGGTACCGTACCCTCTGGTAGTTTATTGAATGCGGCATTGGTAGGGGCAAAAACGGTAAAGGGACCATCAGACTGCAAGGTTGCTACAAGATCTGCAGCTTGCACCGCAGCTACCAGTGTCGTGTGGTCTTTGGAATTGATGGCATTTTCAACTATGTTCTTGCTGGGATACATGGCTGCACCACCTACCATTACGGTTTTCTCTTTGGCGTTGTCTTTCTTCATCATGTCTTTTTGTGCATAAGCGTTTGAAGTAACACCCAAAATAGCGAACATAAAAAGCGCCGAGGCGATAATTTTTGAATTTTTCATAATCAATTTTTATTTGTTTGTTTCTTACATAAACGGAACTTCAGCCATACCGGTTTGCCCAGATTTTCTTTTTTAAGCTTTATTTAACAGAAATAGAATAAAACCACGCATCCATTGGGGAATGTTAAATTATTGTGTTACTTGTGTTTTGTGGTTATTTTTAAGGTAAAAATTTGCTATGTTACCTAAAACGAATATTGAAACCCAATTGAGGAAGGTTCGCGCCCGCAGGGGATCTCCAGACCTGATAATGGCAGAGGTTTCCAGAATTTTGTCTGAAAACCAGCAGCAGCGTGATGCCATTGCAAAAAAAATACTGAATCCATCCACGGCCCGAAGCAATCAACTTAAGTGGGAACTATTACCAGCATCACAGGTATTCCATATTGATGACATAAAGGAACTTTGCGTCACCTACCGCTTGCGCTTTCTGGATGCCCAATATTTTAAGGGGCCCATTCCCGAAGAAGCGATCACAAAAATCAGGGAGCTTGAAAAGCAGCATGAAACATCACTCGCCAAGTTCAAGATCGTGGCGCCCGCCAAGTTGCTCAAACTTGAAAATGCCGATGACCCATTGCTCTTCGCACCTTTAGGAAATGATTTATATTATTTGGTGCATAAGTGGGGAAACGATTTGCACCCACTCCGAAAATGGCTTATGTGGCCTTACAAATCGTTCGAGAACCTGTTGTTTTGCATATTTATTCTTAGCCTGGCGCTTACCGCGGTGATGCCTATGCACCTCTTCTCGAAAAACGTAACCGCGCAGGAATATGTACTTATGGCATTTTTTATGTTTAAGGCAGTAGGGGGCATTGTGCTCTATTACGGCTTCGCAAAAGGAAAAAATTTCAATTCAGCAATTTGGAAAAGCAAATACTATAACGCCTAAATTATGAAACAATCTGACGAAACAGTTCGTATCTTTACCGGTCCGGCGATGATCGCCAAAGGCCTAATATCGCACCTTCAGGAAATGGGCATTCGCCCTATAGAACGAAACGACAACGAAAGCAGCATACAAGCAGGTTTTACCGCGGGTGTCCCTGGGCAGGTTATGCTCTATATACGTAAGGACCAATTGGAACGGGCACAGCCTTTAATAGACGAATATTTGGCCGATATAGGCGAAAGATAAGCTAAGTTTGTTATACCGTACTACACGCCAACGGCATACAGTTTATCGCGCTGCTCCTTAATTTTCTTATCGCTCATATACTCATCGAAAGACATATAGCGATCCATAACCCCATTGGGCGTAAGCTCCACAATACGGGTACCTACCGTTTGTGCAAATTCGTGATCGTGCGTAGTGAGCAACACGGTACCCTTAAAGTTCTTGAGGGAATTGTTAAAGGCAGTAATCGATTCCAAATCCAAATGGTTGGTTGGTTCGTCCAGCATTACCACATTGGCCCGCATCATCATCATTCTGCTCAGCATACAACGCACTTTCTCGCCACCTGAGAGTACATTCGCCTTTTTAAGGGCTTCCTCCCCGCTAAAAAGCATTTTACCTAGAAAACCGCGAATATACACTTCCTCCCGTTCTTCCTCAGTTTTAGCCCACTGGCGTAGCCAGTCTACTAACGACATATCATTTTGGAAAAAATCGCTGTTATCTAGCGGAAGGTAACTTTGGTTGGTGGTAACCCCCCATTGGTAGCTGCCGGCATCGGCTTTTTGATTGCCATTGATGATTTCATAAAATGCCGTTGTGGCGCGCGAATCGCGAGAGTATACCACTACCTTGTCCCCCTTTGCCAAATTAAGGTGAATATTGCTAAAAAGCACCTCACCATCAAGGGAAGCCGCGAGATTCTCAACATTCAAGATTTGGTCTCCCGCCTCGCGTTCCCGTTCAAAAATAATGGCGGGGTAACGCCTGCTGGACGGACGGATAGTATCGACATTTAATTTTTCTAGCATCTTCTTGCGCGAAGTGGCCTGCTTAGATTTTGCCACGTTGGCGCTAAAGCGTTGGATGAACTCTTGCAATTCCTTGCGTTTTTCCTCGGCTTTCTTATTTTGCTGGGCACGTTGGCGGGCGGCCAATTGGCTGCTCTCATACCAGAAGGTATAGTTGCCACTATAGTGGTTTATCTTTCCGAAGTCAATATCGGAAATATGCGTGCAAACGGCATCCAGAAAGTGGCGGTCGTGAGATACTACGATTACACACTTGTCATAATTAGCGAGAAAGTTCTCCAACCAAGAAATGGTTTCGTAATCGAGGTCGTTGGTAGGCTCGTCCATAATTAGTACATCGGGCTCGCCAAAAAGAGCTTGTGCGAGCAGTACACGTACTTTCTGCTTACCGTCGAGATCGCCCATCAACGAGTAGTGCAAACTTTCATCAATACCTAAGTTTGAAAGCATCGCAGCAGCGTCGCTATCGGCGTTCCAGCCGTTCATTTCCTCAAAAGTCACCTGAAGCTCGCCTATCTTTTCAGCATTCTCATCGGTGTAATCTGCATAGAGGCTATCTATCTCGGTTTTTATACGGAAAAGCTCCTTGTTACCGCGAAGTACAGTTTCCAACACGGGATAGGCATCGTACGCATTATGATTCTGCTCTAGTACCGACATTCGCTTGCCAGATTCTAAGTGCACGCGACCCGAGGTTGGATCCTGTTTGCCGGCCAAGATTTTAAGAAAGGTAGATTTTCCCGCACCATTGGCGCCTATAATTCCGTAGCAATTCCCTTCTACAAACTGCGTATTCACTTCATCGAATAGCACTCTCTTACCAAATTGAACCGATAAATTTGAAACTGAAAGCATGTTTTTCCTCCTTCTTTTTAATTTTTTGCAAAAGTAGCCATTAATGACCTACAAAAGAAAGATTAACGTTTTAATATTGCTTTTAACCAGAAATTAACAAAACGACTGGGAGCAGTGCTTACTTTTGTTTGAAACTTCTAAGCCCCGTGCACCTGGTAAAAAAAATACTTCTTGCAACATGCATCTATTGGCTCTGCCTCGCCTGCCAAGATAAGAAAGACCGCGAAACAACATGGATTGGCGGTGAAATTGTCAACCCAAAGGGCAATTATGTCCTGCTTTCTAGAAACAATGAAATTATCGACTCCATCAAGCTAGATGAAAATAATTTCTTTTTGTACGAAGTCAAAGGTGCTAAAGAAGGGCTTTATTCTTTTACACATAACGAATACCAAACGTTTTATTTGAGTCCTGGAGACAGCTTAATGCTGCGCGTAAATACTCTAGATTTTGACGAATCCCTAAGCTACAGTGGTGATGGCAGTGAGGAAAATAACCTGCTCATCGAGTTTTTCTTGATGACTGAAGAAGAAAATTGGGTCATGCAAGAGTTGAATATGCTAAAACCCGAGGTTTTTGAAAGGAGTTTAGATTCGCTAAGCGTTTTACGGAAAAACCTCTACAATAATTTGGTGGCACAGGAAGATACAGATGCCACCTTTCGGGACATCGCGAAGGCATACATTAAGTACGACAAATTACTTCGGAAGGAGCTATACGCCTCGGCCAATGCCGCTTCAGAGAACAAAATAAAACCTAGCGACCCCTATTTCAACTATCGGAAGAAAATCGATTACGGCAATGAGCAATTAGGCACTTTTTATCCCTATTACCGCTTTCTCAATGCACATTTCGACAACCTTGCCTACCAAGCCTACAACGGTTCAAGTTATGTAAACCGAGAAACTTACGAGCATAATAAGCAGAAGATGCTACTAATCGATAGTTTGGTTACAAGCGAAAATCTTAAAAATAGTTTGTTGCGGCGCAGCGTACGCCAATATTTAATCAACGGAAGCGACGCCGATAAGGAACAGGAAATGGTCAATCTGTTTCTGGAGCTTAGCACTAGCCCAGAGCATAAAGAGGAAATTCAAAAATTGGCCAAGGCTACCATCAATTTGGTTCCCGGCAATACCATCCCCAATCTTCTTTTGGTTACGGCCGACAATACCGTTAAGGACCTACATAGTCTTATCGAGAAGCCCACGGTTATTTTCTTTTGGAGTATTGAATCGATACGGCAGTATAAAGACATTCATACGCGCGCGGCAGAACTTCGATCTAAGTACCCTGAATATGATTTTATAGGAATCAATACCGACACCCATTTCAAAAAATGGCGAAAAGTGCTGACCAATACGGGTTACAACCCCGATAAAGAATATCAATTTGAGAGCATTCAAGATGCGGAAAAGAAATTGGTACTCACCTCGCTTACCAAGGCATTTATATTGGACAAGGATGGCCAAATACTACATAGCAATGCCAACCTTACCAATCCTGAAATCGAGAAATTCTTACTCGGCAACCTGAACAAATAAAAAAAGTCTTTCGAGCTTAAACTGAAAGACTTTTCATTGTTTAGTTACTGAGTACTGCCTAATTGCCTTTTTTGTAATCGGCAAGAAATTTTTCCAGTCCAATATCTGTCAACGGATGGTTCAGCAAACCTTCAATAGAGGACAATGGGCCCGTCATTACATCGGCACCAATCTTGGCACATTCCAGTACGTGCATAGTATGGCGTACCGACGCGGCCAAAATTTGTGTTTCAAAACCATAGTTATCGTAGATAAGCCGTATTTCGGCGATGAGGTTTAGGCCATCTGTAGAAATGTCGTCCAACCTACCTATAAAAGGCGAAACATAGGTAGCTCCAGCCTTAGCGGCCAACAGCGCCTGTCCCGCAGAGAACACTAAGGTGCAGTTGGTGCGAATACCGCGATCTGTAAAATACTTTATAGCCTTTACTCCTTCTTTGATCATAGGCACCTTTACCACGATTTGGTCGTGAAGTTCTGCAAGTTCTTCCCCTTCCTTGACGATACCGTCAAAATCGGTTGCAATTACTTCAGCAGAAACGTCACCTTCAACGATGTTGCAAATAGCGACGTAATGCTTCAAAATATTATTACGGCCGGTAATTCCCTCCTTGGCCATAAGTGAAGGGTTGGTAGTTACGCCATCTAGGACGCCCAAATTTTGAGCCTCTTTTATCTGGTCTAGGTTCGCAGTATCTATAAAAAATTTCATCGGTAAAACGGTTTCAAGTTTAGTGGCTGTAAAAGTAAGCAAGATTGAGGCCTTCTAAAACGAATTGCCAAAAAACTTATCATTTAGTCGAGGGAATCCCCTCAGTAGCTATTTCAATTTATAATGATTTAGGAGCATGCGCTCATACACCTTATCTGGGAGCAGCCGTTTCAAAACGATGGAAAATTTTTGAAGGGGCGCACCTACTTTGTAGTGTATTCTAGGACTGGGATTTTCTATGAGTGAATAAACCATCTTGGCCATTTCAACGGGATCTTCTCCACGATCTACGTGCTCGTTCATCATATCCAAGGTGCTTCCGTAGGCCTTATTATATGGCGATTCCTCACGAATGGGCGCGTGGTAGCGGCCGGCAGCAATATTGGTGGCGAAATCGCCAGGTGCCACATTGCACATCTCGATGCCAAATTGCTTCGTTTCCATTCGCAGGGCTTCGGTGGTTATTTCTAGAGCCGCCTTGGTAGCCGAATAAATTCCCCGGTACGGCAGACCCATATAGCCAGCAATAGAGGTAATGTTGATGATCTTGCCATAGCCTTGTTCTCGCATACTTGGAAGTACCGCTTTAATCACTTCTACAGGACCGAAAACATTCGTACGAAAGGCCTTTTCAATCTCGGTAGCAGGGGTTTCCTCAATGGGGCCCGTGATGCCCACCCCGGCATTATTTATTAGCACATCGATGCGACCTTCCTTTTCGAGTATGGTATGAATGGCAGAAATGATAGATTCGTGTTGGGTAACATCAAGTGCGACCAAAGGGAAGTTGCAAGAAGCCTGGTGTTTTTGGGGATTGCGGCTTGTACCGTAAACGGTATACCCTTTTTGGCTAAGGTAGTCGCCAATGGCTTTCCCTATTCCTGAAGAGGCTCCGGTGATGAATACAACTTTTGGCATATACTGTTACTGAATGGCAAAGATGGGTATCAAAGGTAACTTTTGCAAATTCGTGCTCGTCATTATGCCTTACGTGGAAATAATAGGCATGAAAAAATGGCAAGCTACCTACATCGCACCGCTACGACCGTTTACCCTTGCTGCGTTCCCGCCCTGGGGGATTCAACGGGAGCTGGTCGTGTAGGACTTGCCGCTGCAAAGATACGTACTTTTCAACGTTCTGCAATGTTTTTTAGTTATCAATTGAATTTAATTATCTTGCCGCAAATTGACACAAAGCTATGCGAATGTTTAATTGGTTCATTACAATATCATTATCGATCCTCGCGCTAGGTTGCGGCGATGGTGGCAAAAAGGAAAATGTACCCTTCAGCCTACAATTTCCCAGCGGTAAGAAATCGGCATCGGTTGCCAGTACGGTCGAGGTAGGCCTTAACTCCACGAGAGAGCTCACGGTAGACTCGGTGGTATATTTTCTGAATGGCGCACGAAACATACGTACCGAGACCCTAGCACCCATATCCCTGACGCTAACTGACATCCCCTTAGGAAAACGCGAACTCCTGGCTAAAATATATGCAGACGATGAAACCTACGAGCTAACCGAAACCATAACCATTTTGGCTTCGGAAAAACCAAAACTGTACACCTATACAATATTGGAAACCTACCCGCACGACCAAGACGCCTATACCCAAGGTCTTGAATTTGAAAATGATACGCTCTACGAAAGTACCGGTAAACGTGGTCAATCATCTCTTCGAAAAACCGATTTCCGTACAGGGGAAGTACTGCAGAAGGTATCGTTGGAAAAGCAATATTTCGCCGAAGGTCTCACTATACTGAACGATAAGATTTACCAGTTGACGTGGCAGTCCAACACCGGATTTATCTACAACCTCAAAACCATGGACCGCACCGGTAGTTTTGTGTACGGAAAGAGCAAGGAGGGCTGGGGCCTGTGCAACGACGGTACGCGCATTTACAAAAGCGACGGCACTGAGCGCATCTATATTTTAGATCCCGAAACCTTGGCCGAAAAGGGTTCTATAGAAATTTATACGAACACCAGCCGCATTCCCAATGTAAATGAACTTGAATGGGTGGAGGGTAAAATTTACGCCAACGTGTACCAACAGAGTTCTATTGCCATCGTAAATCCTAAGAACGGCGCGGTGGAAGGGGTTATCGACCTAACCGACCTCAAGGACCAAGTAACCCAGCACCCAGAGCTCGATGTTTTAAACGGAATTGCCTACAAGGGCGAGAAAGACATCTTATATATCACCGGGAAAAACTGGGACAAACTTTTTAAAATTCAGGTTGTGGAAAAATAACCGACACTCTCTTTTTACCCCTTTTCACCAGTACGCTCTCGCCTACTGGTTTTTTTTTGGCTCGCATTTTGATGGTTTGGTTTTATCCCCTCCAACTTTATTCTAAAAAGATACTCGTATGGAAAAATCGATTCGCATCAGCATTCCCAATCCGTGTCATGAAGACTGGAACACTATGACGCCTTCGGAAAAAGGACGGTTCTGTCAAGCGTGTAGTAAGGAAGTTATAGATTTAACGCAGCATTCGAAAACCGAAATTTGGAATATTGTAAAGGGCAAATCCGGTATTTGCGGACGCATCGCATTTCCGAAGGCTCCCTCGCCAATAACCAAGGAGCACCCGGCAACAATTAGAATAGCGCCCTATGCAGCATCCCTCCTAGTACCCTTTGCTTTAATGGCCACAACACCTTCTTTCCCGTCGCCTGTGGAACCGCTTAGCACCTTCACTTCTTTAAATATAGGCAGCCTGCACCATAATGGAGGCCACAATAAAATTGTGGTTAGCGGAGTGGTATTCGATATGGAGGGCAAGGGAATACCGGGCGTAATGGTTCGCGTAAAGGGCACCGAAGAACAAGTAATTACCAACGAGCTGGGCCAGTATCGAATTACGTGCCCGTCTAAAGAAACGTTGGTATTCGTAAAAGAACAGTTTATAACCCAAGAGCGACTTTTGGGAACTCGAAATGAAGCCATCAACCTTAGCCTGCAACTCCAAAGTCCTGTAGTAGAAATTATCGAAATCGTTACAGGAGATATAGAATCGGTCGAAATTTTAGAAATCGAAGAAATAGAGGAAATCCCCATTGTGGGGATGGTAGTGCACGATTCAGATTATTGGGAGGAAACGCCCGAAACAACCAAAAAAGAATTGCCCGAAAACGAAAAGCCGAAAGAGCAGTAGGCTGCCATACCGCTACAACTGCTCAGGAAAACTTTGCGGTTCAACAATATATTCCTATCCAAAAAGTTATATTTTTACGAAAATTTTCCTCGATGAAGTACCTCTATGGATTGGCCCTATTAAGCTGTGTGATTTTTTGGAGTTCCTGCCGTAACGATTTTGAGAGCATCCCCAGTACCGGAAATCTTGAATTTTCCCGCGATACGGTTTTTTTGGACACCGTTTTTACCAATATTGGCTCTAGCACCTATACGCTAAAGGTGTACAACCGTAGTGACGATGACGTAAATATTCCCACACTTCGGCTGGCCAATGGCGAAAGCTCCAACTATAGACTGAATGTTGACGGGCTCCCTGGAAAGACCTTCGAGAATATCCAGGTACTCGCGAACGATAGTATCTTTATATTTATCGAAACCACGATAGATATCGACAATTTCAACAATCCCGAGAATTCATTTCTCTATACAGACCAAATCCTATTTAACGGCGGCGGGAATGAGCAGAAGGTCGAACTTGTAACGCTCGTACAGGATGCGGTGTTCCTGTTTCCGGAGCAATTGGGCGACGGTATTGTAGAAACCTTAAATCTTGGGAATGATGAAAATGGCGATCCCGTACTTATTGAAGGATTTTTCTTAGACGATGATGAACTTACATTTACCAATGAAAAACCCTATGTTATTTATGGATACGCCGCGGTACCAAGCGATAAAACCCTTACGATAAACGCTGGAGCGCGAGTACATTTCCACGCTGCCAGCGGTATCTTGGTGGCCAACCGTGGATCGATTCGGGCAAACGGCGCACCCAGCAGCGACCCCCAGGCTATGGAGAACGAGGTAATTTTTGAGGGAGATAGGCTAGAGCCCTCATTCGCGGATGTGCCCGGCCAATGGGGCACCATTTGGCTTACCGCGGGCAGTACCGATAATTTCTTCCGTCATACCACTATAAAAAACAGCGTAGTGGGCATACGTATGGACAGCAATGACGGAGACGAAACCCTACGGCTGGAGAATGTACAGATTTACAACAGTGCGGTATCTGGCATACAGGCGCTCACTGGAAACGTGTATGGCGAGAATGTAGTAATCAACAACAGCGGCCAAACTTCCTTCTCGGGTCTTTTTGGCGGCAGTTACACCTTCAACCATTGTACCTTCGCCAATTATTGGACCAATAGTTTCAGAAGTTTTTCGGCCGTACAGCTAACGAATTTTATACCTGTGGGCGATAATGCCATAGAGACAGCACCTTTAAGGGCCAACTTTAACAACTGCATTATTTTCGGAAATGAACCGCGTGAACTTACACTGGTTCGTGATGAAACCGAAACGTTTGACGTTACCTTCAAAAATTCGCTCTTACGATTTGAAGATCCCAATGGCGAATTTACCGACAATCCTCTGTACGATTTCTCAAACCCGAGCTTTTATTCCGACATTTTACTGAATGAAGATCCCGTTTTTCAGAATACCGAAAAGAACAACTTCAACATTGGGACTGGAACTTCTGGAGCAGAAGGCATTGGCGATCCCCAAACGGCCGCACAAGTGCCTGTAGACTTGAATGGCAACTTCCGCGATACCGCCAATCCCGATGCTGGTGCGTATGAGGTCACAACTTTTCCCGATCCAGAAAATTGATGGGGCAAGCGCGCTGATACCGAGCTATTGTAGCACTATTTTCTTTACGATGGTTCTATCTTCTAAGGTAAAGCGAACGAGGTATACGCCAGCAGGAAAAGAGGTCAAATCCAACGTTCCTTCCAGTTTTTCTGAAACCGTAAGCAACAGTTTCCCGGTATTGTCGGTAACAGAAATGGCCGAAACCGTACCTTGGTTCGCTACGGAATAGCGTACCATTCCACTACTGGGATTGGGAAAAACCTGCACACCCGTTTCGACCGTGCTATTTTCCACAGAAAGGGGACTGCTGCCTTCCACGACCAAGAGATGCGAATTGATTTGCGGGTTCTCAATAAAATCCACGGCACCGCTCAACCAGCTTACCTTTACATAGTCAATTTGGCTAGCAGGACCAATTCCGAAAAATTCGTAGGCTGAGTTTTGACCGAGATACCCTTCTCCGCATAGCGTATAGTTATATTGCTTTTCGCCATTCACCGAAATCTCTATCCAACTCCCAATTCCCTGGCGGTTGCTCTGCACCCCTTCCAACTTCACCTTGAGCCAGTTATTGGCGGTGTTGGACTGATTTTCCCATAGGTACATATTATAAGGAAAATAATTCAAAACGATAATCTCTGGATAACCATCATTATTGATATCGCCAATTGCATTTCCATAGCTTTGGGCCAAATCGTCCTCAAAGCCAATTCCGCTGGGGATGGTATAGCTACCGCTACCATCATTTTTGTAAAACGCAGCAGAGAGCCTATTTGCATTGCTGTCAAACTCGGCACTCACATACAAATCTAGATCGCCATCGTTTTCGGCATCTAAAAATACAGCGCCCCACGCTACCGATTCCATGAGCGTCCCGTTGGTCGCTGCGATATCGGTAAATGTGCCATCACCGTTGTTTCTGAAAAATGCATTTCCTTGAATAGTATTGGTAACGTAAATATCGAGCCAGCCATCTTGGTTATAATCACCAATAGTGGTGCTCATGGCGTCCATAACTACACCCGTTCCGCTCTGGGCGCCCTGTTCAGAAAATGTATTATTCCCTTCGTTATGATAAAGTAGATTTTCGGGTTTTCGATCGTTGGCGACATAAAAATCTTGCCAGCCATCGTTGTCATAATCAAAAAAGGCAGCGCAGAATGAAGTATAATTTACAGAAGGTAATCCGGCAGAGGTCGTAATGTTGGTAAAGGTTTTATCGCCATTATTGCGATATAATATATTGGCCACGGTTGTAGATTCGTTGTCCCTCGATGCGATAAATAAATCTAAGTGGCCATCCTTATCGATATCTCCCCACGATGCACCAAATGTTTTATGATTGGCCACCATTAGGCCCGCATTTTCAGTAATATCGATAAATTCAAAATTCCCCGTATTCTCATACAATACATTATGGCTCAAGTTGCTCGTTGCGAAAAAGTCGTAATCGCCATCGTTATCGAAATCGACCCATTGTACTGTTTTGGTTTCATAAGTGTTCGCAATGTTGGGGAAAATTTCGGTAAAGGTGCCGCCCATATTCTTGAAAAAACGAACTGGATAATCTTCTTTGGAAGATAAGGTTATATCGTCCCAGCCATCGTTATCGAAATCGAAAAACGAAAGTCCGCCCCCACCCAACGTCCCCGAGCCATAGGTAGAATTACCGCAGCCGCTCGCTACGGCGACCTCTTGAAACGCCAGCTGTCCGAAACTGCTGAAGGACGTAAATAGAAAGAGGGGTAACAAACAATGTAAAACGTAGTATAGGGATAGGCTATGACGTTTCATAAGGTATCGAGTTTAAAATCACTACTGAAAGGTATAAAAAAAAGCCCATCGGTACCGATGGGCTCTTGAATTTCAAAAACGAATGTATTATAGTACTCTTACGTTTACTGCGTTCAATCCTTTTTTTCCTTCTTTAAGATCAAATTCCACTTCGTCGTTCTCACGAATTTCGTCGATTAGACCGGTTACGTGTACGAAATGTTCTTTGTTACTTCCTTCCTCTACGATAAATCCAAATCCTTTAGAATCGTTGAAGAACTTTACTGTGCCTCTTTGCATTGTAATAAAATAATTAATTAATAAAGCGCGAATGTACGTCTATAAAAATTACCAATAGATATTTTAACAAATTATTATTCAATAAATTGGAAATATTCTTTCTCGGCCTTATTCCGTGTGCCGAATGACAACCCCAATGCGCTTCGGTTAGACCTACATTATGAATTGAACAGCGGCCTACCAGCCATCATATCGTTTACCTTTTCCGAAATATGCTGCAGGGCAGTATCGTCTTGGTGAGCGGTAATTACTTCATCGATTAGATTCACTATGGGCGCCATATTCCTTTCAGTAAGTCCACGAGTTGTAATGGCAGGGGTGCCTATACGGATACCGCTCGTTACAAAGGGTGATTTATCATCGAAGGGCACCATATTTTTGTTTACGGTTATTGCCGCCTTGCCCAAGGCTTCCTCCGCCTCTTTGCCTGTAATGTTCTTATTCCGAAGGTCTATGAGCATCATATGGTTATCGGTGCCACCGCTTATTATCTTATAGCCTTTTTCAACAAATGCCTTTGCCATGACCGAAGCATTCTTTTTTACCTGTACCATATAGTGTAAAAAATCATCGGTTAGCGCTTCCCCGAAGGCAACGGCTTTGGCAGCGATGATATGCTCTAGGGGCCCGCCCTGGTTTCCGGGGAAGATACCGCTGTTCAGCAAGGCTGACATCATTTTCGGTTTGCCATTTTTTAAGGTTTCCCCAAACGGGTTCTCGAAATCGGTTCCCATTAAGATCATTCCACCGCGGGGTCCGCGAAGCGTTTTATGTGTAGTCGTAGTTACGATATGGCAGTGCGGCAACGGATCGCCAATAATTCCCTTCGCAATAAGACCTGCTGGGTGGGCGATATCGGCAAGGAGTATGGCACCAACTTCATCTGCTATTTCCCGGAAACTGGCATAATCGAACTCCCGCGAATAAGCAGAGGCGCCAGCGATGATCATTTTAGGCTGTTCCTTATGGGCCACACGGGCAACCTGTTCGTAATCTATCAATCCTGTTTCTTCATCAACGCCATAGAATACCGGATTGTATAGTTTTCCAGAAAAGTTGACAGGAGAACCGTGGGTTAAGTGGCCACCATGTGCAAGGTCGAACCCAAGGAACGTATCGCCAGGATCCATGCAGGCAGCGAATACTGCCGTATTCGCCTGCGAACCGCTATGGGGCTGTACGTTGGCATATTCGGCATTAAACAATGCTTTGGCGCGCTCTATGGCCAATTCCTCTACTTCGTCAACAATCTCGCAGCCGCCATAATACCGTTTTCCGGGATAGCCCTCGGCATATTTGTTCGTAAGAACCGAACCGGCTGCTTCCAGCACTTGGTCGCTCACAAAATTTTCGGAAGCAATAAGCTCCAGCCCATTGAGCTGTCGCTGCTTTTCTGCTTCAATTAATTCAAATACCTGTTGGTCACGTTCCATCATAGCTTTTTTCATTGTGTTTCCCCCGAGTTGGTAATACTACTTTTGATATTTTCATATCAAGTTAGTCAACCATCAATAGTGCATAATACTTTCTTTCCGAAGAAATTAGATATACGGCTATTCCCAGCCTACCCAATTCGCGCTACTTGCGGAAAGCCACGTATGACGGGGGTGTTAATAATATCCAAAAATACGAAATGCTTGTGGTTAGTCCTTCAGAAATTATATATTTGATTAACATTTTTTCAAACAAAAAAACGAACCAACATGCCGCTTACCGCAAACGATCCGAAATTTAAATCGTGGTTGGAAGTTCCCGATAATAGCGACTTCCCTATACAAAATATTCCCTTTGGCGTTTTCTTGACACGCGATGATGTCATAACCATTGGCACGCGCATAGGTGATACCGCCATAGACCTGGGGGCCTTGCACCAACTTGGGTATTTTCAAGGTATTGAACTTACAGACGATATTTTTCTACAGGACAGCCTCAACGACTTTATCGCCGATGGCCGCAAAACCTGGCGACTGGTGCGCAACCGCATCTCGAAAATTTTTAGGGAGGGCAGCGATACAGAGCTTCGCGACAATGCCGAACACCGCGATAAAGTTCTATTTAGTCTCGACGAAATAGAAATGCAGTTACCCGTTGACGTAGGCGATTATACCGATTTCTATGCCAGCAAGGAACACGCTACCAACGTAGGCTCTCTTTTTAGGGATCCGGAGAATGCCCTGCTCCCTAATTGGCTACGTATTCCCATTGGATACCATGGTAGAAGTTCTTCCATCATTCCATCTGGCACACCGGTGCGACGCCCTGTGGGCCAGATGAAACCTGGAGACGATGGCACACCGGGCTTTGGCCCTACCAAGCTATTGGATTTCGAGTTGGAAATGGCTTTTATCACCACGGCGGCGAACGACCTTGGTAAGCGAATTTCGGTCAAGGAAGCCGAGGAGCATATTTTCGGGTTGGTACTTTTTAACGACTGGAGCGCTCGTGATATACAGGCTTGGGAGTACGTACCGCTAGGACCCTTTTTAGGAAAAAGCTTTGCGTCCACCATATCCCCGTGGATTGTAACGTTAGACGCGCTAGAACCCTTCCGCACCAAAGGACCCGACCAAGATCCACAGCCACTGCCCTATCTTCAGCACGAAGGAAAGAAAAATTTTGATATCGAATTGCAGGCCATTATCCAACCGGAAAATGGCGATGAAACCGTAGTGGCAACCAGCAATTTTAAATATATGTATTGGTCTATGGCACAACAACTGGCCCACCATACTGTAAACGGCTGTAATGTGCGTAGCGGCGATATGATGGGGAGCGGAACGATTTCGGGACCTACGAAGGAAAGTTATGGCTCCATGCTCGAACTTACCTGGCGCGGACAAAATCCTCTTATCCTGAAAGACGGCTCACAGCGCAAGTTCATAGAAGATGGCGATACTGTTATTTTACGAGGATTTTCCGAAAGAAATGGCATCCGGATTGGCTTTGGTGATTGCAGCGGGAAAATTCTTCCGGCACTTCCGTATTAATTTTTGGCACCACAATTGTATTTTAGCCCTCATAACCAAATTGAATTCGTTATGAGGGTATTTTTATTCTTACTAAGTCTATCGTTCTTGATAACGGGTTGCAGTAGTGTAAAACGCAATCAGCAATTCATTGCCAGTGGCAATTATGACCAGGCCATCGACCTCGCCGTACGAAAACTGCAAAAGGGTAAGGATGGCGAAAAATTTCAAGAGCACATTCTGTTGCTGGAACAGGCCTATAAAAAAGCCGTGACTGAGGATATGCGCCGAATCAATTTTCTGAAGAAGAGCAATGAGCCCGATGCCACAAGAAAGTTATATTACCTTTATTCCCATTTGGAAGACCGTCAATTGCTCATACGTCCGTTATTGCCTCTTTATAGCCTTTCCCAAGGACGGAATGCCCACTTTAAATTCGAGGATTATAGTGACGAGATTATCGCGGCCAAGGCTGCCTACGTTGCCGATTTGTATACCGAAGCCCTTCGTCTGAAAGAAAGGAATACCGTAGCGGGATATCGCCAATCGTACAATCTTTTTTGCGATGTGGCAGAGCTGCAACCCAATTACCGCGATGTGGACGATCAGTTGGCCAACACGCGTTTTCTAGGTACAAATTTTGTCCTGGTGCAGCTTACCAACCAAAGTGGCCAAATTATACCCGTTATGCTAGAACAGGAACTCTTAGACTTCAATACATTTGGCTTGGACGACTTTTGGACAGAGTACCACACGCAGCCTGAGCAGGGGATCAATTACCAATATGCGATTGATGTATTGTTTCGGAACATTGCTATTTCTCCCGAGCGCCTTTCAGAAAGAGAACTGCTTCGGGAAGCAGAGATTAAGGAGGGGTGGCGTTACAAGAAAGACCGTCAAGGCAATTACATTCTAGATGAAAATGGCAACAGGATCAAGGAAGATATCTTTAAAACGGTAACAGCCCGAGTAACACACGTTATTCAAGAAAAAGCCGTACTGGTACAAGGCGATGTTCGCTATCGCGATTTACTTCGGAACCGTGATGTAAACAGGCATCCGCTCTCGACCGAGTTTGTCTTCCAAAATGCTTTTGCCACTTTTAATGGCGATGAGCGGGCCTTAACCAAGGAAGATCTTGAATTAATAGAACGCCGATTTGTCCCTTTCCCCAACAACGCGCAAATGGTGCTAGATGCCGGCGCATTGTTAAAGGCACAATTGCGCGATATCTTGGTCCAGCACCCTCTTGCACTTTAGGAAACAAGTGTTTCAAGATGTGCCGCCTCAATTCCCTGATGGGAATGGTGGTGTACCACCTCCCCGTTTTTCACTACCAATAGTTGTGGACTCTCGTGGGCAACTCCGAATCGCTCGGCAATTTCATTTGAAATGTCACGGTGTTTTAATAGGTCGAGAAAATACAGCTTTAGTTGTTCGTCTGTAAGGGAATATTCTTTTTCAAATTGTTTTAGCACCATTCGGCTTATCCCGCAACGTGTGGAATGCTTAAAGATAGCCACCGGGACATTCTTTGACTCTTCGATCAAATCTTCTACTTGTTCGGTGCGTGATAGCACATGCCATGGCGTTTCAACGATTTCTTCCTTGGCTATATCCCGTTGCGTCTTTTTTAATTTATCAAATAATCCCATCGCTTTTGTTTTTCTTAAAATTACATAAGTTTGGCAGAAAGCGAAACTGTATTTGCAAAGATTTAATAAACGAAGGGATGAATTTGATACACCAGTATAACGGCAGATAAACATACTAGAGCGAAAAGACCGAACCAATTCCAACGGTATTCTTTTCCCTTGGTCATAAGATAAAAAAAGAATATCAAAGTAGTTACTAGAATTATGGCACCTACTACTGGCAATATTCTAGCATCGGGCACCAATCCCAATGCGAGCAACAGACCGCCCCGACTATAGGTAGCAAGAATAAAATGAACGATTAGCGCCACAAAGCTTAGGCTTAGCAAGGAGGCTAACAACCAGAACCAGTTTATGCCTTTCCGCTTTCGCAAACCAATGATGGATTTTACGAGCAAAACCAACAATATAATAATAGGCAGCAGTATGAGGGCAATCAACCAAGGATTGATGGTCATCATGCCTGTGGCCAAAGATGCCATGTTTGGGTTTGCATAATAATGTGTGGTGAAATTGATAGAATTTGTTTTCAATGTATCGAGACAGGAAGTCGTAATTTTCGTGTTGGGATTGGCTAAAAATTGCTTATAAAGGTTCATTCCGCAAGGCGATGTTATGGCCCCGTGTCCTATCTTCGGCAACACAAAATAGTGGCTGTTAATATAGCGTTCTTGCATTTTTGCACTCCACTCGGGCGGAGTTACTGGATCAAACTCTCCTGCCAGCAACAATGTAGGTATGGATGATTCGAAAGAGAGGGTATCATTGGAATTTCCAGTAAAAAGGGTGTCAATAGTATAATAGTCCCAAAACAAATCGAAAAGCTGGTTATTAGGAAATTCATTGGTTTCACGGGTTTTCAGACTTAAAGAGCCCGTTCTTCCCAATTTTCGGTCGTAGGTATAATTAACCAAAGAAGTGCCGTTTATATCCTCTACCTGATTTTTGAATCTTGGATATA
>CAZXDP010000024.1:0-35865 GCA_964639255.1 uncultured Flavobacteriaceae bacterium
TCGACTGCTCGAACGTGGGCGCGAACACCGTGACCCTTACCGTGACCGATAACAATGGCAACAGCTCTACCTGTTCCACCACCGTAACCGTGGAGGACAGCGTGGCACCGACCGTCATTTGCCCGGCCGATACCATCGCCGAAACCGATCCAGGGGATTGTTTCGCAACGGTTAGCTTTTCTGCCCCTATCGCGATCGATGCCTGTGGCATCGCCTCTGTAACCCAAACCGGTGGTCTTCCAAGCGGCAGTCAGTTCCCCGTAGGAGTAAGCACTATTGAATTTACTGCCATAGATATCAACGGAAATGATCAAGTGTGCAGCTTTACCATTACCGTGACCGATGCGGAACTTCCAGTGGCAGTCTGCCAAGACATCACAATCCAATTGGATGCTTTCGGGATGGCCTCCATCGTCCCAAGCGATGTGGACGGAGGTTCGTTCGATAACTGCGGAACGGTAGCGTTAAGCCTAAGCAAAGACACCTTCAGCTGTGCCGATGTGGGCGACAATACCATTATCCTTTCGGCAACCGATGCCCAGGGCAATGTTTCTACGTGTACTGCTATGGTTACCGTTGAGGATGTCACTGCTCCAGTGGTTGCGTGCCAGGACATCACCGTTCAACTAGGGGCCGATGGCACCGCTATCATTTCAGGAGCGGATATTGACAATGGTTCCGCTGATGCCTGCGGTATCGCCAGCTACGATCTCGATATTGATACTTTCGACTGCTCTATGGTAGGCGATAATTTGGTTACCTTAACCGTGACCGATGTTAACGGGAACGAGTCAGTTTGTACCGCCACGGTGACCGTGGAGGATATTTCCGCTCCCGTAGTACAGTGTCAGGATATTTCCCTAGGGCTGGAAGCAGACGGAACCGCCACCCTCACCCCTAGCGATGTTATTGCATCTCTGGAAGACAATTGCGGTATCGCTTCAGTAGCGGTAGATATTACCGAGTTTACCTGTGCAGATATAGGAACCACGGTTCAAGTTCAGGTTTTCGCACAGGACGATAGTGGCAATTTGACTACTTGCTTCGCCAACGTAAGTGTGGTAGATACGCTAGCACCTGTGGTGAGCTGTCCGGGCGACCAAACCGTCGACCCCGGCACCAACAACTTGTTCTACGTAGTGCCCGACTATTTCGCAGACGGAACCGCTACCGCCCAGGATAACTGTACCGATCCTATCACTATCACATCGCAGGAGCCAGCTCCCGGTAGCTTAGTGCCAGATGGTGTTTACACCGTGACCCTCACGGCAGAGGATGCCCAGGGCAACGTGGGCAGCTGTAGCTTTGAGCTCACCGTGGAAAGCGTATTGGGAACCGGCAATCCGCTATCGAGTAAGATAGAGATTAGCCTTTACCCCAATCCGGCTACCAATGAAGTGCATATTGCTAACCCAGCTGCTATACAGCTGGAACGAGCAGTGCTCTACGACTTGACGGGACGCTTGGTAAAAACAGTAAGCGGTTCGCAATTATTGAGTGCATCAATAGATATTTCAGAATTGGCAAGCGCCACCTATATGGTGATGCTCTATACTGAAAATGGTGTTTCAACGCATCAATTGATCAAAGAATAAGACAATCTTTTGTACTTTTCAAAACCCCCTTTCGCCCGAAAGGGGGTTTTCTATTTATTCTTAGGTGAAGCTTTGAATGCTCGATACCGATACTTTTATACCGTCAATCGAAAAACCCATTCATTGTAAGAAACTTCTTCCAATTATTTGTATCTTTCAGTTACCCAATCTTTCCGGTTGTTTTCGAAAACACCTGCCTTCTTCTGCTGCCAATGGTATCTAACCAACCAAACAAGAAGGCTTATGAAAAAATTTTTACGCAATTTACACGAACGAATACAACGTTGGTACCCCTTACTGGAGGAATATGGCAGGGCGAGTAGCTACGCCATTCATCGTTGATGCCATATTCGACATGGAATCTTGTAATCCCGTAGTCCTTACGGGCTGAAATTACTTGTCCCAAACCGTCCTATCCACAAACAATGCATAATTGTTTTAAATCGATTTTAACGCTTTGCATTACAAGCTATTAAAATTGTATTAAAGTGGGTTGTCCTTTATTGCAACTGAAGAAATTGTGGTATCTTCCCAATACACCTTAAAAATAAATAACCTATGAAAAATACAGAGAAAAAAGGATTGTTAGCACTTATCGGGATTGGATTGGGAGCATTGGCCTTTCTAGGCTATAAAAAACTTCCTTCTGAAAAGAAAGACCGAATTAAGGCGAAGGTAAATCAAGCCAGTGCTAAACTGAAAGAAACCGGTCGCGACGTGAAGGAAAGTATTTCGCAGACTTATGAAAAGACCAAGGGCGAAACCAAGGCCCAGGTAAACGACCTATCGTAATCGATTCCGATTTTTTTAAGAGCCCCGCTTAGCGGGGTTTTTCTTTGGACACAGGTTACTTTTCGTTTCTGGGGCCACGAAGGTGTATGACCAAGCCGTTCAAAAAATTTCGAAGAAATTGGTCCCCACATTCCATATACTTCGGATGGTCGGGCCTACGGAAAATGGCTCCCAACTCGCTTTTGGTTATCTTAAAATCTACGAGTGCGCAAATTTCCACAATGTCCTCATCACGAAGTTTGTGCGCTACGCGTAGTTTCTTCATTATATCGTTATTGGTAAGGCCCATAGGTGAAATTTTTATCAAAGATACAACCTTGTGCCAGTTACAGCCCAATTTTTTTGGTTTGAATAAAACCATACCGTCAAGAGGTCTTTTTGGCTATATTTGAAACTGAAAAATTCTATTCCATGAAAGTTCCTGTCTTTATCCTTGTCTTTTTGTTTATTTCAATTGCTTCCCTAGCGCAACAGGCAAACGATTATTTTGAGCCCCTAACCTATCGCAATATCGGTCCATTTCGTGGGGGCAGATCGGTTGCTGCCTCGGGCGTGGTTGGCGATCCTCTCACCTATTATATGGGCACGACGGGTGGTGGACTTTGGAAAACGGAAGATGCAGGCCAGCATTGGGAAAATTGTTCCGATGGATTCTTCAAAACGGGTTCGGTGGGTGCCGTGGCGGTTTCGGAAAGTCATCCGGAAATCGTCTATGTTGGAATGGGAGAGCACGCAGTTCGAGGTGTGATGACCTCTTACGGTGATGGTGTCTATAAAAGTACGGATGGTGGTACCACTTGGTCGCATATGGGATTGGAAGCCACCCAGCACATTTCGCGCATCGCCATTCACCCAACCAATCCCGATATAGTATATGTGGCTGCGCAAGGTGCCCTTCATGGCAATTCAAAAGAACGGGGCGTTTACAAATCGGTAGACGGCGGAGCCAGCTGGAAGAAGGTGCTTTTCATAAATGATATGACAGGAAGCGCAGAGCTTTCCTTGGATATGAACCATCCAAATGTTTTATATGCCGCTATGTGGCATCACCAGCGCAAGCCTTGGAAAGTGATAAGTGGCGGTGAAGGCAGCGGTCTCTACAAATCAACGGATGCTGGTGAGACCTGGTTTCAAATACACGATGGCCTTCCGGAAGAAAAAGGAAAAATGGCCATTGCCGTGGGCCGATCTAATAGCAACAAAGTATATGCTCTTATTGAAAGCGACACCGAAAAAGATCTTAGCGGTCTGTTTGTTTCCCAGAACGCCGGGGCCCACTGGGAGAAGGTAAGCGGAGATAACCGGCTAACGCAACGCGCTTGGTACTATACCGAAGTGTTCGTAGATCCCAATAATGAAGATGTAGTGTACGTGCTAAGCGCCCCGAACCTTCGATCGAAAGATGGGGGCCGTACTTGGGAAACGCTTTCTGGTACTCACGGTGATTATCATGATCTTTGGATCAATCCAAAAAATTCAAAAAATATGGTCATCGCAAACGATGGTGGTGCGGCCATTTCGTTTAATTACGGAGAAAGTTGGTCTCGACAGGATAATATGCCCACAGGTCAGTTTTACCGCGTCACGGCCGATAATGTATTTCCGTACAATTTATATGGCGGGCAGCAGGACAACACTTCCGTTAAAATTGCCAACCTGTCGTTAGGGCGTTGGGGCATCGGAGATCAGGATTGGACCTACGCGGCAGGAGGTGAAAGTGCTTTCCTAGCATTCGATCCAGACAACCCCACTACCGTGTTGGGAGGAAGCTATCTTGGCACCATTGAGGCATTAAATATGCAAAGTAAGTCCAGTACCAACATTATGGCGGCACCTATTCAATATTTGGGAAGGGCCGCCCGAGATATGAAATACCTGTACAACTGGAACGCACCCATCATCCGCTCCGTTCACCAGCCGGATGTTTACTACCACGCGGCACAGCTAGTGTTGAGAACCGATGATATGGGTCGAACGTGGAGCGAGGTTTCTCCAGACCTTACCCGCAATCTCGATGAAAAACAAGGAAAAGGAGGTGGTCCGTATACCAATGAAGCGGTAGGTGCAGAAAATTACGGGACCATTAGCTATTTGGTAGAATCGCCTCACGAAAAAGGAGTATTCTGGTCTGGCAGTGATGACGGTAAGGTATTTATAACCCGCAACCAAATGGAGAATTGGCAGGACGTCACCCCACCGAAGCTGGGCGAAACTTTGGTCAATAGTATCGAAATTTCCCCACATAGCCCGGGCACAGCATATATCGCGACCACCCGTTACAAATTTAACGACCACACCCCTGCGCTTTATAAAACCACAAACTATGGACAAACTTGGAAGAATATAAGCCAGGGAATCCCCTACGGTGCTTTTACTCGCGTAGTACGCGAAGACCCATCCCAGAAGGGGTTGCTCTATGCCGGTACCGAATTGGGCATGTACATCAGCTTTAACGATGGCGATACTTGGGAGCCTTTTCAGCTAAACCTGCCCATTACCCCTATTACCGATGTCATGGTACATCAAGGTGATTTGCTGGTGGCCACTTCGGGCCGAGCGTTTTGGATTTTAGACGACTTGGCCGTGCTGAGACAATATCCAGAAAAATCGCAAAATAGCTTGGCACTCTTTGCACCGGAGCCTGCGATATACGGAACGTGGGGCAGTCCTTTAAGCCGAAGTGACGCTGGGGATGGCACCGATCTACTGGAAGGATTAAACCCCGCCAACGGCGTTGTTTTGTATTATCAACTTCCTGAATTGGAGGAAGATACGCCCATAACCTTGCGAATAAAAGATGCCTCGGGCAAGCTTATTCGAACTATTTCGTCAGTAGCAGATTCCACCTATATTCCCCATAACGGAGGTGGTGCTCCACCCGCCCCTACCCTTTCGAAGAAAGAAGGGTTGAATCGTTTTGTATGGGATATGCGGTACCCTATTATGCCCAGTGTTCCCGGAGTGTATATCGAGGCCGGGTTTCAAGGCCACAAAGTGGCCCCAGGCACTTATACTTTTGAGTTGCAAGTGGATGATACACAATTACAAACAGAAGGAAAAATTGAAAGTAACCCGCTATACACTCTATCCGAATCAGATTATCGCGAATTCGATAATGTGATGACCGAAATGGAAACCTCCCTTACCGAGATGCACAACTTGGTAAATGCCCTTTATACCGCCCAGCAACGTGTAGAAGAGGTATTGGCGCACGTTCGGAAGAAGGAGCGATCTGCCCAGCTTCTTGCACAAGGAACGGAATTAATGGAACAATTGAAGAATTGGGATGAAAATATGGTGCAACGAAAATCCCAGGCTTATGACGATGTGGAAAATTTCGAAAACAAGTTCACGGCAGAATACCTATTCTTGATCAACCAAACCGATAGCTCCATTCCCGTGGTAACCGCGGCGTCCCTAAACCGAAAAAGGGAACTCGACGCCCAGTGGAAAGTACTTAAGCACGAGGCTGAATCTCTCTTGAATACCGCACTGCCCCAATTCAACCAAATATTGTGGGACGCCGGTTACGGTGCCATTTTGATAGAGCGCTAAGCTTGAGTAACGGTGGTTAAAATGGATATCCTATCGCGAAGTTGAACACTGGCTCGTCCCATTGGAATTCAAAACGTTCGCCTTCAGGCAGGGCAGGATCGTGAAGGGGTGCGGCTAGGTCGAACCGAATTACAAATCCCTGTACATCTACCCGAAGCCCAATACCTGTACCGATTCCCAATTCACTGATAAAGTCGCCTGTAAATTTTCCTCCGGGCAATGCTTCATTCTCTTCTGAAAGCCAAATATTGCCCGCATCGGCAAAAACGGCACCCTTCAGAAAAGATACCAAGGGAAACCGGTATTCGATGTTGGCCTCCAAACGAATGTTTCCTGTTTGGTCGAAAAATGAATCGGTACCCTCATCAGAATAGGTTCCGGGGCCCAAGGATCGAATCTGAAACGCTCGAACGCTATAGGGTCCACCTGAAAAATACTGCTTGATATAGGGCAGCACATCTGAATTTCCGTATGCAAGTCCATAGCCCGCGAATAGCCGGGTTGCGATGCGTTGTTCTTCAGCAAACTTGAAATGGTATCTAAAATCGATATCTCCCTTGGCGTACTGCGCATATTCCAACCCGAGGAAGGTCTTTGCCTCTCCATTTTCCTGTTCCTTCCCAAAGAGACTTATGGAATTTCCTGCGACATCGGCAGTGGCATTTAAGAAGAACTGGTGGGTTTTCTGGGAATCTACCATTCCGTTGTAGGTAAACGAATAGGTTAAGCCAGAAATAAATTGTTGTTCGAAGCTACGACGCAAAAACGGGTTTTCATCCAAAATTATATCGAATTCTGGCGTGGTGTTCGACAAATTGGTATACGTTATGGAAATGGGGTTAATGTCGTGTGTTACATAGCGATTGGCGTCCCATAGGTATCCAAATCGTGCGTTACCAGACACCAATTGATAGAGCTTGCTTCGGCTTAGGTACTCGCCTCCCAAGCTTATTCGCGTTTTGGGAATGGAATATTCGAAAAAATCGGTATTGATGGAGATGGGGAAAATAACCCTTGGAATGATGAGCTCATTTTCTAGTCCCAGTTCAATGCTGGTTAGTCCAGACTGGTCGCCTCCGGAAAGTTGTACCTCGTACCCCAAACTAGCACTAATATTTAACGTTTCACCACCCTTGAATAAATTTCGGTTGGAAAAGGTAAGTCCCAAGGCGGGACCCGCGAAGTTGTTCGATTTGGTAACCGCTTTCAGCTCGGCCCTTATGGCACGCTTGTTCAAGGGAGAGAGATAGACATTGGCCCGAAGGTATCCCAAGCTATCGGTAGCTAGTGAGTCGATCTCTTCGTACTGAATGTTCACGAATTTATAGGCGCCTATGGTACTAAGCCTACGGGCGGTATTTTTAGATGCGATGGGGTCGTACCGCTCTCCCTCTTCCAAGGTGATATATCGGTCTAAGTACTTCGGCTTAAAGAATTCGGTTTCACGTACATAATTTTTCCCTTCGTATCGCGTGGTATCGAGCGCTACCGAGTCTTGCCTTAGATCGTAGTTGGGGTGAATGTTGAGTTGCGCTACTTTGTAAGGAATGATGGCTTTTTCCGGAACGTCCTTTTTCAGCCGAAGAAAAAGATCGAATCGTTTGTTTTTATATTGATTGGTATCTGCCTCAAAAATCAAGAAACCCGAATTGAAATTGTAATATCCCTTCTTTTTTAGTTCGTTGTCAATACGTTCGCGCTCCAGCTTCAGGGCAGCGAGATCGAAACGAATTCCGGGCTCCAGTTTCGTATTTCCTACAATGGGCGCGATGGCCTCACCTAAGGGTTGTGGTACTGTGTCGAGTTGGTATGTGGCCATTGTGTAGGGCGTTGGCACCTGTACCGTATAATCGATGCTGGCAAATTGTTCCTCTTCTGAAAACTGTGAAAAGGCCCTGCTGTAGAAGAACCCGCGATTGGCCAACCTGTTGAGAAGCAGTTGTTCCACTTGATAAGGCTCAACATCGCTCTGGTATACCGGTTCCTCACCAAACTGTTTGTAAAGCCACCTATTGAGAAACCCAGGTTTCTCACGTTGCGTTTTGTAATAATAATAAAGCCCAGGATACATTCCTAAAAACTTGCTGTTGGGCTCTGGCTGAAGAACCCCTTCCAGCACGTCCCTTAATTCTGGTTTATTAGCAATGGTACTATCGCTTTCAATAGTTACGGTTGCCCCGGTATATAAGCGTTCATCTTCTGGTATGTACTTGCGAATGCTGCACGAACTCAATACTATGAGAACGGCAATAATGGAATATATTCGGAAGTTGAAACTCAAGATTTACTGGATTTACTGGGTTCTTTTTTCGCTTCGGAAGAGGACGTGTCTCCTCCATCGAGGGACTCCTCCGTTTCTCGTCGCAGCAAGGCATCCCATAACTCGTGAAATTTGTTGAATTCTTGGGTAAAAATAAGTGCAATACCGCTTACGATGGTTTGTCCATCAATCACATTTTCAAACTCGCTCTTGCGAAAACCCCGAAGCCTGAAACGACCGTTTTCGGTTAATAGATATTCAATACTCACATTCCCAATCAATGGGGTGGCATCGCCTTCCGGACTGGTTCCCTGAAGGTCTACCGCGCTTCCCACGCGTACAACAAGGCGGTCGTCGAACAACTTTTTCTGTGCGGCGATATCCAATTGGGTTCGCTCCTGCGGACTCGTTCCCTGGTAATCGGTATAACTATCTAAGCCAAAGTCTAGTTCAACGCCCGAGTCGCCCAGAAGCTTTTGTGAAAATACATTCAATTGATCTGAAAGGACATCATTCAAATTGTCCCGGGCAATGGTGGCTACCCCGCCCCTACTGCCATCGCTTCCCGGTTCGGGATAGAACCTGTTCAGTACCAAGAGGGAAAAAACCTGCTTGTTCAATTGGGCTTCTTGGTTATTCAACTGTTGTACTTGGCCGTATACCTGTCCGCCCAAGGCACCTTGTTCGTCTTCGGGCATATCCAGATTGAACGAAATTTGCGGTTGCGTAAGTTCGCCATCCACATTCAGGTATACATAAAATGGTAGCACTTGCCGAAATCTACCGCGAACGCCAGGATCAATACCCGAGGTCTGTGCGGCCATAAGCGGAGCGGCCGAGGCTTCGATATCATAGATGGCACGAATATCGAGTTTTGCGTCTAAGGGATCGCCAGACCACGAAACTTTACTGCCCTCGGCCAAGCGGAAGCGTCTGTTCACCAGTTTGTACAGATTCATCTCATAATGCCCATCACTTACATTGTATACGCCGGTTAAATTCATGCGCCCGTTGGGATTCATCGTAAAATTGAGATCTCCCTCGCCCTGCACCAAAAAATTGTCGCCGGTTTGTTCATTGAGAATGAGCTTAACGCTGGCGCCATCATTGATTTTAAGAAGCGCAGAAATGTCAAATCCTGTTAGCACGGCGGCTTCTTCGGTGTTACGGGTTAAGATAGCATCGGGATTTTCACGGTTCACAAAAATGACCACGCCTTCCCGTTCTTCTATGTTGACCGTGGCAGAGGGTAGCACGTAGGTAATGGCTGTATCTTCGCTCACAGTTAGGTCTACGTCGACCACAGGGATTTGCAAGTCGCCCGTAATAGTGGCTTGGGCATCGAAACTGGCTGTTCCGTAGAGCATATCATTATCTTCTTCAGAAGCGTTTAAAACTTGAAAATCATCAGCTGCTATTTCTAGGTTAAAAGTGGGATTCAGAAAATTTTCGGTTCCAATGCTACCAGCAAGATTTAAGGTATTCCCATTGCTGTCACGAATGGTAAAATCATCCATCGAAAGGCCCTCATTGTCTATTTCCAAAGCTTCATTTTTGAGTGTAAAGGCGGCATTTAGTTGGGTAATTTCAAAATTGGCATCCCTAAATTGCAGCGCGCCTTCGTACTGAGGATTGGCCAAGGGTCCTTCTACCGAAAAATTACCAGTAAAGGTACCGGCACCGTTGCTAATAGCGCCCAAACTAAAACCTTCCAGGGCGGCCATATCAAAACGATTTACCGCAACCTCAAGATTAAGGAGCGCCTGTTGCTGTTGGGCTTCATAATCGCCTGTTACATCCAAATCGACAGCGCCCTCTTTCATTGCCAAATTAAAATCGTAATTTAAGCCCCCTTCGGGTTGGGCTTCTAAGGTGAGTATTCCCAAATCGACATCCATTGCGGCCAATTCGCGTACGGTAATGTCGGCCACCAATCCGGTATTGCCAAACGGTTCTTCTAAGCGCAATTGCCCATTTAGATTTCCCTCTGCCAAATTTTGTGCGGGATTGAGATAGGCCAGAAATTCATTCAATTTAAAGTTCTGAAAATCGATCGCTACGTGCGATTTGGAAACCGAAGGTAGATTGTCCTTAAATACGACCGATTGGTTGTTTCTTCGGAATTCAAAATTGTTGAAATCCAAGTTCGTATCAGTGATGATCACCTCGTTATTCCCTAGGGTTTCCCAAGGTTGGTAGTTGAGAATAAGGCTGTCTGGCCGAACGTGAAATCGCAGGCGCTCTCGGGTTCCCGTAATTTCAGACTGAATTTGAATCATCTTTTCCCCCTCATAATAGGAAAGGAACTGAAGCGCCAATTCTTTATTCTGTTGGTTTCCCGTAAGCTTGGTTCGTGGTAAGGACAGCGGACCGGCCGTTATGCCATTGAAACCAAGGTCGAACTCGAAGGCATCCCTATTAGTATTAATGGTAAAGGCCAAACTGTCAAGTTCATTTCCGCTGTAGTTGATATGCGGGGCGTATACGCTTCCCGTTAACGTTCGGTCCTGTTGATTGAAATCTACTGTAATGTCAATGGTATCGAGATCGCGCACATTCACCAAAAACACCTCATTCAATACCGGCGCCTGGCTAATACGAGCATCCATATCAACTCGAACTGGCGTTGTAATGGTATCTACGCGTTGGACGTCGCGGTAAAAATAGCTTCCAATATGGCGTTGTAGGGCTGAAGCAAACGTCGCGGGATCGGTATTGGACTCCAACTGTAATTGTACCACTTTATTATCGAGCCAAAGTGAGGTTGTGTCTGGCCTAACGTGGGCCGTAGCCAATACTTCGCCTAGAAGATACGATTTATTGTCGTACACAAAAACGCCGTCCCCTATTGTTGCTATCACATCATATTTTGAGGTATTTCCTTCAAATTCTGCATTGAGCTGAAAACCGGTGCGCACATCCCGCCGCATAAGTCCCAGGGCTTGCAAATTTGCACCGATAACGTGCAAATCGACCGATGCCGTAGGCGCTATCGAATCGAGCATTATCTGCGCAGAAAGCTCGGCATTTAGATTCTTGTCCTTGTAGTTGGAACTAAGGGTGCCTTCGCCGTTTTCTACCGATCCTTGAATCGTTAAATCGTTTATACTATAGTCATTAAACTGAAAACTGGAAATGGTGGCTTCCAGCGTAGCGTCCAATGTATTGATGGTGCTTCCTTGGCCTTCGGTTTCCAGCGAGAGGGTTATTGGGCCCAGTTGCTCGTTCTGAAGGAATTCATCCAATTTATATTCAGTAATGGAAATATTCGCATCGAACGCCAACCTGTCTATATTCTGAAAGCTGCCCTCCACGGCCACCTCGCCTTGGCTGCTGGTAAGGGTAGCATCGACGTCAACAGCATTTGGAGATCCACTGGCTGCCCCCTGCAACGTGACTGTATTTGGCAGCCGTACTCCCAATTCACTCTCATTTACAAATGCAAGGAAGTCTTCACGCTGGGATGTTGCCTTGAAATTGGGAAATGAAAACTTAATATTGTCTGGGTTCGTAACCTGCTCGAGCGATCCAGTAGCCGTTACGCGGGTGTTGCTCCCCCAATTAAGGACAACCCGCGGCAGATTGATGTTGGAGAGCCGCCCTTTGGCTTCAATAGTACCGTATACATCTTTTTGGGTAAATGCCCGTACGATGGAATCGTTTCGCAATTGCGGCTGGAATCTGAAAATCTCTTGCGTATCGAAATGAAAAGAAGGCACATTAGCTTCTACAGAGGCAATTTCGGGGTTTTTCAGAAAGGCCTGTAGGGAAGAGTACTTTAGGGCCACATTGGCACGCAATCGGTTATCGTTCACTTCGGCTTCTAGCCTTCTAAGGGAAAGAGCATCGTTTGACACGTTTAAGTGAAACGCGAACTCACGGACTTTAATTCCTGATGCCTCAGTTAATTGAAGACTGGAAAGATATGCTTCCGCAGTTTGTTTTTCCAACGAGATGTCGGTTGCATCCATCCAAATGTCAGATAGCGATAGTGCATTTGGATTAAAGGTTCCTTTGGTGGGTTGAGCCCCATCTACCGTATAACTAATATTCGAACTGCTAATCGCAATTTCCTCTAACGCCACTCTTACATTTGGCCATATATCTTGGTTCGGGCGAGTTTCTGAAACATTTTCCCCATCCGTTTTGGGAAGTGTTTTTACATCCAGGGCTATTGAAGAATTATCCATTCTAAAGGTATCGACACGGTAGTCGCTTTCCTGAAGGTCGATTAACGGTATTTCGGCATGGAGATCGTCAAGATCCAATTTGGCGGTTAAGCCGGTGTTTTTATCGCTGTAAATGGCAAGTACATCTTGTAACTCCAACTTATCTATTTGAAACAATGGCAATGGTGGTGGCTCGCTATTGGGCAGCGGCGGAACGGGAATCTGGGTGTATTCAATACGGGTGTTATTAATGACAACATCTGCAGCGCGAAAATGCATTTTTTCCAAATCGGTCGTCTCCATTTCCAGCAGGGCACTACCTACGACATATTTACTATCTATCCCCAAGACGGCATCATTGTATACTACATCGAAGTCTTTTAAAGAAACATCTCCTAAATGAAACGCCATAGGACTGGCAGCGGAATCTTGCGGCTTGGTAGTTGCCGTTGTGTCGGTAGTGGTGAGCGCATCGACTAAAAACTGAAAATTAAATCCTTCAATAGTATCGTTTCTTATAATGTTGGCCCGGACACCTTCCCAATCTACCGATTGTATGCTTATACCCTTCCCTTGCACTATTGGCCAGAGAGGCACATCGGCCTCCAACGCTTTAGAGTAAACTAGGGTATCTCCTTCTTGATCTTCCAGATAAAGGCCCTCTAAGTAAATATCGCCATCGAATGTTACGAAAAGCCTATCGATGCTCACTTCGGTTTGGGTACGATCTGTAATGTAAGAGACCAGCCTATCCACAATAATTCCCTGTCCCCAAGGGCTTCGGATAAATAGTATCAATAAAAAAAGCAGAATAAAAAGGCCCAGAAAAAACCGACCCACCCATTTCAAAAATGTGGTTCCTATGTTCGACTTACGCTTCTTTTTGGTATCTTTTTCTTCTTTCAAAATCTGATGGTGGTCGTTGTGTTCGCAAAATATTGTTTTCAGCGCACACTTTTAGTTATAGAAATTATAACATTTGATCTTTCACCTTACATATAGCTCTTGGTGTCGAAGAATCATTCTGAAATTTTCTGTAAAATTCGTAAATTGTTCGATTATTTAATGTAAGCATCTTGAAACTCACGAATCAACAAAAAGCAGAGGCCGAATTAAATCAAATAAAGAGTACGTTTCAGGCCAATCAAGAACTTTCCCGAAGTCTGTTTGAGCATATGCCTATCGGCATGTGCATAACCAATGAGCATAGCCTGTTCACTGATGTGAACGCCACCTATTGTGATATCTACGGTTATACCAGGGAAGAGCTTATAGGCAAGCATTTTACGATGGTGGTGCCCAAAGAGCACCAACAGCAATTGGAGCAGCTTCATCGCGAATTTTTGGACAAGAAATACGAGTTGCAAGGACGTTGGACCGTTCAGGATAAAGGTGGCAACCAATTTGACATTATAACCAACGCCGCCTATTTATTTGATGAAAACCTAAATGAACGGCGCAAGATGACCTTGGTCGTGAAGGCATCTGAGTTGGAGAATACCCTCGAAAGGCTAAAGACAACCATCGATATCCTAGAGCAAAAAATTGCGACACAAGATGCCGCTCATAGACTGGCGGAACACGATATGCGCAATCGCCTGAGCTCCATCGTGTCCATAGCAGATATCCTTACCAAGTCGCAATTGGACGAACAACAGGGCAAATGGGTTCGAATGATCAAGAACATAGGTAACGATACACTTCGACTCCTTACCGCCGCCAAAGATTACTCTAAAATGGAACGCGGTGAGTACAAACCAGAACTTTCCAAATTTGACTTGGTGAGTTTAATCGTTGAAGAAACCACCGATTTTAAAGAGCTCATAGAAGAAAAGAACTGTACGGTTACCTTTATGGTTGATGAAAAGGAAATTGATCCGAGCGATACAAAGCTTGATATTGAGGCAGACAAGTTCTACCTATCCCATTTATTCCAAAACTTGATTAGAAACGCCTTGGAAGCTGCTCCCAATGAAAGCACGGTAACAATAACCGTAACCGTTCAAAATTTTTTAAAAATTAGCATTCACAACCAAGGGATGATCCCCGAAAAAATTCAGGGCCAATTTTTCGAGAAATATACTACATCTGGCAAGGAGCGCGGAACGGGCCTTGGCACGTACATTGCCAAATTGATCGCCGAGGTTCATGGGGGAACCATTTCCTTTGTTACGAGTAAAGTGGATGGGACGACCCTTCACGTGCAATTCCCGCATGCGTTAAAGTAAGAATTCAGAAATTACATAATGCTGAAGATGGCCACGCCGTAAATCGCGAAGCGGGCAAAGCGAAGCAGTCCGAACAACAGGTAATTCCCAAATTTGTAATTGATGGTACCCGCAGCCATGCTGGTCATAGAAAATGGAATGGGCAACAGCGCACCTACGATAATAAGGAAACCGCCCCAGCGGCGTATGTTTTTCAAATGTTTTTTCATACGGCCTTCCATATAATTGTACACAGCGGGAATGTTCAAAATCCATTTGCCGATGAAATAGCTTACAATACCCCCAAGATAAGATAGCGTTGCCAATACGCTAAGGTAAAGCACCGGTGCAGTTGTTTGGTTGGACCAGGCTATAAATATTTCAGGCGGAATCAATCCCAGTATAGCTTCGCTCGCAAAAAAGACCAGTAGAATACTCAACGGAGCATAGGTGTGGGTAATTTCGGTAAAAAATTCGCTGAAATCGATTACGAAGCGGTCTAAAAGGAAAATAGCCAATACAAAGAACACAATGGGCAATACCGCTTTTTTCAAGCTCATTCCCACGAAAGAATAAAATCCCGTATAATTGTAATATTTGTGCAGGCGCTTTAAATTTTCGCCCCGGCTACGTTTCTTTTTCATATACTTTACTTACCGCAAAAAGTTTACCATTTTAATAAATATCATATAGGATCGAATTTCCTGCCTTGTTGTCATTCATCTTCTGGAGGCACCCCGTGAATATCTTCGTAGAGACTGTCAAAATTTTCACGAATATAACTTCTTAATTTCTTACGATAGTCATCCTTTAACCAACTTACAAAATTATGGGTGCTCTTGCTAATGCACTTTGTGTAACGGTCTATGCGATGATCTATGTCCTCCCCCAATTCTTTTGCCAAAATAAGGGCATCGAATACATCTTCGCTATTCTCGATGCAAATGGTGGCGTGCTGATGTATGGAACGCTCTAGGATTACCTTGGTCGATTCACCGTTTTTAACCGATTCGGTATAAGCTTTTTTAATATCGAAGTAGACATCGTCGCTTTTGGCGAACTGCTCCCGAAGTTCATCTGGCATCTCGTACCTGAAGTTGCTTTCAATTTCCTCATCATCCTGAAGATGATCGAGATAATAGCGCGGCGACTTGAAAATGCCCTGCCAATCGAGATCGTCCCCCCACGGACCGAAACGGTAGAAGTTATTGCCCAAATCGATCACATTAAAGGTAGATTTCTTATTGGTAATACGCGACCCCCTTCCTATCATTTGGTAGTACAACGTTAGTGAACGGGTAGCACGGTTCAGGATAATAGTTTCTACCGAGGGTTCATCGAACCCAGTGGTAAGAATACTAACCGAGGTAAGTATGGCATCGGGCGTGTCCCGAAACCACTTCAAAATCATCTTCCGCTGCTTTTTGCTGGCAGTATTATCGAGGTGCATTATGGGGTAACCGGCCCTCTTAAAGGTATCGTACACATAGAGCGAGGTGTTGATACCGTTGTTGAAAATTAAGGTTTTCTTTCCCTTGGAACGTTCTTCGTACGCCTGCAACAACCTGCTTAGCATATCGGTGCCCGTATAGAGATCGTCGGAAGACTGTACGGTATAATCCCCGTTAGAACCAATGACGAGCGATGTAAGCCCCACATTGTATGAGTAATTGATCGCCTTGGCCAAAAATTCGTTCTCGATAAGCGCTGGAATGCTCTCCCCTACGATAAGTTCGTCATAGCGCTCATTCATAGGCAGTTCAATATTGGAACTTAAAGGAGTAGCTGTTACTCCTAGAATAAACGATTTTTCAAAATACTTAAAGAGTTTCGTAAAGCTATTGTAGTGCGCTTCGTCAATAATTACTAGGCCAATGTCTGAAATATCAAGCTTGTCATCGCGTAACCGGTTGTTTAAAGTTTCCACCATAGCGACAAAACAGCTGTATTTTTCCTGGTCGTCTAGATTGGCCGTACTGTTTATCACCTTGTTGACCACCCCAAACTCGGTGAGCATGGTCGAGGTCTGTTTGCAAAGCTCAATGCGATGCGTCATTACCAATACCTTCTTCTTCCGTGTTTTGAGATATTGGCGCACTATTTCTGAGAAAATCACCGTCTTGCCCCCACCGGTAGGCAATTGGTAGAGCAAATGGTAATCGTCTGGAGCTTCTTCAAAACTCTTGAATATCTTGTTAATCGCCCCTTTTTGGTAATTGTAGAGGTCCTTATCGGTTTTTTTTTCGGTTAAAACCGTATGTAAATCTTGGGGTTTCATAGGATGATTTCTTTCAGAAAACAAGGTTGCAAAAATACTATCTTTTAGCTGTATTTAAAGAAATTTTACGAACAATATCGCATTGTACGATAATATTTAATCGTCTCTGCCCGATTGGCTCGTATCAAAGCCAAAATGTTAAAAAATGTTAAATATGTACTTTGTTATGCATAGTACTGTAACAAACTTTAAACTACCTCGTCTTTTATGTAAAACGAATCAATCATTAAACAATCAAAATCATGAGAACATTAGACAGCAACCAATTAACAGAACGAGTAAGAACCTCAAAGAGCTATGCTTGGAACAGCAAGCGCAGATACCGCTAATTTGGAGAGCATTCATCAATCAATCAACCGCCCTTCACGGGAATCAAAGAAATGACATTATGAAACTGGAACGTACCCTATTAGAACGGCACAAGACCCTTACGCGAAAGAAAAGACGCTATACCCCGTTTCTAGAAATTGCCGAAACCTACGTGGAACCTTATTTTCGGAAACGCAACCAATACGCCTTGTAACTTTTAGCGACCAACCGAGAAAGGCCGGATATCGACTTGGATATTCGGCTTTTTTTTTGATTTCTATTAAAAGAGGCACTTTTTAAAATATAGATCCAAAGGTCTATTTCTGTCACAAATGTTATAGCCTTGTTAAAAAAGTAGTTAATATTCTTAGGACTCAGTTAAAGCATATGCATTTTAAATAATTTTAGAAGTATTAATCTAATTTCTGAAATCCTATGAAAAATAGTACCCGTCTAGGCTTGGTCTTAGCCTTTCTGCTTGTGGGCATCACTCCAATACAAGCCCAACGATCCAAGAAAAATAAGGCCCCCACGACCATTATGAAAGACTCGGTATTTATGGGTCTGAAACTTCGCAATATTGGCCCGGCTTTTATGAGCGGCCGTATCTCCCATATCGCCATTCATCCCGAAAATGAGAACATATGGTATGTTGCGGTAGGCTCGGGCGGCGTTTGGAAAACCGTGAACAGCGGCACCACCTGGACGCCAATATTCGACGACCAGCCTTCTTATTCCATCGGCACCATCGCCATAGATCCTAACAATCCAGATACCATCTGGGTAGGAACGGGCGAAGACGTGGGTGGCCGGCACGTTGGGTTTGGAGATGGCGTTTATAAAAGTGAAGATGGCGGTAAATCCTGGAAAAATATGGGTTTAAAAGACTCTCAGCATATTTCTCGAATTGTTATACACCCAGACGATAGCAACGTACTCTGGGTTACGGCCCAGGGCCCGCTATGGAGCAAAGGCGGCGATCGCGGATTGTTTAAATCTACCGATGGAGGCAAAACGTGGAACAAAACCTTGGGCGATTCTGAATGGACCGGGGTAACCGATCTCGAAATGGATCCTTACAATCCCGACAGGCTTTATGCGGCCACCTGGCAACACCACCGAACCGTTGCGGCCTATATGGGCGGCGGTCCAAAATCGGGCATTTACCGAAGTGATGACGGTGGCGATTCTTGGACCGAATTAACCAACGGGCTTCCCAACTCCAATATGGGCAAGATAGGGTTGGCCGTTTCTCCCCACAATGCCAACACCATTTACGCGGCCATAGAACTTAACCGTCGCAAGGGTGGTGTTTATCGCTCTACCGATGGCGGAAACTCTTGGACAAAACAATCAGACGCGGTATCGGGAGGTACGGGCCCACACTATTATCAAGAATTGTTCGTGTCGCCCCACCACGAAGGACGGCTCTATTTAATGGATGCAAGCATGCAAGTTTCTGATGATGCCGGTAAAACCTTTTACCGAATGAACGAGCGCAACAAGCACGGCGATAATCACGCCATTGCATTTAAGAGCGATGACCCAGACTATGTAATAATGGGCACCGATGGCGGCTTGTACGAATCATTCGACCTAACGCAAACCTGGCGCTTTATCGATAATTTGCCCGTTACTCAATATTACAAAGTAGCCGTAGACGACGCTACCCCATTTTACAATATTTATGGTGGTACTCAAGATAACAGCACGCAAGGGGGTCCTTCAAGAACCGACAATGTGCACGGTATTCAAAACATCGATTGGCGCGTAGTGCTCAATTGGGATGGCCATCAACCCGCTACAGAGCCTGGCAATCCTGACATAATTTATGCCGAACGACAAGAAGGCACGCTCTCGAGAATCGATATGAGCACGGGCGAGGTAGTCGATATCCAACCGCAGCCCGCCGAAGGCGAACCGGGCGAACGCTATAATTGGGATGCACCCATTTTGGTAAGTCCCCACTCGCCTACCACCATCTATTTCGCTTCGCAACGGGTTTGGAAGTCTGAAAATCGAGGTGATTCCTGGACGGCCATTTCAGAAGATCTTACGAAAAACCAAGAGCGTATCGAACTCCCAATAATGGGCAAAAAACAGTCGTGGGACGGGGCTTGGGATATGTTCGCCATGTCCAATTACAACACCATAACCTCCTTGGCCGAATCTCCCAAACAAAAAGGCTTGCTTTATGCTGGGACCGACGATGGTACTGTACAGGTTACCGAGAACGGCGGAAATTCTTGGCGAAAAATAAATGTGGGCGATATGCCGGGAGTCCCTGCTACCGCTTTCGTGAACGACATAAAAGCCGATTTGTTCGATGCTAACACCGTTTATGTGGCATTGGACAACCATAAATACGGCGATTTTACGCCCTATTTAATGAAGAGTACCGATAAGGGCCGCAGCTGGAAATCGATAACAGGCAACCTGCCCAACCGCACCTTGGTTTGGCGCGTCGTGCAAGATCACGAAAAGCCTGGGCTCCTCTTTGCCGCCACCGAATTTGGTATTTACTTTACCGTGAATGGAGGGCAGCGCTGGATAGAACTTCAAGGCGGCGTGCCCACCATTTCGTTCCGCGATTTGGCCATTCAACGGCGCGAGAACGATTTGGTAGCTGCCTCTTTCGGGCGTGGCTTCTTCATTTTAGATGATTATACGCCACTTCGATCTATTTCCGAAGAATCGCTGCAGCAAGAAGCCGCCTTATTCCCTACCCGCGATGCGTGGTGGTATGTCCCGAGGCCTCACTTAGGTTTTGAGGGCGATAAGGGTAGCCAGGGAGATTCCCATTACGTTGCCCCCAACCCAGATTTTGGTGCGGTATTTACGTATTATCTGAAAGATGGTCTGAAGAAGAACGAACAGCGCAGGCAGGAACAGGAAAAATCGTTGGGTGATGAGGATATTCCGTTTCCCGGCTGGGATGCCCTCGAGGAGGAAACCCTTCAGCCAGACCCTAAAGTGATACTGGCCGTATCGAATTCTGAAGGAACCGTTGTTCGAAAGGTGACGGGCCCCGCAAAGGCCGGTGTCCATAGAATTGCTTGGGACTTGAGGTACCCAGCCGCCGGAATCATCTCCACGCAAGAAGAAAAAAGTGAGGGCGATGGGGAGCCACAGGGATTGTTAGCGCCCCCTGGCACATATACGGCCACCATGTATCTTTCTGAAAACGGTACCGCTCGGCAGGTTTCGCAACCTGTTCAATTTGAGGTAAAACCGTTACGTAAAGGTGCTCTTAAAGGATCTTCCCCTCAAGAAGCCTCAGAGTTTTGGCGATCGTATGAAACATTGGTCGAGAAAAGCGCGGTGCTCAACTTTGAGTTGAACAAAGCCATGAAGCGCGCCAAGGCGATGGAGCGCGCGCTGCAACGCAGCCAAGCAAAGCCTGGACAATTGGATACCGAGTTGAACCAAGTGATAGGCGACCTGAACGATCTAAATTCAGAACTTAACGGAAATCTAGCCAAACAAGAGGTGGGCGAAAAAACAAACCCAACCGTTGGTGAACGAATGTTCGCGGTGTATCGTGGCATTGAACATTCTACCTACGGCCCTACGCCTTCCCAAAAAGAGCAAATGGCCATTATTGACAAACAGCTAAATTATTATGAGGCCAAATTAGGCGCAGCCCAACAAAAGCTAGAAGTTATTTACGGAAAATTGCGAAGCATGGGCGCTCCCTATGTTGAAGATTAAAAAAACTTAAAAACTAAAGAAGCCCGGCAATACCGGGCTTTTTTTATTGGGAGAAGTAGTCGATGGACTTACACGAAAGCGAATGATATATCCTAAATAATCCAAAAATCCTTCTTTTAGAAGAATTGCTCCTATTTACGGACCATCGGTATTTTAATAAAGGATGGGTGTTTTGCTGAATGGTGCACACTATTGGTAGCGATTACTCCTTCCTTTTCATCGTAATTTTTGCCACCGGTATTCAAATTTCGCGCAAATCTTGGAAAATTGCTGCTTGAAATCTCAATACGAATGCGGTGGCCCTTTTTAAAATAATTACTGGTGGCCATAGGCGTTAAAGGTAGCTCATACACTTTTCCTTCTTCAATAAACACTTCCTTATCATATCCTTCTCGGTATCTGGCGCGCTGAATGGTTTCATCGAGATTGTAGGCGCGGCCATCGGGATACACATCGATAAGCTTGATGGTAAAATCGGTATCCTTCGCATCTGAAGAGACATATAGCGTACTTTCAATAAAGCCAGAGACTTCTACTCCCTCTTCTAAAGGTTCAGTGGTGTATACCAAAATATCATTTCGAGCTTCCATTTGCTGCTGGTCGAAAGATCCGCCCTTAACGGCATTTCCAGTACAGCATACATTTCCGCCATAGGAAGGCACGGGATTCATTGGGTCGTAAACAAAGGTATCTGCCTGTTGTGACGCATTTGGCTTTTTCGTACTAAGACGCCCATCACCAAAACGGCTATTTGCCTTGCCTTGACTGTGAAGATAGAAGGTTTGCATCGTAACATTCTCTGGGGGCCATTGGTTGGCGGCATTCCATTCGTTACTTCCCATGGTATAATATTGTACCCTAGGGGTCGTAGTTTTAAAATCGTTTTGTTCTTGCTTCAACCATAAATCGAACCACTTGTATATCTGCTCATCGTAATTCAAGCGGGCATCGCCTACGGAACGCTCACCCACAATGGTGTTCTCGGTAGCTCGCGTATAGGCACAGTGTAAGGTGGGAGCAATTACGAGGTATTGATTTTCCCTTATCGCAGGATCACTGGCATTATTGCGTACATGATTGAATAATGCGATGTTGGGACTAATGGAAACATCGTACCACGATGCAAACCAGAAGCTGGGTACCCCAAAATCCATATCATCGTGATAGAGTCCGCCGGTATACCAATCGGAATCGTTGGGCGTTCTACGAACCATTTTGTCAAAAATCTCTCGTTTTCCATTTATATTCTGAAGAATATCCTGAATGGGAAGGTGGGCCAATGCTTCAGACATATCTACTGGCGGATTTTCCGGGGCCAAATCGTAAAATCGGGAAATCCTAATTAAATCCTCTTGCGTAGCGCCTTCTGGGATACGCGGCTTAAACGTATCGTGCTCCACTCCATACAGCCAGGCGAAGAATAATAGCTGTTCAACACCGCCACGGTACCAATTGCCCTGTTCGTAATAATCGCCAATACGGCCTACCCCTGCTCCGTAACCCTGCGGCACCATTGCGGCGTGCGATGGATGATCTAAGGCCGCTACGGCCATTTGCCATTCTGCTGTAGAGCTACAGCCTAAAGTACCAATTTTTCCATTGCTCCAAGGTTGGTTCTTCATCCATTCGAAGGCGTCGTAACCATCGGTGAGGGGTACGCCCAGTATATCCCATTCACCTTCTGAAAAATAGCGTCCGCGCTCATTTTGCACCACATAAGCATACCCACGCGAAACAGCCTCGTACGCTCGTTCTGCCGTTCGAGTTTGCTGTTCGCCGTCACCCCAACTATTAAAATTATACGGGGTTCTGGAAAAAATAATGGGGACTTTTTTATCAGTTTTCGGCCGATAAATGTCGGTCGCTAAACGGATGCCATCGCGCATAGGCATCATTACTTTTTGGTCTACCACTGCAATTTCTTCCAGTTTTTCCCAAATGGTCTGCTGGGCCGAAGCAAGTGGAATCGATAGCAATACGAATAATACTAAATGGGTAATGGGTTTTTTCATAGAAAAGAATTATCTGTGTGATTACAACTGTAGCTTAAAATTATGGGAAATATCCTTTAGCCTTCTCTCTTATTGAAATTTTAACATTCAAACTCGCTGGTTTTGCAGGTAATATAGTCACCGTACCTTAAAGTCTTGTTATAGTTTGTTTATGTGGCGTTAAATGGTAATCAATTTTGTGCCGTTCCTTGTATCTTGATGAAAAACAAAATAGTATGGCAACGAATAACGAAAAAAACCGAACAAAGGATACCAATTACAACAGCGACGTTACCCAACATGATTTAGAAATATTGGCTCAAGACCATGTACGCGGCGATGGTGGCGACGATCAACAATTGCGGGAACGAGCACAAAAAATCGACTTTAGCGGGAAGAATCTCGATGTACCTGGACGTACACAAGCCAAGAAAAATAATGGCCCCAATAATCTAAAGGATGAGGAGAATAAGCTTCATAGCCAAGGTGGGCCAAACAATGAGAATCTAGAAAGAGACGATGCCGCGCTCTAGGATAAACCACGCATCTCATGTTCAGTAAAGTCTATACTGGCATAAAGTATTTATTGTGACTAACGCTAGTCATATAGCAATAACAGAAACATTTGTTAGATTCAACTAATTGAACAGACCGTCGACCATTCTTAATTTCGGCGGTCATTTTCTATGCGTCAAATCGAGCATTTCGTGCTACCGAAATCAATCTTTCAGATCGTGCTTACTTTCAGCATATTTCTGAAAAAGAATGTTTGTGAAGAGTGGTGTTTCCTCGGAAAAATCTTTTTCCGTAGAAATATCGCTAGCAAATTTTTATTCTTCCTTGAAAACTGTAATGGTGGCTTTATAGCCGGTAAGCAAATTCCATTCCTTGGCCGATACCAACTGACCCTTATCGTCGTAAACGTGCAATTCGGCGGTATTTGGGCCAGAAGATCCTTGGTTTAGCGCTTCAAACTCAATACGGTTAATTCCCTCTTGGAGGGGAAGATCGAAACCGTGAAAACTATTGCGAAGCGTTACCCGCGACTGCACGATGTCGCCATTTACATACACTCGAATTACATCGCCATCCTCATATTGATGGTCGCGGTACACCACATTTACCAAATGTCCTTCGGTGGTAATGCGACCCAGATTTTGATCTCTTCCAAATTCCTTTGTCGCCTCCTTATCCTTAGTAAAATATTTCGGTGCTTTATTCGACTTATTATCGAGCAATCCATCGTCTTTACCAAATTCAATTTCTTGTTCCTCGGTGCCTAGGTTGGTATCCATCTTGGGCGCGAAAGGATCCTTTGGCACGGTAAGACTCGGTGTTTTGGTTGCCGGAAGTTCCATGCCCGTAGGCGCCCTAAAATCGTCTTCAACAGCTTCTATCTTAAGTGTTATAGTAGGATTCTCTATCTGTCCCCACACTGAAGAAAACCCTACCAAGAGGGCAATAATACAACTAAGAAAATTTTTCATGTCAACTCGTAAATGTTACATGCGAAGCAAGAATTGAACCAAAATTTATGTGGCGCTCACTTTGTCCAACAATTCTTTTTCGTCTAACGTCAATTCTAGAAATACCGCATCTTTGAGCGGTTGCAGATGTTCTAACTTGGTAGCACTCACTACTGGGGCAGTAACAAGGGGATGGTGCAGTATCCAAGACAGCGCGACCGCTGCAGCCGAGGTGTTATGGGTGGCTGCCACGTTTTCAAGGGCTGCTATAATTTGCTGAGTGCGCTCATTGAAGTGTTTGGCAACGTAACTTGTTCTCGAGGATTGTTCAATATCTTGCTCCGTTTTGTATTTTCCCGTTAGCAGTCCACTGGCGAGTGAAAAATAGGTCACCACGCCAATATGGTGCCTTTTGCATACCTGAGCTAGTTCCCCCTCGAAGTTTTTACGGTTCACCAAGTTATATTCGGGCTGGTACACACGATATAAGGGCAGGCTCGATCTCTTGGCCGTTTCTAACGAGGCATCCAATCGAGCTGGCGAAAAGTTACTGGCACCTATATAACGTACTTTTCCAGCGTCTATAAGCTTTTGAAAAGCCCCTAACGTTTCTTCGGGCGGTGTTTTTTCATCGTCCTTGTGCGCATAATACAAATCGATATAATCAGTTTGCAATCGCTGTAGCGAAGCGTCTACCGATTGCTGGATGTGCTTTTCTGAAATATCGATTCCCCCCTGCCCCATATCCATACCGACCTTCGTACAGACGATCATCTTCTCACGATTACCGCGGCTCTTCATCCATTTTCCTATAATCGATTCTGATTCTCCGCCGGTATTGCCATTGTACCATCGACTATAAACATCGGCAGTATCGATGCAGTTTACACCCATTTCGGCGACAGCGTCCAGAATTTCAAAAGATTCTCTTTCATTGAGCGTCCATCCAAAAACATTCCCGCCAAATACGATTGGCGCAATTTGCAATGAGGTATTTCCGAAAATAATTTTTTTCATAGTTATTCCTTTTTCACCAATTTAATAACACGATGTGCATTCTCGATATCCCGAACATACAAAAAATAGATGCCGGAGCCAAAAGATTCCATACCGGTGAGTTGCCACTCGCCATTTGTTTGTGATACTGATACAGGAAGCTTCCTGCCCAACATATCGACCAAGAAAATGCCCGAATCATCCAAGATGGCGGTAGTTTTAATGGTGATCGATTCGGAAAATGGATTGGGATATACACTAAGTTGTGTAAGGTTTGGCGCCCCTGGAACCGAAAGGATTCCCTCTTCGTAATCGATAACTTTAAAATCGTCGAAGTAGAAACCATCGCCGGGGATGAAATTATCGGTAAGCAGTTGAAATCGAAACTTGGCCGAGATTGCCGTTTTATATGGTGTTAAATTCAATCGAAACGATTGCCAAGCAGCATTAAAAGTAAACACGTTCAAATTCTCCCACGTTACGCCATTATCGGTTGAAACTTGAAACGCGACAGAATCAACGTTTTCCAAAGCATGCTTGTAATTGAACTCAACGTAGGGGAAATCTGTTTCATTTAGGTTGAACGAATTGGCTAGTTCGAAATAATTGAGCGTATTGTTTTGGGAATTTCCCCCATTTGAATCACCAAAACAGGCCGATCCGCTATAGGAATCGTCGGTAACAATACCCCAGGAAATGCCATTGCCAGATGTAACCCAATTGGCAGCACCCGCCTCGGCATCATCGATAAAAAGAAGTTGCGGTGTCCCTATGGTGATGGGGATTTCAGAAGATTCGTTCAGCACACCATCTTGGAAAGTGTTCACCGTTAGCGTAAAACCACTCTCCTGGAAGGAAGGATCTATGGAGATTTGAAATGGAAACGAGGTGTTCGTAGCTCGCTGCCTCGCGGGAATTTCGCCATAGGCTACCGCTGTTGGCACTTGAACTTCAGGCGAAGAGGCAATTATCTGAACGCTCACATCTTGTGCCGATGCCCCTACGCCCACATTTTTGACCTCTACAAGCAAAGGAAAGGTTTCTCCAGGCACGGCGGCTCCCAATTGTTGGTGACTCTGCACGTCAATGTAGGCTCCGGAAATCCACGTTTGGTACAGAAAGGGACGAACATTCTCGGCTACCAAATCAAAAATCTCGCTGGGTAAAGGCCAAAATCCGCTACCGTCTATTTCAGGGGTCCACCCGTATATACCTTCGGAATGAAGATAATCGCGAGTGGTTCCACAACTGGTATAGCCCAGCATCTGGAACGTTACGCCATAGGTGTAATCATTTTCATTCAAAAATGCCGAAGCCCACTCGCTATAAATGTCGAATGCAGGCGGATTGGTATTATAGCCATACGGCATTAGGTAGGTACCCGCGGTGGAATGCGTGGAGAATGCAGTGTTGGGTTGGATCGCTGCCAAGAGGTCCCGAACGGCAACTGCCTCGGGTTCCGAAAAGGCCCCTTCGCCACGATAAGTTCCGGAACAAGGATCTGTGCTGGAGCAAGACCCATCATTGGCATATCCAAAGGCATAGTTTCTATTAAGATCGACCCCTACACAAGAACCGCTGTTGGGATTTCGGTTTTTGCGCCACATACCGCCCCCATTGGGGTTGGTACTGCGGTTGTATTCGTACCCGTCGGGATTAACCACGGGAACAAAATAGATTTCCCGATTGTCGATTAAATGTGTGATGGAAGCATCGGTTTCATAATGCTCTAGCAACCAGAACATATAATTTACAGTCGCCGCCATGGAAACAGGTTCTCGGGCGTGGTGCAGTGCATCGAAATAGGCCGCAGGTTCATCTTCATCGATGTCTGGATTGTCAGAAATTTTTGCCATCCAGATATCCCGCCCCTCAATGGAAGTTCCTATGCTTACCTTTTCTGAAATAAGCGTTGGGTATTTCAGGCGCATCGCATCCAGCTTCTGTCCAATCTCCTCGTAGGTATAATAGCCGCCCATACTGCCCAAATCAAAGCCATCGGCCACGAACCGGTTTTTTTGCGGATTCGGATTTTCGACAAGGTCTCGATTCAGTCTTTGGCTATAGTCCTGCTTTACATTTGCTACCAATACGGTAAAGGGTATGGCTAATGTTCTTAGCTGTTCTAATTCCGAAGGCGAAACATATAACTGCAACTCCCCTGCCTCGCCTACCTTTATGTGGTCGAGGTCGAATCCGTTTTGCTGTAATGCCTGTATCGCAACACTTCCGTCGGGAACTACGGCTACCTTACTTAGTATTTGAGCCGTGGTAACTATTGGGGCGACAAATATTATGATGCTACAAGCCCAACTTAACAATAGGGTCATTCTCTTTTTTTTCGTTTCCATATAAAATATAGGATAATAAAGAGTACAGGTAAAACGATATATATAATGACATCTGCAGTGTCCATTAAATCGATAGGCGAATAATCATTCGGTTGCGGTACGCCGTGAGGTGTTTGGGCATAGATTTTGCTATAAAAAGAGATAAAAAAACAAATTGCTATCGGTATTGATCCATACTTTTTTACCATTTCACATTTTTCGCTGAAAGTACTTAAAATAGAAACTTGGTGCCTTAAATTTAACAGAAAATGTTAAGTTTTTGGATTTGTGGAATCTATGGCGTACTATGTCGTGTTGCATTAATTTAAACAAAGGAAATATATATGAGACAGCTCAAAATTACGAAGCAAGTAACCAACCGCGAAACCAAATCTTTGAACAGTTACCTACAGGATGTGAGCAAGATCGATATGATCACTGCCGAAGAGGAGGTCGAGTTGGCACAACGCATTCGTGAGGGAGACCAGGCTGCCTTAGAGAAATTGACACGCGCCAATTTGCGTTTTGTGATTTCGGTAGCCAAGCAATACCAAAACCAAGGCCTTAGCCTATCAGACCTGATTAATGAAGGAAATGTAGGTCTGGTAAAAGCTGCAAAGCGTTTTGACGAAACCCGAGGCTTTAAATTTATCTCGTATGCCGTGTGGTGGATTCGCCAGTCGATATTGCAGGCCATTGCCGAGCAGGCCCGTGTAGTTCGATTACCCTTGAATAAAATTGGGGATATAAGTAAAATTAACAAAGCGGCCATACACTTGGAACAAATCCATCAGCGAAAACCTACGCCCGAGGAAATTGCAAAAGAACTCGATATTTCTGTGCGCAAGGTGAAGAGTTCCTTGAAGAATTCGAACAAGAGCTTATCTATGGACGCTCCTTTCCAGGAAGGTGAGAACGATAACAATCTATACGATGTGGTAAGTTCTGGCGAGAGTCCCAACCCAGACAAAGCGTTGATACACGAATCGTTAAAAATCGAAATAGACCGAGCCTTAGATACTCTTTCCCCACGGGAGGCAGATGTAGTTCGGCTCAATTTCGGTCTGGGAGGTCAGCCCGTAATGACACTTCAGGAAATTGGTGATACGTTCGATTTAAGCCGCGAGCGCGTTCGCCAAATACGTGAAAAGGCTATTCGAAGACTTAGGCAGCAATCTAAAAGCCATATCCTTAAGAAATACTTAGGATAATTTTAAACATTTTAAGAGTTCCTTATTAAACGGGTATACGTTCTACCGCTATCTTTATACAACAACTAAAGATATATGACGGTAGAAATTATACTCGTTTTTACTATTCTCTTACTAACCATCGTCCTTTTTGCCTTCGAGATTTTTCCCGTCGACAAAATTGCCCTCTTCATCATCGTTTCGCTGGCAATCTTGGGCCTCGTTTCGCCAGAGGAAGCCATTTCGGGCTTTTCAAATTCAGCAACAATCACCGTTTTGGCCCTAATGATTTTGGCCATTGGGATGGAGGATACGGGAGTGATATCCACCTTGGCACGGCTCCTCAAAAATTTGCATATTCTGCCCTTATTGCTTTTGCTTCCAGCTTTTATGCTCATAACTGCAAGTATTTCGGCATTTATAAGCACAACGGCTGTTGTAATTGTATTTATCAAGATTATTTCTGAATTCAGCAAACGTTTCAACATTCCCGAATCGAAACTGCTGTTGCCCATATCGTTTGCCGGTATCTTGGGCGGAAGCTGTACCCTTATGGGAACTTCAACGAACCTTATCGTGAACTCCGTAGCGCGCGACCTTGGGGCCGAGCGTTTCAACTTTTTCGAATTTACGCTTTATGGATTGGTATTTTTACTCGTTTCTATAGCGGTCATCACTATAGCCTCCCGCTGGTTGCCAAACAAGCGGCCCGAGGATATTGAGGCCGAATACAAGTTGGAAAACTATGTGACCTACGTCATTATTACCGAAGATTCTGATTTGATTGGAAAGAAGATTGAGGATACCTTTCTTTTTAACGATGGGGAAATAAGTTTGCTGAAGTTGATTCGGAACAACCAGGTGAACAATGCGCCGGGAAGGTATATTACCCTTCAGCAAAACGACAAGATGCTATTGCTATGCAATTTGGAAAATTTAATGCGCCTCAATGAATTTAAGGGTTTGGATATACACGAGCGGTTGAATGTTGGTGAAGCAGCTTATAATTTGGATGCATTTGAACTTCCGAAGAAAAACAAGGAAGGCAATGAAAATCCGGAAAATTTAGGCTTCGTAGAGCTATTGATATTACCGGGATCAAATTTGATAGGCAAAACGCTACGTCAAATACGAAAGCAAAATCTGCAAAACGCTACGCCAATAGCCATTCGGAAACGCAAGAACATTCGAAATACAAAAGAGCGCCTTATTAGGAAGGAACTGGGTAAAATTGCCATTAAGCCGGGCGATCGACTGTTGGTGGAAACCCCCATTGAAGACTACCCAAGACTGGAACTCATTGAAAATGTGGCTATTTTACGCCAGTATGACAGTCCGCCAAAACAGGACGCACTAAAAAAGACATTGGCCTTCGCAATACTTCTTTCGGTTATAGGTCTCGCTGCGAGTGGGTTGCTAAGTATCTTGGTAAGCTCGTTGTTGGGGGTCGCCCTCTTGCTTTTAACTAACTGCGTCGCCCTTACCGAAGTATACCATAGGGTAAATTGGCAAGTTATCTTTCTGTTGGCGGGCATGATTCCATTAGGGGTCGCGATGCACAATACCGGGGCCGATATGTGGATAACCGAGCGCCTCTTGGAAATGCTAACGGGAAAATCGAACATCATCATCATTGGGCTTCTTTTCTTGATAACTATGATAATGAGCGGGGTGATAAGCAACAATGCCACAGCAATTATTATGACACCCATAGCATTTTCGCTGGCATCGGGGCTCGATTTAGATTATAAGCCCTTTATCCTCTCGGTGCTCTTTGGTGCAAATTTCAGTTTCTTTACACCAGTAGGCTATCAAACCAATACCCTTATATACGGAATGGGGTTTTATAGATTCCGTCATTTTTTAATCATTGGAGGCATACTTTCCCTTATTCTTTGGATTTTGGGTACCTTTATGTTATCCAGTATACTGTAAACATTTAAATTTTAGTACAATTATGGACGAGAAAACATTTTCAGTAAACGATGCCATAGCCGATTTGTGGGAGAAATTAGGAGGCTGGCTAGATGCTTTGATATTAAAGCTTCCCAATTTTGCCGTAGCCATACTCGTTATGGTGCTTTTTTACTTTTTGGCGAAGGGGCTCAGCAATGTGTCGAGGCGACTGCTGTTTAAGAAAATAGACCAAGAAAGCATACGACAAATGCTGGGTAAACTAGTGTTCGCCGTCGTTATCCTCATCGGTTTCTTTATTGCCTTGGGAGTTATGGACCTCGACAAGGCGCTTACCTCGGTTCTTGCCGGTGCCGGTGTGGTTGGTTTGGCCATTGGTCTTGCCTTGCAGGGTACCTTGGGCAACACCGTTTCTGGATTGGTGCTCTCTTTTTTGCCGAAGGTTCGTATTGGCGATTTTATCGAATCGGGCGACAAGAAAGGATATGTGAGCGAGATTAGCCTGCGCAATATCGTGATTCGGCAAACCGACAATGAGTATGTAATTATTCCGAATTCTACCTTCGTCGACAATCCCTTTACCAACTATTCGTGGAGCAATCGCTCGCGAATTGACGTTTCCTGTGGTGTGGGGTATGAAGATGACCTCGAAAAGGTTGAGAATTTAGTCACAAAAATAATCAGCGATAACTTTGAACAGCAAGAAGGTGAAGGGGTTGAATTCTTCTTCACGGAGTTTGGCGACAGCTCCATCAACTTCGTTACCCGGTTCTGGATTGAAAGCACCAAACCAAAACCCAAGCTTGCGGCACAGCATAAGGCGATCAAATTGATCAAGAAGCACTTCGATGCCGAAGGTATCAATATCCCCTTCCCTATTCGCACGCTGGATTTTGGAAAGAACAAATTGCAAATGGCTCCCAGAGAGGACAAGTAATTTTCTTGCAAATCAATCGCGTACTCAAAGGGCTCTAACAGAGCCCTTTGTTTTTGTAACCATTTGATATTAAGTGTTTTTTAACAAAAAAATAGGATACCTTAACAGCAGCCATATACGTGTATACACGTATATTTGTCGCATAACAAAATCCTAAACTTAGTCACAATGAAAAAATTGATCACCTTAACCATTATCTCCAGCGCGGTATTATTTACCTCGTGTGTTTCTAAAAAGAAATATGTAGAGCTGGAAGGCCAGTATAATGATACCCGATCTCAATTGGCCAAGACCCAAGTAGAGAAAGAAGAAATTGAAGCAAAATATGCTCAAATAGAAGAACGCGTTGCCAGCTACAATGCTAAAATTCAATCGCTCAAAGATACCAACAACGAGCGTTTGCAAATGTACGAGAATGTAGTACTATCCAATGACGATCGTGAGAAGATGAAAGAAGCCCTTGCCAAAGTAGATCAGGAAGAATTGGCCCAGGCACAGACATTGGAAGATTCCATGAACTTGATAATCTCGTACAACTTGAAACAGAATCTCGACAATACTCTTATTGCCGAAGGTGAGGAAGACGATATAAAAATAGACATCGATGAAACGGTGGTGATGATTACCGTATCAGACAAGTTATTGTTCAAATCGGGTAGTGCTCGTGTAAATCCCAAAGCAGACAATTTGTTGCAGCGCCTAGCAGCTGTCATCAATAGCGAACCTGCCCTGGAAGTAATGGTAGAAGGCCATACCGATTCCAAGACCGTTAAGCCAGGCGCTTATATTAAAGATAATTGGGAGTTGAGCGTAGAGCGTTCAACCGCAGTAATTCGTAAATTGCAGGATGAGTATGGTGTAGCTCCTGAAAAACTTATCGCGGCAGGTCGTAGTAGTTTCCACCCCTTAGCCGATAACGAGACTGAAGAAGGTCGCGCCACCAACCGAAGAACACGCATTGTTATATTGCCTAACTTAGATAAGTTCTTGGCGCTGCTTTCAGCCAACTAAGAATTTATTCAACTCCCCACAAGTGCAAAGCGGTCTGTTACGGACCGCTTTTTTTTATTTTCCGCATTAAAAGTTAAAATATGTTAACATTCTCTTAAAATATAGTATCTTTGTGATTCCTATCTTTCCGCTATGATTAGCACATACGCTACCGATTTTTGTGAACTGGATTTATATCCACGGTTTGCGGTATTGCGTATCTTCGAGAACGAAATGTTCGATTTATCTAAGGCCAATATTCTACGCAGCAAATTCGTAGAAGTTTTCAAGAATCAAGAATTCGTACTTATTACCGATCGTAGCTTGTACCACGATATCGATTTGCGAATCTACAAGGATCGACGTCTTCGAAATATGAAAGGTTTGGCAATCGTTTCGCAAAATCCCGTAGAGCGCGACCGGGCCTTAAAGGAACAAGCTCTTTTTGATGATAGTTTCGCTTTCTTCGAGCGTTTGGACGATGCCATTCACTGGGCCGGTGCATTCTTTAGAAACTACTAAGTTATAGGCAATGGTTATCAAGACCACTTCCTTTTCAGAAATTGAATTACATAAGCATTATGCTATTTTACGCGTGTTCGACGGAATAAAAATTACAGTGGCTCGGGCCCAGGAAACTTTTGCGATACTAAAGGAACACTTTAAAAATAAGCCTTTCGTGCTAATAAGCCATAGATTGCATACCTATGAGGTAGATCGCGAAGTGTTGAGAACGATTGATGCTCCCAATATGTTGGCCTGGGGAATTGTTTCTACCAAGCCCGATGGCCGTGCCCAGGCAGCGTTGGAACAAGATCATTTTTCAAAAAATATAGCCTTCTTTTCCAATTTGGATGTAGCGAAAGATTGGACCAACACTTTTTTCTGAAGCAGTTAATTAGTAGCACTAGGCGGTATCGTAGGTCGCACTTCAATTTTACTGGGCAAGGTACGCGAATTCATCTTGAGCAAATCTACCACCAATTCGCCAATATCTTCAATCTGAATTTTCCAAGCTTCGTCGCCCTCGCTGGGTTCATTCCCGTTAAAATGGGTAGACACACTACCGGGCATAATGGTACTAACGCGTATGCCGTGTTTCCGCAAATCGAGCATTACCGCTTGCGTAAAACCCGTGAGACCGAATTTACTGGCATTATAGGCGGCCCCACCCGAGAAGAAGTTGGTTCCTGCCAAACTGGAAATAGTTATGAAATAGCCCTTCGATTTTTTAAGCGGTTCTAGTCCTGCTTTAATGCTATAAAACGGGCCCGTAAGATTGGTATCAATGGTTTCACTCCATTGCTTCTCGGTAAGATCTTCAATGCCAGCAAAATGTCCCAAGCCGGCATTTGCTACGAGTACGTCCAATTTCCCAAATTCTGAAAGTGTTCGCTCCACGGCTTTCTGTTGGCTTTCTAAAATTCTAACATCGGCTTCTATTCCAATCGCATACGCTCCGTCATTCCCCAAACTATTCAGTTTTTTTGCTGCCTCCTGGGCGGCTTCCTTATGCCTGCTCGTAATGGCTAGATTTATACCCTGTGCAAGTAGCGATTGGGCAATGCCAAACCCTATTCCTTTCGTACCGCCCGTAATAAGGGCTACTTTTCCTCTAATTGAACTCATATGCGCTGTTTTTTGTTCAAAGTTACAATGTTAAAGAGGCAATCTTGCTAAATTATCCTTAAATTTAGGCGCATGGCACAGTTTCGTATCTTCTTTTTATTGGTTGCAATTTTCTTTTGTCCGAATGGAAAAGCACAAGAAAAGTTGGTGGATATCGCTACACTTTCCACCGAATTTGAATACGAAATTCGATATGCGACACCCAATAATTTTGTTGGCGAAGTGCTTTATGATTGCGCAAAATGCCTTTTACAGCCCGAAGTGGCCAAAGCCTTGCTGAAAGCTAATCAGTACTTTTGTGAACAGGGCTATAGAATAAAGATATTCGATTGTTACCGTCCACTAGACGTTCAGAAAAAAATGTGGGACAAGGTACCGCGTGCCACCTATGTGGCCAATCCCTATGAGGGAGGTTCAGTGCACAACCGCGGAGCCGCTATTGATATGACCTTGGTCACTTTGGAAGGATGCTATGTTGAGATGGGAAGCGACTACGATTATTTTGGGCGCGAGGCCCATATCGACAATTATAATTTCCCAGAAGAAGTGCTACAGGTGCGAAAACTACTTTTTGACGGAATGCGAGCCCACGGATTCAACACCATACGTACGGAATGGTGGCACTTCGCCTACGACAAAAATTGGCGGTATCCCATACAAAATCGCCCATTGCCGTGCGATTAGTTTTCTGCTTTCGTCCTAAACGGGGTATCAAGGTCATTTCGCAACCGTAGAGGAATATCCTCTGCATTGCCGTATAGCTTGAGCTCCCGAATATCTGCCGGTAGATTGAATCCTGCCTCAGTAAGTGCTACCTTCACCTCTTGTATCACTCTACCACGCAATACCCTCGAAGCTTGTCGATAGTCTACCGTGTGTACCCAAAAAAGCACCTTAAGGTTGACGGTACTTGCTGCGAGCTCGTTCTCGATTACGAAATTTTCGTGGGAATCGTTGTGCACGATTTCTTCATTTGAATCCAATATTTTCTGAATCAATCGCTTCGCATCCTCAATATCGTCTTCATACGATATGCCCACCACAAAATCGACCCTGAAAAAGCCATCTGCAGTATAGTTTTCGACGGGTTTGGTAAGCACGTCGCTATTGGGAATGTAGATGTCACGACCGTCTGGTGTTTTAATGTGGGCGTACCGAAACGATAGTGCCTTTACCTTCCCGAAGTGACCATCGACCATAATGGTATCATCAATACCAAACGGTCTATTAAAGGCCAAAATAATACCTGCCAAAAAATTCTTGCCAATATCTTGAAAGGCAAATCCCAGGATGATCGCTGCGCCACCCGCGGCGGTGAGCACACCCGTAGCGACACCGCTAAGCCCTGCCACATCTAGGGCAATCATAATGGCAATTAAGATCAAAACTATCTTTACAGCCTGTGCCAAGAACCTCGCCATAAGAGGATCGTCGGCCCTTTTCAGGATGCGCCGGCGTACCACGCTTGTAATAAGCTGTGCTATGAGCACACCCGCAACCACCACGAAAATGCCCATTGCCACGCGCGGCAAGATGGTTAAAAATT
>CAZXDP010000025.1:0-35795 GCA_964639255.1 uncultured Flavobacteriaceae bacterium
ATACCTGGGCGATTATTTGCAACAAAAGGATTGCAGATTCTAATGCGAATGCTTTTTGGCAAGCTATAGACGGTATGGGCTGGAACTGTATAAACAGTACTGCCAGCTTTCCGACTTTCGACCTTTTTGAAGCGCCCACTGTAAATGCAAGCAACCTTATCGCAACAGGTGATCAAGTAAGCACTATGGATATGTCTTGGAGTAATGGCAACGGTACGAGCCGCATCGCTGTAATCAAAGATATCACAAATCTTTCTGGCCCCTATAATTTTAGCGCATATCCACTTGATGGTGTTGACTACAGTGCCAATGCCCAATTTGGACAGGGTGATGACCTTGGCGACGGAAGCTATGTTGTGTACAACGGTACGGGCACCCAGGTAATGGTTACCGGGTTAGACCCTGCCAAAAGGTACGCCATGCGGGTATATGAATACACCAAGAACGCCGTTAACGGAAACAACGCACTTTACTTGCTTGGTGATCCGGCACAACGCCAAGGTACCCTTTCCACGATAGACTTAACCTTAGATAGGTTGGTGATGGTGTACCCAACATATACCGATGCCCAATTAATTATTGAAATGTCCCAAATGTTCGAAGCAGATTATAGGGTGTTTGATTTGCAAGGAAGACAATTAATGCAGGGTAGGCTGGTGTCTCCAACCACGAATTTAGAGGTACAGGCACTTTCTTCAGGAACGTATTTTATTGTCATACAAGGAAGCGGACAGCGGGCCAGCTACCAATTTGTTAAGAAATAATTTCATCTCTTTATCGATTCAGTAAGGAGGTCCATTGTTGTGACCTCCTTATTTGTAAGGTATATCGCCAATTCCCTATCTTTGCCAGCCAGTGATCAAACTATGACCGAATCTGATTTTCTCCCGAAAAGTAAATACACCCCGGTGTCGAAGGGGACGGTTGCCAGCCAGAGTCCCAGTAACATTGCTTTGGTGAAGTACTGGGGAAAATACGGGGAGCAACTTCCGCAGAATGCCTCCATAAGTTTTACCCTCTCCAACTGCGTCACCCGAACCACCCTTTCTTACGAGCCAAAACCTGTTGGCGGACTGGATTTTGAAGTATTGCTGGACGGCACCCTGGCGCCGCACTTCGCACCGAAAATTGAGCAATTCTTGAATCGCATAGTGAAGTATGTACCGTTCGTAGTCGAATACCGATTTACCATACAAACCTCCAACAGCTTCCCGCACAGTAGCGGTATTGCGTCTTCAGCCAGTGGCATGAGTGCGTTGGCCCTATGTTTGGTCGCTTTGGAAAAACGACTTTTGAAACAAGATGAGGTGCCGCTCACCGAATATGATGTAAAAAAGGCCTCATTTTTAGCGCGCCTAGGATCGGGTAGCGCATGCCGCAGTTTGCAAGGCCCATTGGTAGTTTGGGGAGAACATCCTGAAGTACACGGAAGTTCCAATTTGCTGGGAGTGGAATATCCTTACGAGGTTCACGATGTATTCCGAACCTATCAAGATACCATCCTTTTGGTAGACACGGGCGAAAAACAGGTAAGCAGTACGGCTGGCCATGACCTTATGAATGGCAATCCCTATGCCGAGGCACGTTTTAGAACAGCCAATGCAAACCTTTCGAAGCTCAAAGGCATTTTGAAAGATGGTGATGTTTCAGCATTTGTGGAAGTCGTGGAAAGCGAGGCGCTTCAATTGCACGGGATGATGATGGCCAGTGAACCGTATTTCATCTTGATGAAGCCGAACACCCTTGAAATTATTCAGCATATTTGGAACTACAGAAAAGAAAATGATAGCCAAGTATGCTTTACGCTCGATGCTGGCGCCAATGTGCACCTTTTATACCCGTTTGCTGAAAGAGAATCGATCCATACGTTTGTAAAAGAGCATTTGGCTTCGTTTTGTAAGGAAGGGCGCTATATTCACGATTCGGCGGGAAAGGGAGCCACGATAGTGTAAGCCTCGTTTTTTTAAGTCAATTTTCTGAAAAAATAAATGAAACCGCTTTATCTTTGCGGTAATTGAAGGAAAATCAGTACATTTAACAAACTAGTACCTACACCTTATGCGCGGTCCCTTATTTTACTCGAAGATTTTACTGTTTGGAGAATATGGTATCATTAAAGATTCCAAAGGGCTTTCCATACCATATAATTTTTACAATGGCGCGCTTAAGATAGACGAACACCATACAGTGGCGACCAAGAAAAGCAACGAGGGGCTCAAGCGCTTCGCGGAATATTTGGAAACCCTGCAGGCACAGCAGCCAAATTTGGTACAGTTCGATATTGCCTCTCTCAAAGACGATGTGGCTAAGGGTCTTTACTTCGACAGCAGCATACCACAGGGATATGGCGTAGGTAGTAGCGGCGCCCTTGTAGCGGCAATTTACGATCAATATGCGCACGACAAGATAACGGTGCTGGAAAATCTTACGCGCGAGAAGTTGTTACAGTTAAAATCGATCTTTGCCGAGATGGAATCATTCTTTCACGGAAAATCTTCTGGCTTGGATCCCCTTAATAGCTATTTGAGCCTTCCCATTCTTATCAATTCAAAAGATAACATTGAGCCGGCGGGCATTCCTTCCCAAACCGAAAACGGGAAAGGCGCGGTCTTTCTTTTAGATAGCGGTACCACGGGAGAGACAGCTCCCATGGTACAATTGTTTATGGAAAATATGAAGCAGGAAGGCTTCCGGAATATGCTCAAGGAACAGTTTGTTAAGCATACCGATGCGTGTGTACACGATTTTTTAAAGGGTGATGCGAAGTCCCTCTTCGGGAATGTAAAACAGCTTAGCAAGGTAGTGCTCGATAATTTTAAGCCTATGATTCCGAAGCAGTTTCACTCCTTGTGGAAAAAAGGAATCGATACAAATGCTTATTATCTAAAACTTTGCGGTTCTGGAGGCGGTGGCTACATGTTGGGCTTTACGCAGGATATCGATAAAGCGCGCGAAGCACTTAAAGATTATAAGCTCGAAGTGGTCTACAACTTCTAAACGAGAGGAACCAAATACGCCCATGTTAAGCAGAAAACAGAAGCACCTGCTCATTAAGTTTTTCAGCTTGTTCTCGATTGTGCGTGGGTACAATATCTTGGTCATTGTAATTGCGCAATACCTTACCTCCATCTACATACTAGCTCCAGATCTCCCAGTCCGAAAGGTGGTATTCGACCTCAATTTACTAATGCTCGTATTGGCCTCGGCCGCTGCCATAGCTTCGGGGTATATCATCAACAGTTTTTACGACAGTGAGAAAGATTTGATTAACAGACCCCGCAAAACCATGCTGGACCGTTTGGTGAGCCAGCGCACCAAGCTCTCGGGCTATTTCATCCTCAATTTCATATCGGTCATTTTTGCGAGCTACGTGTCATTTCGGGCAGTTGTTTTCTTTTCGCTGTATATCTTCGGAATATGGATTTACTCCCACAAATTGAAAAAATATCCCTTTGTGGGTAATTTTGTGGCCTCCACCCTCGCAGTGGTGCCCTTCTTTGCGGTATTCATCTATTACCGTAATTTCGATGTGGTCATCTTCGTACACGCTACCTTCCTGTTCTTGCTCATCGCGATGCGCGAACTGGTAAAGGACCTCGAAAATTTAAAGGGCGATCTTGCCCAGGGCTATCGAACCATTCCCGTGGTTTATGGAGAAAGCACCTCTAAAAAGGTAGTAACGTTGTTGGCCGTCCTTACCCTTGTTCCAGCCCTGTTGCTCATTTTCAGGTTCCCCATTGGGTACATGAATTTCTTCTTTTTCGGAAGTGTGCTCGCCCTGGCCGTGTTTCTGGTAATACTTTGGAAATCCCGACGCAAATTGCATTATTTGGTGCTGCACAACATATTGAAGTTCATTATCGTGGCAGGGGTGTTCAGTATTGTGCTCATCGATATCGACTTGCTGCTCAATCGATTGCTCTAAGTATTTTAGTCCTTCTAAAGCATACCGGCGCAGTAGTGTCTTTTGTATCTTTACGGTATGGAAAATGAACGTACACTTACCGTTGCCCTTTCACAGATAGCTCCTATATGGCTTAATAAGAAAGAAACCTTGGAAAAGGTAAAATTCCAACTTCGGGAGGCAGCACAAGAGAAAGCAGAACTAATCGTTTTTGGCGAGGCCTTGGTGCCCGGATATCCATTTTGGTTGGCCCTTACCGGAGGCGCCGAATGGGATACCGCACTAAATAAGGAAATGCACGCCCACTACGCCCGCAACGCCGTTTGTATAGAAGCCGGCGATCTCGACGAAATCTGCCAATTGGCCAAAGAGTACCACTTGGCAGTATATTTGGGCATTATCGAGCGCCCGCAGGATCGGGGCGGACATAGTCTGTATGCTTCGTTGGTGTATATTTCCGAAAACGGAAAAATAGCGTCAGTACATAGAAAGCTCCAGCCTACTTACGACGAGCGCTTAACGTGGTCGCAGGGAGATGGTCATGGACTACGAGTGCATTCACTGAAGAATTTTACGGTGGGCGGCCTCAATTGTTGGGAAAATTGGATGCCACTACCACGTGCGGCGCTGTATGGACAAGGGGAGAACCTACATATTGCCGTATGGCCGGGAAGCGACCACAACACCAAGGATATTACCCGTTTCATCGCAAGGGAATCGCGCAGTTTTGTAATTTCAGTTTCTGCATTGATGAAAATAGAGGATTTTCCGCAGGATACGCCCCATTTGGAAAAAATACTGGAGCGAGCTCCCAAAATTCTTGCTAATGGCGGGAGCTGTATTGCTGGCCCCAACGGGGAGTGGCTTTTGGAACCTGTGGTACACGAGGAGGGCAACATATATGCCACCCTTTCCTTCGACCGGGTCCTTGAAGAACGCCAAAATTTTGATCCCGTTGGGCATTACTCCAGACCAGATGTTACCCAATTAACATTGAACCAGAGTCGGCAATCTACCTTGCGAATCAAGGACGAATAGCAACGAGCACCCATTTTCTAATTGGTACGATCACAACGATAAGGCTGGTAAGTTATCGGGTGGGGTACTGTTTTCTGGGCAATTAAACTGTATCTTTGCAAAAAATTAAGTACATCATGAGCAGAAGAGATCAAAGCAGTAAAGGAAAAGCTTCGGGACGCGGGGGTAACAACACCCGAAAGCGAAGCAGTGCACGCGGAAATGCTCCTTTCAAAAAAGAAAATACGAACAAGCAATCGGGCCGTCAAAATAGCGCCTCAAAAACCAACCACGATAAAAATCCCAACGGAATTCGTCTCAATAAGTACATCGCCAACAGCGGTATTTGTTCTAGGCGGGAGGCCGACACCTATATTGCTACCGGTTTGGTAACGGTAAATGGTACGGTAGTGAACGAGATGGGTTACAAAGTACAATTGGAAGACGATGTACGCTTCGACGGGCGCCGAATCAACCCCGAGCCAGATACCTACATCTTGCTCAACAAGCCAAAATCTGTTGCTACCACTACCAGTGAAAGCAAGGGTTTAACGGTTATGGACCTCATTAGCAATGCTACTACCGCTAACGTAAAACCTATAGGACGTTTAGGAAGAAATTCTACTGGTTTGTTGCTTTTTACCAATGACGATAAATTGGTCAAAAAATTGCATAGCAAGGGAATGCCACGCCTATTCCATATTGAATTGGATAAAAACTTGAAGGCAGACGATTTGCAGAAAATACAAGAAGGACTTACCATTAACGGAAATACCGTCGAGGTTGACGAAATTAGCTACGTGACCAATGCGCCAAAGAAGGAAATTGGCCTTAAGCTGAAGAATATGGGAACGAGTATCATAAGGGATATTTTTGACCATCTTGGCTACAATGTGGTGAAGGTAGACTGCGTAGCGCTGGCCCATCTTACCAAAAAAGACTTGCCCCGTGGCCGTTGGAAGGTTTTGACAAAGCAGGAAATCGAGTTATTTTCCATGATGTAGCCACTTGTGGTGCAGGTGGAATTATTACAAAATAATTTCGAAATAGTCTCGTAAAAGTAATATAGGGCCTTGGGGCTTGATTATTTTTTAGGAAAGGGATACTGTTTTCAAAAAAAAACTACATTTGCCCTACTTTAGCTGAACAAATTGAACTATGTTTTTACGTTCGGGTTTTTGGGAAATAGGAAGTCGTACCCAGAAACAGTGCGCAAGGCGCACCGCCGGAATTTAAAGCTACCTTCCGTCTTGGTGTTTTTACCATTACCTTATCGCGGGCTAAGGGCGACGGCTCTTTTTGTCTCGGGCACCTCACACAGACTCGCCTATTGGACCAATCCCGTACGTATCTAGCCATTTCAGGTTAAATTTTTGTTATACTTCCCGATTTCCGAGGAAGTTCGCCCATTCATTTATATTTTTCATATTTAAACCTTTACGAGCGTAATGAATACCAAGTATTTCAATCTTATAGATCAAACCTATTATTTTCCGCAGGAAGAATTCACCCTTAACGAGTCTACCCTAAATTTCCACGGTATCGACCTCATGTCGCTTGTCGAGCAGTACGGTGCCCCGTTGAAGTTTACGTATCTTCCTAAAATATCCGATAACATCAATCGCGCTAAAACCTGGTTTCGGCAAGCCATCGAAAAGCATAACTACCAGGGCAGCTACAATTACTGCTATTGCACCAAGAGCTCGCATTTTAAACATGTGTTGGAAGAGGCTTTGAAGAACGATATTCATATAGAAACTTCCTCCGCCTTCGATATCGATATTGTCGAGAATCTTAAGAAAAATGGGAAAATAAACGATGAAACCTACGTTATTTGCAATGGTTTTAAGCGCGAGCAATACATAACCAACATCGCGAGGCTCATTAACAACGGACATAAAAATTGCATTCCCATAATAGATAATTATGAGGAGATTGGCCTATTGACCGAAGCCATAGAAGGAAAGTTCAAGGTAGGTATTCGCATCGCTTCGGAAGAAGAACCCAAATTCGAGTTTTATACCTCTCGCTTGGGGATTGGCTATCGCAACATCGTACCGTTCTTTGAAAAACAAATTCGGAACAACGATCAAGTAGAGTTAAAAATGCTCCATTTCTTCATCAATACGGGCATTCGCGACACCGCCTACTACTGGAATGAGTTGCTGAAATGCCTTAAGGTGTACATTCAGTTAAAGAAAATATGTCCTACCTTGGACAGTTTGAACATAGGCGGCGGTTTCCCGATAAAAAATTCGTTGGCCTTCGATTATGATTATGCCTATATGGTAGACGAAATCGTTAACCAGATCAATTTGGCGTGCGAGGACGCCGGGGTTGCCGTGCCCAATATCTTTACCGAATTTGGTAGCTTTACCGTAGGCGAAAGTGGCGGCGCCATTTATGAGGTACTTTACCAAAAGCAACAGAACGACCGCGAAAAATGGAATATGATCAACAGCTCCTTCATCACCACGCTCCCCGATACCTGGGCCATTAGCAAACGTTTTATTATGCTTGCGGTAAACCGCTGGAACGACGAGTACGAGCGCGTACTGCTTGGCGGACTTACCTGCGACAGCGACGATTATTACAATAGCGAACAGCATATGAATGCTATCTACCTGCCCAAATTCAAAAAGGACAAGCCTTTGTATATAGGGTTTTTCAATACAGGTGCTTATCAAGAAACCATTGGAGGTTTTGGCGGTTTGCAACATTGCCTGATACCGTCGCCAAAGCATATCCTTATAGACCGTGACAAAGACGGCAACCTTACCACCCAGCTGTTCTCAGAGCAACAGACCAGTGCGCAGCTATTGGATATCCTTGGGTACCACGGAAACGGAATGCATGAGCAGACCGCTCCGAAAAAGAAAAAAAGTGAAAAAACAGTTCATTCCAAATAAAAAACAAATTTATAGATCCACTAAAAATGAGTACGAAAACCTATGCAGGCATTCCGCAGAAGTATGCGGCGCTTGAAACCAGTAAAATTGTCCTAATCCCAGTTCCATATGATGGCACCAGCACGTGGCAAAAAGGAGCCGATAAGGGTCCCGAGGCTTTTTTACATGCTTCTGAAAATATGGAGCTGTACGATATCGAGACGCAAACTGAAGTGTACAAGCAAGGCATTTACCTAGCCGATGCCATTACCGAGAATGAATCGCCCAAGGCGGTAGTGAATGCCGTGCACAAAGCAACGAAGGACTATATTTTGCGCAATAAATTCGTAACCGTATTTGGTGGCGAGCACAGCATTTCCATAGGGACCATTCGCGCTTTTAACGAGTGCTTCGACGATTTAACCGTACTGCATATAGATGCCCATGCCGATTTGCGCAAGGAATACGAAGGTACCCCTTACAACCACGCCTGTGCGGTCTACGAGGCCAGCCAAACCACCAACTTGGTACAGGTTGGCATTCGCAGTATGGATGTAGCCGAAACCACCGTGATGGATGAGGAGAAAACCTGGTTCGCGCACGATATGGCGAACGATGAGTACTGGATGGACAACGTTATCGAAGCGCTTGGCGACAATGTGTTCATTACCTTCGATCTCGACGCCTTCGATCCTTCCATCATGCCCAGCACTGGCACCCCAGAACCGGGTGGCTTGTTCTATTATGAAACGATGGAGTTTCTAAAGAGGGTATATTCTGAAAGAAATGTGGTTGGGTTCGATATCGTAGAACTTTGCCCAAGGGAAGAAGAGAAATCATCTGATTTCCTAGCGGCGAAACTCTATTATAAAATGTTGAGCTATAAATTTGAAAAAGAAGAAGAAGACGACGCGTTCGAGAGTAATTTTAACGAACCGAAGAAGGGAGTAACCAAATTTAACGACGACGAAAATGAGTACTAACAAGGGAGAAATATCACAATTCATTCAAAAATACTATCTGCATTTCAATGCAGCGGCCTTGGTCGATGCTGCGAAGGGGTACGAGCAGCAACTGGAAAGCGGTGCCAAGATGTTGGTATCGTTGGCCGGAGCCATGAGTACTGCCGAGCTGGGCAAGATTTTTGCCGAGATGATTCGCCAGGATAAGGTCCATATTATTTCCTGTACAGGCGCCAACCTGGAAGAAGATATCATGAATCTTGTGGCGCACAGCCACTATAAACGAATTCCCAACTATCGTGACCTTACAGCCAAAGATGAATGGGACCTATTGGAAAACGGCTTGAATAGGGTTACAGATACCTGTATCCCCGAGGAAGAGGCCTTTAGAAGACTTCAGAAGCACATTTTCAAGATTTGGAAAGATGCCGAAGCGAAAGGCGAGCGATACTTTCCACACGAATTTATGTACAAGATGTTGTTGAGCGGTGTTCTGGAAGAGTATTATGAGATCGACCTGAAAGATTCCTGGATGTATGCCGCGGCAGAAAAAAATCTGCCTATCGTAGTGCCCGGCTGGGAGGACAGTACCATGGGAAACATCTTTGCTAGTTATGTCCTAAAGGGAGAGTTAAAGGCGTCGACCATGAAAAGTGGAATCGAATATATGACCTTTTTGGCCGATTGGTATACCGATAATTCAAAAAATGGTATTGGCTTTTTCCAAATAGGCGGCGGCATCGCTGGCGATTTCCCTATTTGCGTGGTACCTATGCTCTATCAAGATATGGAACGTACCAATACACCGTTTTGGAGTTACTTCTGCCAAATAAGCGATAGCACTACTAGCTACGGAAGCTATTCGGGTGCCGTCCCCAATGAGAAGATCACTTGGGGGAAATTGGATATCGATACGCCAAAATTCATTATTGAGAGCGATGCTACCATTGTAGCGCCGCTAATTTTCGCCTACTTGCTCGATATGTAAAGGTTTCCTGTGATCAGCACCAGCAATTCTACATTTCGGTGGAACTGGATCCTTTAGAATTAGTTAAACATTATGGAACAACAGATTGAAAATATCGAATTGAAATTCTTGACGCTGAAGGACTACGAAGCGTTGAAGGAGGCTACCCTGCAGTCGTATGGGGGCTTGCCCAATTCATATTGGAAAATCGAAGAGATAGGCAATCTAATCTCCATCTTTCCGGAAGGCCAAGTAGTCATTATCGTAGACGGCGAAATTGCCGGCTGTGCCCTCTCTATTATCGTCGATTACGATAAGATTGAGGATAACCACACATATGATGATATTACCCGCGATCCAGATTTCAAGATACACGACCCAGATGGTGATGTGCTGTACGGGATCGATGTGTTTATTCGGCCCGATTATAGAGGTCTTCGCTTGGGGCGCCGGCTGTACGATTACCGAAAGGAACTTTGCGAAAACTTGAACTTGAAGGCAATTGTCTTTGGGGGGCGTATGCCCAATTACCACAAATATGCGAAAGACTATTCGCCTAAACAGTACCTTCAAAAAGTACGGGATAAGGAGATTGAAGACCCGGTAATCAATTTTCAGCTTAGCAACGATTTCCATCCGGTACGAGTCATTAAAGGGTATTTAGAGGGCGACAAGGCCTCGGGAGAATACGGTGTGCTTATGGAATGGGACAACATCTATTACACCAAGCCCGTGGAAAAGCCAAAACTTACCAAAAGTGTGGTGCGCCTGGGTTTGATACAATGGCAAATGCGACCCTACGGCGGTATGGAAGACCTCATGCATCAAGTAGAGTACTTTGTGAACAGCGTGGCGGGCTATAGAAGTGACTTCGCCGTTTTCCCTGAATTTTTCAACGCGCCGCTCATGGCTCGGTATAATGATATGAACGAGAGCGATGCCATTAGGGAATTGGCCAAGTACACTTCAGAAATAAAACAGCGCCTATCGCAGCTCTCCATTTCCTATAACATCAATATCGTATCGGGAAGCATGCCCGAAGTGGTAGACGACAAGCTCTACAATGTGGGGTATCTATGCCATCGCGATGGGAGGATAGAGCGCTACGAGAAAATTCACGTCACGCCAGATGAGGCCAAGGTTTGGGGTATGCAACAGGGTCACACCCTACAATGTTACGATACCGATTGCGGAAAAATAGGAATTCTTATCTGTTACGATTCAGAATTTCCTGAATTGTCCCGTTTGCTGGCCGATGACGGTATGGATATCTTATTTGTTCCCTTCCTTACCGATACGCAAAATGGCTACTCTCGCGTACGGTTGTGCGCACAGGCCCGAGCCATTGAGAACGAATGCTATGTGGCGATTGCAGGCAGTGTGGGCAATTTGCCCAAAGTCCACAATATGGATATACAATATGCCCAGAGCGCGGTGTTTACCCCTTGCGATTTTGCCTTTCCCAACAACGGGGTGAAGGCCGAAACCACTCCCAATACCGAAATGATCCTCGTAGCCGATGTCGATATCGATTTGCTGCGCGAACTGCACAACTATGGCGCCGTGCGCAATTTAAAAGATCGTCGCGACGATTTCTACACCGTACAACGGGTGTAGTTTTTTTGGACATTTGTTTTTTTCCGAACGCTTTAATTGTATGTGATGTTTACGGTACTTTCCAAACAAATTGCACAAGGCATCACCATAAAGGGTGTCAAGGCTTCGCTGTCGTATACCCTGTGTTTTAGCGATAGCGACGAGCTTTTCTATAAAATTGACGAGCAGCAATATCTTTACGTGTACCAGTTCGGGATTGTTTCCTTTTTTAACGTGAGCAAGGAAAAGGTGGATGCGATTATCCAAGATATCAAGCCGCATTCCAAAGGAACGGTGCGCGACTCGCTGGATGAGAATATTTCGGTCTCGGTACAAGAACGAACCCTGGCCGTTACCTTTAACAGTGTGATAATTCCTAGCTTTCAGGAGGAGATGATTCGCCTTATCTTGATGCATACCTCGCAATCGGTAGCGTTAGATAGGTATGAGGAAATTTCAGAAGCACTGCTCGAGGAGACCAATTTCCATACAAAATATTTGGAGCAGAAAGGGCGCTTAAAAATCTCCAGCAAGAAGCTCAAGAAATTTATTGGGCGTACGCTCAATATCAAAAACGGTATCTATGAGAACCTGTACATCTTCGATTCGCCCGAGGTCACTTGGGAAAACGAACAGTTGGCGCGGCTCGATGAACTATTGAAGACCACCTTCGATTTGAAGCCTCGCTTCAGGAACATTCAAGACCGCATCGATATCATTAAGGAAAACTTGGACCTGTTCAAGGATATTTGGGATCATAAGGAGAGCAGCACCTTGGAGTGGATCATTATTTTGCTCATCGTGATCGAGGTTATCGATATGTTTGTTACAAAGATTTTTGCCTAGCAATATAAGAAAACGGTCTTTTTCCAGTTACCTCCCAAAGGGCATAGCCTAGCACAATAAGGTATTCTGTCGCCACCACCCACAAATTCTCTTCTACCCCATACTTTCCGTAGGCCGAATAACTGAGCATCACCACGGCGCTCCACAGCAACGGAAATCGATATTTGGTAAATACCGAAAGCAACAGCGGTGTGGCGATATACCAAGGGTGTACGGTGGTGGAAAGTAGAAAATAGACTGTGGTGGCCCATAGCATCGCGGTCAACAAGGCTTTTAAGCCATAGTTTTTCCTGAAAAAGGTGAGCGCTAGAATGCTCAGCAATACGACAACGGGTAATATCTTGCCCACCGTTTCGATGATGTTCCAGCCCGTGGCTTGAAATCCGATCCATCGAATGACATAGTACACACTGGCATTGAATTCAAATTTTTGGAACCAAAGCGCTATGGTGCTGGAGAAATTTTGAAGGAAGGCTTCCGAGTAAAAAGGCATAAAGCTAAGCGCAACGGTGAGCAGCACCAGACTATAAAAGATGGCCAATAGTCCAAGCGGGAAGCGTGTTGCGTTTATGTTTTTTTTGAAATATTGAAAGAACAACGGCAACAATAGCAAGGGAAGTAATTTCACTGAAACTGACACGCCCATTGCTATCGCCGACAGCGCCCATTGTGCCCGTGCCAATAAGTAAAGCGCCAAAATCAAAAAGGAGAGCATCACTCCCTCAAAATGGAGGTTTCCGGTAAGTTCTATAATGATAAACGGATTGAGAAAGTACCAAAAAATTGCGTGCGGTGGCATTTTCATATGCTCTAGCAGCTTTTTGCCCAATACTAGGATACCTACATCGGCAAGTAAAATGCACATACGCATGACAACTACGGGGCCCAACAAGCCTTTGCCCCCCAACCAGGCGGCCAGCGCAAAAAAAAGCTGGTTTATGGGCGGATAGTTGCTATAATGCCCTGCACTTAAACTTCCTATTCCAGCTACGAGGGTCTCTGCATTGGATATGCCGGTACCCAAGGTATTTTCCGCTGCGTTCCTAAACAGGAAGGAGGGTGTTTCCAACAGTTCGGAAGGGGTGAACAGGTATGGATTCAATCCGTCGAGTACCAGCCTGCCATCCCAAATAAATCGGTAAAAATCTTGTGACAAATTGGGCAGCGCCGGTAGAAATACCAAACGAAAAGCGATGCCCACCGAGGCGAGAAACCAAAAACTGCCTTTGGTGGTTTGTACGAGTTTGTAAAAAAGAAAGAACAATGCGGCGTAGAGCCCAATAAGCTTTGGGAAATCCCACCGTTGCAAATCGTATGCAAAACTGGCATACAACGCGATACTCAATACGGAAAAGAGCAACGGAGTTTTATACAGTGTCAATACGGTTCGCATAATCGATTTGTGTTAGGACGAGTCGTCACCGCCGAGTGGGGGGAACGTCAATCTACCCATTCGGCTATGAAAAGGTTGGTATCTCGGGTGCCGCCATTGTTTCGGTTGCTGGAAAATACCAATTTGGTGCCGTCGTTGGAAAATACTGGAAAGGCATCGAAAGTTTCGCCGTGGGTAACCCGCTCCAGGTTCTTTCCGTCGATATCAATCATATAAAGGTTAAATGGAAATCCCCGCTCTGCCTCAAAATTGCTGGAAAACAGAATTTTCTCCCCGCTGGGGTGGAAAAAGGGTGCCCAGTTGGCATTGCCCAAATTGGTTAGTTGTCGCAAGTTGGAGCCGTCGGCATCGCAGATAAAAAGCTCCATCTCTGTGGGCTGTACCAATCCCTGGCTTAACAGTTCCTTATACTCTTTCACCTCGGCCGCAGTTTTAGGTCGGGAGGCACGGAAAATCAACTTTGAACCATCGGGCGAGAAAAAAGCACCCCCATCATAGCCCAGTTCATCAGTAATTTGCCTAACATTGGTACCATCTAAGTTCATGGTGTACAATTCAAGGTCACCGCTGCGGTCGCTGGTAAAGACGATTTTATCACCCTTAGGGCTTACGGTAGCTTCGGCATCGTACCCAGGCTCATTTGTGAGTTGGGCCGTGATGTTTCCGTTCAGGTCGGCCACGAATATATCGAAGCTATCATAAACGGGCCACACGTACTTTCCGTTTTTCCGCAGGGGTACTTCTGGGCAATTTTCATCTACTAGATGCGTACTCGCATATACGATATGCTGGTTGTCTGGCATAAAGTACGAACAGGTGGTTCGACCTTTTCCCGTGCTTACCATGGGTGGCTGGGAGTCTTCAAAACTATCGGAAACATCCATAAGGAACATTTGGTCGCAACCAACGCCCCATTCGGAATAATTGCTTTGAAACACCAATTGTTTGTCATCAAAGCTCCAGTAGGCTTCAGCATTGTCACCGCCAAAGGTAATTTGCCGAATGCTCTTGAAGTGTTTCTCTTCAGGATAGATGAGGCTATCGCCTACGGCCTCGGTAATCACTTCCTTTGTCTCTGCTGGAAAGTCTGCCGATTCTACCGAATTTTCAGAAGTATTTTTGCAAGAATGGAGTAGAACGAATAACGCGGCAAGGGTAAAAATTCTCATATTTCAGTATTTTTGTGTCAAAAGTAACGATATGCGCGTATTTATAACAGTATTTTTTTTGGCAACGGTATTGCTATCCTGCCAAGAGGAGCCCCAGAAGATCGTTTCGATGCGGCAAGATGTTACCTTCTTGGCAGATGATGCACTGGCCGGGCGCCAAACTGGAACGCAAGGGGAACAAGAGGCCGCTGCTTATATAGAAAAGCGTTTTCGAAATATGGGCCTAACGCCTAAGGGCGTAGATGGAAATTATACCCAAACCTTCACGTTTACGCCAAGTAAAAATCCGCACGAGTCGGCTGCGTTTACTGGAAATGCAACCGATGGTACCATAACCGGGACCAATGTGCTTGGGTATGTTGATAATCAAGCCGAGACGACTGTCGTAATCGGTGCACATTACGACCATTTGGGAATGGGTGGGGAAGGTTCGCTGTACCGTGAAGGAGAGGCGGTGCATAACGGTGCCGACGATAATGCCAGTGGGGTAGCGATTTTGCTACATTTGGCGCAACGACTAGCGCAACCAGAGGCACCCAAAGACAACAATTATTTATTCATTGCTTTCTCTGGAGAGGAAATGGGGCTCCTCGGTTCCAATTATTTCATAAAAAATCCCACCATAGACACCAAAAAAGTGAGTTATATGATCAATATGGATATGGTGGGCCGTTTAAATGAGGAAAACACCTTAGCGGTGCACGGGGTAGGGACCTCGCCAGTTTTTAAACAAGCATTGTTCGCCAACAACGACCAAGACCTAACCATAGCCGAGCACGAAAGCGGAATAGGCCCTAGCGACCATACATCCTTTTATCTAGCCGATATCCCGGTGCTTCATTTTTTTACAGGTCAGCACGAAGATTACCACAAACCGGGCGACGATGCCGAAAAACTCAATTACGCCGGCATGGAGAAAATCGCGGCCTATATCTTTAATATTATAAACGACTTGAATGATAATGGCCAATTGGCTTTCCGTAAAACGAAGAACGAAAGTGAGGACGTGCCACGGTTTGAGGTTGCCTTGGGCGTAGTGCCAGATTATCTCTACACGGGCCCGGGTATGCGAATTGATGGTGTTTCTGAAGACAAGCCCGCGCAACGGGCGGGACTTCAAAAGGGCGATATCGTTCGGCAATTAGGATCGCTACAGGTGACCGATATGATGAGCTATATGAAAGCCCTAGCCAGTTTTGAAGAAGGGCAATCTACCGAAGTTACAGTAGATAGAAATGGCGAAACCTTGGTTTTATCTGTCACATTTTAAGATTTTCAGAAACAGGAGCTTGCCGCAGGTGTTAAAAAAAGGGCCGTGTGGTTAAGGATGCCTTAAAGTTTTTTTAAAACATAGCATTCTAGGGGTAAGACTGCGTATCTTAAAGAAAAATACGTCATGAAAACTGTCAAGATTCTTCTGCTCCTTACCGTACTTTTCCTTTTCATTAGTTGTGGCCCCAAGGTAGAAACCGTTCGGCCTACCCAAGTGGACCTTGGCTCGTATACTTCTTTTGCCTATTTGCCCAACACTTCGGCAGAGGCACCCGATAAGGCCTATAATGATCCAACCGTTAACGAAACGGTGATACAAACTATCAACTATCATATGGAACAAGCTGGCTACACCCTTAATCGGGATACTCCAGACCTGCTTGTATTGGTTAGTACAAAGACCGATATCGAGACCATTACCGAAACCGAGCCTGCGTACGCGGCTTATCCCTATGAGTATAACACCACACAGGTTGCCGTACGACCCTATTACAACGATTATTACTATTATAACTATCCTAGTTATACCAACATCACCGGCTACGATGTAGATAGATATGCTTATGAGGAAGGGTCGATTATCATTAATTTGGTCGACCGAAAGACCAAGGAGAGTGTTTGGAAGGGTTTTTCGGAAACCGGAATTTACAACCAAACCGACACGGAAGTTATTCGAAATTTGGTAAATGACATCTTTCAAGAGTTTCCGAAGGTGAAATAATAGTGTGCTGATACTTCTTTCTTCAAAATTTCTTAATGCCCTTAGCATTCAAACTGTAAACTTTTATTAAAGCAGGATGTAAGGCGTTAAAATCATCGTAAATCTTCTCTAAGGTTTTCAAATTCAACTTAGTATATGTATACTATAAGAAGATAAATGAAGAGGAACTTAAAACTAGAAATTATGAAAAAGATACAACTGATATTACTGTTTGTGGTGCCCCTGCTCTTATTGAGTTGCGGCCCACGAGTAACGACCATTAATCCTGTAGGAAGCGATTTGAGCAATTACGACACCTTCGCTTACTTACCCAATACCGTTGAGGTAGAAAATAAGAATTACGCAGAAGATGACGTGAATGAAGCAATCATCAATACCGTAAATATGAATCTACGCCAAGAGGGTTTCGATATGGATCGACAAGACCCTGATTTACTTGTTTTAGTAAGTGCGAAAACCGATATGGAAACAGGTGTGACCACCGATCCTGTTTATGCGAGATATCCATACACTACGCCCGTTACAACGGTAAGTCCATATTATAGTCCGTATTATTACCACGGCTATAACAATTATACCAATCTAGTAGGGTATGATACGGATACGTACCGTTATAAGGAAGGTACGCTAATTATCGATTTAATTGATGCCGATACAAAAGAAACCGTTTGGAAAGGTGTTACTACCGATAATATTTACCGTGAAAGAACCACAGCGGCCATAGCCGATTTGGTAGATGAAATTTTCGATGAGTATCCTATGGACGAATCGTAATTGGCACAGCTTATTTAGAAATGGAAGCGCAATGTAAAACATTGCGTTTTTTTATGCTCTGGAAAGCAGGCTCTTAAAAAATACAAACCCAAAACCTATGAAAAGCATAAGGTGGAATGGGAAAAGTCCGAAATCGCCCCCGTGATCGCCTACCACAAAGGCCGAATACATCCCGAAGCCAAAATAAAGCATCAAAATGCCTTCAAAGATAATATTGGGTGACACGTTGTTAGAAAGGTATTTATTGCCTTTCCAGCTGTCTTTTAAAGAACCTATGTTAAATTTTGGGGTTCTTATAAATTCGCTCTTTTTGCCCAAATGGCCTTCTAACACCGCAATGCTATTATGCAAAGAGAAGCCCATGGCAATGCTGAAAAAGGTCAGGAACATCGCGATATACTTAAAGAATTGCTTTGGGCCACCCCCATACATCGCCCGGAAGGTAAACCAATAGCAAACGAAAAAGATACCCGTGCTAACCACGAAAAAGCTCATTACGAAAAAGTATACTTTTAAATGCTCATACTCATTTTTGATATAAAGCATTGGGATACTTAAAATGGCGACGATGAGGATGTTGAGGAACATCGTACTGTTCAATAGGTGCAATGTGCCGTGTACCTTGGTTTTGGTGGAAATGCCTTGGTTTTTCCATAACCTTTTTACCATTTTTCTGAAATTCTCAGCGCCTCCCTTATTCCATCGAAATTGTTGCGAGCGTGCCGCAGAGATCACTACGGGCAGCTCGGCCGGAGTTTCTACCGCCTCCAAGTACTTAAATTTCCATTTTTTAAGCTGTGCCCTGTAGCTAAGATCGAGGTCTTCGGTAAGGGTGTCGCCTTCCCAATTTCCTGCATCCAGTATACACTGCTTACGCCAAATACCTGCTGTCCCGTTAAAATTGATGAAATGTCCTTGGCTATTCCGCCCTACCTGCTCCAATGTAAAATGTGCGTCCAGCGCAAAGGCTTGTACCCGTGTGAGCAGTGAATAATCCCTGTTTAAATGACCCCAACGGGTTTGCACTACACCAATTTCCTGATTTTTAAAATGCGGAATGGTACGTTGCAACCAATTGGGCTTCGGCATAAAATCGGCATCGAAAATGGCAATAAACTCGCCCTTCGCGGCGCGTAGTCCGTCCTTAAGGGCACCCGCCTTAAAGTTTTTACGATTGTTTCGGGTAATGTGCTTAATATCCAGACCAGTGGCTTGCAATTTCGCAATATGGGCTGCGGTGGTCTCGAAACTCTCATCGGTACTGTCGTCCAATACCTGGATTTCGAGTTTTTCCTTGGGATATTCTATTTTAGAAATGGTTTCCAGAAGCCGGTCCATGACATACAGTTCGTTATACACCGGCAACTGTATGGTTACGTGAGGCACTTGCTGCGCATCGCTAAGATCGAAAAGCTGCATATTCTCCTTGGGCGATCTTCGTGCGCGTAAGTAGTTAAAAAGCAGATTTAGCTGGGCCAGCGCATATAAAAAGATGAGTAGCAACGCCACCGAATAAATAACCATTACAATGGTTTCCACGATCATTTCTTTACACTGTATTTAAAAATCCAACCCAATATTTTCACGCCTGCAAATATAGCACCTTTTAAAGTTCCCGATACTTTGGAGGTTCCTGCATTTCGATTGCGGTAGTGAACGGGTACTTCGAGGTACCGTACTTTTTGCCTAACTGCCTTTAACTGCATCTCCACCGTCCAGCCGTAGGTTTTGTCTTCCATTTTCAGTGATTGCAGCACGTCGAACCGAATGGCCCGAAAGGGACCTAAGTCTGTAAACCGGGCACCGAACATCCATCGCATTAACGAAGTGGCCAAATTATTTCCAAATCGTTGGGGAAAGGTCATTGCGCCCGCCTCGCGATACTTTTTGATTCTCGCGCCCACCACGAAATCGGCCTCGCCGGCAATGATCGGGTTTACCAACAACGGCATTTCTTCGGGGTAATCGCTATAGTCACCATCTAAGAAGACTACGATATCCGGTATTTCTTCCTTATTCGATAGGTATGCGATACCTTTTAGGCAAGCATATCCGTACCCCTTATTCTTTTCTGAAAGTACCGTGGCGCCTGCGCGCAAAGCTACCTCCTCGGTCCGATCGGTGGAGTTGTTGTTCACTACCACTACCTCGGTGACCAATGAAGGTATGGCTTTTAGCACCTGGGCGATATTCCCCGCTTCGTTGTGGGCTGGGATGATTATTGAAACTATGGGATTGGGCAAATTCATCTAGGGCGCGAAGGTCGGTATTATTTTGCGTTGGGATCGAATTATGTCGTTATTCCACAGAAAAAAAAGCGTGAGCGTTATTTTTTACGGTTCACATAACTCAGGAGGTCCAAATCATTTCCAACAAGCACTTGGTTGCTGTCAATTCGGCCCTGCCTGGTATCGTTTTCCAGTTTTAGGACCCCTCTCGGGCAGACGGCTGAGCAAATTCCGCAGCCTACGCACGAACTGCGAATGATATTCTCACCCTTTTGGGCATACGCCTTTACATCGATACCCATTTCGCAATAAGTAGAGCAATTGCCGCAGCTAATACATTGCCCCCCGTTGGTGGTTATGCGAAAGCGGGAAAACAATCGCTGTTGAAAGCCTAAAATAGCCGCCATAGGGCACCCATACCTGCACCACACTCTACTTCCAAAAATAGGGTAAAAGCCAACGCCAATGACACCGCTAAACATCGCCCCAATTAAAAACCCGTACCATTCGCGCAGTCTGTAGGATTCAAAAAAGAACAACTGCCCGGGGCTGCTGGTATATGTGTACAGCAGGATGGCGATGACCACCACAAAGTAGCCAATAGCCCCATATTTGGCGTCTTTGGCCAACTGTTCACGCTTAAAGAGCATGGCCCAGGCAAAGACGGCTGTGAGAAGTGCAATAACGAACCAAACAAAAAATTCCTTAGAAATCCAAAGATTGTCAAAAAATACGGTTTGGGTAGCATCATCGATGGTAATGGTAGTTCCATTCTGGCCGTCCACGGTAAAGGTTGCGCTCAAACCATTTTTTAATCGGGCAATAGCGGCTTCATTTCCGGTTTCCGAAATAGTATGGAAGGGTATGGTAATCTCCTCGGTACTGTGTAGGCTCGATGCCTGTTGTTGTGCGCCTTCAAGTAAATATAGCACCGTGTTCGCGCCTGCCTTTTTAGCCGCGAGCACGGTTTCGTGTAAGGGCCTACTGGTTCCATCGCTCAACACCACGGCCTTTCCCTTCAAATGGCTCCATTCTGAAATGCTGGCAGACTCGTTGCTGTACAAATAATTATAAACCACCGCCGTAGTCATTACGGTTACAAATACCACAACGCTATGTACTACCCAGCGCTCTATCTTCCAGGCGTACATCTTCTTGTTGGACAAATGCCGAAATGGGTCGCCAGCGGTTTCTGCCAGTCCGCCGCAACCACAAACCCAAGAACAATACCATCGTTTTCCATAGAAATAGGTGAGGATAGGTGTAATCACTAAAATGGAGGCTACTCCAAAAATGAGCATAAGCAGTCCCACATCACCAGCGCTCAAGAAGGAATCGATTTTATATCCTGCGAACAGTTCATAATTAAGGGGCCAAACATTTTTTAGATCGTAGTACGGCAAGTTAAGGCGTACCAAGAATTCTGGAATCAAAAACGCGAAACCCAACTGGAAGAACATGACGGAAACGGTGCGTATAATCTCGTAGCGATTGTGACGGTATTTCCATATGAATTTTATTCCGAAGGCTAAAATGGCCAAGGTGTACAGTGTGCCGTATACAAACCACTGACTCGCAGGGTTGCCGCTAATTAGGTAGCTAAGGGGGTCGAACAACGCTATTAGTCCGTCATTGCTACCTTCCTTATTAAAACCGAGATATTGTGGAAACCAATAGAGTACCACGTAAAACAGAGTAAGGCCAATGCCCAGTACCCACGCCCAAAATCCGTGCGAAGTGAGTGATTTAAAGTACACCCCATCGTTGTGTATGCCTTCGTGCTTGTTGAGATAGGCGGCGGCACCAAACCAGACCACCCCTACGCTTATCCCTCCCAAGGCGATCCACAGCCACAGCGTTTTATTGGGGAAATTTACGTTGCACAATGCCAGCAGGAGGATGCTGAGCCCTAGTAGGCCAATAGCGGTGGCGATCTTTTGCTGGGTATTGATAGTTTTTGGGGGTTCTCCGGTAAGGGACATATTGCGTTGCAGGCTGCTCATAGATGTTTCGGTTTGGTATCTTGCTATTCGTTTAGAGAAATTATTGCGCCAATTGTTTTTCCTCTGAATAAAAGGCGTTTAAAATAGATTTTTCGTGTCGCTTGTAGAATTCGGGATCGAAATTGGCAGTAGTCAACTGCTCCATCACCGTATCTACCGATTCCCTTTCGCGCAGCCACTTGTCGAAAACAGGGTGTCTCATTCGAATGCCGAAGGTGTTTATCCCCAAGAACTCCCGGGATTCCTTATGATAGGCTACCGTTAGAAATTTGTTCTCTGTATTATGCTTCCAATGAAATTGTTCCTCGTGGGCTTTCCTGCTCCTTTCTGGCTGTACCCATCCATAGTTTTGAAATTCGATATCGAAAAACTTAGCCGAGTTGAACCAAGGTCCAGGCGAGTACTCCCAAGGCGTACCGCATAGGGTTTGCGCCAATGTTTCGCCCATCATCCGTCCGGTATACCAAATGGTCTGTACCGCAGGGCGGTTACCTATTGGGTTCCTTTGCTGGGCGCAGTCGCCAATAGCGTATACGTCGGCTACATTCGTTTCCAACAACCTATTTACCAAAACGCCCTTATCGGTTTCAATGCCAGAATTCTTCAAAAACGAAATGTTTGGGGTCACACCCGTGGTAATACCTACCATATTACATAGAATTTCTTCACCATTCTTGGTGCGAACCCCGCGCACACGTCCGTTCCCATCGCCCAAAATGCATTCCAGTTCTGTGCTATGGCGAAGGTCGACACCGTGCGACTGTATGTGTCGCGATAGCAACTGGCCCTCAAATTTGGGCAAGGCACTAGTCCAAAATGCATCTTCGCGAACAAGAAAAGTTACTTCTATGTTACGGGTTCGAAGCATTTCGGCAAGTTCCACACCAATGAGGCCGCCGCCTACAATCACCGCACGAGGACATTGGTTCCGGTTCGGCGCAATTTTTTCCAATTCCTCCAAATCCTGCTTGGTCACTAAACCTACGACACCGGCGAGATCTTGGCCCTCCCAACCATACAGTTTGGTGGTGCTGCCGCTAGCGATAACCAGTTTATCATAGGTCATGGTGCCGCCCTCAGAAAAACGCAGAGTTTTATTTTTGGTATCCACCGTCGTAACGTAGGCTTTTTTAAGCTGGATATCGTTCTTTTCCCAGAACCAGTCTTCATAGGGTTTTATATCGTCCCAGTTCATATGTCCCATATAGATGTACATAAGGGCTGTACGGGAGAAAAAGTGTTCGGCCTCGGCCGAGATAAGGGTGATTTTTTTGTTGGATTGCTTTCTGATGTGCCTGGCACAGGTAACGCCAGCAATGCCGTTGCCAATAATGACGATGTGTTCCATGGAAGGTAAGATAACGATTTTTGGTCGTTCTTTAAACGGTATTCTTTACATCGTAGTTAAATATAATTTCAACCTGCTTGTATAACACTAAATTACCTCTGGAAGCATTTCTTCCGAAGGTTTAATCGCTGGCGTATAAGGTTGCCGAAGACATTTCAACGCTGCAATTACACATCTTTTCCAGAAATTCCCGAAATCGGTTTATATTGTATCTTAACTTTTATGAAAATAATGTTCAAACAAGGGTTTCTCTTTATGCTAGTACTAATTTTATTAGGCTGTTCCGGGCAATCACCTCGTATAAATGGGATAAGTTTTGTGGCATCGGGCGATTCGGTACAAATGAGACATATAGAACCATTAAGGCGACTCCACGCAAACTACGCCGCCCTAATGCCTTTTGGTTTTACGAGAGGAACGAACGATCCTAACCTTATTTTCAACAGCGAACGTCAATGGTATGGCGAGCGGGTGGAAGGAATTCGACAGTACATTTCAAAATTACGCAACTCTCAAATAGAAATAATGTTAAAACCGCAGCTTTGGATTGCCAATGGTACATATACGGGACACTTAGAAATGCCTTCGGAAGTGCAATGGCGACAATTCGAGGAGGGCTACCGAGAATTTATCATCACTTTCGCAACACTTGCCGCAGAAGAGCGGGTACCGCTGTTTTGCATTGGTACCGAACTAGAACTATTTGTTAGGGAACGGCCCCAATTTTGGCATTCGCTAATTGCCGAGGTAAAATCCATCTATCCTGGTAAGCTTACCTATGCTGCCAATTGGGATGAATACAAGCGTGTTCCATTTTGGGAATCCCTTGATTTTATTGGCGTAGACGCCTATTTTCCTATTTCTGATAGCAGGACACCCACCGTTAGCGAGGCGCGGGCCGGCTGGCAACCTTGGAAACAGGAGCTGAAATTTATTTCTGAAAAATACAATCGGCCCATTCTGTTTACAGAATATGGATATCGAAGCGCTGTTTACGCTGGAAAAGAGCCTTGGGACAGCGCTAGGGACGACAGGTCTGTTAGCCTCGAGGCGCAGTCGCAATTACTTACCGCTCTGTACGAAGAATTTTGGGAAGAACCTTGGATGGCGGGCGGATTTCTATGGAAATGGTTCTTGGAGCACGATGAAGTAGGGGGAAGCGACCATACGTTATTTACCCCCCAGAACAAACCGGGAGAGACAGTAGTTCGTGCGTTTTTCAAGGGAGAAATGCTGGACGATTCGCCTGCTGGTGAATAATTTCTAAAATTAATAAGGTTGGCTTGAGTTATCGCCTCTTCTTCATCTCGGCTAAGTAGTCTTCCGCAATACTTATTTTCTGCTTTTCGGTAAAAACCTTTCCTGCCATCTGGAAAAAACTGTGCTCCTCGTCTTCGAGATGGTGCTCCACCTTGTCGCACAATTGCTTGGCGTAGGTAAGCCAGGCGGGCGAGTCCATATCGGTGTCGTCAATCTTCTCGATGAGCTCATCCATTTCGTGGTGCTCGGCAATGCCGTGGCGGGCGTGCTGTTGCATCATTTCGGTGTGGATAAGGGGTGCGTAGAAGGTACGTTCCTCGGCATCGGCATGGATTTGCAACTCGTGTTTTAGTTTTTCCCACATTTCCCTTCGACCCTTGCTATCGCCCGAGGTAGAGGTTACCAAGCGGCACAGTTCGCGTTGCTTGTCGTGGTCTTTTCTAATGGCTTCAAAGATATTCATAGTGTTCATTTTGGTTGTGAAATTGATTTCAAAATACAATCAACCCCAAAAAAAACCTGTTTACAAAATGCTAAAGTTTTAGTAAGTAGAAAATTAGAGCTGTTGGCGCTGTGTTTCGTACTTCACTGTATCAGTAGTGGCTGAACTTGGCCTTGGTCGTACGTGCTTTTTATAATAAGCATAGAGTTCATTGGCATCTGCTCCCAACCATTTTTTCACATAAATAGCCCAAAAATGGTACTGCAGTTTAAAAACGCCCTTTTCGCGGTATAGCCGAGCCGAGGTTAGCAGTTTTTTGTTAATGACCACAAACTTGCGACGCGCATACAGCTCGTTGATTAAGATATTGTCCTCATAAATAGTGTAGGTTTCGTCGTAGCCTCCAATGTCCCAGAACAGTTGTGAGGTGATAAACTGGCTCTGGTCCCCACCACGACAGGCGCGCCACTTGAATTGGGTAAGCCAACCGGCCAATTGTAGCCAAAGATGCGAACTGTCGAACTGCATTCGAAAACAACCAGCTGGATTGCCCTGACTAACTTCTTGCTGGATAAGGGCATCAAAATTTTTTGGAGGCAGCGAATCGGCGTGCAAAAAGTATAGAATAGTCCCTTTTGCGTACTTCGCACCAGCATTCATTTGCACCGCACGGCCCTTTTCCGCGACAATTCCCTGTACGGACACCGACGTTAAACGTTTACTGATCTCTGCTACCTTAGCCTGAGTGCCATCGGTGCTGCCACCATCTACTACAATAATTTCTAGAAGGTGGGGATATTTTGCGTTGGCAGATAAATGCTGAAGCAGTCGCTCAATATTGCGCGCCTCGTTCAGGACAGGGACGATGATACTAATCATTTGGTAAACTTAGGGAATTTCGCTTAAGCGGCCACGGGTAGCTAAAAGGGTTCGCCACTATTGTTGGTCATTTAGACCCCAATCGTAGTCTTTGTATTCTAATTTTGTGCTAGGATTAATCTTGGTACCTTGTGCAAATTTGTTAATGAAGCCAATGACATCTTTTTTGCCATTTACCGTATAATCTTCTTCATACCATTTAAATATCATAGATACTTTCGGGTCGTTGGCAGAAATAGCATTGTAGTCTCCATTTATAAATTGTTTCGTGGCACGATCTAGTTGTTCATTGATCTTAGATGCTGTATAAGCTTCCCTAAGTAATGGAGGACAGGATATAGATGCACAATTTATGGCGAAATGGATTCTAGGTTCGTTCATTTTTCGCAAGATGCCGTTTTCAACACCTCCCAAGGAAAGGTTGCGCCCATCTAGCGGGATAAAACCTTTAGTAAAGGCACCGTCGATATCTTTGATAGTTTTCACCGGATAGTTGCTCAAGATAAGGTCTATGGTGTACGCATTGTAAAGGTTGATGTAAAACGCCAAAAGCTCTTGCACGCTCCAATCGTCGTTGGGGTTCTGGCTGGAGAGCATTTGTAAATATTGGTTAAGTTTTTCGCGATCGTTCTGAAATCCTTTATAATCTACAAACCCTCGTTGATTTACATGTTTCTTCAGCAAGGCATCCCATGCACTATGGTCTACATTAACTGCACTATTGGCGGTTGTTGAAGTAAGGTTGCCCTCAACTTCCTTGGTAGGTTGGCCCTGGCTGCTCAAACCCGCTGCAGAGATAAGATTGCAGTTTTGAAAGCTGAACGCGATGAGCAAAAGTGTAAGAAATTTGGTAATGGTTCTCATAGGAAGGGAGGGTTTACGATTTTAAAGTGTTAATACACGCCATGCTTAGTTACGAAGTCTTGCGCCGTTTGGTTTTGAGAGGATGCAGTTCCTGTTGGAAAAATCCTTTCGGGAAATGCTCGTCCCCCTCAAAGCCCAGTTCGATATCGCGTCCATCGTGCGGAATATGGTGCGTCCCTAAAAGATAGTCCCAAATGCTGAGGCTAATTCCATAATTAACACCGTATTTGGTACGATTTGGCAAAACTTTAGCGTGATGCCATATATGCATCTTCGGATTGTTGAAAACATAGCGAAGCCATCCATAATCCCAGCCCAGGTTAGCATGGTTAAGATGGCCAATGGTAAGCGCGGCAAAGTGCACAAGGGCAACGTCCTCTACATCAAAACCGCCGATAATGGCTAACGGGATGTACAATATTGATTTGTATACAACAGGTTCCATCCAATGGTAGCGCAGGTGGGCGGCGAAGCCCATCTCCTTGACGCTATGGTGTACCTGGTGGAATTTCCATAGCACGGGCACACGGTGTAACAATCTGTGAGTGTTCCATTGTACGAAATCTGAAACAAGAAAGAACACGAGCAGGCCAAGACCGTAAGGTAGGGCATTAAGATTCAACAGTTGGAAATCGGATATACGCAGTCCCACAAGTCCCAACAGTTCGTTAAACAATCCTTCGGCCGAATTTGAGAGAAAAATGAGCACAATAAGATTCAGCAAAAAGAAATTGAAGAACATATAGAAGGTATCCAGCCAAAAATCCTTGCGGAATACCTTTTGGTTCTTCCGCCAAGGAAAGAGCATTTCTAGCGCCCAAACCCCTAGCGAGACCACGATAAGGCCATAGAAATAGTTCTCCCAATGAAATCGGGTAATTTCATCTAAAAGATAGTTGAAATACCCTACGTACGAATCTCTAAATAGCTGAATAAATCGATCCATTGCCACCATACGTTACTAAGTCGCACCCAGAGCGCCTACATTACATCGATGGCTTAACAGCAACCCCCACCATCGTAATGATAGGTGGATGGACTAATATAAATATCGTTCCGTTGTAATGAAGCCAAGGCAGCAGCTGTTTTATCGCAAATGGCCAAGGGTTGGTTCTTGAGTAGGATGTGGCCTTTCTTATCGTCAAAATAGGCCTCGCTGCCGTAGTAAATCGCCGCTTTTCCGGTAAATACGCATGGGCCGTCCTCGGGCATGGGGTCTTTAATTGCGGCCACCTCGATCGATTCGATATAGATGAGCTCCTCAGTAGGATAATTTTTAGGGTCTAGAATACGGTAAGGTTTTCGGGCTCTTATTTCAATGGTTCCGAAGCCTACATCGGTAAGCGCCTTTATGTATTCAGCAATGGGTAGGCTGCCGCTTAGACAAAGGGCACGAAGGCGAGCATCATTACGAAGGGTGTCGTTCATAGGTTGCTCGCAGGTAGGGTCGCTCATTACCAGCCTACCGTGGGGTTTCAGTACGCGGTACATTTCCTCTATAGCGCGTTTCAAATCTTCTTCCTTGAAAATATTGAACAAGCAATTTTGCGCTGCAACATCTATGGAATTGTCTTCTACGGGAAGATTCAGAGCATCCCCCTTTTTTAGCGTAACAAACTCACTTTTGAACCAAGGGTTCATAGCTTCGGCCTCCAAAAAGTTTCGGCGCGAAGCCTCTAGCATTTCATCCACCACATCAACGCCCACTACACCGCCTTCTTGACGATTAAAATAGGCGAATTGCAGTAACTCCATACCCCCTCCAACACCAACATACAAGGTCCGCGGATTGTTGGTGAGATCGCGGGCGTGTACCGTGCTGCCACAGCCATAGTTCATCTTCTGCATGATCTTGGGGATCTTTAAACCTGGTAGTTCCCAAATGGGATTGGTGGTACAGCAGAGACCCACATCTGGGGTGAGGGCTGCTTCCTTATAGACGTTGTGGGTAGTTTCTAGATAGCTCATAGTTTGCGTAGTGTGGTGTTTAAATTTTTAGATAGCCGATACCATCAGCCAATGTTACGATTTCAATTTAAGTTTTTTGTATAAGGAAGAAGCTGCAAGAATACCTACCACGAGCCAAATCCCCCTGTATAACCAACTGTTTATCTCTTGACCAAACAAGGTGCCAACTTCCTCATGGTTTAGAAATGAAGATACCACCTTGAAACCTGCCAAAGCCAGTAGCACGATAGATAAGATTTTGTCCAAATTATAATTCTTTAATTAATTCTGTGAACAAGGTAATCATTTGCGGTTCGGCCTTGTTGGCCATAGCGATTATTTCTTCAATATTGATAGGGGCGAGATTCTCGGGATCGCATTCGTCTGTTAGCACCGAAACTGCCGCCACGCGCAATCCTAAGTGGTTAGCAACGATTACCTCCGGGACGGTGCTCATACCCACGGCGTCGGCACCGATAATCTTAAGGTACCGATACTCAGCGCGGGTTTCCAGCTGTGGCCCCACCACCGATGCGTATACACCCTTGTGTAGGTTGATAGTATTCTTAGCAGCGATTTTCTCGAGGGAGGCATTTATTTTCGAGTCGTATGGTGCACTCATATCTACAAAGCGCTCGCCCATTTTTTCGACACCTTTGAAAGCAAGGGGTGAACCGCCCTGCAGGTTTATATGGTCGTCGATAAGCATGAGCTCGCCCTTTTTGAAGTTGAGGTTTACCGCCCCCGACGCATTGCTTATCAAGAGTGTCTTTACACCCAACGCGTGCATAACGCGAACCGGAAAGGTAACATCGCGCAAGGTATAGCCTTCATAGATGTGAAACCGACCTTGCATTAATATTACTTTCTTGCCCGCTAGGTTTCCAAAAATGAGCTTGCCGTGATGGAACTCTACTGTTGCCGTTGGGAAATTGGGAATGTGGTTGTAGCTCATCTCGCTCAAGATTTCTACGTCCTCCAATATCTTTCCTAGCCCCGTCCCCAAAATAATGCCTACTTCGGGTGCGCCAAAACCTCTGTATTTAAGGAATGCTGCCGATTCGTCTATATATTTTTGCATTTATATCTATTAAAATTTTGAATCTAAATAGCCCGGCAGCAAATGCTGAAGAGCCGGGATGTCCTTTACATCGCTAAAATAGTCAATGTCGTTCTTTTCGGCCAAGCGAATTACGTCGAAGGTTTCCAAATCGTTCAATGTTGCCCGCAGCACAGTATCGGTGCCCCAAGCCTTATTTTTGAACAGTTCGGGGAGTATTTTTTTAAGTCCTAATAGATAATAGCCACCGTCTTGTGCAGGACCTATAACAACATCTGCCTCCTGCAAAGCGGTAAAAGCCCGGTCGATTTCGGCGGTGCTCAAGTCATACATATCGCTGCCAATGACTATGGCTCTTTCATATCCAAGGCCGAGCACTTGCTCAAAGGCGTGTTGCATACGTGCACCTAAATCGTCGCCCTGCTGCAATCTTTTGTGAAAACGCCCATTGTTCCATAGATCGTGTTCGCGAATCGCTTCCGAATAAAAAACAAAAACATCTGCTTGCACCTCTTTGGTAATGGAAACAGTGTGTTTGAGCAGGAAGGTATAGATATCGAGAGCTGCCTGGTCGCCAACAGTTGCCGCTAGGCGGGTTTTTACCTTTCTCAATGCTGGGTTTCGGGTAAAGACAATAAGGGCATTTTTGTGGGTGTGACTGTGGCTCTTGCCGGTTACTTTCTCGGCTTCGTTAGCCTGTTTTTTGTCGAAACGCGCCATTGTTACTCTGTGGTTTTAATGCCGTTTATGAGCCATTGTCCCCAATGTTTGGAGAAAATATGAATGCTATCTGTTTCTTTACCGTTCTTATCGAGCACAGGATATCCCTTATTTTTCCATTCAAAGATACCGCCGTAAAGGTTTTTTACATTCACATACCCCATATTGTTTAATCTTTCTGAAATTTGCTCACTGCGAATGCCCAATGAGCAATAAACTACAATGGGGGTATTTTTATCTTTTATCATTTCCATAAACGCCTCTTCGGAAAAGTGGTTGAAACCGACCAAGAGAGCATTCTCGATACGGCTAACCTCAAACTCCTCCGTTTCACGGGAATCCAACACAACCACCGAGTCAGTTACCTGCCGCATCCGCAGTTCTTCCACCGAAATGTAGGGTACGCTTTGGGTGTTGTATTGCTGAAGCAATTCCTCTAAGGACTGTTGGGCTGGCTGAGCTTGGGTATATAGTGATAGCAAAAAAATAAATATTCCTTGCAATGCTTTGAGTACAAAAAGCCTAGGAAGTGAAATCTTTTGAAATTGGCGAAAAAATCTCATAGGCTAGGCTACAGTTCCCTGACAACTGCTCCCTGCCCCTGCGGTACAGCCATAGCAATGTTGGGAGATAATGATGTTTCGGTCGTTTAAAACGGCTTCGTTATATTCTTTAATATGCTTTACCTTGCTCGCTACCTTCAGACCCAGCATTTGGTTGAAATCGCAATCGTACAGCCAACCGTCCCAACTTACTGAAATGGTATTGGTACACATAACATTTTGCACGGCCGCCGGATTGTAGGCATCGACCAATTGGTACATATAATCTTCGTAATTCTCGGAAGCGATAAGGTAATCGAGAAAGCGGGCAATGGGCAGGTTGGTGATGGCAAACAAGTTGTGGAACTGAATGCCGAAATCCTCTAAAAGCGCTTTTTTGAAGTCTTTTTCCATACTGGCTTGGTTGCCGGGAAGGAATGCCCCGCTTGGGTTATACACTAAATCGAGCCGAAGCTCGCTGTTGGGCATTCCGTAGCCTACAGCATTAAGTTCCTGAAGGGCTTTTATCGATTTATCGAACACCCCATCGCCCCGCTGTTTGTCGGTTTTTCCGCGGGTCCAATGCGGCATGCTGCTCACTACGTGCACATTGTGCTTCTTGAAGAACTGCGGCAGGTCGTGGTACTTTTTGTTGGCACGTATAATGGTAAGATTACTGCGCACGATAAAATCTCGGATGCCAGCCTTGCTCGCCTCTTCCACAAATTTCCTAAAATTTGGATTCATCTCGGGGGCACCGCCGGTAAGGTCGAGGGTATGCGCACCGGTGTTGCGTATAACCTCTAGGCATTGCTCCATGGTTTCCCAAGTCATGATCTCCTTACGGTCTGGCCCTGCATCTACGTGGCAGTGGTCGCACACTTGATTGCACATATAGCCAACGTTTATTTGAAGGATTTCCAATTTCTTGGGCCGCAATGGGAATTGGCCTGTCTGCTCAATCTTCTTAGCGAAGGTAGGCAGCTCGCCGTTTGCGAAGATACCGTTGGATAGTTTTTCAAGTTGCTTGTTGGCCTGGGCCAACTCGCTATTTCGTTTATGTAGGGACTGTAATTTTTCTTTCGTCATAATATGGTATTAGAAACGCGTGAGGGATCGAGCGGCATGTGTAAGCTCGTTGCCCACGCCGTGGGTAACAGCGAGTAGCGAGGGCCCGGCCCCGAACAAAGTAGGGGGACACGCCCAAAAAATGGCTAACCGTCGAGCTTATTTACCTTGTTCATCATCATAACCCCGTGAGCGAGGCTGGCCCCGCCCTTAATGGCGGCACCCACGTGCACGGCCTCCATCATTTCTTCCTTGGTAACACCTCGCTGCAGGCCGTCTTGGGTATAGGCATCTATGCAGTAAGGACATTGCTCTGTATGTGCTACCGCTAGGGCGATAAGCGATTTTTCGCGGGCAGTTAATGCACCTTCTTCGAACACCTTACCGTAGTATTCGAAGAATTTTTCGCCAAGTTCTTGGCTCCATTCGGTAATGTTGCCAAATTTTCGGAGGTCTTTGGGATCGTAGTAATTAGACATAAATTGAATTTGTGATTATATACGAAGCAAAACCGCTTGTGGTTTTGCAGCACGTAAATATAACCATTGAGTCTTTCCCACGAAAAAAAGCTTACACCGAAATTGGAAATAAGGCAAATAGGAAGTAGCGCCACCAGAAGCGCGCGCTATTAATCGAAGGTATAGGCAATACCCGTGGTGAGGTCGTACTGCGAATTGGGCACGCCCACTGCCGGAACGGCATCGTAGGTAAAGGTGTAGGTGGTTTTAAAAGCGAAATTTTTGAATAGATCGATGAGGAGCGACGATTGGCTGGAGATACGATAGTCGCTCAATAAATCAAAGCGAGGCTGGTAATAGGTGGTGCTAACTAGGCTCACGGTGGGGGTGGGATATACGCTGAATGATAGATAAGCGCTTGCTCGAAAGTGCCGCTGAAGCGGGGTGACACCGTCTGCCACGTTTTCGTATTCGTACATCGTCAAGGTACCTAAGTAAAACTTGTAATTTTCAAGTTGCGTGAGCTTAAAGCGGGGCCCAGTACCGAAGAGTCCACGAAAATCGATTAAATTGACCTTGTTGTACTGCCCCTGCGCAAAGACCTCCCAAGCAATGCGAGGGTGCAATTTATAATTGTACCGCGCGTGCGAGATATAGCTGTTCTCGAAGCGATTGCCCTCTACTTTTTGAAAAGAGACATCGTTCTTGAAAAGGGCGAGGTGACGCAGCATCTTGTATTGTACATGCACGTTGCTGGTTAGGAGTATGATATCGTTTACATTGCGCTTTAAGCTGAAATCGGCCGTAGCGGAACCCGAGAACCCCGAAGTGTCGGTAACCTTTCGAAGTGATTCGGCATTGAGGATTTGCCCTTGGGCAGACGGAATGTGCCCCAATAGTAAAATACTGAATGTTAAGAATAAAAATAGGTTGGCACGCATGGCAAAACAGAATTTCCTTGGCTTGCGAAAGTAAAGAATCCTGTATTTTTTGGCCAATGATACGGGCTAAAATGCATAGTGTTAAATAAATGTTTAAAGTTTATTTATAATACTTAAACAAATTATATTTGAAGAGTAAATAGATAAAGGTATGTTTGGTATTTTCAGAAAAAAATCGGAGAAAGAACGGCTACAAAAACAGTACAAACGGCTTATGGAAGAAGCCTTCGTGCTGTCGAAATCGAACCGGTCGCAGGGAGATGCCAAATATGCCGAGGCAGACGCCCTGTTGAAAAAAATTGATGCTTTACCTTAAAAACGCATTGCTATGGATATAGTTCAAGAAGCGCTTCAGTTTGAGGCGCAAACCACACGGTTTTCATCGCTAAACGATCGTATTGTTGCATCGCAGAAGGCGAAACAGCTTATTTTGGCGCTCAACCAGTTGTACAAAAAGAATAAGGACGCCAACTTAATGGAACAGATGAAGCGCCTTACGGCCATTAAGCGCAAGGCAGAAAAACGCCTAAACGCGAAATTGGTACTATAACCCGATTTTTATGAAGGCCACAATTGCGGAAAGAACTTTCGCTGTTGGTGCTTTGGATCTAGGTATTTTTTCCATTCACTACCGCCAGTAGCGGTCTTTGATCCGGTATTGCTTTCCAGATAATGCTTTGCCGTATTAAGGTGGACATTAGGCCAATCTACGTTATAGTGAACATCAAATTGGTGCAAGAGGGTTTCGAGCTGCTTCGATGGATTTTGTAGCGCTTCAAACCTTTCGGCCAATGTGTTTCCTTGAGTTTTCCTTGCCAAGGCGATGAAGGCATCTAGGTATTTTTCCTCAAACTGTCTCATAGTAAGTGTTTTTTGGCCTGTTTTTCGATTGTATCCGGCATCACGCCAATATATAACTTCAAAGTAATCTTCCACACTAGGGTTATTGGGTAGCTCTTGCTTGCCCGCCTCGTTCACCAAATTTCGCAAGGGGGTGCAATACAATTCGATATAGCGAAACTGCGCACTTTGGAATCCGCTCGCGGGGGTAAGAGTACTTCTAAATGTGTTGTAGTCGTCGTAGCTCATGCCATCTTTCATTATATCAAAACTGGTGATGAGCATGGTGGTATAGCGTATGCAGCGCGATAGCTTATCTGTCCAAACAGCTTCTTCAATTGATTCCGTTTCATACAGTTGCTCTATTTCGTGCCGAATCATTTTGAGCAGCAGTTCGGTGATTTGGTGGTACATAATAAAGATGGCTTCGTCTTTAAAATGCGTGCGCGGTTTTTGAAGGGATAGTAACGTATCTACCTCAATATAATCCCAGTAGGTAATCGGTTTTGCCTGAAGCAGTCCCTTGAGGTATGTTTCGGGATTTTCGCCCAGCCGTTCGTATTTTTCGGTGATGGCTTGTAAAAGCTCGTTTTTGCTAGAGGACATAGTATTGGCCTTTGGTTGTTGGGTAAAGGTAGTGGGATTCCAAAAGAATTAAAAAGGAGTAAGCGCAAAAATTTATGGAAGAGGAAGATTCAATAAACCCGATCCAGCATTCGAATTTTCGTGGTACCTCCAGCCCCGATGCTTCGGGGGAACCAGGGCTATGTGTTTTCTAGTATTCGGTTAAGGATTTGGGGATCTTCGACTACCTTCTCGATGAACCTCCTGCTTTTCATCCTCTTCACGAATCTTTCCAGTTTCAGCGCTTCCTCTCTGGAGCGGCAAGGATGGGCGAGCATTAGTTCCCAGTCTTGGGCGATTTTGGTAAATGCCTTTTGAAAAACACCTTGGTTATACAAACCCAGCCTGCGCTCGGGGTCTTGGCTCTCTCCCACGTAATACCGATTTGCCGATGCAGAGAACAATATGTAGAGATAATGGTTTTGCATACAAAAAAAGGTCGGCTAACTATGTTAGACGACCTTTTATGTGGTACCTCCAGCCCCGATACTTCGGGGGAACCAGGGCTATGTCTTTTGTAGTATTCGGTTCAGGATTTGGGGATCTTCGATTACCCTCTCGATGAACCTCCTGCTTTTCATCTTCTTCAAGAATATTTCCAGTTTCAGCGCTTCCTCTTTGGAACGGCAATGATGGGCGAGCTTTAGTTCCCAGTCTTGGGCGATCTTGGTAAATGCCTTTTGAAAAATACCTTGGTTATGCAAACCCAGTCTCCGCTCGGGGTCTTGGCTCTCTCCCACGTAATACCGATTTGCCGATGCAGAGAACAATATGCAGAGATAATGGGTTTGCATACAAAAAAAGGCCGACTAACTGCGTTAGACGACCTTTTATGTGGTACCTCCAGGAATCGAACCAGGGACACACGGATTTTCAGTCCGTTGCTCTACCAACTGAGCTAAGGTACCAATTAATTATTCAATATTTCAAGTAGGTCCCATTCTCGGGACACACGCCCCGACGCTTCGAGGTTCAGTCCGTTGCTCTAACTCCCGACACTTCGGGAGAGCTAAGGTACCGTAATTGAGAGCGCAAATATAATTGATATTTCCATTTCCCAAA
>CAZXDP010000026.1:0-34246 GCA_964639255.1 uncultured Flavobacteriaceae bacterium
CCCGCAACCACCACGAAAATGCCCATTGCCACGCGCGGCAAGATGGTTAAAAATTGATCGTAATAATTCTCTACCGATTTTGCTATTTTTTCTGAAGCTGAAGTTTCCTGAAATGCCATCATACCATTTATTCGATTACCGGGTTCCCATGAATATCGAGAAGCACTACGTTTTTGCCAAGTTTTTTCACCTCTTTCAATTGCGTGGCCTTATCGCCTACCACCACGTAGACCATCTCTGGTTCGTTGATGTAGGTGCCTATAATTTTCTTGAAATCGGAAAGGTCCATAGCCATTAAAAGTTGCTGCTCCTTATCGATGTAGTCCTCCGCCTTGTTAAATTTTTCGATTTGGGTAAGGAGATCCAATTTATTGCCGAGCGATTCGAAGGCTCTCGTATTTTCCTTAATGACCTTATTTTGGGTAAGCGCTACCTCTTCCTCGGTAAATTCGGGGCCATACGTCTTCAGCATTTGCTGGATGATTTCCAAGGAAGGCAACGTAGCATTCGCGCGTACGCTACTTGTAATGGTAAAAGGCGCCACTGCATCTCGCTTGGGTATATAGCTGTAGGCCCCATAAGTATAACCTTTCTCAATTCGCAACGTTTGAAACAATCTCCCACTAGAGCCTCCCCCCAAGATTTCGTTAGCGAACAGTAGCTTGGCGCTATCCTCGTCATGCGCCGAAAGCGCTGGAGCACCAATGTACAATACCGATTGCTTGGCATCTGGCACGTCGATGAAATACAAATTCCCTTTTGTCTTGGGTGCAGCGAGTTTTTGCTCGGGCAGGTTGATAGGGCTTCCTTTCCAAGTGTTGGACAGTTTGGCGATGGCTTTCAAGACATCCTCTTTCTTTACAGCCCCCACTACTTTTAGTGCGGCACCGTTAGGACTCAGTTTTTTATAAAAGGCTTTGGTATCATCTAAGGTGATATTCTCGATCGATTGCAAGGTACCTTCCGTAGGCACCGCGTGGGAGTGTCCTTCACCGTAAAGTAACCTGTTGAAATTGAGCTCTGCAATGGCACGCGGATTGGCCTCGCGACCCTTCAAGTTGGTTCGAAGTTCTTGATGCAACCGTTCAAACTCCTGTGCGTCCCACCGAGGTTGCAAGAGCATTTCAGCAAGCAAATCCATAGTTTCGGAAAAATTTCTGGCCAAAGTGCTTCCAGATACGGTTAGCTCTTCCAAACCGCCACTAACGCGAATTGAAGAGCCCAGTAATCCTATCGCTTCTTCTAATTGGGCAGGAGTTTTAAGCGCTGTACCTTCATTCATCAAATCTGCCGTGAGAACCGCCAACCCATCTTTCCCATTTGGATCTAAGCGATGGCCTCCAGGGATGCGCAATTCAAAGCTTACCAATGGTAATTCGTTATTTTCAATACCGAGCACTCGTAATCCGTTGGGAACGTTAGCCTGCCATACTGTGGGCATTTTGAAGAGTGGCGGGGCGCCAAATGGCGGCTCGGAACGATCGTAACTGCTAGGGGTTTTCTCATACTGCGCTTCTTCACCCTGCCCTACTTCCTCAGTGGCCTTCATAGCCGTAATTTCCTCTTCCCAAACGGTTGCCTTTTCAGCATTTCCTACGGCCAAGGTTGCCGAGCCCTTAGGAACAACGCTTGTCATTACATAAGGTTTATCTTTAATATAAGTGTTGTAGACCCGCATGACATCTTCCCGTGTGATATTTTTATAGATTTCGGCCCTTTTGGAAATATATCCTGGGTCGTTGCCGAACTCATTGTCCTGAACAAGTTGGAAGGCCTTGTTTAATACCGTGGAAACTCCATAGTACAACTGGGTTTCCAGTTCGGCTTTAATTCGCTTTAATTCATTGTCTGTGAATCCATTTTTTTCAAAATTGTCCAGTCCCTCGGCAATGGCTTCCTGAACGGCATCCAAATCCACACCCTCATTGGCACGAACGCGGATTACGAACTCCCCCGCAAGTTCCATACTATTGTTGTAGGCGCTTACCCCTGGAGCCAATTTGTTGGTTTCCACCACCGCTTGATAGAGCGGTGCCTTCCGGCTCCCGCTGAGTAATTGGGCCAATACCGAAAGGGCATATTCATCTTCTTCATAGGAGGCTACCGTAGGATACACGCGGCGCAACTCGGGCAGCTTGGCAAAATTATCTTCAAAATAGAGCGATTTCGTTGTATTCAAATTTGCCGGCATTGGGGGTAATGCGGCTACCTCTGGCCCGCTAGGAATCTCTCCAAACCAGCGCTGAACGAGTTTTTTCGTTTCCGGAATATCAATATCGCCAGCTATGACCAAGCTTGCGTTGGAAGCGCCGTAGTATTGGCTGTAAAATTCCTTTACATCCTCCAAGGTAGCCGCCTGCAGATCGGGCAGCGAGCCAATTACTGTCCAGCTATAAGGATGCCCCTCTGGATAGAGGTTTTTTCTGATAATTTCATCTGTATAGCCATAAGGGGCATTATCCACGCGTTGGCGTTTTTCATTCTTTACAACCTGCTTTTCACGTTCTAGCGCAGCTTCGGTAACCGTATTAATCATATATCCGAAGCGATCGCTGTCGATCCATAGTATTTTTTCGAAGGCATCCTTGGGCACGACCTCGTAATACACGGTACCGTCGCTCCAAGTACCTCCGTTTCGGCTTCCCCCCCATTCGGGGATCATCTTGCGGTTGGCTCCTACTGGAACGTTTTCTGAATCGTTAAACGACATATGTTCAAAGAAATGCGCAAATCCCGTCTTTCCCGGTTTTTCACGGTTGGAGCCCACGTGCATCATAGTGGCTACAGCAACGATGGGATCGCTATGATCTACGTGCAAAATGACTTCTAGGCCATTGTCGAGCGTGAATTTTTCGTAGGCAATGGAAAATGTGTTGTCTGTGGTTTGAGCAAATGCGATTGTCCCAAGTAGGACCAAAAGGAAAAGGATATTATTTCTGAAAAAATGCATAACGGCTGTTTAAGGGAATTTACTTTTTAATAATGGGAAAGTGAGTGAAAAGCAGACTGTAAAATCATCCTTAAAAATAATAAAACCTTTTCTTGAAACTGTATCTTTGCCTAAAATTTTTGCTTCGTGGAACTATCGGTACGAACTTTTCGAATAATAAGCACGTTAGAGGCTATCTCCTTTCTAGTATTATTGGGCATTGCCATGCCCCTTAAATATATTTGGGGTTGGCCGCTTATGGTGCAGGTAGTGGGGATGGCCCACGGTGTCCTGTTCATCGTCTATCTTATTGGCGCTTATTTTATGAAAGAAAAATTAGCATGGACCTGGGGCACACTGTTTATCGTAATGCTTTGCTCTGTGTTGCCTTTTGGCCCTTTTTATGCTGAACGCAAATACCTGCCATGAACGAGGAAACGATTAAATACTACGTTTGTTGGTTACAGGAATATTTTATCGAGCAAGGAATGCACGCCGACTGGGCAATATTCATCAATACGCTTATAAACAGTATTGTCGTTGTAGCAGTTGTAACGGTACTTGATATTTTCGTCCGAAAATTTATCGTACAGGCCTTTAAGGCTTTTAGCGATAAGACCGTGACGACCTTTGATGATTTTTTGGTACGGAGCAATTTTCCGAAGTACATTGCCCATTTTATTCCCCTAATCATCGTATGGTATTTCATTCCCTTTATTTTTAATGAATACCCTAAAGCGCAATACTTGCTATTAAAAGGGGTTGATGTCTATCTCATAATCCTCTCTGCGCTTATCTTTAGAAGCATATTGCGAACCACTCGCAACTATTTAGAGCACAAACCCAATTTCCACGATAAACCGCTAGAGAGCTATGTGCAGGTTTTGATGATTTTTGTGTGGGGCGTAGCGTGCTTTTTGATCATTAACCACATTACAGGGTATTCCATTCTAAGCGTGACGACCCTGGGAGCTGCCTCGGCCATCTTACTTCTTATTTTTAAGGATACGATTTTAGGCTTTGTAGCGAGCATACAGGTTTCGGTAAACGATATCGTGCGCATTGGCGACTGGATAACTTTTAGCAAGTACGGTGCCGACGGGTATGTTACTGAAATTAGCTTGGCCACGGTAACGGTACAAAATTTCGACAATACATTTACCACCATTCCCACGTACAGCTTAATTGCAGATTCGTTCCAGAACTGGCGGGGAATGCAGGAATCTGCCGGTAGACGTATAAAACGATCGCTCTATATTAAACAGAACAGTATTAAGTTTTTATCGGAAGAAGAAATAGAGGCGCTAAAGAAGATTCAGCTTATAGCCCCCTATATTGAACATCGCGAACGAGATATTAGAAAGTACAACAGGCAAACCGATGCAGACAAATCCCTGCTTATAAATGGTCGTAATCAGACAAATTTGGGAATCTTCAGAAAATACGCCGATGCATTTTTGCACGAAAATCCGGCCATTAACAAAGAACTGTTCTTGATGGTGCGTCACCTGGCCCCAACAGATCGTGGTATTCCCATAGAGATATTCTGTTTTAGCTACGATAAGCGCTGGGAGAACTACGAGCACATTCAAGCCGATATCTTTGACCACCTTATCGCTGCGACCCCATACTTTGGTTTGGAACTTTTCGAAATTCCTTCAGGAAAAGATATGGCTCAAATTTCCAATTCAATTTCTTCATTTCAGGCGTAAAGTGTTACCTTTAATCGCAAACCTAATCTTTCCATATGAGTTTGCGAAGCTTCTTGCACGTGTTTGCAGTTATAGCCATCACGTTAACGTTAGTCCCCTTTATTGCAGTTGATTATTGGTGGATTCGAATGTTCGATTTTCCCCATATTCAACTTACCATCCTTACATTCACTGCCTTTGTCGTTTATTTTATGCGATTTCAAATACGACATGCGCCAGACTACATTTTCGCGATTGCCCTAGGCGCCTGTCTCCTTTATCAATTGAGTAAGTTATATCCTTATACAGGCCTTGCACCATTCGAGGTGCTGGAGGCCAAAGATGTTACCGCTGCACGGTCGATTTCACTCTATACGGCTAATGTGCTGCAGGACAATGATAACCATCAAGGATTGATCGATGATTTTGCTAAGAAAGACCCAGATATTCTTCTTTTTTTGGAAACCGATGAAAAATGGATGAACGCTATAGAAAGTCAATTGCCCTCCAGCTATACAGAGCGCGTAAAAATTCCACTGGATAATACCTACGGAATGTTGCTTTATTCCAAACTTCAACTTTTGGACACTCGCGCCCTATTTATGGTAAAACAAGACATTCCATCCATTCACTCTAAAGTGTTGTTGCGATCTGGTGATACCGTTCAGCTTTATACCATTCATCCTACGCCACCTATGCCGCAGCACAATCCAAGTTCTTCCGACAGGGATGCTGAGATGATGAAAATTGCCAAGTTAAGTGGAGAGTCAAAAACTCCGGTCATAGTTCTTGGAGATTTCAATGACGTTGCTTGGTCTCAAACTACGGGGCTGTTCCAAAATGTAGGTCAACTTTTGGATATTCGAAAAGGCCGAGGGTTTTATAATACGTACAACGCACAAAATCCTGTATTACGCTGGCCATTAGATCACGTGTTTGTGTCGGCAGAATTTAGGGCCATATCGATTGAACTGGGAGCCGATTTCGGTTCAGACCACTATCCCACCTTCGCCGTGCTTCATTTTGAACCTGAAAATGCCCAGGCTCAGCGGCCTCCCGAACCCACACCCGAACAACTGGAAAATGCGAACGAGCAAGCTTCTCGAGTAAAAGAGTTGCAAATAGAGTTCTAAGGATTCTAAGTAGTTTTCAACCTGTCTTTCACGAATTCTACGGCCGTTTTGCCATGGGGTTTGGGTTTACCAGCTTCATCGAGGCTTACCATTATAATTTTCTCAATGGTAATGATGCGCTCTCGTGTCATTTTGTTTCTCACTTCGCAGGCCAAGGTGATAGACGACTTGCCAAAGTGAATTACTTCCAGGCCTATTTCCACAATATCACCCTGTTTAGCTGCGCTTTGAAAATTGATCTCACTCATAAATTTAGTGACGATACGTGGATTTTCAAGCTGAATGATGGTATAGAGTGCCGCTTCCTCGTCAATCCATTCCAGTAATCGTCCGCCAAACAAAGTGCCGTTAGGGTTTAGGTCTTCAGGCTTAATCCATTTTCGGGTATGAAATCGCATAGCGTGGTATCAAAAATTAAACCTTGTAAATTTAGCCATTTCAAAAATGGAAGGGCAGTGAAAAATTGTATTAATTTTTGTAACGAACAATGGTAAAATGTTACTTACCTTTACGTAAAACATAAACTTACAATACATGAAAACCATTAAGACACTTATCGTTACGGCTGTGATATTTGCCTGTGCACCACTTATGGCACAAACTGCTGATGAAATTATCGAAAATTATTTTGAGAACACCGGGGGCGCCCAAGCGTGGGGAACCTTAGAGGGTGTGCATTTTTCCGGTTCGGTGAATGCCCAAGGTATGGAAATTCCAGTAGATGTTTACCAATTGAAAGACGGGAAGCAATTGGTAAAGATCAATTTACAGGGGCAAGAAATTACGCAAATGGCATTCGACGGTGAAACCATGTGGACCACCAACTTTATGACTCAAGAGGCAGAAAAGAGCGATACCGAGATGACCGAAAATATGAAGCGTCAATCGAAGAAAGATTTCCCGTCGCCATTTTACAATTATAAAGATAAAGGTTATACTGTAGAGTATATGGGTACGGAAACTATTGAAGGTACTGAAACATACAAGTTAAAATTGGTACAGGACCCTATTATGGTAGATGGTGTAGAAGAACAGAATATCTCTTACCACTACTTCGACACCGAAAATTATGTTCCTATTGTAAGCGAGTCGGAAATCAAGATGGGCCCAATGAAGGGACAAATGAGTAAAAACACCATGAGCGATTACCAAGAGGTAGATGGACTTTACTTTCCATTCGATATGGGTATGAGCGGACAAAATATGGTTATAAAGGACATCACCCTTAATCCCGATGTTGACGCCGCAATGTTCGCTTTCCCCGAAAAGGCTATGAGCGATGACGAGGATAAAAATTAATTTTATTGAATCTGTACTTAAATTCCCTGACTCTTCGGGGAATTTTAGTTTATACCAAATTGACAAGTACACTATTATAAACTAAAAAAACGAATCCATGAAAAAACTTTTCATCACCTTACTTTCTGCAGCACTGCTCCCTGTCTCCCTATTTTCGCAGGAAGATGTAGCCCTTAAGGGTAAGGAGCTCTTTGGCGATATGCGTGCGCGCCATATTGGCCCTGCCTTGATGAGCGGTCGTATAAACGATTTGGAGATGCACCCTACCAACAGTCGCATTATCTACGCCGGTACGGCCGGTGGCGGTGTTTGGAAAAGCAACGATGGTGGGGCCACGTTCACTCCTATTTTTGATGACTATGTGCAATCCATAGGTGTGGTTGCCCTCGATCCTAAGAATCCAGACCAGAACATCTGGGTAGGAACAGGTGAAACCTGGACACGAAATTCTGTCTCTATTGGGGATGGATTGTACCGCTCTACCGATGGCGGAAATAATTGGACCGAAATTCCCGGTTTCGAAAACAGCGAGCGCATCGCATCAATTGCCATAAACCCGAATAATACCAATGAGGTATACGTAGGTGTATTGGGCGCTCTTTGGAGTGATAGCGAAGACCGTGGGGTGTATAAGACTACCGATGGTGGCAAAACTTGGAATAAGGTTCTCTATGTTGGACCTTCCACCGGAGCCGCTGATGTGATTATGGATCCACAAAATCCAAATGTATTGTATGCCTCTATGTGGCAGTTTCGTCGTACGGGATGGGGCTTCAATTCAGGTGGTGAAAACAGCGCCCTTTACAAATCTACCGATGGCGGTAAAAATTGGAACAAAATTCATAACGGCTTTCCCAAAGGGAAATTGGGCCGCATTGCCGTAGCAGTCGCGCCCAGTGACAACAATATCCTGTATGCGGTTTTGGAAACAGAAGATAAAAGCAAAAATGGCCTTTGGAAATCTACCAATGCCGGTCAAAGCTGGGAGCACTTGAACAACGATTTCGGGCTTACGGTGCGTCCGTTTTATTTTTCCCGAATCACTATCGATCCGCGCAATCCCGATGTAGTGGTGAAAGGCGGACTAACAGGATCTATTAGCCGAGATGGTGGAGAAACCTTCAAATCACTAGGCCAAATGCACAGCGACATTCACGATATTACCTTCCATATAAACGATAGCGACATTATGTATGCTGGCACCGATGGCGGTGTATATCGCTCTTGGAATGGTGGAACAACTTTTGAAATCGTTGAGAACTTGCCACTTTCGCAATTTTACCATATTAGCGTAGACGATGCCGAGCCTTACAATGTGTACGGCGGTTTACAAGACAATGGCAGCTGGTGGGGTCCGTCTTCCTCACCGGGTGGTGTCGAGGCGCGCGATTGGAACAGCGTTGGTGCCGGTGATGGTTTCCGTGTGCTGAAACATCCTACCAAGAATATAATCTATTCTGAAATGCAAGGCGCCGAAAATGTATGGCGCTACGATGTCGATAAAAATCGAACCAAAACCATACAACCGCTTCCCCGAAAGGGAGATCCAGAACTTCGTTTTAACTGGAACGCACCTATGGCAGTGAGCCACCACGTGCCAGATCGTTTTTATATGGGAAGCCAATTTGTACACCGAAGTGATGATATGGGAGACAATTGGGAAATCATTTCGCCCGATTTAACTACCAACGACCCCGCCAAGCAGGATCAATCTAAATCTGGAGGACTTTCAGTAGATAACAGTGGTGCTGAAAATCATACCACCATTTTCACCATTGCCGAATCGCCCTTAGACAAAGACGTGCTCTGGGCAGGTACAGATGATGGTAATATTCAAGTAACCACCAACGGTGGTAAAACTTGGACCAATGTAACCGCGAACCTTACGGGAATTCCGGCAAATACTTGGGTATACCATATCGAGGCAAGCGTTCACGGGAAGGGTACCGCTTACGCCGTTTTCGATGGCCATACTACGGGCGATATGAAACCCTATGCCCTAAAAACGACCGACTACGGTAAAACGTGGACGAATATTGTTTCAGATGATATTCAGGAAAATGCTTTCGTCCGCAACATTCAGGAAGATTATGAGAATGAGGACCTGTTGTTTTTAGGTACCGAGATGGGGCTTTATGTAACCATAGACGGAGGGGAAAACTGGTCGCATTTTACCAACAACATGCCACCGGTGGCAGTTCATTTTATCGACTTGCAAAAACAGACAAATGACCTCGTCATGGGTACCCACGGTCGCGGTGTTATCATCATCGACGATATTAGTCCGTTGCGCGAACTCGACCAGGAGATCCTTCAAAAGGAAGTTCACTTTTTTGAAACAGAACCGTTTGTGATGACCGAGGAAGGAGGATTCGGAGGTAATTTTGGAACCGAAACCCAATTTGTAGGTGCCAACAGGCCTAACACCGCACGAATTGTCTATTATCTTCAGAAGCGGCACACCTTCGGAAAAATGACTATGGAAGTACAAGATATGGAGGGTAATAAAATTGCCACCCTTAGTCCTGGCAAATCAAAAGGCATCAATGTGGTCACTTGGAATTACAACACCAAAACGCCTAAGATGGCCGAAGGAAAAACACTTTCCTTTGGCGGCTTTACCTCACCGAGAGTACCGGCGGGTACCTACAAGGTAGTGCTTACGAAAGGGAAAGATACCTATGAGCACACTATAGAGCTGAATTACGATGATACCGCCCTAACTACAATGGCCGAGCGAAAAGAGCAAGAGCAACTCACCCGCACCCTTTTCGATATGGTGGAAGAACTTGCCTATATGGTTTATACCATTGGCGAAACCCAGGAAAAAGCGAAGGAAGTGATGGAGAATCACCCCAAGGGACAGAAGACAGCCGAGAAGCTTTACAATGCCTTGGAAGCACTTCGCGCCGATTTGGTAGTAACTACGGGCGATAACTACGTTGCCTCTGCAGAACCCGAGCTTCGCGAGCGTATGGGTGAGCTATACAGTAATGTTGCCGGTAGCTACGATCAGGTTTCGGGATCGCAAAAGCAGAATTTCGAGCTTATTTCAGAAGAATTTAAGGAAGCAAAAGCCCGATATGCAAAGATTATGGATAAGGAAGGCAAGAAATTTATGGAATTCTTGGAAAAGAATAGCATTGAAAAACCTTCAATAGATTCGAAAGATGTTTTCCTATCGGATGATTAATGAATTAGTTTAAAAACTATCACAACCGCCACCGCTTTGGTGGCGGTTTTTTTATTTGTTGATGTATACGGTTTTTCGGTTGGTAAACTCACGGATACCGTGCTTGCTTAGCTCCCTTCCATAGCCGCTTTCCTTTACCCCACCAAATGGCAACCTAGGATCGCTCTTCACCAGTTCGTTGATGAAAACAGCACCTTCGGAAAAGCGATAGATAAGTTTTTCGGCAGCTGCAATATTTTTTGTAAACAACGATACGCCCAAACCGAATTTGGAGCTGTTGGATAGTTCGATGGCTTCATCGACTGTTTTGAAAGTGGTCACAGAAAGAGCCGGCCCAAAAGTTTCTTCAGTAAACATAGCCATCTTGGGCGAAACATCGCTTACAACGGTAGGTTCAAAATAGGCCCCTTGGCGCTTCCCTCCTATTTCCAGTTGCGCCCCGGCCTCTAAGGTTTTTTCGACCTGTTTTTCGAGGTCTTTTGCCAAATCTTCCCTAGCTAAGGTTCCAATAAAAGTAGTTTCATCTTGAGGGTCGCCGCTTTTCAATTCACGTACCTTCCGAAGTAATTTTGACATAAATTGGGTCGATATGCTCTCTTGTAACAGAAGGCGCTTTCCCGCGATGCAACTTTGTCCGGTATTTTGAAACCGTGCCTGCACGCAGGTCGCCACAGTTTGGTCGATGTCGCAATCTTCTAGAACGATAAGCGCATTATTGCCACCAAGCTCCAGTACCGTTTTTTTGATTTCGGCCCCAGCGGTAGCAGCTACGGCACCACCCGCAGGACCACTACCCGTAAGGGTTACAGCTTTAAGTATAGGGTTTTTAATGATATCCTCTACAGCGTCGCTCCCAACAAGTAAGGTGGTAAAGCAATGTTTTGGAAATCCCGCACGACGAAATACCTTCTCGATGTTCAACGCACTGCCAAAAACATTGGAAGCGTGCTTCAGTACTGCAATATTACCCGCCATCAGCGCGGGTGCCGCAAACCGAAATACTTGCCATAAAGGGTAATTCCATGGCATAACGGCAAGCACCACCCCAAGAGGTTCGTACCGCACATAGCTTTTGTGTGCATCTGTTTCTATGATTTCATCTTCTAGGTGAGTTTCGGCGTGTTCGGCGTAATAGTCGCACACCCACGCACATTTTTCTACCTCGGCGATACTCTGGGTAATTGGCTTGCCCATTTCCTCGGTAATGGTCTGGGCATAGGTTTCCGTATTATCGCGAAGTTCTTTTGCCGCTGCCCGCAAAAGACGTTTCCGTTCAGAGAAAGGCGTTTCTCGCCATTCGTAAAATTGAGCATCGGCCTTTTTTAAAATTTCCTTTATTTCTGTTGCGGTGTGCGTTTTGTACGATGCGATTTCGGTACCGGTATATGGGTTGATCGAGGTTTTGTGGGCCATGATTTTTCTTTTAAATGTACCGAAAAGCCTATAGACCGCGGAAACGATTAAGAGGATTTTAACGGGATATACTGTTGACAACCGTGTGCATAACTTACTGTGTAGGATTGCACAGAACCTCTGGCATTTTATAACTTTAGTAAAACCCACTTTCTATGGAATCTCGAGATACCTCCCTCTTAGAACTGCGCCCGTCGATACCCTCTGCCCAGGTACACTCGCATATGGGTGCCGATGAATACTTCCAGAACAATACCTTGCGCCCGGTTGCCAAATTGCAGAACGATTTGCTGGTAGCGGCATTTCGCAACTATGTGAAGAAACATAAGAACGTTTTCTATAATCTAACCATCGCTAAGCGCCTGGATTATATTGAAAATGCGATCCATAAGGATATGAAATTTAGAAATTCGCTGAAAGGGATGATTATAGGGCAATTTACCCTCGAGGAATATGAAGCGTACATACAAAATTCCTCGGCGCTCAATAAACGAATGATGAATATCGTGAAGGAACGGCTTAAGAGCAGCATTCAGTTGTTGGAACGAGTAACCGCCGACTGCGCCTGATTTTTTTCGTACGTGTACTGAAGGAAGCCACACGTTGCCGAAAGTAAATTGTTGTATATTTAGTCTATTCAACCACTCAAAACCAATACGTTATGAATGCTCCCACCAAACCCAATAAGACCTTTTGGATCATCGCCGTACTAGCCTTATTATGGAACCTCATAGGAATTTTCTTTTGGGTATCCGAAAATTTTCTGATGACAGAAGAGGTAAGGACCACCCTACCTCCCGAACAGTTGGAACTTATGGATGCCGTCCCGGCCTGGGGAATTATCGTGTACGGAATTGCCGTTTTTGGCGGTGTCTTGGCAAGTGTATTTCTTTTGGCTTGCAACAAGTTGGCAGTACCTGTCTTCTTGGTGTCGTTAATTGCGATTTTGGTGCAAATGGGTTATTGGATTTTCGCGATGGACGCCATTGGCGTTTTAGGGCCACAGGCCATCATTATGCCGCTCATCGTAATCGCCATCGCTATTTTTCTATATTTCTATAGTAAGGGTGCGGCACAAAAAGGTTGGCTACGCTAAACCGGTACCGATTTAAAGTAGTAAAATGCCTTCTCTTACTGAATTAGCAAGGCGATGCTATAACCATTTTTTTCTTTTGAAATACCAAAGCAGGAGAATAAATACCAAGATCATAGCAGCCCAGAAATAGTAATAGCCGTAGCGCAACTGCAACTCTGGCATATACTCAAAATTCATCCCATAAATACCCGCCAAAAAGGTTAGGGGAATGAAGATGGTGGCCATTATGGTTAATACCTTCATAACCTCGTTCATCTTATTGCTAATCGTAGTCATATACATATCCATAAGGCCCCAAATCATCTCTCGGTAGAGTTCAACGTTTTCTGAAACCTGTATGATATGGTCGTACAGATCGCGAATATAGTTTTGGGTACGCTCCTCAATTAATGCGGTGTCAGATTTTTCGATACGAATGATCACCTCCCGCAGCGGAAGAATAGCCCGTCGAATTCTCAAAATTTCTTTTTTCAGATCTTGTATATCTTCTGTAATGTCATCCTTTATTTTATTCTCGAACAGTTGGTCTTCTAAAAATTCAATTTTGGCGCTCAGCGTTTCAAGAACACTAAAATAATTGTCTACCACGGCGTCTAGAAGGGCAAACATCAAATAGTCGGCTCCGGCTGCCCTAATGCGGCCTTTCGCGTTCTGCAATCGGTCACGCAGCTCATCGAACACATCTCCATCGGCCTCTTGGAATGTGGTCACGTAATCTTTACCCAGCACCATGCTCACGTGCTCGTTGATCAATTCGCCCTCATCGTTATAGTGCAACATTTTAAAAACGATAAACAGGTATTCCTCATATTCATCCATTTTGGGCCGTTGGTTGGTCGTAACGATGTCTTCCTGTATCAATGGATGCAGATTGTAATAATCGCCCAAGCGTTCAATTTCCCTGGTGTTGTTGAGTCCATTTACATTGATCCAAGTGATTTGTTGGGAGCTTTCAAATTCAAAAGCCTCTTCAATGTTCTGTGTATCTATGCGATTGTAGTGGTCCTTGGAGTAATCGATGATCTCCAATTTGGTTACCATAGCCTGCTTTTTCCCAGTATAGGTAACTGTTCCGGGAATCTGGTTCTGTGCTTTCGGGCGCACAATCTTAGGCGCTTTGAGCCGGCGTCTTTTTCGAGGGGTCATAAGATTTGCTTTCTACTTTTTAAAGTTATAAAAAGTAATGGTTATATCCACCGAGGGCTATGCACGTTTTTGGTGCCTGCTTTTTAATCGGACTTCTACATCCTTCAGACTAAAATTCTTGGCCTGTAGCAATACTAAGTAGTGAAATAGCAAATCTGCACTTTCATTGAGAAAACGCTCGTCATTTTCATCCTTGGCCTCGATTACCATCTCAACGGCCTCCTCGCCTACTTTTTGGGCCATTGTATTGATTCCTTTTCTAAAGAGCGAGGCTACGTAGGACGAATTATCATTGGTATTTTCACGACGCGCAGTGATGATATCTTCCAACTGCGAAAGAAAACCGAATGTGGCACTGTTGCTTTCGCCCCAACAGGTATCGGTACCCGTATGGCAGGTAGGTCCCTGCGGTCGCGCTTGCACAAGCAGCGCATCGTTGTCGCAATCTACCTTTATCGATTCGAGGTTCAGGTAGTTTCCAGATTCTTCTCCCTTCGTCCAAAGGCGCTGTTTGCTTCGGCTGAAAAAGGTAACTTTTTCTTTAGCTAGCGTTGTTTCTAAGGCTTCGGCATTCATATATCCCAACATTAACACTTTATTGGTTTCAGCATCTTGTACAACAGCAGGCACTAGTCGATCTGGAAACTTTTCAAAATCAATTTTCATAAAAATGGGTTTACATTCTCACAGGAAGTCCCTGTGCATCTAATTCTTTTTTCAACTGAGGCAACTCTATTTCCTTAAAATGGAAAACACTGGCCGCAAGGGCAGCATCGGCTTTGCCCTTAATAAAGGCGTCTACAAAATGCTGCATATTCCCGGCACCGCCTGAGGCAATTATGGGTATGTTTATGACTTCGGAGAGCTTTCTAAGCGCTTCGGTCGCAAAGCCATTTTTTGTGCCGTCGTGATCCATAGAGGTAAAGAGGATTTCGCCGGCCCCGCGACGCTCCACTTCTTTTGCCCATTCAAATAAATCCAACTGTGTGGGCTCCTTTCCACCTACCAAATGCACCTTCCATTGGCCATTTATTTGTTTTGCATCTATAGCCACAACGATACATTGCGACCCAAATATGGCAGCCAGCTCGTCTATAAGTTGTGGATTCTTAACCGCCGCCGAATTTATGGAAACTTTATCGGCGCCGTTATTCAGCAATAGGGAAACATCTTGGGCGCTGCTAATGCCACCTCCCACGGTGAAGGGAATATCGATGGCCTTAGCCACTTCCACGACCAACTGGGCGAGGGTTTTACGGCGCTCTTCGGTGGCAGAAATATCCAAGAATACAAGTTCATCGGCCCCAACCTCACTATAAATCTTCGCCAAGGCCACCGGATCGCCAGCATCCCTCAAGTTTTCAAAATTGACCCCTTTAACGGTACGGCCGTTTTTTACATCTAGGCAGGGTATTATTCGCTTGGTTAACATATTTTCAATTACTGAATTATATACAGTTTAGGTATTTAAAATAAATCGTTCAAGTTGTTTAAGGGAAATTCGGCCCTCATAAATCGCCTTCCCTACTATGCATCCTTCGCACCCCATTTCGGCCAATTTCGGCAATTCCTCAAAGGTTGAAATTCCGCCCGATGCAATTAAGTTAAGACCTTTATGTACTTCTTCCCCACAGGTCTCCAAAATTTTTTGATATAAGTGGAAAGCTGGACCTTCAAGCATACCATCCCTGCCAATATCGGTACAGATTACGTATTCGATGCCCTCTTTCAGATATTTATTGATAAAAGGAACAACTTCTTCTTCACTCTCCTCCAACCAGCCCGAAACCGCTATCTTTTCGTTGTGGGCATCGGCTCCCAGAATGATTCGATCGCTACCATAGGTTGCTATCCATTGTTTAAAGCGCTCTGGATTTTTAACTGCAATACTTCCGCCCGTTATTTGATTGGCGCCACTTTGAAAGGCAATATTCAAATCGGCATCTGTTTTAAGACCACCACCAAAATCTATCTTAAGCCCAGTTTTATTGGCAATTTCTTCAAGCACCTTATAGTTAACGATGTGTTGGCTTTTGGCGCCATCGAGATCAACAAGGTGAAGGTATTCTATACCGTGCGCCTCAAACTGTTTCGCGACCTCTACAGGATGCTCGTTGTAAATCTTTTTGGTACTGAAATCGCCTTTGGAAAGCCGAACGCATTTTCCATCGATGATATCTATGGCAGGAATGATCCTCATATTTCTAAAAAATTTTTAAGTATTCGTTGTCCTTCTTTACTACTTTTTTCGGGGTGGAACTGCACCCCATAGAAATTGTTTTTTTGTAATGCAGTGGAATATGGAATTCCATACTCAGTAACAGCGATTGTATCTTCGCAAATAGGTGCAAAATAACTATGAACCAAATACATATAAGTCCCTTCGGAAATTCCATTAAAGAGTTCTGTTTTCAAATTAGCAATCGTGTTCCAACCCATGTGCGGTACCTTTACATTGCTACGAAAGCGTGTTACTTCCACGTTAAAAATTCCCAGCCCCACCGTGTTTCCCTCTTCTGAAGCATTGCAAAGTAACTGCATCCCTAGGCAAATACCCAGTACGGGTTGCCGCAGTGTTGGAATGAGCTGGTCTAATCCGGAATCTCTTAACTTTGCCATAGCACTGCTGGCCTCGCCCACCCCCGGAAAAATAACCTTGTCTGCCTTTTTAATAATTTCGGCATCGTGAGTGACCACAGATTCAAATCCTAGACGTTGCAAAGCAAATTGAAGGCTCTTGATATTTCCTGCGCCGTAATCGATAATTGCGATTTCCATATTCATAACTTATAGAACTCCCTTGGTTGAAGGTAGAATCGGTTTTTCGACATCGCGTTTCACCGCCATCTTTATCGCTTTGGCGAAAGCTTTGAAAATCGCTTCAATTTTATGGTGCTCATTGGTGCCTTCGGCCTTAATATTCAGGTTGGCCTTGGCACCGTCACTAAAGCTCTTGAAAAAATGAAAGAACATTTCGGTAGGCATCTGCCCTATCATCTCACGTTTAAATTCGGCCTCCCATACCAGCCAGTTCCTACCTCCAAAATCGATTGCTACCTGCGCCAGGCAGTCGTCCATAGGAAGGGTGAATCCGTAGCGCGCTATTCCAATCTTGTCGCTTAATGCCTTCCGAAACGTTTCCCCTAGCGCTATGGCGGTATCTTCTATGGTGTGGTGCTCGTCTACTTCTAAATCGCCTTTTACGTCTATAAATAAATCCATATTTCCATGACGTGCCAGTTGATCGAGCATGTGGTCGAAAAAGGAAATGCCGGTATCGATTTTGCTTTTGCCCGTGCCATCCAATAGCAAATCGATGGAAATAGCAGTTTCGTGCGTGGTTCGTGTAAGTTGTGCCGAACGTCGTTCCAGTTTCAAGAATTCGTAGATTTCTTTCCAACTGGTTGTTTTGAGTACGATACTATTTTCCAACGCCTCTTTAGGGGCAGTAGTTTCAGACGCTCCCAACTGCTCGTTTGCGGTTATGAATATGGCTTTAGACCCTAGATTTTTTGCTAGTTCCACATCGGTCATTCTATCACCAATGACAATCGATTCCTCTAGGTTAAAATCGCCCTTTACATACTTGGTAAGCAAGGCTGTACCAGGCTTTCGGGTAGGTGCTCTTTCTTCGGAAAAGGTACGGTCTATAATTACTTCTTCAAAGACGATTCCTTCATTGGAGAGGGCTTTCATTATGAAATTATGAACTGGCCAAAAGGAGTCCTCAGGAAAAGCGTCGGTTCCCAAACCGTCCTGATTGGTCACCATAACCAGCCCATACTCGAGTTCTCGCGCAATTTTAGACAGGTAGTAAAATACCTCTGGGTAAAATTCCAACTTATCGAATGCGTCTATTTGGTAATCGGCTGGCTCTTTTATAAGAGTGCCGTCCCTATCTATAAAAAGCAGTTTTTTGGTCATTTGTCAATAGCTTTCAAAGCGTTTAAAAGTTCGATGTTTTCTTCTGGAGTTCCTATGGTGATGCGCAGCGTATTTTCGCACAGGGCCTGGCTGCTGCGGTTGCGTACCACAATTCCTTGTTCTACTAACTGATGGTACCTTGTATCAGCATCATCTACCCGAACTAATAGGAAATTTGCCGAAGAAGGAATAATTTCAACTACAAAACTTACTTCTAGCAATGCTTTAGATAACAATTCTTTCTGTTTGATAACCTGTTTCTTGTATTTTTCTGTATTTTCCGTATTGCTGAAGTGCCTAAGCGCGTATTGCTGCGTTAGGACATTTATGTTATAAGGCGGTTTAATCTTATTGAGTGTAGCGATTACGGCTTCGGAAGCATAACAGATGCCTAGCCTTATCCCGGCCATGCCATAAGCTTTTGACAAGGTTTGGGTCACTACCAAATTTTCAAAATCGTTCAATCGCTCTACCCAGCTCGTTTCTTCGGAAAAATCGATATAGGCTTCATCGATAACCACGAGTCCGTGGAACGTTTCCAATAATTCTTCGATTAGTTTTTCAGAAAACAATGTTCCTGTGGGATTGTTGGGCGAGCATAGAAACAAGATTTTTGAATTTGAGTCCATAGCCTTCTTTATGCCGGAAACATTTGGCTGAAATTCTGAAGTAAGCAGCACCTCTCGATTCTCTACTGCGTTGATGTTCGCCAAGACACCGTACATTCCGTAGGTGGGTGGCAAGGTAATCACATTGTCCTGGTTGGGCTCACAAAAAGCCCGAAACAGCAAATCGAGTACCTCGTCGCTGCCATTTCCCAACATTATTTGGTGTATTGGCATCCCTTTTTGGGCGGCTATCGCTTCCTTCAGGTCTCTTTGCTGTGGATCGGGATAGCGATTTACATCAGTTTCGAACGGATTTTCATTAGCATCGAGAAAGACCTTGGAGCTTGGGGCACCCTGAAACTCATCACGCGCCGAACTATACGGCTTTAGTGCGGCTATGGAAGGTCGTACTAATCTTGAAATGAGGGATGGTTTTTTCATACGTTCTCTTTATTTGAAATTTCCTGCAACCGGATTGTTACCGCATTCTTGTGCGCCCGCAGTCCCTCGGCCTCTGCCATAACCTCTACAGCAGTCCCGATGTTTTGCAAGCCCTGAGCTGTTATTTTCTGAAATGTGATGCTTTTGGTAAAACTGTCTACCGTAACACCGCTGTATTGTTTCGCATAGCCATTGGTAGGCAGTGTATGATTAGTGCCCGATGCATAATCGCCAGCACTTTCGGGCGTATATGCTCCTACGAATACCGAACCTGCATTTACGATGCCCTCTGTAAAATAAGATTCATCTTGCGAGACTATGATTAGGTGCTCTGGCCCATAGGCGTTGATCAAGTGCAGCGCCGTTTTGTTATCTTCCACGTAAATCAACCTCGAATTTTCTAGAGCCTTCGCGGCGATCTCGGCCCTCGGTAATTCCTTGAGCTGACGCATCAACTCCATTTCCGTAGTATCGAGCAATTCCCTAGATGTGGAAACCAGCAGTACCTGACTGTCGGCCCCGTGCTCTGCTTGGCTTAGCAAGTCTGAAGCCACAAAGGCAGGGTTCGCATCAGTGTCGGCAAAAACCAGCAATTCAGAAGGGCCAGCGGGCATATCGATGGCTACACCATACTTGGTAGCCATTTGCTTTGCCACCGTAACGAATTGATTCCCAGGCCCGAAAATTTTGTAAACAGCGGGCAGGGTCTCGGTACCAAAGGTCATCGCACCAATGGCCTGTATGCCCCCAACCTTAAATACTTGGGTTACCCCGCAAAGACGCGCGCTATATAGAATAGCGGGGTGTACCGTCCCTTCGCGATTGGGCGGGGTACAGAGTACAATTTCGCTGCATCCTGCCAAGTTAGCGGGGATTGCCAACATCAAGATAGTTGAGAACAACGGAGCGCTGCCACCAGGAATGTACAGCCCCACTTTTTCAATGGGTTTTCTTTGTTGCCAACACCGTACGCCTGGTTGGGTTTCTACTGAAACCCCATCGGTGCGTTGCGCTTTGTGAAATGCGACAATGTTTTCGTACGCCAGTTTAATAGCTCGCTTTAGAGATTCTGGGACAGCCGCATCGGCCTTATCAAATTCTTCTTCGGTTGCCAGGAGGTTACTGGGGGCTGAACCATCAAAAAGCTGCGAATACTTTGCGACGGCGAAATCGCCCTTGGTTTCTATTTCAGAAAATATGCCGGTTACCGTAGCCTCTATTTCGGCGAACGATTGCGTGGGCCGTTGTAGGAGTTCTTTCCAAGTGGATGGCGATGGATTGTATATTTTTTTCATTCTATTCGTTTAAAGAACCATTTTTTCTATGGGGCACACCAAGATACCCTCCGCCCCAGCTTCCTTGAGTTGGTCTATGACCTGCCAGAATTCATCTTGATTGACTACGCTATGGAGGCTACTCCAGTTTTTGTCGGCCAAGGGCAACACGGTTGGGCTACGCATGCCGGGTAAGATGCTTATAATTTCCTCTATCTTCTCATTGGGAGCATTCAATAAAACGTAGCGTGATTCGCGACCTCTAAGAACGGCTTTGATACGAAAGACCAGTTTATCGAGAATGGCTGCCACATCATTGGGAATTCCGGGAGAAACGGCGAGAACTGCCTGGCTTTTCAAGATGGTTTCCACTTCCTTCAAATTGTTCTTGAAGAGCGTACTGCCGCTGCTCACAATATCGCAAATGGCATCGGCTAAGCCAATATTGGGTGCAATCTCAACACTGCCATTAATGATATGCAGCTCTGCTTCAACACCTTTTTCTTGTAGGAACTTTCGCGTAGTTTCGGGATACGACGTAGCGATGCGCTTTCCGTTCAAATCGGCTATGGAGTCGTATTCAAAAAACTTGGAGACGGCTAGAGAAACCCGGCATTTGGAGAAGCCCAACTTTTCGGCTACTGAAATACCCTCACCCTTTTCTACTAATAGATTTTCCCCAATTATGGCGCAGTCCACCACGTTGTCCTTCAGATATTGAGGTATGTCCCCATTGCGCAGGTAATAGATTTCCAAGGGGAAATTCTTGGCCGGTGCTTTTAGTTGGTCCTTGCCGTTATCAATGCTTATTCCACAATCCTTTAGCATAGCAAGCGAAGCTTCGTTGAGCCTCCCTGATTTCTGTACGGCGATTTTCAATTTTTTCATACGTAACATTTGTTTGGTTCAATCCATAAAAAAACCCGTTTGAGCGGCTCAAACGGGTTTAGATATTTCGTTAGTTTCAACAAACAACCATATCACCTCGCGTGAGCGCAGCAGTAAATATGGTGGTGATGTAGAACTATTGATGTCATTGTTGCGACAAAGCTAAAAATTTTATCGTTTAAAACTGTGTTAAAAACATATAAATTTTTAACCTGTAAGTGGAAGGGAATTTTCATAGCTTTGTTATGCTTGGCATGCTACAGCAGAATTGTGGCGAATTGTCGGCTAGAGGAACACACTGCATGAAGAATTTTCTTATAGCACTTTCGGTCTTTATCGTCTGGTCGGTTTTCGGTCTGTTGCTCTATAGCCTCCTGCTTTCTCCCGACGATGAAAGGGAGATGGCCGAAAAGACAACCCAGGATTCTAATATGTTGAACGATACGCTCTTAGACGTGCCATCGAACCAAACAATTGATATTCAGCCTAACGATACGGTCGATACGACCGCGGTTGCCGCCGAGACCGAACTTACGGGTCTTAAGGCCATAGATAGTGATGGTGACATTGTGTTTTATTTTTCAGAGGGAATGGAGATCGAGAAAAATAATGCTACTGTACGCATACCCAAATCCGTTATCGATTATCGCTATAAGATAAACACCTATATGCTGCAGCATCCCGACAGCGAGGTGCATATTGCTTCGGTATATAGTGCTGATGAAAACCTAGAAACACCCAATTTGGGTATTCAACGAGGCAATTTTATAAAGAGCGAATTGATTGAGACGGGCATTCCAGCCGAAAAAATCGTGGTAAAACCCATTATTAAGGATATCTCCTTTACTAGCGACCAAACGTTTACAAAAGCTATTTCCTTCTCGTTCAAGCCTCTAGACTTAGAACGTATCGAATCGCTCAAGAACAAGATTCCCGAGACAAAGACGATTTATCCGAAGTTTTCCATAGATGGCATTATGGTGAACGATAATTTGCGTAATTTGATGGAAGAAGTAAAAACCATCACTGCAAACAATCCAGAGATTATGGTCGAGGTAATTGGCCACACCGATAACGTAGGCAACAGCATCGATAATTATAAAACCGGCCTCGATTTTGCAAGGCAGGTACGGTGGTTTTTGGTTCGGAAGGGCGGTATTTCCAGCGACAGAATCAAGGCGTCCTCGCGTGGGGAGGAAGATCCTATAGACACCAACAGTTCCCAACGCGGGCGCAATGCGAACCAGCGAATAGAAGTTGTATTTTATTTAAGATAAATGACTGAACTCAACGAACTCCTTCCGCCATCAGCCAATCTCATTGGCGTATTTCTCCTAATGCTTACGGCATTTCTAATAGGTTATTTTTCTTCCCTTTGGTTGAATAGAGGTAAGTACAAGAGCACAATCGAGCGATTGAAGCGCGAGGTAAACCTTTCGAAGACCGAAAAAAAAGTACGGGATATAGAAACCATTTTTACCGAGATAAAGCCCCGTATCGAGGAAATGGTAAAACAAAAACACGAGGAAACCGTAACTCAAAAAAATCCGGAAACGATCGCGCAACAGGCGCGTACCAGTTATATTACCTATAACAAGAAAAAACCCGAATTAAATTTCGATAGCTTTGGATATGCCCATAGCAGCGAAAAAGATGACCTTACCAAAATTGGTGGTATCGGCCCCTACATAGAGCAAAAACTCAACGAAATAGGCATTTACACCTTTGAGCAAATTAGCAAACTGGACGATGCCGACATTCGCATTATAACCGATTTGATCGACTTCTTCCCCGGCCGAATAGAGCGCGACAATTGGGTAGGCCAAGCCAAGGCCCTTACTAAAGTTTACTAACGACCCCTACCCTATGCAATTAGCTACGCTCGATTGGATATTGATCTTTTCATTCTTTGCAGTATTTCTTATCATCGGTTTGCTTGTTGCAAAACGATCGGGAAAGAACACCCAAGAATTTTTCCTCTCCGGAAGAAATATGCCGTGGTGGTTATTGGGGATCTCTATGGTGGCCACCACCTTTTCTGCCGATACGCCCAATCTTGTTACCGATATCGTGCGGCAAAATGGAATTTCTGGAAACTGGGTGTGGTGGACCTTTCTCATAACAGGCATGCTCACTGTATTTGTCTACGCGAAACTCTGGAGGCGCTCTCAAGTACTCACCGATTTGCAATTTTATGAAATGCGATACAGTGGAAAGGAAGCGGCCTTTCTTCGAGGATTTCGTGCACTGTACCTGGGGGTATTCTTTAACGTAATGATTATGGCTTCGGTGTGCCTTGCCGCCATAAAAATAGGCGGCGTACTTTTCGATTTAGCCGCGTGGGAGTCTGTTCTGTACGCTTCGCTCATTACCGTTGTCTATAGTTCGATTGGGGGCTTGCGTGGGGTAATCTTTACAGATTTCCTCCAGTTTATCATTGCTATGATTGGTTCGGTATGGGCTGCCTACTATATAGTATCGATGCCAGAAATTGGCGGACTTCAAAAATTGCTCGCCCACGAAAACGTATCGGGAAAGCTGCAGTTCCTGCCCGATTTTAACGACACCCAGTCTCTTTTGGTGCTTCTCATTATTCCCTTGGCCGTGCAATGGTGGAGTGTCTGGTATCCCGGTGCCGAGCCTGGTGGGGGTGGTTACATCGCCCAGCGGATGCTTTCAGCTAAAGATGAAAAAAATGCCATCGGGGCCACGTTGCTGTTTAATGTTGCCCATTATGCGCTTCGCCCTTGGCCTTGGATTATCATTGCATTGGCCTCGTTGGTGCTCTACCCCCAGTTGAGCGACATAGGGGCCGAGTTCCCCGATGCCGTTCTAGGTCATGATCTGGGGTATCCCGCCATGCTTACCAATCTACCTGCCGGATTGTTGGGGCTGGTGGTGGCATCGCTCATTGCAGCATTTATGAGCACCATTTCCACCCATCTCAATTGGGGATCTTCGTATATCGCGCTCGATTTTTATCAGCGGTTCGTTAAACCGGAAGCTTCCGAAACAGAATTAGTTGCCGTAGGACGCCTTAGCACAGTACTGCTTATGGTTTGTGCCGCGCTGTTAGCCCTACTGCTGAGCAGTGCCCTTAGCACCTTTGCGATTTTATTGCAAATTGGTGCCGGTACGGGATTGATTTTTATCCTTCGCTGGTTTTGGTGGCGCATTAATGCGTATAGTGAAATTACAGGTATGGTCGTTTCTTTCTGTATGGCGCTATTTTTCGAATTTACCGATCTAGGACTTGAAGATTATGAAAAATTGGTCTACGGTGTAGCCATTACCACCATTAGCTGGGTTGCCGTTACCCTGGCCACAAGGCCTACCTCCACCCATACCTTGGCAAGTTTTTATAATACGGTAACACCCTATGGCAGAGGGTGGAAACCTTTTAAAAAATTAGCGGCTTCCAAAAATATACCGTTGAAACAGTCTACCGATAGATTTACCGTCGACCTTGCGTGTATGCTCTTGGGCATCCTCTTTGTATACACCTCCCTATTTGCGACTGGCTATATTATCTATGGAAATATTCTGGGTGCAAGCATTTTACTTGGAGTTGCTATTGTTTCGGCCATTTTTATTTTTAAGCTTTGGAAGCGAGACTAAAATAAAAAAGCCGCTCTCGAAGGAAGCGGCTCTTACAAAACTCGGTTTTTCTTATTGATTCCCTAAAATAATCGGAAGTCCGCTGTCACCAGATCCTATAACGATCACTTTGCTGTTTTGCGATTCGGAGAGTTTCATCGTAGCTTCAATGCCTTTATCCTGTAAGATCTTGTCGGTTAGAGAAGCACTAAGAATTCGGTTGGCATCGGCTTTACCCTGGGCTTCAATACGCTGTTTCTCGGCTTCTTTTTCAGCCTTTTCCAATCTAAATTCATATTCCAGCGATTCCTGTTCTTGGCGCAGCTTGCGTTCAATAGCATCCTTTATGGTAGGCGGCAAGGTAACATCGCGCACCAAGATCTCGTCCAGAACAATATACTGGTCGTCTACGATTTTCTTGGTCTCCTCAAAAATTTCGCGCTGTATGGCATCACGCTTGCTGGAATACAACTGTTCTGGCGTGTAGCGCCCTACCACGCTTCGTGCAGCCGAACGAATGGTGGGCAGCAAAATGCGTTGTAGGTAATTCTCGCCAATTTCTTGGTGCAGCCTTCCCAAATCTTCATAGCGTGGCATATACCATGCACTGGCATCCAACTGAATATCAAGTCCGTTACTAGAGAGCACCTTCATTTTCTCGAAAATCTCTTGGCGGCGAACCTCGTAAATGTACACCTTGTTCCAGGGTGCGACAATGTGAAAACCTTCGCCTAATGGCGGCTCATCTGTCACTACCCCACCCCCAAAGGTTCGATAAAGCACACCGGCTTCACCGGAGTCTATCGTTACGGCCGATTTGGCAATGAGTATGATTAACAATATGATCCCTATCACCACCGGGATCCCAATTTTAGGTAACTTATCCATAGCTGTTGTTTTTAATTATATAAGTCCGTTGTATTTTCGTATAAACCATTCCAAGGAAAGGGTTAGAGCAAGAATTACCAACAAATAGTACCAATCGACTAAAGGTACGGTTTTCACTTCGTTTTTTTGAATAGATACAAACCTTTCATCTTCCAACAAGGAGTTAACGAGCGCCCTTGTTTGTGTGTGAAAGAACAGTTGGCCATTCGTGCTTTGTGCGGTGCGGTCCAATTTTTCGATATCGGCATTTAAGAATTGTTGCTCAACGTTGAATTCCAATATACTGAAGCTCCCGCTGCGGGAATTGTTCTCTCCAACCACCGAAACGGTATAGCGATAGTCGCCCGCGGGGAGGCTGTTGAGATCTACCTCATAGAAATTGTTCTTCAGCAATAAAGGAAATACGGTTTGCGTTCCCGTTTCCTCTTGGGTTAGTTCAATTTCGAGGGCGGCGCGGCTGTCGAATATAAAATTCTTGTCAAAATATTGGGCCTCAATTTTGATGGGTGCATTATTGTAATAAAATGTCTCGTGGGCCACCTCGAGCCTACTGCGCTGTTTCCTAGAAGCCAAGAACTGTAACAGCTGCGCTATAAATGCGTCGAAATCTCGAAAAGAACCCGTATTCACAAAACTAGCCGAGCGCCATTTCCAGATACCTTCGCCGTCCATAATGGCAGTTCGCTTGCCATTCAATTCGGCAGTGGCTAGCAAGGGATTTCCAGAGCGATATCCATTGACTGTTTGTTCTAGCAACAGCTCGTGCGGTACCGATATTGTTACCCCACCGAAGGTCGTGCTAAGCGGCGGAAAGCTTTCGAATGGCAACGGTTGCACCGCAAAACTCCCGTAATTAGGATGCAATTGCCCTTGTACTTCTTCAGTTTGGGGGGTAAGCTCTTTTTGGAATTGATCTTGGCTCTTATTTAAAAATCCCCAGTCGGTTTCCGTGCCGGTGACGACCCAAAAATTGTTTCCTGTCTTTTCCATTTCCGAAAAAACCGAGGCAAAACTCCGGTTCGGCTGATATAGGATTATGAGCTGAAAATCGTTCAATTGGCCTACGGATTCGCTTGGCTTGGCAAAAGTAACGGTGCGCTGTTCATTGGCGGTAATGGATTTTTTTAAGGCTCCAAGATCTGGATGCAACAACTCACTTACCACAAGTACATTAGTGGCCTGATCTATCACCTCTACAGCAAATTGCTTGGTATTGTTAATGGTATTCTTTTCATCGGGTAGTGATTGTAGGTTGGCCGTGAACGCTTGCATTCCCACGGTAGCGGCGGGCAGTGTAAATGATAGGGTACGCGTAGCATTGTCTTTGGAAAAGGATACAGATTGAGAGTAAACCGTTGCATTTCCCTGCCGAATGGTAAATCTTGAAGTAACCGACCCATTACCGCTGTATTTTAAAAATACCTCTACGGGAAATCGGTTCTTTAAAAAAGCATATCGATTGGTGTTCAATTGCGAAATCTGCAGATCGGTATATTGAGTGCTATCGCCCAACACCACCGGAAAAATAGGTTGTTGAACGGTAGGGGCCGTAAACTCATAGTCTTGCCCTAAGGTCTGGTTGCCATCGGTAACCAATACGATGGGAGCGATGTTATTATTATATACTTCGCCCACGGTTTCAAGGGCTTTCGATATGTTGGTGTTCTTTTCGGAAAAGGAGAGGGAATCGCCTTGTGTGAGTTCCCTTCCGAAGGTATAAAATGTAACATCGAAGGCTTTTTGGAGCGCTTCATTTTGTTGAAATTCAGAGACTACATCGGCAAGCGCCTGTTCCTGCTGCAACGATGTAATTGAAGCAGAGTTATCCAGCACCACCGGTAATATTGGCTTTTGGGTCGTATAGCTAGTGGAAGTAAACTTTGGATTAATTAGTAACACCAGTAATACGAACAGGGTTAAAAATCGAAGCCCGGTGAGCACGAAATGCAACAGTCCACGCTGTTTGGTACGGTAACCGTACATAAAAATAGCCAGTGCCAAGGAAATGGCACCGGCTATTACAATTAAAAAGAGTGTGCTTTGAGGCATTTATGTTTTTAGCTATTCTTCTTTTTTATTGGTTACTCTAGGTGAGCATCCCGCCATCTACGTTTAGCACTTGCCCAGTGATATAAGCCGATAGGTCGCTCGCCAAAAATACACACGCATTGGCGATATCTTCTGGGCTTCCGCCGCGTTTTAGCGGAATGGCATCGCGCCAGCTCTGCACCGTAGCTTCGTCTAACTTACCTGTCATCTCTGTTTCAATAAACCCTGGGGCAATGGCGTTGCACCGTATATCGCGCGAGCCGAGCTCCAGTGCGACCGATTTGGTAAAACCGAGAATGCCCGCTTTGGAAGCTGCGTAGTTGGTTTGTCCAGCATTGCCCTTCACCCCTACCACAGAGCTCATATTGATGATGGAGCCCTTGCGCTGCTTTAACATAGCGCGCTGCACGGCCTTGGTCATATTGAAAACCGATTTTAGGTTTACCTCTATGACCTTGTCGAAATCTTCTTCGGAAATGCGCATAAGCAAGTTGTCTTTGGTAATACCAGCATTGTTTACCAAAATATCGATACTGCCAAAATCGTTGAGCACTTCGGTAGCCAAATCCTGAGCTTCCTGAAAGTTTGCAGCGTTGCTCTGGTATGCTTTAACCTTTACCCCTTTCTTCGACACCTCATTTGCTATGGCTTCGGCCGATTCCTTAGAGGAATTGTACGTAAATGCAATATTGGCACCGTGCTTGGCAAATGTTTCCACGATTCCTTTTCCGATACCTCGGCTACCTCCAGTAATAATAGCAGTTTTACCTTCTAATAATTTCATATTGTCTAAATTGGTTGATGTATGGACGCTAATGATGAGCGGCGCCTCGCGTACTTCAAATATAAAAAAAGCCCTGCTAATACTAACAGGACTTTTCCATTATTGTAATGCCAGTGCGTGTTATGAAAGCACCTCGGCAACCTTCTTGCCAATCTCGGCAGGTGAATCTACCACATGGATACCACACTCGCGCATAATTTTTTTCTTGGCTTGGGCAGTGTCGTCACTTCCGCCCACAATAGCACCGGCGTGTCCCATGGTTCGACCGGCGGGCGCAGTTTCACCAGCAATGAAACCTACGATTGGCTTTTTGCTTCCGCTCTCCTTATACCAACGAGCGGCATCTGCCTCCAATTGTCCTCCAATTTCGCCAATCATAACCACAGCTTCTGTTTCATCATCGTTAATGAGAAGCTCTACCGCTTCTTTCGTGGTAGTGCCAATTATTGGGTCTCCCCCAATACCAATTGCTGTGGTAATGCCCAAACCTTGCTTCACCACTTGGTCTGCCGCTTCGTAGGTGAGTGTTCCCGATTTGGAAACCACGCCTACTTTTCCTTTTTTAAACACAAAACCAGGCATAATACCTACCTTCGCCTCTCCTGGAGTGATAACCCCTGGACAGTTTGGACCAATTAATCGACAGTCTTTATCTTTAATATAATCTGCCGCCTTGATCATATCCCCTACTGGAATGCCCTCGGTGATGGTAATAATTACCTTAATGCCTGCGTTGGCCGCTTCCATAATGGCATCGGCTGCGAAGGCGGGCGGAACAAAAATGATCGAAACATCGGCCCCTGTTTCCGCTACCGCTTCCGATACGGTGTTGAACACAGGCTTCTCCAAATGTTTCTGCCCTCCCTTGCCAGGCGTAACACCACCAACAACGTTGGTTCCGTACTCGATCATTTGCTCTGCGTGAAAGGTTCCTTCGCTTCCTGTAAAGCCTTGAACAATAATTTTTGAATCTTTATTTACTAAAACACTCATGCTTTGTATGAAATTTTTGTTTTTGCTCTGTTTAATGTTCTTCCCTCTAGGTATTGGATACCTTTTAAAATATAAGGGGCAAAGATACCGTTTTTCAACAAGGTATTAAAGCGATATTATACTTTAACCTTATGATATGACTCTGTAGTATCGTCTTTTTCGGTTACGGGCTGACTCACCTGATAGCCGCGAAAAATCTTGCCATCCTTTACCTCCCAGATAGCGATAAAATGCGCAATTCCAAGCTCTTCGTCTGGGTTTTCGATGGTCTTTATATAGTATTTGTAACGAACCGTTACGTGGCCGCTGTCTTCCAAAAGGTGGCTTACCTCTACCCGCAGATCGTCGTAGGTTCGGCGTATTTCAGAAAAGAACGAAGCAAGGTCGTCATAATGAAGAATGGAAAGGCCTTCGCTACTGTTCCAAATAAGGACGATTTCAGGGTCGAAAAAACGTTCCAGAACCTCTTCGTCCTTCAACAGATCTGATTGATAAAAATTTCTTACAACTTCCTTGGCTTTTTTGCTCATTACAATTTGTCGATTTTGTCAATTATATCTGGAATTAAGCGAATCGATGCCAACTCCTTATATTTTTTTCGGAATTCATCGGCTGGCGTGCCGAAATACGATTTATATCCGGGAAGCGATTTACTCACTCCGCTTTGTGCAGAAATGATCGCTTTTTCGCCTATGGTAACGCCGCTCGTTATTCCTACCTGGCCCCAAATGGTTACGAAATCTTCAATAAGCACGCAACCGGCAATGCCCACTTGAGACGCGATAAGACAACGCTTGCCTATAATGGTATCGTGACCCACGTGCACTTGATTGTCGAGCTTGGTACCTTCACCGATGGTCGTGGAGGCCGTGACACCTTTGTCGATTGTACATAGTGCCCCTATTTCAACGTTGTCGTGAATTACCACATTGCCCCCGCTAAGCAGCTTGTCGAACTTTTCGGGTCGATTTTTATAGTAAAATGCGTCCCCGCCAAGTACTGTTCCGGCGTGGATAATTACCCCATTCCCTATTACCGCATTGTCGTAAATAGCAACGTTGGAGTGGATAATACAATCATCACCTATTGTCACATTGTTGCCAATAAAAACATTGGGCTGTATGATAGTATGCTTGCCCAGGCGCGCAGAATCTGCAATTACCGCCCGTGCTGGCTGAAATGGGTTAAAATGGTTCGTGAGTTTATTGAAATCGCGAAAGGGATCTTCAGAAATTAACAAGGCCTTACCAGGGGGGCACTCTACCTCTTTGTTGATGAGGATAACGGTGGCCAGCGATGCCAAGGCTTTGTCATAGTATTTGGGATGATCTACGAACACGATATCGCCGGGCCGTACAACGTGTATCTCGTTCATTCCCATGACGGGAAAATCGTCTGCACCCACATAATCGCAATGCAGAATCTGGGCAATAGATTGTAAGGTTTGGGGTGGCGAAAATTTCATAGTTCAAATATAGCAAATATTATTGGCTGCAATTACCGTCTAAGATATCCTGTTGGGAGGGGTTGTAGGCATTACCATCAACTCGGTAGTTACCCGAAACACCCCCAGAGGCAACCAAACCGGTGAGGGCACATAAATCGGAAAGTGCGTAATTGAAAATAATGTCTAAATTCTCAACCCTTTCCAAATTTTCGAGCCCGTTTAAAATTGCTAAATTATCGTTAAAGACAATATATAAGTCTTTCTGTATATGGCGTAAGCTTCTAAGGCCTTGTAAACTTTGTAGGTTTTGATTTGTATGTATGGTTAATTCGCCATTAACAGTTTGAAGATTTTTGAGACCCTCTATGTTTTCTAAATTGTCATTCCCTCTTATCATGATCCTACCTCGGGTCGATATGACATTTTGAAGCCCGTCAATGTTAATGAGCGACCGATTCTCTTCCACTAGCAGCGCGATTAAATTGTAGCCCAACCCTGTTAAACCAATTAATCCATCTAAATTTTCCAATGCGTCGTTGTACTTAATAACGACTTTTACATTAGGGGCGCTAAGATTTTTAAGTCCATCTATTTCCACCAAACGATTATTATGGCGAATTTCTACGCCAAGACTTGAAGTAAGATTCTCTAATCCATCGAGATTTTCAAGCCAATAATTGTTATCTATGAATAGGAATTCTACATTTTCAATAGAGCTTAGTGGACTTAAATCTGTAATGGGTGGAAAGTTGCCCACATCGCTTATCCTTAAATACCCATCAATTGCGCAATACCCAATGCTACCAAATTCATCAATTTGGTCCTGGTTTATAGGCAATACGTCACCGCTATACACGACGTTCTCGCAATCATTGGTTGTAATAAAGGAGCGCCCTTCGCTATAGACCGTATCTTCTCCTACAGTGGCAAAGGCCCGTACAAAATATTCGGTATTTTTTGATAATAAGGTAGCCTCAGTAGTAAAGGTTCCAGTACCAACCCCCGCACGATAAACGTGGGTCGTTTGAAGGGTAGGATTGGGCAGCAAGCTCCAAACAAAACCTTTATCGCTCACTATGGCACCCTCACTAACGGTAACCGAACCCGCAAAAGACGCCGTTCGGTTCGTTACATTGGTTATTTCCATAAGGGTTACAGTTATTTCTATAGCGGTCGTGGCGGTTGAGGAATCACCGTCATCTTTAGAGCAAGCACATGCCACTAGCAATAATAAAATAAATAGGCGCTTCAAGGTCTGCTATTCTTTAACCCGTTCCTGGTATTGCCCTTTTTCGGTATCTACCCGAATCTTGTCCCCTTCATTGATAAAAAGCGGCACGTTTATCTGTGCTCCGGTTTCAACGGTAGCCGGCTTCGTGGCATTCGTAGCGGTATTACCTTTTACACCGGGCTCGGTAGCGGTAACTTCCAAAATGACATGTGGCGGCATTTCCACCGAAAGAGGCATATTATCCTCGGCATTGATGATCACGGTTACTACTTCACCTTCTTTCATCAGTTCCGGCGTATCAAGCGCGTCCTTCATCAATCGAATTTGGGTATAATCTTCGGTATTCATAAAATGAAAGAATTCCCCTTCGTTGTATAAAAACTGAAATTTATGGGTCTCGACCCGTACGTCCTCAATCTTGTGCCCGGCCGAAAAGGTATTGTCAACTACTTTACCGGAGGTGACACTTTTCAACTTCGTACGAACGAAGGCAGGGCCCTTCCCCGGCTTTACGTGCAAAAATTCGATTATTTTATAAATATCGTTGTTAAAACGAATGCAGAGTCCTTTTCTAATATCTGATGTTGTTGCCATAGAGTGTAATCTGTTTTTAAAGGGTTGATCCCCTAGCTATTTTTTATGGTTAGGTTAGTTACTGCTGAAGTAGCCCTTCATGATGCCCCGCTTGGAATTCTTGATAAACTGCAGAATTTCATCGCGCTCTGGAGTGGCTTCCATTTCAGCTTCGATAATTTCTGAAGCCTGGGTATTGTTGTAGTTCTGTTGGTAGAGAATTCTGTAAATATTTTGAATTTCCCTAATTTTTTCTGAATCGTACCCACGCCTGCGCAGGCCAATGGAATTGATACCGACATATGATAGCGGCTCTCTGGCGGCCTTTACAAATGGAGGGACATCCTTTCTTACCAGCGAACCACCCGTAACAAAAGCGTGGTTGCCTATCATACAGAATTGGTGAACGGCAGTCATCCCCGCCAACACCACGTAATCGCCTACGGTAATATGCCCTGCCAACGTACTGTTGTTCGAGAAAATACAATGGTTGCCTACAATACAGTCGTGCGCAATGTGGCAATAAGCCATAATTAGGCAATTATTTCCAATAACGGTTTTGCCACGGTCTACGGTACCCCGATTTACGGTAACATATTCGCGAATGGTGGTATTATCGCCAATTTCAGCGGTGGTTTCCTCATCCTGAAACTTTAGGTCCTGCGGAATTGCAGAAATTACGGCCCCCGGAAAAATATTGCAATTTTTTCCTATTCGGGCACCCTCCATGATCGTTACGTTAGAGCCTATCCACGTACCCTCGCCAATTACAACATTGTTGTGAATGGTGGTAAAAGGCTCTATCACTACATTTTTGGCAATTTTTGCGCCCGGGTGGACGTATGCTAGCGGTTGATTCATTTAGTTGTTTTTAGATTTTACGATCTGCGCCATGAGCTCGGCCTCGGTAACGAGCTTATCGTTGGCATAAGCATTGCCAGACATATGTACAATACCCCTGCGAATGGGCGATATAAGGTCGAGTTTGAAAAACAGGGTATCCCCAGGGTTTACCTGCTGCTTGAATTTTACGTTATTGATCTTCATAAAGAAGGTAAGGTAGTTCTCAGGATCTGGAACTGTGCTCAAGGCCAAGATGCCACCGGTTTGCGCCATAGCTTCCACAATTAGAACGCCTGGCATTACGGGTGCTCCTGGAAAATGGCCCACAAAAAAGGGCTCGTTCATGGTCACATTTTTCAAGCCTACTACGTGCTCATCGGAAAGTTCCAGAATTTTGTCTACCAGCAAAAATGGAGGTCGGTGCGGCAGCATATCCATAATTTGGTTCACATCTTTCACCGGTGGTTTGGAGGTGTCAAATTTCGGGATTTTGTTGCGACTTTCTATTTTGATGATCTTGGCCAATTTCTTTGCGAATTGTGTATTTACGTGGTGACCCGGTTTGTTGGCGATAACCTTTCCGCGAATGCGCGTTCCTATCAATGCCAAGTCTCCAAGCACATCGAGCAGTTTGTGTCGAGCGGCTTCGTTTGGGTAATGTAGGGTTAGGTTGTCTAAAATCCCATTGGGCTTCACCGAAATTTCGTCTTTCTTAAAAGCGTCCCGAAGCTTCTCCATCGTTTCGGGCGATAGCTCCTTATCAACATATACGATGGCATTATTCAAATCGCCACCTTTTATAAGGC
>CAZXDP010000027.1:0-33443 GCA_964639255.1 uncultured Flavobacteriaceae bacterium
GCAACTTGCTTTGCCGAACTAGGGCGATCATCCAAGTGCAGGCAATGAGTCCGCAAACAAACGCGGCTGCAAACCCAGCTCCCAGGGTAGTTAGGTTGGTGGTTTCGGCAGAAAGCTCACCGCTCAAAAGGTCTTTTGCTATCTTTCCGAAGATAAGTGGCACGACCATTAAAAAGGAAAAGCGTGCGGCTTTGCCCTTATCGTTCCCCAAGAGTACTGAAGTAGAAATGGTGGCACCGCTTCTGGAAATCCCCGGAAGCATGGCAATTGCCTGTGCGATACCAATAATGAGGGAATCCTTATAGGAAACTGGCTGGCCGGTATTTTGTGCGCGATCTGCCAAAAAAAGCAAAATGGCAGTCACAATGAGCATGGCGCCGACAAAGGCAATGCTCCCCCCAAAAAATGATTCGAGCTGTTCCTCGAATAGCACGCCAATAATCGCCGCAGGCAACATGGAGAGTACAATTTTTACGGTAAACTGGGTTTCTTCATTCCAGGTAAACTTGAACAAACCCCCTATAATGGCAACGATGTCCTTTCGAAATACTACCAAGGTGCTTAACGCAGTGGCAAAATGGAGCACTACGGTAAACAGCAAGCTCTCCTCTGGAACCGAGGTATCGCCCAAAAGGGCTTTGCCCAATTCGAGATGACCGCTGGACGATACGGGTAGAAACTCGGTAAACCCTTGAACTATGCCCAAAAGAATGGCATCCCATAGCTCCATAGGTTACTCTTCTTTATGGGGGTTCAAGAGGATGGCGTATACCTCGATGCCAAACCCGATCAAGATAAGGGCCGGAGCCAAGCGAATGCGCCGCCAGCTATAAATTTCAGGATTGAATACATTGGGGTCGTCACTGCCGCCGCCGGCCATTAAGATAAATCCTAGGGCAATGCACGCAACGCCAATGAGCATGAAAATATAATTTTTCCGTTCAAAGATAAACCGGTTCTTCTTTGCTTCCTCTTTTCGTTTTTGCTCTCCCAAAACAGTGTTTTTTAATTGGTTACGGTCCCAACAGGTTCAGCAAACTCTGTATATAAAACGGTGCCATCTACTTCCAGTTGCGATATATGTTTGCTCTCCCGTCCAAACCAGAACGTATGGAGGTGCAAGGTAACGGTTTTATTTAATATCTCGGTTGCGGCTCGCTCCATTGTAAAACTGTGTTCCAGCCCGCGGTTTACATAGTAAAAATCGCCATTGGCGTCATACAGTACCAGGTCTTTGGAGCTACCTTCTTCCACTTTCACGACCGTGATGTTTTTAACTTCGCATTGTTCTTCGGAGGAATCGCGAATAATGCAGCCGCTCATCATTATTGCGGCCAAGCACAGTATTCCTAATTTTTTAATAGTAGAGTTCATCTGTTCTTAGATTTAAGAAACGCTGGGTGGCAAAAAAGGTGCTCAGCCAACTTATAAAAATACCTATTGCGAAAACCCCTAAAAACAAGGCTACCAGTAATAATCTATCCTGAAGCAATTGAAGTTCGGGGAAGCTTTGGTCGAGATAATACAGCACCAGTCCCATTCCTACGAGGGCCAGCACGGCGCCTATCATTCCCAATTTTATGCTTTTCCAGATAAAGGGGCGGCGTATAAATCCTTTTGTAGCGCCCACCATTTGCATGGTTTTTATGGTAAAACGCTTGGCGTATACCGAGAGCCGTATAGAGCTATTAATAAGCAGAACTGCAATGAACAGAAAAACGCCACTTACAATAAGCACCCAAAGGCTTATCTTTTTAACATTATCGTTGAGCAGGGCGATAAGGGGTTTGTCGTACACTACTTCATCTACAAAATCTTTGTTAGATAGTTGTGTGGAGATATCTTCCAATTGCTCGGGCGACACATAATCGGCCAGCAGGTAAACATCGATACTGTTCTGCAAGGGATTTTCCCCCAAAAATTCCATAAAATTTTCCCCAATAGTGGCGCTATGTTCTTCTGCAGCTTGTTCCTTGGAGATGTATTCGGCGCTTTTAGTGTATTCGGCCAGCGCCAAGCTCTGTTTTAATTGGGTTACCTCTACTTCTTTGGCGCTATCCTTCAAATACACCGTTAACGCAATTTGCTCTTTAAAATGATCGGCTACTTTTTTGGTGTTGAGCACTAGCAACCCGAGCAGCCCCAGTAGGAACAGCACAAGCGAAATACTAATGACCACCGAAAAATAGGAGGAAATCAACCTGCGTTTTTGATATTTTTCAAACGATGATGCCATACTCTGTAATCATTGATGCGGTAAAAGTACAAAACTAAGCAAGAGCCCGTGCGACTCGCACTTAAAAAAATGGCTCGTGCCCACCGTTTTTTTGATAACGTTTCCCCTTTCGTCTTTCGTACAATAGCCTTAAATTTGCCCTTCATTTTCAAACCGCTGCAATGGCAACGTACGACTTTAACGCTATAGAAAAAAAATGGCAGGAGTATTGGGCAGACCACCAAACCTTCAAGGCTTCCAATACTTCTGAAAGACCAAAATACTACGTACTGGATATGTTCCCGTACCCCTCGGGCGCCGGCCTGCACGTGGGACATCCACTCGGCTACATTGCCAGCGATATTTATGCGCGCTACAAGCGGCATAAGGGTTTTAACGTACTGCATCCGCAGGGATACGATTCGTTTGGGCTACCGGCCGAGCAATATGCCATCCAAACGGGCCAGCACCCACGAAAAACCACGCAAGAGAACATAGCCCGGTATCGCGAGCAATTGGACAAAATGGGTTTTTCCTTCGATTGGAGCCGTGAGGTGCGTACCAGCGATCCCGCGTATTACAAATGGACCCAGTGGATTTTCATGCAGCTTTTCAACAGCTGGTACGATTACCAACAGGACAAGGCCCGCCCCATTATAGAGTTGGAATCGATTTTGTCTTCGGAAGGGAACCAAAACGTACACGCAGCTTGCGATACCGATACTCCGTCAATAACTGCCCAACAGTGGAGCCGTTATTCTTCAGAAGAAAAACAACAGCTACTCTTGCACTATCGTTTAACCTATTTGGCAGAGACCGAAGTGAACTGGTGCCCTCAGTTGGGCACCGTGCTAGCCAACGACGAGATTGTGAACGGTGTTTCAGAACGTGGCGGATTTCCCGTGGTACGCAAGAAAATGAAGCAGTGGAGCATGCGCATTACGGCGTATGCCCAACGATTGCTGGACGGGCTCGATACCATAGATTGGCCACAGCCGTTAAAAGATTCGCAAACCAATTGGATTGGAAGGAGCGAGGGTGCCGAAGTGCAATTTAAAATTCAAAATTCTGAACATACCATAGGAGTATTCACTACCCGTCCCGATACCATTTTTGGGGTTAGCTTTATGACCTTGGCGCCAGAGCACGAACTGGTTCGGGAAATTACTACCGAGGCCCAAAAAGCAGAAGTAGAAAAATACATTGAAGCCACCGCCAAGCGTAGCGAGCGCGAGCGTATGGCAGATGTAAAAACCGTAACGGGCGCGTTCACGGGTGCCTATGCCCAACATCCCTTTACCGGAAAGCCCATCCCGATCTATATTGGCGATTATGTGCTGGCGGGCTACGGTACGGGCGCCGTAATGAGTGTGCCCTGTGGAGACCAAAGAGATTACGATTTCGCCCGTCACTTCGAGATTCCCATTCCGAACATTTTTGAAGGAATCGATATTTCGGAAGGGGCCTTCTCCGATAAGGACAAAACCGTGATCGCGAATAGCGATTTCCTGAACGGACTTCAATATAAAGAAGCAACCAATAAGGTGATTGAGGCGCTGGAGCAAAAAGGTGCCGGCAAGGGGAAGGTCAATTATCGCCTGCGCGATGCAGTTTTCAGCAGGCAGCGCTATTGGGGAGAACCTTTTCCCGTATACTACAAAAATGGGCTGCCACAATTGATAGACGAACGCTATTTGCCGCTTACCCTTCCAGAGGTTTCGGCATACCTGCCAACCGAAGATGGCGAGCCGCCCCTGGGCAGGGCCGATACCTGGGCTTGGGACAGCGAGCAAAACAAGGTGGTTTCCAACGAGAAAATCGACCACGAAACTGTGTTTCCCCTAGAGCTGAATACCATGCCGGGCTGGGCGGGCAGTAGCTGCTATATGTTCCGCTATATGGATCCGCGCAACGACCAAGCATTGGCCAGTAAAGAAGCGATGGCGTATTGGCGTCAGGTAGACTTGTACGTAGGCGGTAGCGAGCACGCCACGGGACATTTGCTATACAGCCGCTTTTGGGTTAAGTTTTTGTACGATCGTGGGGTGCTGCCTGTAGATGAGCCGTTCAAGAAGCTAATCAACCAAGGAATGATCTTGGGGGAGAGTGCTTTCGTAAACCGATTGGAAGGAAGTAATACCTTTGTTTCTGCTGGAATGAAGCCGGGAAATGTAATGCAGCCTATCCACGCCGATGTATCCTTTGTAAACCATTCCAACGAACTTGACATCGAGGCGTTCAAGGCTTGGCGACCGGAATATGAAGATTCAGAATTCATTACCGAAAAGGATGGCGCATTTAAAGTGATGCGGGCGGTCGAGAAAATGTCGAAGTCCAAATACAATGTGGTCAACCCAGACGATATTTGCGAGCGCTACGGCGCCGATACCCTGCGGATGTACGAGATGTTCCTAGGGCCACTGGAACAGGCCAAACCTTGGAACACGGCCGGGATTACCGGGGTGCATAGTTTCTTGAAAAAACTTTGGAAGCTATACCATACGGGAATAGCTTCGGAAGGGAACCAGGGCGGTGTTTTCTCCGTTTCAGAAGAACCGGCTTCCGGGGAGAGTTTGCGCATTCTTCATAAGACCATCAAGAAGGTGGAAGAAGATATTGAGAGCTTCAGTTTCAACACATCGGTTTCTACCTTTATGATTGCCGTGAACGAACTGGGCGCCCAAGGCTGCAACAGCCGTGACGTATTGGAGCCATTGGTGGTACTGTTGTCCCCGTACGCACCGCATATTTCAGAAGAATTATGGCAAAAACTGGGGCATAGCGAGAGTATCTCAACCGCTGCCTTTCCTAAATTCGAGGAAAAATATCTTGAAGAGCGCACGAAGGAATATCCCATTTCCTTTAACGGCAAGACCCGTTTTACCTTAGAACTGCCACTCGATATGGCAAAGGAGGACATCGAGGCTGCCGTAATGGCACACGAAAAAACCGAATATTACCTAGCGGGCCGTGCCCCAAAAAAGGTAATCGTGGTACCCGGAAAGATTGTGAATATTGTGGGCTAATTTTAGCACGCTTTTTGCTTTTCCCTACGTATCTTTAAATTTTAAAAAAGTAAGAAAATGATTGGATATTATATATTAGCGGGCGCCATCTTTTTGGTGAGCATGTACGTAAGCAATAAGCTGAAGAGCAAGTTCAAAAAATACTCAAAGGTGCACCTGCAGAACGGTATGAGCGGCAAGGAGATTGCCGAAAAAATGTTGGCAGACCACGGCATACACGACGTGGAGGTCATCTCGACGCCTGGGCAACTCACCGACCATTACAATCCTGCCAAGAAAACGGTAAATCTTAGCGAACCCGTCTATATGCAGCGCAATGCCGCTGCGGCCGCGGTAGCTGCTCACGAGGTTGGGCACGCGGTACAGCACGCTACGGCTTATAGCTGGTTGCAAATGCGTTCGGCCATCGTACCGGTGGTTGGCGTGGCGAGCAAGCTTTCCAATTTCGTCATCATGGCGGGATTGGTACTTACCTTCGCCACCTCTATGACCGGCCTGGGCAATACCCTGTTCCTGGTGGGTATTATCCTGTTCGCGGCGACTACCGTGTTTGCCTTTATCACCCTGCCGGTGGAATTTGACGCCAGTAAACGCGCGCTCGCTTGGTTGGAAACCGAAAATATGGTGACCCCGCAAGAGCACGATGGAGCGGAGGACGCCCTAAAATGGGCCGCACGCACCTATGTAGTGGCTGCGTTGGGTTCACTGGCAACATTGCTATACTTTATAAGTATGTTTATGGGCGGTCGCGATTAATCGCAATTTGGAGCAAAAAAAATCCGGCGAATCGCCGGATTTTTTTGTTTAGAGGGTAGCGAGTTTGGAATACTACAATTTCTCATTTAAAACCGAATTCAGTCTCTTGAGGACTCAGGCACTATATTTTCAAAATTACCCCTGCACATTATCTGGGTTGTATCCCAAATATTCGGTAAAATGCTCTTTAAATTGAATGCCGTGTTCTTTCAGTTCGGCTAAGATGGGTTGGTATACCTCCTTGCTAATGGGCAGCTGTACGCCGGGGGAGGTAATTTCTCCGTTCAATATTTTTAAAGCGGCCATGGCTACTGGAAGTCCTACGGTTTTTGCCATAGCCGTATGGCTTTGGTTCTCACCTACGAGCACCATGTTGCTGTCTATCTGTTTCTTGATTCCGTTAAGTTCGTAGCCAAATTTATGGTACATCACAATCATATCCTTATCATCGGGTTGCAAGGTCCATTTGTCCTCTAAGATTTTCTGTAGTGCTTGGGCCGGGGTGGCATCTTTTATGCCTATTTTTTTATCGGGATTGAAGATGTCAAGCTCTTCCAGTTTTCCCCACATTAGGTCGTCTTGGTCTATTTTCAGGTTGTGGCGCAACTTCAGCTCTACCGAATCGGTAGGCGAATAGGGAAGGAACAGGTTTACGAACTCCCTATAACTAAGTTCTTCTGAATTGGGGATGGTATACCCATCATCGGTCATTCCCAATTGCACGAACATGTTCCACGCCTTGCTAAAGCCCACCCTTCGAATGGTGCCGCGGTACAAGGTTAGTACATCTTCGAGGCCGTATATGCTTCGGTATTTCAAGGAGTTTCGATTAGCGTATCCCTCAAATCGGCCGTGTCCCTCAATTTCCAGGAATTCGGTTCTTCGAAACAAACGGTGATAGGGAATGTATTTGTAGGTGCCTTCCTGAATAAATTCGGCAGCGCCGCCTTGCCCGGCTACCACGACGTTTCTGGGATTCCACGTAAATTTGTAATGCCACAGGTTGTCATCGCTCTCTGGTGCCACAAGGCCACCGGTAAATGACTCGAACAGCAGCATTTTGCCGCCATTGTCGCGTATGCGATCAATTACTTGCATAGCGCTCATGTGGTCTATCCCCGGGTCTAGCCCAATTTCGTTCATAAATATAAGTCCCTTGCTAGTAACCTTCGAATTGAGAGATTGCATCTCGTTGCTAATATAGCTGGCGGTCACCATATGCTTGCCAAATTCCAGGCAGTCCTTCGCGACCTCAATATGGTAGCGGGCGGGCAACATACTAATTACCAAATCGGCGGCTTCAATGGCCTCGCGCCTATCGGGTTCATTAAAGATATCTAACATTATGGCCCGCGCATTGGGGTGGCCATTGGTATATTTTTGTGCGTGGCTAATGGAGAGGTCGCCAATAGTAATGAAAAGCTCTTCGTCCTCAGAGCGGTCCAACAGGTATTTTATCAAACTGGTAGAGGAACGGCCGGCACCGATAATTAATATGTTTCGCATGGGTAGTTTTTCGTAATTTTGAAGTTCATTTCAGAAAAAACGAAAATACTAAAATGTTGGCGGAACCTATGAGCGAATTCGATAAAAAAATAGTCATAACCGCAGCCATTCTAGCTGCGGTAACCATTGCCATTGGCGCCTTTGGTGCCCACGGACTCAAACAATTGGTATCCGTTGAGGCAGTGGCTAGTTTCGAGACAGGGGTGCGCTACCAAATGTATCACGTGCTCGCCCTATTTGGACTGGGTTTCGCGGGGGCCATTCCGCATAACACCAAGGTTTGGGTGTTCCGGATATTCCTGGTGGCCATAGTCCTTTTTTCAGGGTCTATCTACCTCTTGGCGTTACGGGAAGCGCTGCCGTTTTCAGTAGGTTTTCTTGGTCCTGTTACCCCGTTGGGAGGGCTGTTGTTTATAGTGGGTTGGCTGCGTTTGGCCTTCGGAATGGGTACGTTAAAGTCGTAACAATTCAAGTTGAAAAGCACGCTTTCTGTTTCAGAATTATTATTTTTGTACTCCACAACAATTAAAATAAGGTATGGTAGGTAATAACCAAACTACAAAGACGATTTCGTTAGATGCATACGGAATCAAAAATGCAACAGTTAAGTATCAACTTTCCTCCGAACAACTACACAACGAAACACTAGAAAAAGGACAGGGCAAGGAAGCTTCCAGCGGTGCCCTGGCAGTACATACCGGCGAATTTACCGGACGTTCGCCCAAAGATCGATTTATCGTAAAGGATGATGTAACTCGCGATAAGGTTTGGTGGGGCAACATTAATATCCCGTTTCCTACCGATATGTTCGACCGCCTTTACGACAAGGTAACCGATTACCTTTCCAATAAAAAAGTATATGTAAGGGACAGTTACGCGTGTGCAGACGACGACTACCGTTTAAATATACGCGTCATAAACGAGTACCCCTGGAGCAACATGTTTGCCTATAATATGTTCTTGCGACCTACGGAAGAAGAGCTGGAAGGTTTTACACCCGAGTGGACTGTAGTGAACGCTCCTGGTTTTATGGCCGATCCTGAAGTAGATGGTACCCGGCAGCACAATTTTGCCATCTTGAATTTTACCAAGAAAATTGCACTCATTGGTGGTACCGGCTATACCGGTGAAATAAAAAAGGGCATTTTCTCTGCCTTGAACTTTATCCTGCCCGTCTATAAAAATACCATGCCCATGCACTGCTCTGCCAATGTGGGCGAAGATGGGGAAACGGCTATTTTTTTCGGCCTCTCCGGAACGGGTAAGACCACGCTTTCTGCAGATCCTAACCGAAAGTTGATTGGTGATGACGAGCACGGCTGGACCGCAGAGAATACCATCTTCAATTTTGAGGGAGGATGTTATGCGAAGGTAATCAACCTTTCAGAAGAAAATGAACCCGACATCTACCATGCTATTAAACCAGGTGCGATATTGGAAAATGTGGTAATGGATGATAACGGGGTGGTAGATTATGCCGATGTTTCCATAACGCAAAATACCCGCGTAAGCTATCCTATTTACCATATAGACAACATACAGGAGCCTTCGATAGGCCAGAACCCGAAGAACATTTTCTTCCTTACTGCCGATGCGTTTGGTGTGCTGCCCCCAATCTCCAAGCTAACGCCAGGGCAAGCCGCCTACCACTTCATTAGCGGTTATACCGCAAAGGTTGCGGGAACCGAGGCAGGTATCGACGAGCCGCTGCCAAGTTTCTCTGCGTGTTTTGGTGCGCCCTTTATGCCACTGCACCCTACAAAATATGCCGAAATGCTCAGTGCTAAAATGAAAAAGGCCGGTGTGAACGTTTGGCTAGTCAATACCGGTTGGACAGGTGGTCCTTACGGTATAGGCACCCGAATGAAACTCAAATACACACGGGCGATGATTACCGCGGCCCTAAACGGCCATCTTAACGATGTCGCTTTCGAGCAGCACCCTATTTTCGGTCTGGACGTACCGCAAAGCTGTCCTGGTGTGCCTTCGGAAGTGCTAAACCCGAAGGATACTTGGAAGAACAAAAAAGCGTACGATATACAAGCAAAGGAATTGGCCGCTTCGTTTAAGGAGAACTTTAAGAAATTCGAAGAGTTTGCCAATGATGAGATTATGGCCGGGGCTCCCTTGCAGAGTTAAAACGCTACAAACGCTTACGCATAAAAAAAGCGCTGGATTACCCAGCGCTTTTTTTATGTTCTACCTGCGGCAGGTTATTTTTTATTGGCCTCTTTAATGTATTTTTCGAGCGCCATGGTCATGGAAGGAGTCTCGGGCGTAGGTGCCTGGATGTCTACCCGCAATCCGTTTTCGGTGGCGGCTTTTACCGTGGTATTGCCGAACACTGCAATACGGGTGTCATTCTGCTTGAAATCTGGAAAATTCTCGAATAACGATACAATTCCGCTAGGGCTGAAGAATACGAGAATATCATAATATACGTCTCGCAGATCAGATAGGTCGCTCACCACAGTTTTATAAAAGGTCGCCTGTTTCCAGTCTACCTTCAAATCATTTAACACCGTGGGTACCTCTGGCTTCAGCTTATCTGAAGAGGGCAACAGGAACTTTTCATTCTTGTATTTTTTGATAAGGGGCGACAATTCAGTAAAAGTGCGCTTCCCTACGTAGATTTTCCGTTTGCGGTACACTACATATTTTTGAAGGTAGTATGCTACCGCCTCGCTCTGGCAAAAATACTTCATCGTATCTGGCACCTTGTAACGAAGCTCTTCGGCAATTCTGAAGAAATGGTCTACGGCGTTACGGCTTGTAAGGATTATGGCGGTGTATTTTGTAAGGTCAACTTTTTGGGCCCGCACATCTTTTCCGGCAACCCCTTCTACGTGAATGAAGGGCCGAAAATCGATTTTAACCTTTTGCTTTTCCACCAAGTCGAAATACGGTGAGTTTTCAACTTTCGGTTCAGGTTGGGACACCAAAATAGTCTTCACTTTCATAAGCTGCTAGTTTTTACATTTCAAGTTTATACCAACGTCTTGTACAGTATAATGTAAGGTGAAATTTCAAGTGCGCAAAGATACAAAATAAAATAAAAGAAATGGCTAAATATCACCGATGTGTTTTTTTTGTAGCTGTATAACAGCGCGATACCGTTTAATAGCACTAGAAAGATGACCGCCAATACCAGCACGGTAGGCGAAGGGGAAACCACATAGACAAATAGCAAGTTGGCCACAAAAACCAGAATTGCCAAGAAATTTCTGTAGCTAAGTTTCTGGTACAAGTAGTTGTTTATAAGTCCATCGATGGAGAAAACATTCGCAACGATCTTCTCGATATAGTACTTTGCAAGCACAAAGACGGTATATCCTCCCAAAAGCTGAACGTAGAGCCATGGGTTGACCGTAACAAAACTAGGATAAAGGGTTTTTAGCGATAGATATATCAATAGCGATACAGAGATGGCCTGCGGTATAAACAATAGAACGTTAAACGGGTGTTCCACGGTATCGTTCTTGCCTTGCAGCGAAAAATACTTGTTGGTTAAGGGGAGCTGTACAAATTCCTGGAACCGTTTCGGATATAGATATTTCGCGAGGGTTAAGAAAAGTAGGCAACCCACCAATAAAAGTGTTACCCAGTCGTTCGATTCCACATGTCTCTCAATAGGTTGCACAGCTACCGCAATTTTGCGATAAAGGTACGTTAAATTACCTTTCTTAATCGTTTGCCCTTACCATTTCCTTCACATTTATTTGCCTAAAAAACGGTACATTTGCCCAAAAAGGGGGAGTATGCAAAACGCCTTGGTGGTTATACCCACTTACAATGAAATTGAGAATATCGAGCGCCTTATTAAGAATATTTTTTCCCTGCAACGCGATTTCGATATTTTGGTGGTTGATGATGGCTCCCCAGATGGTACGGCCGATGCGGTAAAGAAGCTCTCAGGGCATTTTGAGGATCGGTTGTTTTTATTGGAACGGGAGGAAAAGTTGGGGCTGGGCACCGCCTACATCGCTGGATTTAAATGGGCTTTACAGAGATCGTACCAGTTCATATTCGAAATGGATGCCGATTTCTCCCACAATCCCAACGATTTGATTCGCCTCTACAATGCATGCAATCGCGACGACTACGATGTTGCCATCGGTTCGCGCTATATCAAGGGGGTGAACGTGGTAAATTGGCCTATGAGCCGTGTTTTAATGTCTTGGTTGGCCAGCAAATACGTAAGGCTTGTAACGGGAATGCCGGTACAGGACACCACGGCTGGATTCATATGCTACCAACGGCACGTACTGGAAAAAATCAACCTCGATAAAATACAGTTCGTAGGGTATGCGTTTCAAATCGAAATGAAATTTAAGGCATACCTGGCAAAATTTAGATTAAAGGAGGTCCCGGTAATCTTTACCGATCGTACCAAGGGAGAATCGAAAATGAGCACAGGTATTATTTCCGAAGCCGTTTTTGGCGTACTGAAGATGAAATTCAACAGCCTATTTGGCAATAACAATTTTAACGAGATTTAATGAAGACGATTTTAATTAAGAATGCTGAAATAGTAAACGAAGGCAAGATATTTCGAGGCGATGTACTGGTGGAGGGCGACCGTATCGCCGAGGTTTCCGAAACGATTAGCGTAAAATCATCAGATACCAAGGTAATCGATGCAGATGGCTGCTTTCTCGTGCCTGGTATGATCGACGATCAAGTCCATTTCCGTGAGCCCGGGCTTACCCATAAGGCAACCATAGAAACCGAATCTAAGGCTGCTGTCGCGGGGGGCATTACCTCATTCATAGAAATGCCCAATACCGTTCCACAAGCTACCACTGTCGAATTGTTAGAACAGAAATTCGATATTGCCAAGGAAACTTCTTGGGCCAACTATTCCTTTATGTTTGGGGGTACCAACGACAACCTCGACGAAATCTTAAAGGTTGATGCCACAAAGGTGGCCGGGCTTAAGATTTTCTTGGGCTCTTCAACGGGGAATATGTTGGTAGACGACCCAAAAGTGCTCGAAAAAATATTCAGCAAAACGAATATGGTTATATCGGTACATTGCGAAGATGAAGCCACCATTAAGAAAAACCTTCAGAAGCAAAAGAGTATCTATGGAGACGACATTCCTATTGAGCTGCACCCCGTGATTCGTAGCGAGGAGGCGTGTTACTTGTCTTCGTCCCGTGCCATCGAGCTTGCAAAAAAAACGGGAGCGAGGTTGCATGTCTTTCACCTATCCACCGAAAAGGAAACGCATCTGTTCGGAAACAAAAAATCGTTGAAGGATAAGAAGATTACTTCAGAAGTGTGCATCCACCACCTATGGTTCACAGATGAAGATTATAAAACCAAGGGCACCAAGATCAAATGGAATCCTGCGGTGAAAACCGAGGCAGATCGGGAAGGTCTTTGGAAAGCGCTGAACGATGATCGTATCGATATCATCGCCACAGACCACGCCCCGCATACCTTGGAAGAAAAAAACAGTGTGTACACCGAAGCCCCTTCAGGCGGACCGTTGGTACAGCACGCCTTGGTGGCGCTAACAGAAATGTACCATAGAGGTAAAATATCTATGGAAAAAATAGTGCAGAAAACCGCCCACAATCCGGCGATTCTATTCGATATAAAAGATCGGGGCTACATACGGCCTGGCTACAAAGCCGATTTGGTACTTATAAATCCGCAGGCGCCATGGACGGTCAACAGCCAGAACATACTTTACAAATGCGGTTGGTCCCCATTTGAGGGCACTACCTTTAAATCGCGCGTCACCCATACTTTTATCAATGGCCATTTGGTATATGAAAATTCAAAATTTGTAGGTCGCAGCAAGGGCGAGCGCCTCACATTCAATCGCTAATGAAAAAATGGTATATAGGCATACTACTTGGGGTGCTATTGGGTTGCCAGGACGTTCAAAAACCTGAAAAACCCGATGATTTGATACCCAAGGAGAAAATGGTCTCGATCTTGACCGAATCCTATTTGGGCAATGCCGCGGCAAGCATAAATAACCGCACCATGCGCGAACGGGGTATTGAACTGGATTCGTTCATATATGCCAAATACAACATAGACAGCGTTCAGTTTGCCAAGAGCAATGCCTATTATACTACCGATTTGGATGTATATGCCGATATGTTTCGGCAGGTCGAGAATCGCTTGCAAGAATTGCAAAAAGTGACCGATAGCTTGGAGAAATCACTCGACTTTGAGGAAAAAGCTGGGCAGCCATTAGATTCCGTGCCCTCGCAACGGGAGGTGGCGCCACAACTTACCGAGCCTGCTACGCGAAACTAAGTACGGTGTTCTTGAAGGTATTTTTCGGAGATATGCCGCACGGAGTCCTCAAAGGGGGTGTACGTAAAATCGGGCGACTGGCGTTCTATCTTGCTTCCATCGTAACGGCTCACGGTATATAAGGAGCGAACGGTTGCCAGAGGCAGTTTCCGTTTTGTGCCAAGTAATGTGCTCGATAGCCCATCTAGATAACTTGTTAACGTACAGAGCCATTTCGGAATTTGTGTGCTAGGGGCTTTCGCTTGTAATTGACTTGAAAATCTGGAAATCAGCTCTTTGAACGAAATGTTATGGGCATTTAGCACGAAACGCTCATTGCTTATTTCTGAATACATAAGGCATAGCATAGCACGAGCTACATCGCGCACATCTACCACTCCGGTTCCTCCAGGAGTGTAAAATCGCGTGCCCCTTGCCGCGAGCGAAATGATGGCACCGCTACCCGATGTCCAAAATCCCGGGCCCAAGATCACGCTGGGATTCACTATAACTGCTGAAACGCCCTCTTGCGTGCCACGCCAAACTTCCATTTCTGCGCCGTATTTTGTAATCGCATAGACACTATTTTTGGCTTCGGGGTTCCAGTGGGTATCTTCATTGGCAGGTTCTTGGTCTAGGGGAGTTCCCAAGGTGGCAACGCTGCTTACATAGCAAAGTTTCGCAACGGCATTGCTTATGCATAGATTCACGATGTTGGCGGTTCCCTCTACATTGGCCTTGCGTAATTCAGCATAATTTTTAGAATCGAAGCTTATATAGGCTGCGGCGTGGTAAACGTGGGTTACCCCTTCAAAGGCTTCAGATAATTTTGGGATATCCAGTAAATTGGCGCATTTCCATTCAATACGGTTGTAGAGTTCATCTGCTTCAGAAGTATAATAGGTGAATATGTGCCGTACTTGTTGCACATCGCTTTCTGCCCTATAAATGGCCCGTACGCGGTCATAGCGTTTTAGCAGTTCGTAAAGCAAGTGCGAACCCACTAATCCTGTACCACCGGTTACTAAAATCATATTTCAAAAATAGTCTTTTTTGAAGTATTCTTTTCACTTAAAAAAGCAGAGGGTTATCTTTGCCTGAAACTAAAAGAGACACAATTGGAACGTAAAAATTTTGTAGAGGAACTGCAATGGCGCGGTATGGTGCACGATGTGATGCCAGATACCGAAGCGCATCTCATGGAAACCATGCGGGCTGCTTATGTGGGGTTTGACCCCACGGCCGATAGCCTGCACATAGGCAACCTTGTGCCCATAATGCTGTTGGCGTTTTACCAGCGCTGTGGCCACAAACCCTATGCTTTGGTGGGCGGCGCAACGGGAATGATTGGCGACCCCTCTGGCAAATCGAGCGAGCGCAATTTGCTCGACGAGGAAACGCTTCGGCACAATCAGGCCTGCGTGCGGGAACAGCTTTCACAGTTCTTAGATTTTACCAGCGGTTCGCCCAACCAGGCGGTGATGGTAAATAATTACGATTGGATGAAAGAGTTCTCTTTTCTGGGCTTTATTCGCGATGTAGGCAAACATATCACCGTAAATTACATGATGGCCAAAGATTCGGTTAAAAGCAGACTTACGGGCGATAGCAGCGAGGGGATGTCCTTTACAGAATTTACCTATCAACTGGTGCAGGGATATGATTTTCTCCACCTATATCGAAACCACCACTGCACCTTGCAAATGGGCGGTAGCGACCAATGGGGCAATATCACTACGGGCACCGAATTGATACGCCGAATGGCCGGAGGAAAAGGGTATGCTCTTACCTGTCCGTTAATTACCAAAAGCGATGGGAGTAAATTCGGAAAGAGCGAAGGCGGAAATATATGGCTCGATCCTAACCGTACCTCACCTTATAAATTTTATCAATACTGGCTGAATAGCAGTGATGAAGATGCCGAAAAATACATCAAGATCTTTACCTTTCTAGATAAGGAGACCATCGATGCGCTCATCGAGGAGCACAGGCAGGCGCCCCACGCCCGTTTGTTACAAAAACGGTTGGCCCAAGAGGTTACTACCACCGTGCACAGCGAGGCCGATTATGAAAACGCCTTGAGCGCCTCAGAAATATTATTCGGGAAATCGACTTCCGAGGATTTAAAAGCATTGAACGAACAAACATTTCTGGACATATTTGAAGGCGTGCCCCAGGCAGACGTTTCCAGGGGACACCTTGAAAATGGGTTCGACATTATCGCGGCACTGGCAGGCGAAACACAGTTTTTAAAATCGAACGGTGAAGCCAGGCGCGCCTTGAAGGAGAACAGCATTTCGGTGAATCGTGAGAAGGTTTCCGAGTCGTATGTGATCACCGAAGCTGATTTGATCAATAATCAATTCGTGCTTTTGCAGCGAGGCAAGAAGAACTATTACATTATAAGGGTTGTATAATTAGAAAGCCCCCAATAGAATAGGGGGCTTCCACATTAACTAACTAACCAACCAATTATGAATTGGGCCGGTGTGGGCCCACAGTATTCATATCGACTTGGTCGAACGTTCCTTTTATTCCTTACAGCTACTTTTATAATTACAAAAATGTGTTGGTTAAAGAACCATGAGGTTGCAGCCCCGTATGTCGCTGGAATCGAAGCGACCCAATACTTCAAAGGTGCCGTTGGGATAAACTTTGCCTAAATCTTGTGTAGCGATAAACGAGCAGGAGTGTAGGTTCGCCAAATCGATTACGTTGATGCCGCCCGTAACTCCGTGAACATACCGCAATGCATCCTCTGTGTCGCGCGTCAGGATTTTCATCCACGGCGGACATTTGTAAACGCCCTGGCCCTGGGAATAGGCCTGGGAGAGCAACTCGGTCATACCATATTCGCTGTGCACGGAAGACACCCCAAAACCGAGCTGCAATTTTGTATGTAGTTCCTCTCGAATGAGTTCCCTGCGGCGTCCCTTCATGCCGCCGGTTTCCATAATGGCAGTGTACTTCAATTGAAGCGAATAATTTTCCATTAAATCGAGAAGCGCATAGGTAACTCCCAGCAAAATTGTTTTTTTTCTTTCTTTTTCAAGCTCTTGCAAGGTTGTCGCCAAACGTTCCAAATCGTATAGGTAAAACCCACTTCGTTTATCTTGGCTCTGTTCTATGAGTCTTTGGGCCATATACACCAAGGAGGAATCTCCACGCTCTAAATAAGATGGCAGCAACGCCAAAAAGGTATAATTGCTTGCATCGCCGTAAAATAGATGGAAACAACGGTTAAAACTTTCCTCATAAAGCTGAACGTCGGCCACGTAATGTTTGCTCGGGACGCTGCCTGTAGTGCCGCTGCTAACAAATGTGAGTGCGGTCTTTTTTTCTTCGGAAATGATTTTCTTAGATTTGAAGAATTCAATGGGCAAAAAGGGTATTTTATCAACTTCGCGCACCGCTAGGGGATCTATCTTCAGCAATTCACAGAATTTTCGATACGGTGGGCAATGGTGGTATTGGTGCAGAAATACGCTTAGCGCCACCTCCTCAAACTGCGAAGGCGAGGCAATGGAGAAGATGGTTTCGTATTTCATGGCAAATTGAGCTGTGACGCTTCAAAAATAATAGAAATAAAAAGCCCCCGGAACTTCGGGGGCCAATTTAATAATATAGAAAAAATGCCTATTTCACCACCAACTTCTTAGTCACGGAAGCATTTTGTTGGGTAATGTTCAAAATATACACGCCACTGTTTAGCGCGGAGATATTGAGGCGGTCTCCAGTAAGGGTCGTGTTAATCAATTCTTTCCCAAGTACATCGTATACAGTCACTTTTTTAGCACCGGCAAACTTTGAGGTAATATTCACAAAGCCGTTGGTGGCTGGGTTAGGATAAATCGAAAAACGTGATTGGGCCACCTCATTGGTGTTCAAAACGGTACAGGCGTTCTCGTCGCGCAAGGTAGGCAAAGCAGTGCAATAGGTACCATCGTTTGCCAACTGAAGCGATTCGATATCGGCGTCTACGGCATCCTCATCGTACTGAACGGTCTCACCCAAAGCGGCCAAAAGGTCTGCATCGTCTGGGTCGCTCGTACCATATACCAATGCATCGATTAGGTTGGTCGTGGTAGGAGGCGTGCCATTTGGGAAATTCGCAGCATCGTCTTGATAAATAGCTATCGCATCGGCGCCATTTTGAATGGTATTGTCTGCGCCCAAGGCGATGTCAACACCCGTTACGGCGTCAGAACCGATGATGAGGTATCCTTCCGCATCGGTAGTAAATCCGGAGAGATCCACAGTGGTGTAACTTAAGTTATCTGCGATGTTCCCGTTAAACAGAACAACGATGTACCCATCCAGATTAAAGTTAGGGGTGGCAGACAGCAATTCGATGAATTCTTCTGTGTCTGTAGAGGTTTGGTCGGCATCTAGTTCATTGATGACGATTTGGCCAAAAGAAGTACCTACCATCAAAAGGGCAAGTAGTAACGTAATTTTTTTCATCATAAATTTTTTTCAAATTATTTTAGGTACTGCAAATATATTTAATTGTTTATTTTAAAGCCATTTCTACTTATGTAATTTACGCCGATTAACGAAAATATAACGCTGCTTCCACGAAGTTATCCTTCTCTTTGGGAAATGTTACCTAATCGTTAACAATACATGTGCCAAACAAGCGCCGTAACTATTTAGTAGTATATTTAACCCACAATAAAGGAATTTTCTACAATGAAGAAAAAGAACACGACTATACTTTTGGTAGATGATGAACCAGATATCTTAGAGATTATTGGGTATAATCTTTCTTCGGAAGGCTATCACGTAATCACGGCCGAGAATGGTGCGGAAGCGGTTAAAAAAGCCAAGAAGGAGTTGCCGCATCTTATTATATTGGATGTGATGATGCCCGAAATGGACGGCATCGAAGCCTGTGAGAAAATACGTGCCATACCAGAGCTTTCAGAAACCGTTATTACCTTTCTTACCGCAAGGGGAGAAGATTATTCACAGGTGGCCGGATTCGAGGCTGGAGCTGACGATTATATCACCAAGCCCATTAAGCCCAAGGTACTCCTGAGCAAGGTAAAGGCATTGCTGCGGCGTTTTAAGGAACAGGAAGAAGAGGTCGAGAAAATCAAGCTGGGAAATCTCGTCATCAATAGGGAAGAGTACAAGATTAAATTGGGCAAGGAAGAAATGATCTTGCCGCGCAAAGAATTTGAGCTATTGGCACTTTTGGCCTCGAAGCCCGGTAAGGTGTTCAAGCGGGAAGAAATCTTGGATAGCGTTTGGGGCAACGAGGTGGTTGTAGGGGGCCGCACCATCGATGTGCATATTCGAAAACTGCGGGAGAAGATAGGCGACGATAAATTCAAGACAGTAAAAGGAGTGGGTTACAAGTTTGTTATGTAATTTATACGGGCAATTCACAGTTCAAGACCAAGGTTGCGAGAAAATGCATACCTTTCCGCAGTTTTTAGTAATGCTCAATTTTGGCCCGAAGTTTTAAGAAAACATATAAGTTTGCCGCATTTACCGCTACCTATATCACGATATTTTTATCGTTGGTACTAGCGGGGTTTTTCTATGTTACCCAAAATGTCCATTATTGGTTCTTGGGACTCTTTTTTGCGCTATGTTACTCCTTTTCTTTCCTTATTATTCAGTATAGGGTAGAAAAGTTCATTTACAAGCGTGTTCAAAAAATATATCACAACGTCCGCCTTCTAGATGCCTCTACATTCGATAGACAGCAAATTACTACCGATATGGCCAGCCTTACCAAAGAGGTAGAGCGATTTGCCGAAAACAAAAAGCTCGAAATAGAATCTTTGAAAATTCGCGAGAACTATCGCAAGGAATTTATAGGAAATGTCTCTCACGAGCTAAAGACACCCCTTTTTACCGTGCAGGGCTACATCCTTACACTTCTCGATGGGGCTTATAAGGATAAATCGGTTCGTAAAAAATACCTACAGCGGGCTAGCAAGGGTGTGGAACGCCTCATCTACATCGTGAAGGATCTGGATATGATCACCAAGCTTGAAGTTGGCGATCTCAACTTGAACAAAGAGCGTTTCAATATCATAGAACTGGTTCAGAACGTGTTCGACTTGCTAGAGATGAAAGCCGCCAAAAAGGGCATCACGCTCACTTTCGACACCAAATACACCGAGAGTATTTTCGTTCTTGCCGATCGCGAGCGTATTCAACAGGTACTTACCAATTTAATTGTTAACTCCATTAAATACGGAAGCCAGGACGGTACCACCGAGGTAAGCATCGAAGATCTTATTAAGAACAAGGTAATTGTTCGGGTAACCGATAATGGTGAAGGTATTGAAAAGGTACATATTCCGCGGCTATTCGAGCGCTTTTACCGTGTGGATAAAAGCGGTTCCAGAAAAGAAGGAGGTAGTGGCCTTGGCCTCGCCATCGTAAAGCATATTTTAGAGGCGCACAACGAAAAGATATATGTGGAGAGCCAATTTGGTATTGGCTCTGAATTTTCATTTACCCTCGAAAAGGCAAAATAGCGAATCATAATCTGGTTCGCCAGAATATGCTTTAAGACCTTGGTATACGGGGATTTGGTCTATTTTATTTGCCGTGAACTTGGCTTGGCTGCAGCTGGGTACCACCCCCATACGCCGCAATCGCTTGGCTAGGTATTTTTGCTCAAATTGGCCGGGGGTGGGTACAAAAAATGCTTTTTTTTCCAAAGCGGCCAAATCCATAATCGTGGTATAGCCTGAACGCGACACCACCAACTCGCTTTCATTGATGGCTTGCTCCAAAGCTTTGCTTTCCATAAAATTCACGACTTTAACCCCGTTTTTTTCACTATATACGACGTTCGGTTCTACGATTCCTCGAACCAACAGCATTTTTTTCGTAGTATCCTGAAAGGTAGCAAGGCAGAGATCCTCGAAAATAGAGCGCTGAGGTTCCGGGCCTGATAACAGAATGAGTACATCATAAATTTTTGGCAAGTCGCACTTTCCCATACGGCTCAATGGACCTATATACCGAATTGGCAAGGATGTTTTCTTTACGTGCCCCAGTCGGCCAGTTAAGTTGCGGGCCCCTTCCACATCGGGCACCCAACATTCGTCAAATTTCTTGATAATGCGCCGGTGCAGGTAGCTGGTAAGATAGGTAGTGCGTCCAGATAGCACGTTCAATTGGTGGGTTAGAAAAACCGATGGTATTTTTTTATGGCGAACACCGAAGCGGTTATCGCTCAAGATACCGTTTATTTTGCCTTCGCGCACCAAGCTTTTTACGATAGTTCTTTCCGCAGCGATGGCGCGTTGTACCTTTGGGAATTTCAGCAATAAGCGTAAGGAAAACCATACTGCCTTTTTTGAATATCGAATGTCATAAGCTGGCAGCTCGATATAGGGTAGATCGGGAAATTCCTTCCGAAGCAGGGTGAGTGCCGCACCGTCTGATCCTAAGAGCACTTGGAACCCACGTTGCTTTAGGGCCCTGATAATAGGAATGCAGCGGGTGGCGTGTCCCAGGCCCCAGTGCAGTGGGGCCACCAAAATAGTGGGGCGTTGCTCCATAAAACAAAGATATGCATAAATCGAACCGGCTATATTTTGGTACTTTTGCTAAAAGGTTATCAAAATTATCTTTCGTGGGAAGTAAAAATAAATTAAAACGGTTTCGTGAGAACGAGACCTTTGCCAATGTGCTGCAACCTAACAGGGATGAGTTATTAGAAGATTCATTCACCCTAAAGGGCTGCTGGCGCGCCCAATTTTTTAAAAACGAGAACCCCATAGTGTTGGAGCTGGGTTGTGGAAAAGGTGAATATACCATAGACTTGGCTCAAAAATATCCTGAGAAAAATTTTATTGGTATCGACATAAAAGGCGCGAGGTTTTGGCGCGGGGCCAAGACGGCTTTGGAGGAGAAGTTGGGCAACGTGGCCTTTCTCCGCATTCAAATTGAACTTATTGCACAATGCTTTGCCTCACAAGAAGTGGACGAAATTTGGATCACCTTCCCCGATCCGCAAATAAAGTACAAACGCACCAAGCACCGACTTACCAACGAGGCGTTTCTCGATATTTATAGAAAGATTTTGAAACCCCAAGGCATAGTGCACTTAAAAACCGATAGTGAATTTATGCATGGGTATACCCTAGGCCTGTTGCACGGTTTGGGACACGAGGTTCTGTATGCCCATCACGATGTGTACGGCAATGCCCACAGTCCAAAGGAGGTTACGAGCGTCCAAACCTTCTACGAGCGGCAGTATTTGGAAATAGGCAAAAAAATAACCTATATCCGCTTTCGGTTCCAGTAGTTAAATTATGACTATATTGGTGCCCCAACCTGTTAGTATGGCGGTGCTCTCAAATTTTGTGATCGGTTTTATGGCTGCGCTTATCGGTGTCATTCCCCCGGGACTGCTCAATCTCTACGCAGCCAAGGTTAGTATGAAGGAGGGACGAAAAAAGGGATTGCTTTTTTCGGCAGGGGTTTGCGTCACCGTATTATTGCAAACGTTTGTGGCGCTCTTATTTGCACGATACCTAGATATGCATCCAGAGTATGTGGATATGCTCCAAAAAGTCGCTTTGGGCATATTTATAGCCATCACAATCTATTTTTTCTTTATCGCCAAGGATACCCGCCGGGCCATGCCACGCAATGTAAAACACAGTAAAACAGGCAGGTTTTTTTCAGGTATGTTATTGGCATTGCTTAACCTGTTGCCATTGCCTTATTGGGTCTATATAAGTATCACCTTCGCCGGTTTTGGATGGTTTTCCTTTAGTCAGCCGGGTCTGTGGGCGGCTACCTTGGCTTCGGGACTGGGAACTTTTACCATGTTGTTTGTGTATGTTCATTATTTCAGAAAAAAGGAAGACCGCCGTAAGCTCAATCTCAATATGAATTTTATCATAGGAGGCATCACCGCAGCCATTTCTGTAATAACACTCATAAAGATTCTGCAAACCATGGGATATGGCTTCTAGCGATTTTTTCGAAAGAGTGTACGAAGTGGTTCGGCAAATTCCCTTTGGTCGTGTAACTAGTTATGGGGCCATAGCCAGATACCTAGGGGCCGCCGGTAGCGCGCGGATGGTAGGCTGGGCGATGAATGCTTGTGCCAACCGCGAGGAAGTACCGGCGCACAGGGTGGTAAACCGTAACGGCGTCCTCACCGGAAAACATCATTTTCAGGGCATGCGGCTCATGCAGCAGTTGCTCGAAAGCGAGGGGATCCAGGTCGTAGACGACCAAATTCAAAATTTCAGGGAGGTTTTCTGGGATCCTAACAATGAATGAGTTTTTCTTATTACCAGTTTCTGAAATTTTCGCTTATTCTGCGATAAATCAAATCAATCTTGACGCTTTAGAATCCAACGGATAACCCGTATATTTGCATTTTAGAATGAATCTAAATATTGCAAATACAAATTAATGAAATTCAGCAAGAAAGAAATCTTACAGGCGTTGGAAACCATTAGCGTGGCGGGTGAAGGGAAAAATATGGTAGAGAGCGGTGCCGTAAAAAACGTGGTAACCTTTGCCGATGAGATTATCGTTGATGTAACATTGTCCACACCCGCAATGCACATTAAGAAGCGTGCAGAGGAGGATATCAAAAAAGCCGTTCGAGAGCATATTTCGAATGATGCTCAAGTGCAGGTTAATATCAAGGTAGAGGCGCCGCAAAAGCCAGCGAATCCGAATTTAATAAAAGGTAAACCCATCCCTGGAATTCAGAATATCGTGGCGGTAGCTTCTGGTAAGGGCGGTGTCGGTAAATCTACCGTTACCGCGAATATGGCCGTAACCCTTTCTAAAATGGGGTTCAAAGTGGGGGTCCTTGACGCCGATATTTACGGTCCCTCCATACCAATTATGTTCGACGTCGCTATGGAAAAGCCGCTATCGGTGAACATTAACGGCAAGAGCAAAATGAAGCCCATTGAGAATTATGGGGTAAAGGTACTTTCGATAGGCTTTTTTACCAAACCCAACCAAGCCGTGATTTGGCGTGGCCCTATGGCCGCTAAAGCTCTAAATCAATTAATTTTTGACGCGCACTGGGGCGAGCTTGATTTCCTATTGATAGACCTGCCCCCTGGTACGGGCGACATACACCTTAGCATTATGCAATCGCTTCCCATAACTGGAGCGGTAGTGGTAAGCACGCCGCAAAATGTAGCACTGGCAGATGCCAGAAAAGGTGTTGCTATGTTTCAGCAAGAGAGTATTCAAGTGCCGGTACTGGGCGTTATAGAAAACATGGCGTACTTTACACCCGAAGAGTTGCCCGAGAACAAATACTATATCTTTGGAAAGGAAGGGGCTAAAAATCTGGCAGAAGATCTTGAAATTCCTTTCTTGGGAGAAATACCTTTGGTGCAGAGTATACGTGAGGCAGGAGATGCGGGTCGACCCGCAGCCTTACAAACCGCTACGGCCCAAGAGGAAGCATTTGAGGCGGTTACCAAAAATGTGGTGGAGCAAACGGTTCGGAGAAATGAGGACCTTCCGCCCACCGAAGCAATTAAAATAACCACTATGGCGGGTTGCAGCGCCGTGAAGAAATAACATGGAACAGGAACTAAAAACAAAGGTAGAGGCGGCATTGGCCGAGATTAGACCCTTTTTGCAAAGTGATGGAGGCGATATCTCGCTCATATCTATAGACGAAGGCACACGCGTAACCGTTCGTCTAGAAGGAGCTTGTGTGGGGTGTTCGGTAAACCAGATGACGTTAAAAAGCGGTGTGGAAATGACCATCAAGAAGCATGCTCCTCAAATAGAGCACGTCATCAACATTGCATAGAATGACATTTATCATTGCCCATTTTCAAGTGGGGACGTACCTTTTTTTCCTGTTGTGAGTATTCAAAATTACGCTATGATTAAAACCGATATACTGATAATTGGCGCTGGTCCTACGGGACTTTTTGCCGTTTTTGAAGCTGGACTTTTAAAGCTGAAATGTCATCTTATCGATGCATTGCCCCAACCCGGTGGACAATGTGCAGAGATATATCCCAAAAAACCTATTTATGACATACCGGCCTATCCTGAAATCCTGGCCGGCGATCTAGTGGACAATCTTATGAAACAGATTGCACCTTTCCAGCCCGGTTTCACTTTGGGGGAGCGAGCCGAAACTATTGAAAAACAAGACGACGGGACATTTATTGTCACTACCAATAAGGGAACGAAACATCAAGCTTCGGTGGTGGCCATCGCTGGAGGATTGGGCAGTTTTGAACCCAGAAAACCACCCATAACGGGACTCTCGCACTTTGAGGACAAAGGGGTTGAGTATTTTATAAAAAATCCCGAAATCTACCGAAACAAGGATATTGTAATTGCAGGAGGTGGTGATTCTGCACTGGATTGGAGCATCTTTCTCACAGATGTCGCAAATAGCGTAACGCTGGTACATCGCAGAAACGAATTTCGAGGAGCGTTAGATAGCGTCGAGAAAGTTCAGGAATTGAAAAACCTTGGCAGGATAGAATTGATAACGCCCGCCGAAGTGATCGATGTAAATGGTAATGGCGTCCTCGAAAGTGTTTCGATAAAGCGGGGTGCTGATGTTTTCAATAGAGAGTGCGACCATTTTATACCGCTGTTTGGCTTGGCTCCAAAGCTTGGCCCTATCGCAGACTGGGGTCTGGAGATAGAGAAAAACGCTATAAAGGTCGATAATTCGCTCGATTACCAAACCAACATTCCGGGGATATACGCTATTGGCGATGTAAATACGTATCCCGGTAAGCTCAAATTAATCCTTTGCGGTTTCCACGAAGCTACCCTAATGTGCCAAAGCGCCTACCAACGGATCCATCCAGATAAAAAATATGTTATGAAATATACTACGGTTGGGGGCGTAGAAGGTTTTGATGGTAGTAAGAAAGAGGCACCTAAAGCGGTGGTAAAGGCCATAGATTAAATCAAACCTCACAGGTTTTCAAAAAATGTGAGGTTTTTAGATGCAAACATGCAAGACATAAAAATAACTATCATAGACCGCGAAGGTGTTCCGCACGAAGTGGACGCGCCCACCGATATGAACATGAACCTAATGGAATTGGTACGGTCGTACGAGCTCGCAGCAGAAGGAACGATTGGCGTGTGCGGCGGGATGGCTATGTGCGCTAGCTGCCAGTGTTATGTCTTGACAGATCATCAATTACCTGAAATGACACCAGACGAAGATTTAATGTTAGCCGAAGCTTTCTACGTACAAGATAACAGTAGGTTGGGTTGCCAAATTCCCATTCTTGAGACGATGAATGGTTTGAAAGTGCAATTGGCTCCAGAAAGTTAACGCTCCTTTCTGTAATCAGCTAGCCGTTGTGGACCTTCCAACAATACGCGCTGTACTTTCAGAACGCCTTCTTCAGTAATAGCGACGTGCCATTTTATAAGCGAAATAGCGCCGTTCTCAATTTCCAATCCTGTTATGCTTCTAGGGTGCACACAACTGCCATCGTTAAAATAGGGTATTTCACCAGGCTCTGGGAATCGAGGTCTGTGGGTGTGCCCCGTAATCGTAAATCGATTATTGTTTTCAATAATCCACCTTTTGGTACGTCGTTCCACCTTTATGAGCTCCTTGTAATTTTTCGCCGGACTGGTGGGATCGCCTATACCGAAAATTTGCAGTTGGCGCCATAGTATGCGCACCATAAACCGATTGAATTTCCATCCGTGATAGTTCATCCAATCTGCTTGATGGCCGTGCAACATAAAAATTTCCTGACCCGTATCTTGGTGAACCAATACTAAGCCTTCCCGAAACTCGATATTTGGAAAAAGTGGATCTATTGTGCCCGTTACTTTGTTAAAATAGGAATGAAGGTGCCTCTCCACATATTTTTTGTTTCGGTATACCATATCGTGGTTGCCCAAGAGGCGATATAGCCGGCCTTCAGCATAGAAAAGACGAAGCAGTTTAAAAATATCATGGTGGGCCTCAAAGATCGACTCAAAGGTTAGGTTTTCCCACAACTCGTCGCCGTCGCCCAGCTCGCAATAGGTAAACCCTTGCGAATAGTAATGTCGCAACGCGTGGAAATAACTATTCCGGTTATTGGCGAATTCATCTGCAAAACTATTGTCCCCACGGTGGCAATCGCTAAAGATCACAATTTTGCTGGAATCGTCAAAGGGTATGCGATTGGCCTTTTTATAGGCATTTGTAATACGTCGTTGCGATGACATAGCGTTGGGTTAAATACCTAAAGATAGGTCACCCAGCTCATTTTACCGCAATTTCACTTGTCATAATCTCATTCAAGATTCCATCCCAAAGTTGCTCCCTGACTTGTAGTGCGGCAATTACGGTTTGTTCGGCCTCGCGCCATTTTTTTAGATCGGTACCACAAAGGTGTTCTACCATTTTGAGCGCCATAGGCCCGTGCTCATCACCATCCAACTCAATATGCCTGTCAAAATAGTACTTAAAATCGGTAAGATCCTCTTCAGGAAAATTTTGTTGTATTTTTTGAATGATCTCAGAGAACATCGCGGGAATGAGATCTTCTCGTCCAAAGGTGAAGGCAGCAGCAATCTTATGCGGTGCTCCATCTGCTATCACCTGAAATGTAAAGGTTAGAAAAGCCTTGACCGATGGAGCTAATTCCCCTTTTTCAATGGCCTCGAATATGGAATCTGTGGTTGTTGCCATTTGCAGAAATCCTTCCACAGGTGCCAGGTTGGCCTTGGCCTGGTGCATGGCATCTAAGTACATTTCAAAGTGGCTTTGCCTTTTTCCGTACCGGTTTATATCGGTTTCTTCTGCTAGCACAATTTCGTTGATGAGATAGCGTGTTTCAGGGTCGCCCACCGGCACCCAAGGGGTAGTGGTACAGGTAAGTGTATTCTGTAAAGTCTTAAGCAGCGACATAAAATCCCAAACGGCAAAGACGTGATGTTCCATAAACAGCTGTAGGTGTGCCGGGGCTTTTATTTCGTTATAAAGGGGGTGTTGCAACAGGGTTTGGCGATAGGCGCCCACCTTTCGGTTAATTTCTGAAATCATAGTTTTTTTGTGCAAAAATAAGAAAGGCTTCCCGTATTTATGGAAAGCCTTTTTAATTAAGTCAGGACACTGCTATTTAAAGGCATTATGCCCAGTAATATCCAAACCGGTAATGAGCAAATGAATATCGTGTGTGCCCTCGTAGGTAATAACGCTCTCAAGGTTCATCATGTGTCGCATAATGCTGTATTCGCCGGTAATGCCCATACCGCCGAGAACCTGTCGTGCCTCACGGGCTATTTTTAAGGCCATATCCACATTGTTTCGCTTTGCCATGGAAATCTGTGCCGAGGTGGCACGGTTTTCGTTCTTAAGCTGTCCCAATCGGTAAGCCAGTAGCTGGGCCTTAGTGATCTCGGTAATCATCTCTGCCAATTTTTTCTGCTGAAGTTGGAAGGCAGCTATGGGTTTTCCAAATTGTACCCGTTCCTTGGCATACCGAAGGGCGGTATCATAGCAGTCCATCGCGGCACCAATGGCGCCCCAAGCGATACCATACCGGGCAGAATCCAAACAGCCCAGCGGAGCGCCCAGCCCGCTTTTGTTGGGCAATAAGTTTTCCTTGGGAACTTTTACATCCTGAAAGATAAGCTCGCCCGTAGCAGAAGCGCGCAGCGACCATTTATTGTGTGTTTCTGGCGTGCTGAAGCCTTCCATACCACGTTCCACGACCAAGCCGTGAATGCGGCCGTCCTCATCTTTTGCCCAGACAACAGCAACATCGCAAAACGGCGAATTTGAAATCCATAGTTTGGCACCGTTTAGCAGATAGTGGTCGCCCTTGTCCTTAAAATTAGTAACCATACCGCCGGGGTTGCTGCCGTGGTCCGGTTCGGTCAAACCGAAAGACCCCATCCATTCGCCAGTCGCCAATTTTGGGAGGTATTTTTTGCGCTGTTCTTCGTTGCCGTACTTCCAGATGGGGTACATGACCAAAGATGATTGCACCGAAGCCGTAGAGCGAACCCCGCTGTCGCCACGTTCAATCTCTTGCATGATGAGGCCATAACTTATTTGATCCAGCCCAGCACCGCCGTACTCTTCGGGAATGTAGGGGCCAAAAGCACCAATCTCGGCCAAGCCGGGAATAATGCTTTTTGGAAACTCAGCTTTTTGGGCTGCCTCCTCGATAATGGGCGAAACGTCGCGCTTTACCCAATCGCGTGCCGATTGCCGAATTAGCTTATATTCCTCCGTGAGCAGGTCGTCAATATTGTAGTAATCTGGAGCTTCAAATAGGTCGGGTTTCATAGCTGTTTATGCGTTAAGATGTTCTTTGATTTCTTTTTTTAAATCTGGAAGGTATTGCGTAACAATGCTCCAAATGAGGTCATCTGAAATGATATCGTAATTGTGGATAATGATATTGCGAGTGCCGATAATTTTTCGTGCGTGTGAGAGTTGAAAATCTGGTTGTGTTTTTTTAATTCTGTTTACGGCCTCGCCGATAATTTCCAAATTTCTCTCAACAGCTCGTTTGGTTTTTTGGTCATTTTTATAATGTTCAGCCATTTTTTCGGCGCCTTCAAAATAACTTTCAATTTCTTCTATGGATTGGAGGACGTCGAACAACCAAGCTTTCAGTTTTTCATCCATACACCCGCATTTTGGTTTTTTCTATCTCTTCTTTCAAAAAGGGGTTTCGGAGTGCTTTGCGCTCAATTAAATCTATGTTTTTCTTCAAAAGCTCCTCCAGTGAAAACTTGAAATCGAAATAATTGTCGGCGTAGGTCGATACATCCATTGTTTCAAAATCCACTAAAAAATCAATATCGCTTTTTTCGGAAAAAGTGGGCTGAAGAACAGAACCAAATATAAAAAGTTGAGAAACTCGGTGCTTTGCACACAGTTTTTCAATGCTTTTCCTATATTTTTCGATTGGTTTCATTGAGCCATCGTTCGCAAAACAAAAATAGCAATTGAATGCTGAAATGGCTACATTTTCAAATAAAAATCCTTTACCAGATTTGTGTAGGCTTGGGTATAATTATGGCGCGAAATTTCGATGACGATATTTTCGTTCTGTATTTCTTTCTTTTCAAATGAAAATTCCATCATCACCCTTTTTACTTCTGAAGTTGCATTTCCCTTGATATGGCAAAAACGCTGGGGAAACAGATTGACTTCTGAAGCCAGATGGATAAAATTTTCTTCTTCTTTCTTCGGAAGGATCACTGAAAAGACGCCTTTGTCTGAAAGCAGTGCCGCAACGCAATCGGCCAAATGTCTAAACGGAAGTGCATCGGCAAACCGAGCAGTGTCGCGGGATGCATTATTGCTCTTATAACCATCGGCATAGAACGGCGGATTGGAGACGATGAGATCGTATTTTTCATCCACTTCCGAGGCAAATTCCTCCAACGAGGCTTGGTAGCAGAACAACCGATCTCCCCAAGGCGACGCTTCAAAATTTTCCACGCACTGTTCGTAGGCGTTCTCCTCGATTTCAATGGCGTCGATAGTTTCGGCCGTGGCGCGCTGGGCCATTTGCAGGGCAATAATTCCAGTACCCGCGCCAATATCTAAAATGGTTCGGGTGTTAGGCATTATGGTTGTCCAGGCACCCAGTAAAACCCCATCTGTCCCTATCTTCATCGCGCACTTGTCTTGATAAATGGAAAATTGCTTGAAATGGAAAGGCTTTGCGTGGGGCATAATTTCTAGTCAACAGGCTGCAATTGCCTTTATAAGAGAAAGATTAACTGTTTATAGATACAGTTCTATGAGGCCATTGGGTACCTCGAGTACGATCGTTTTGTTCGCGCGATCTACTTTTTGGATAAAATCATCGTTTACTGGAATCAAAATTTGCTTCCCGTTACGATCTATTTCAAACAGCGCTTGGGCCGTGGCATCGTTTACCCCGGTAATGAGACCTATTTCGCCAAAATTGGTATCCTTGGCGGTAAAACCAATAATCTCGTGGAAATAGAATTGATCGCCGCTAAGCTTGGGAAGTAGGGCAAGTGGCAGGTACAGGTTGGCGCCCAACAGAGCGTCTGCATCGGCCTCATTTTCCACTTCCTCGAATTGCACCCGCAGCAGGGCCGATTTGTGCAAGGCACTGTGGGAAATAAAAAATGGAATCAAGCTTTTGTGCTGTTCCACAAAAACTGATTCCATTTCCAAGAATTGTTCGGGGTCGTCGGTATCTAACTTGATGAGCAACTCTCCCTTAAAGCTGTACTTTTTTACGATTTTGCCTACGAAGAAACACTCCTCTTTGCGCATCGCAACTGTATTAGGCTTCTGGTTCTTTCTTTTCTTCTGCCTTTGCCTCTTCGGCGGTTTTGGTGTCTACCTCCTTTTCTACGTTGGCTTCTGGCTCGCCTTCTTCAGTCACGGCAGCACCTTCGTAGTTTTCGTCTTGGTTCGCCTCGGCTTCGACAGCGGCTTTTTCAGCTTCTTCAGCGGCACGGGCTTCTTCCTCAACCTTGCGAGCTTCGGCAAGCTTCTCCTCGTTCTTGGCCTTTTCGGCTGCAATGGCGGCTTCCTTCTCTTTTTCCTTGGCGTCAGCTACCTTGTTTCGCTTGCTCTCAACCTTAGATTGTTTTTCCTCAATCCAAGCGTTGAATTTCTTTTCGGCCTCTTCCTCGGTCATGGCTCCTTTGCGAACGCCACCAGCAAGGTGATGTTTTAAAAGGGCTCCTTTATACGAAAGGATCGCTCTAGCCGTATCGGTAGGCTGTGCTCCATTATGAAGCCAAGTTACCGCGCCGTCTACGTCCAGCTCAATCTGTGCTGGATTGGTAGTTGGGTTATATACCCCTAGTTTCGCTAGGTATTTACCATCGCGCTTTGAACGGCTGTCTGCCGCCACGATCCAATAAAAGGGCTTTCCTTTCTTACCGTGTCTTTGTAATCTAATTTTTACTGGCATAGTAATTAATTTTTGGGGTACCCGACCCCGGTTATAATTTTGAGGTGGCAAAGATACATTAATTTTTAATTGAATTTCAATCCGTTGTCACAATTTATTTTACATTTGTTTTCTATGAAGATTAAGGTTTTTCTATTACTTTTCATACTATGCTTCTCGCTAATTTCGTGCGAGGAGGAAATTGCTACCAATACCCCAGCCTTGCAAGGCACACTCGATGATCTTTTTTTCAAGGCGATCGATGCGCGTGCCACGCAGTTTGACGATGGCAGTTTTTTGGTGCAGGGCGTTACGCAGCGAGAATTGCTTACGCTGCGGGTGCGCAGTGGCCGACCCGGGGCCTATGCGTTGGGAAACGACTCATTGAATTATGGTACTTTCCAAAACAGGGCAGGGGACATCTACGATACCCACCCAAGCGGTGCGGGGGAAATAGTGGTTAGCAATTGGGACGAGGCCAACCGAACCCTTACCGGCACTTTTACCTTTACCGCGATTTTGCCAGGTACTGACACACTCACCGTACAGCGGGGTATTTTCTTTGAAGTACCGTATCAAGGCATTTTGATAGACGAACCCACGGACGATCCGCCACCCAATGCTGGAACCTTCGTTGCAGATATCGATGGCGCTACCTTTAACCCGTTCGATATTGCTGCTGCATTGGTAGGTGACCAAATTGTTATTCGCGGTCTTACCCCGTCCACCGAAGTGACGGTGGGAGTGCCTGCATCGGTGACACTAGGTAACTATACGCTGCCCACTCTGGGATTCAGCGCGGCCTATACGAAAAATGGCGTAACCGAAACGGCCTCTTCTGGCAATATCATCATTATTGAGCACCAACCCGACCAAAAAACTATAAAGGGGACCTTCTCTTTCCGAACGGCCAGCCACGTAATTACACGGGGACAGTTCAACGTATCTTACTAAGAGAATGTCCTTGTTGGTAGAAAATCTCAACGCTTCGGTGTGGACTTCACGTGGGAGGTTAAACTGTGTTAAATGCTATTAAGCTTCCGTTAAAAACTTGGTGAAAACACTTTGTTTATGGTATATTGAGGTATATCATAAAGAAAGTAAAGCGGTTGACTTTCCCATTTTGAATTAAACCGCATCACACACATAAAACAAGTTTATATTATGACGTATACAGAGAAGATGTCGAAAAGATTGAATGAACTATTGGAAAAAAATTATGACGCAGAGAAGGGCTATAAAAAAGCTGCCGAAATTGTAGAGAATGAGCGTCTTGTAAATTTCTTTAACGAGCAAGCACAAAATCGCTACGATTTTGGCCACGAGCTTAAATCTGAGATTCGAAATCATGGAGAAGAGCCCGATAAAGGCGGAAGCGCTACAGGCTCTGCACACCGAACCTGGATGGACATAAAAACAACCTTTACCTCTAATGACGAGGAAGCTATCTTGGAAGAAGTGCAGACCGGCGAGGAAAAGGCGCTAGAAGAATACAATGAGATTATAGCAGACACTACCCTGCCACCTAGTACGCAACGCATTTTGGAAAAGCAACGCGATAGTGTGCAGGAAGCCCTAAGAAGCGCCAAGAATTTCGAAGTAGTCGTATCCTAATTATAACGATTGCTATGAAAATGGAAAGCCATCCGTAACGGATGGCTTTCTGTTTATAAGTGTTTACAACTTCCTTTCCCGGTACCATGGCGATTTCTTATTTTTACCCTTTGTGATATTCGATGTATTTCGATTCTGAAATACCCCTAGCAAGTTAATTTCGAGCCATGTACCTAATTTTTGATACCGAAACCACCGGCC
>CAZXDP010000028.1:0-33440 GCA_964639255.1 uncultured Flavobacteriaceae bacterium
GAAATGTTGGAAAAAATTAAGGAAGATGGCGGCGATACCAAGAAGTTTATGGAGAAGGCCAAAGACAAGGACGATCCATTCAGGTTAATGGGCTTCGGGCATCGGGTATATAAAAATTTTGATCCCAGAGCGAAAATCATCAAGAAAGCAGCAGACGATGTGTTGGCCGAGTTGGGCATAGAAGATGAAGTTCTAGATATCGCGAAGGCACTTGAAAAGGAGGCACTGGAAGATAGCTATTTCGTAGACAGAAAATTATATCCTAACGTAGATTTTTATTCGGGCATTATTTATAGGGCGCTTGGAATTCCGGTAGAAATGTTTACCCCGATGTTCGCTTTGGGAAGACTTCCCGGTTGGATTGCACAATGGAGGGAAATGCGCTTGCGCAAAGAACCCATTGGCCGACCACGGCAAGTATACATAGGAGAGAACCATCGCCATTTTACCCCCATCGAAAAGCGATAATAAAGAATATGAATTTTATAGAAAGCATCCTTATAATTAGGGATGCTTTTTTATATTGAGAAATAGGATGCTAAGGAAATCGCCGTCCATGGTACCACAACTAACAAGATTAGTATATTTGCAGCATGATACAATTGCACGTTAATGATGAAGTTTCCCGCTTAAGGGCAGTAGTGTTGGGCAGGGCCGACAGCAACGGGCCCGTACCAACCTTGGATGTGGCCTACGACCCTAAGAGCAAAGAGCACATACAGGCAGGCACCTATCCTAAAGATGAAGATATGGTAGCCGAAATGGATGCCGTGGAAGCCGTATTCAAAAAGTACGACGTTACGGTATACCGTCCAGATATCATTGAAGATTACAATCAGATTTTTACCCGTGATATAGCTTTCGTTATTGAAGATACATTTATCATTGCCAACATTCTCGAAGACCGAAGCCGCGAAATCGATGCCCTCGAGCACGTACTCGATCAAATCGATCCGAAAAAGATCATAGAGTTTCCAGAAGATGCCCATATTGAGGGTGGCGATGTCATGCCTTGGGGCGACTATATTTTTGTAGGTACTTACTATGGTGCCGACTATAAAAACTACATAACGGCCCGTACCAATGTAAAGGCGGTAAAACACCTACAAGAATTATTTCCGAATAAGAAGGTGAAGTCGTTCAGTTTGCGCAAGTCCAATACAGATGCGAAGGAAAATGCCTTGCATTTAGACTGCTGCTTTCAGCCTTTGGGAAAGGGGAAAGCCATTATCCATAGAGAAGGGTTTTTGGAAGAAGAAGAATACCAGTGGCTAGTCGATTTCTTCGGAAAGGAAAACTGCTTTCATATAACCAAACAGGAAATGTACGATATGAACAGTAATGTCTTTTCCATATCGCCCGAAGTGGTTATTTCAGAAAAGAATTTTGCCCGGCTCAATACTTGGCTACGGGAACAAGGCTTCACCGTAGAGGAAGTGCCGTACGCCGAGATAGCCAAACAGGAAGGATTGTTGCGCTGTACCACCTTACCATTAATTCGCGATAAAAAGTAACTAGTGCTTAAAACCGCCCAGTGGGAAATTGCGTATCTTTAATACTATGCGCAATCTCCTCAGTAGCTGCTTGTTGCTTTTGTGTTCAATAATGGCCTTTTCCCAAGGTCCTGTCGATGGATTCTTTCTCGACAAAGGGCGTGCGACCATCGCGATAGGTTCTGGCCTCGAGAAAACCGATAATTATTTTATTGGTACCGAGAAGTCCTCGCTATCCCGCAATTTATATTACACCAATCTATTTGTTGCCTATGGCATTACGCCAAAGCTTCAGGCAAGTGTCTCGCTACCTTATATTGATACAGGCGGCAATGAGGCCTTTCAAGATGTTTCGGCCTTTCTTAAATATCGATTATTAAACGTTGCCTATGGCAATAGTGCACTGAGCTTGGGTGCCGCGGCAGGTGTTTCCACACCCGCCAGCGATTACGATATAGGTGGTCTCTTCGACATTGGCCAACAAGCGACCGCTTTACAAGGATTGTTGCTGGTGCACTACCAAACTTTTGAGGGTTGGTTTGCCACGTTACAGAGCGGTTACTTCCTAAAATCGAATCCAACGCCCAACAGTATTCCAGTCGTAGTAAAAACGGGTTTGGCGCGATCCGATTGGTATTTTGACGTGTACTATCAATTCCAAAATGCGCTGGGGGGAATCGATTATAGGGGCACTCCAGCCCCTCAGGATTTTCGGGAGATTGGCGTAGACTTCCATAAGGTGGGCGCCACGGGATATTATTCGGTCCATCCCGTAGTGGGGGTGTACCTCAGCGCTTCCTACGTAATCGCTGGCCGCAACGTTTTTGCCGGTCCAGGCGTTGGCTTGGGCATTGTAGGTAATCTTTAGGCTTTTTTGTAAGTCAAAATACAGTAGGTTTTCTCTATAATTAGTGGGGCACATAGTATTTTCCCATACAAATTGTCTAATTTTGCACCCCAAATGTTTCCCCGTATGCAGCAAATTACCAATACCATATTGATGATACGTCCGGTCGCTTTCCGAATGAACGAGCAGACCGCGGTCAATAATTATTTTCAAGAAGATCTCGATCTTAAAAATGCAGAGATCAATGCCAAGGCACAACAAGAGTTCGACAATTTTGTAGAGAAATTGAGAGCTGCTGGGGTCAACGTTTTGGTTGAAGATGATATTTTGGAACGGGACACGCCGGACTCCCTCTTTCCGAATAATTGGATTACCACCCACGAAAATGGCGACGTGGCTCTTTATCCACTTTTTGCCGAAAACCGTAGAAAGGAGCGTCGTGAAGATATTTTAGATCGCTTTGAACGCGAAGGTTTTGAAATTAAAAATATTGTAGATTACACCGCGGCAGAAGAAGAAGGATTGTTTCTGGAGTCTACGGGGAGCCTCATACTCGACAGGCCCAACCAGAAAGCGTATTGCGCACTATCGCCCCGTGCCGATGAGGAGTTGCTAATCGAATTCTGTGAAGATTTTGAGTTTACCCCTATCATTTTCACGGCCAACCAAACCGTAGATGGCAAGCGGCTTCCTATTTACCATACAAATGTGATGATGTGCATGGCTGAAAATTTTTGTGTTATCTGCCTTGACAGCATCGACGATGCAAAGGAAAAAAAGAACGTTGTGCAACATTTGAAAGAAGATGGCAAGAAAATAATCGCTATTACGGAAGCACAAATGCATCAGTTTGCCGGAAATATGTTACAAGTGCGCGGCAGGAACGATAAAAAGTACCTTGTTATGAGTCAAGCAGCGCATAAGAGTTTAACTGCGCAGCAAGTAACTGCCATTGAGAAGCACTGTGAGATTTTGAGCAGCGATTTGCATATTATCGAAACTTGTGGTGGTGGCAGCGCGCGCTGTATGATGGCAGAAGTATTTCTCCCAAAAAAGAAATAGTTGCATTACGATTTGGCGACCTTATGTGCCATACCCTCAAAGATGAAGTAATGGAATGGCAGCATACTGTACCAATACAAGCGTCCAAAAAGGCCTTTTGGTCTAAAGGTTGCCGTCTGTTTCAGGGTGTTGTTTTCTTCTATGCAAAATTCCAACCACGCCTCGCCCGGCAGTTTCATTTCGGCGAACAGCAAAAGCCTGCGTTCTTCCTTATCGGCATAGAGCACTCGCCAAAAATCGAGAGCATCGCCAGCGTAGATCTTATCTAGGTGGGTACGTCCTCTGCGCAATCCTACACCTCCTACCAATTGATCTACAAATCCGCGAAGCTTCCACAACCAGTTGCCGTAATACCATCCTTTATGGCCCCCAATGGACCAAATGTTCTCAAGTACGCGGTCTGCATCATCTATGGATACTTTTTGAACGTCTTTAAGACAACCGTATTTGGGAACCTGAATATACCCTTTTAAATTTGAGAACCTACCCGCCACCAACGAATCCTTCCAACTTGATATTACAAGATTTTGTTCAATTTTGATAAAGGCCTTCTCAATCGATTCGGCATAGGTTATAGGCGTAATATCTAAAATTTCCTGCAATCTATTGTCCTTCGCCACCACTTCGTGCCGCATACTGTCCACGAGATTCACTGCCAGTTTGTACGTGGTGGAGGTTACAAAATAGAGCCAATAGCTCGAAAGTCTGGGAGACATAACGGGTACGGAAATAATCCAAAGCTTCAGCTTTCGTACCTTCCCGTATATTTGAAGCATTTCTTTATATGTTAATACGTCGGGGCCTCCAATATCGAACGATTGATCGTAACATTTTTCGTTCAAGAGAACTCCCGATAGAAATGCGATAACATCCCGTATGGCAATGGGCTGTATCCTGGTCTTCAGCCACTTTGGGGCGACCATAATGGGCAGCTTTTCGCACAAATCGCGAATTATCTCAAAAGAAGAGCTACCGCTTCCCACCACGATGCCGGCCCTTAGAACGGTAAGATGGTACCTTCCTTCATATAAAATATCCTCAACCTGTTTACGGGAAGAAAGATGTTTCGATAAATTTTCCTCATTGACGATACCGCTTAAATATACAACCTGCTTAACCGTGGTTGCAGCCATATATTCATTAAAATTTCGCGCAGCTTTCGCTTCTAATTCATCGAAGTCCTTGGTAGAGACACTCATAGAATGGATGAGATAGTAGGCCACATCGATGTCTTTGGGAAAATGCGAAGTATTTACATCGTTCAGGAAATCGACCTCTACTACCTGTACCCGTTTGGTCGTTTCGGGATCTAACGGCAACCGGTTCTTGTCCCTTACACAGCAAATAATATCGTGGCCCTCTTCCAGCAAGGCGGGGAGCAAGCGCATGCCTATGTAGCCGTTGGCTCCCGTAAGTAGTATTCTCAAAACTTTTTGTTTAAAAGTAAGCAATAAAGTTTAAACGTGAAGTTAAAGCAATCATAAGTTGGTTATTTGATGTAACTTTAGAATAAAATTAGTGCTATGCGCATCTTGAAAATTGTTTTAGCTATCTCTGGGCTCGCTCTGTTCATAGCGGGCTTGTACAATGCATTGGTACCCCAGGAGGTTTTGGAGCTAGATGCGGTAGAAGTTTCCATCGCAGAGGGTTTTACCGGTCAAACAATTGCTATGATGGTTTTAGGGCTACTCGCCTTGCTGGTTGGGCTCTATATTTCGCCCCGCAGGCCGCGCTAGAGGTCTTCCAAGCGCGTAGGGCTGCATTCGGCCTTAGCCGCCAGGACCTTGTTCATAAATCGATGGATTCCCTTGTCTTTGGAACGGGCCAGGATCTTGACAAAATAATCGTCTTTGTAGATGCTGTATTCTTCGGCCCTGCCTTTGTAAAGCGACAGCTTGTAGTAGGGAATCACCAACGCGTAACTTTCCAATAGGGAGCGAAAGCCAACAATGATACCCTTGGGCCGCATCTCAATATTACACACATTTCTGTTATTATCAAGGACCATCAAATTTTGAAGATGCAGGCTCATATCTGAAATAACCAATCGAGGCGAGCCAATCCCTCCTCTTTTTATCCGTTGGGCCAACGTGAATGGAGCGCCCACTTCCGCGTCGATTTTACGGAAAATGGACTTGTTGTTGTACGATACGTTTACTAGCAATTTTTCTTTTAAAGATACGGAATTCGCCTAAGGTACCGTCCTTAAAAATTGATGTATCTTTGTGCCTATCTTTTTACGAGTGCGGTACAAGCACCTCGATTCGATTTTAACACAATTATGAGCGCATTACAGCATACCCTTTCCGAAGCAATCAAAAAAGCCGTTTCATCCATTTTTGATGCAAATCTCGATACAGTTGAGTTTCAAGCTACGCGAAAAGCATTTGAAGGCGACGTAACCGTGGTCGTATTCCCAATGCTTCGCACCGTAAAGGGAAACCCAGTCCATATTGGAGAGCAAATTGGCCAATACCTGGTAGCGCACGTGCCAGAGGTGGCAAAATACAATGTGGTGAAAGGATTTTTGAATCTCGTCCTTAGCGATGCCTATTACCTAGATTTTTTTAAGGAGGTAGACGACTTTGCCAATTTTGGAAGGCAACCCACCCAGAAGGAGGCCGTTATGGTAGAGTACTCCTCACCAAATACGAACAAGCCCTTGCATTTGGGACATATTCGAAACATTCTTCTAGGATATTCGGTGTCTGAAATTATAAAAGCCAGTGGTAAAAAAACGTATAAAACCCAAATTATCAACGACCGCGGTATCCATATTTGCAAGAGCATGCTGGCCTGGAAAAAGTTTGGCGATGGCGAAACGCCCAATGGTTCGAATATGAAAGGGGATCATTTGGTAGGTAAATATTACGTTACTTTCGATTCAGAATATAAAAAGCAAGTGGAAGCGTTGCGCACCGAAGGAAAACCGGAAGAAGAGGCGAAGGCAAACGCACCACTATTGTTGGAAGCTCAGGAAATGCTTCGCAAATGGGAAAAAGGCGATCCCGACACCGTCGCTCTTTGGAACAAGATGAACGGCTGGGTTTACGAGGGCTTTGCAAAGACATACGATGCGCTAGGGGTCGATTTCGATAGCTACTATTATGAGAGTCAAACCTACCTTTTAGGTAAGGATATTATTGAGGAGGGCCTTGAAAAAGGGGTCTTTTTTAAGAAGAATGATGACTCGGTATGGTGCGATCTTACAAAGGAGGGTCTAGACGAGAAGCTGGTTTTGCGTAGTGACGGCACCGCAGTGTATATGACACAGGATATCGGTACCGCCATACAACGCGTCAAGGACCATCCCGATGTAACCGGAATGATCTACACCGTAGGTAACGAACAGGACTACCACTTTAAGGTGCTGTTCTTAATTTTGAAGAAATTGGGCTACAAATGGGCCGAGAACCTCTACCACCTAAGCTACGGGATGGTGGACTTACCTTCGGGAAAGATGAAAAGCCGTGAGGGCACTGTCGTCGATGCAGACGACCTAATCGCACAAATGGCCGATACTGCTCGTGCTATTTCAGAAGAATTAGGGAAAATCGATGACTTTTCAGAAGCCGAAAAGAGGCAGCTATACCATACCATCGGATTGGGCGCCTTGAAGTATTATATCCTAAAGGTCGACCCAAAGAAACGCATTTTGTTCAACCCCGAAGAAAGTGTCGATTTCCAGGGCAATACGGGGCCATTCATTCAATATACCTATGCCCGTATCCAATCGATTCTGCGCAAGGCGGACTCGGTAGGCCATAGCAACGAGATTGGCCTTGAGACCCTTCACGAGAAAGAAAAGGAATTGCTGAAGCAATTGCAACTCTTCCCCGAAACGATACAGCAAGCCGCTGAGAATTACAGTCCCGCACTGGTGGCGAATTATACCTACGATTTGGTAAAGGAATTTAATTCGTTCTACCAAAATGTACCTATTCTCAATGCAGACACAGAGGCGGAGAAAGAATTTCGGGTGGCCCTTTCGAATGCAGTGGCAAAGGTCATCAAAACAGCATTTGGGTTATTGGGTATTGAGGTGCCAGAGCGTATGTAATCTAAAATAGTAACTGGAACGAGAGATTGGGCGTAAAGCCCAATGAAAATTGATCTACCCGATTTACCGTTGGGTTTTGTTCATCGTCGGTTATAACCCGAAAATAAGTGTCCAACGGATTTTTACGATCCAAAATATTTAAGAGGGCCAAATTGAGCGCCCCCTCAAAAGTTCCATCAATCACAAAGCTGTACTGTGCGCTAAAATCAGTCCTAAAATACGAAGCGACCGTCTCGGCGTTTGGCGATGCGTATTCAATTATAGGTTCCCCCTCCTCAAAGGTTATGGCATTGTTGGATAAGGGTCGGGTATAGGGCGTGCCGGTCCTAAAATGGGTGCCCAAGGAAAAGGAAAAGCGCTTATAGTCGTACGTTGCCGCCACTTGAGCCGAATGCTGTATGTTAAAGCGATGCGGAAAGGTTTGCGGCTGCAATTCAGGGAACGTATAAGCATTGTCCATAAACGTATAACTTAGCCAAGCATTAAACTGGCTGAAGCGTTTGTTTACCGAGACCTCTAGCCCTTTTGCGGTATAACTGCCAATGGCAGCTATATTCTCAAACTGGTTCCTAAAGCCTTGGTTTGAGGCCGAGATACCCTCCACTTTTTTTAAAAAACCTTCGGCGGTCAGTGTCCATCCCGTGCGGGAATATGTGGCTCCCACCGATACTTGCTCGCTTTTCAAAATCTTATTGTCCCGTCCGTTTGCCACTATCCAACGTCTGTTTTCTACCCCTAGCAATTCGTTTTCCGTATCCACAAATTGATAAACGCCTTGCACTTTCCGTTCGGCAGCAGAATTGAGATGTAAGGAAGGGGTAACCTTATGATGGATGTTGGCCCGCGGCTCCCAAAACCACCCTCCCAAACCTTGGTATTCACTTAGTCGGCTGCCTAAGGTAATGAGGGATTTTCGTTCAAAAAGGTAAATTTTGGCGTGTGCGTATAGTGCGTGGAGGTACAGTTGGCGAGGACGTACCGAAACTGCTTGTGTGGCATCGCTGGCTTCTGCATTAATTGCCTCGGTATCGGTGTACTGATAACCAGTAGTCAATAAAGTTCCGTTGGCAAGGGTGTATTCGACATCTGCTTTGATATTGTTTTCAGAGACTGCGTTCTGCCGTTGTTGGGTCGTGCCCGTATTTACCTCTAGATTGGTTTCCCCTAGGCCGTATTCCGTGGTTGAATAGAGTACTTTGGTTCGCAAACGGGGCGACCAATCGCGTTGCCACGATAGCACATTCAACTGCGTATCCTGGCGCAGTTCGCTTATGTTGGAGCTGGAGGTTGTTTCGTCGATGAACAATTCGGTAAACCGCAATTTGTTGAAAATGCTCAGAAAGCTATACCGAAGTTTATCTTTTTCTGAAACATCCCAAAGCGCCTTTACGTTTATATCGTAAAAGTTAAAGTTTTCGTCGGTAGACCGCAGTCCTTGGGTGGTATTGCTCTGTAGGTTGGTTACCACGGTATTCTGGAAGGCCCGGTTGAAAAATTCGTTGTACACCGGATTGCCAATTCCGGTATTGATAGAGGTTCGCCCCGAAAGCGTAAAGGAGATTGTCTCAGAAGCGGGAATCTTCGCATAGGCATTGGTACTGATGAGGTTCACCCCAATACCGCCCGAGATGGATTCTGGAATTTCGTCCTCAGATTCCATGCTTATAACACCGGAAAGGTTTTCTCCGTACCGAGGGTGCGTTCCATTTTTATAAACCGTCACCCGCTGGGTCAAGTTGGGGTTGAATGCAGAAATGAGCCCAAAGAAATGTCCGCTCTGGTACATACGCACATCGTCCCAAAGCAATAGCGTTTCATCGCTGTTGCCACCACGAATGTTAATGTTTGAGGCACTCTCATCGGCACTCTCTATACCAGGCAATATTTGTACTATTTGCAAGATATCGGGTTCGATGAGGTTTGGGAGCATATCGAAATTTTGATTGGATATACCCACAGAGCCTGTTGCGTTGCGCGTTATGCCCTTGGTGAAATAACTATTGAGTACCACTTCGGGCAAAAAATTAAAATTGGGGCTCACGGGTACCGTTGTGCACTCGGTTCCGGTCGCTTTAAGCTCAGATGCCTCTATTTTCTTCAGAAGTATGCCAGCATAGAAAATTGAAAGGGTGGCTTCTTCTGAAATTCCTGATATTCGGAACAAACCATCAACATCGGTTCCCACCTTAGCGCGCTCGCTGCTAATGGAGGCATTGGCAATGGGTTCGCCTGTTTCCGTATCGATAACGTGGCCGCACACCGAGATAAGTTTGCCATCGGCTCGCTGAATGGCGATGTACCGCTCATTTATTTGAAAAAACTGGATTGGCGCTCGCTCCGCCAGTGTAGTAAGAATGTCCTGAAGGTTGTCTTCGATGTTAAATTCTGGTACCGTGAGCCCTTCGAGCGCTCTCGGGGTATAGGAAAATCTAACTTGGTATTGCTCCTCTATGTACGGGAGGTACGATAGCAGCGTCCGTTGCGGGGGCTCGGGATCCTGGGCGACTAGCTGCGATGGGACTATCAAGAAAAGTACAAAGGCAATGCAAACGCTACTCCTGTGTATGTTCCTGATAAATAATAACCGCATCGTCGTTTTCAATAGTGTATTGTAGTGAAAGGGGTAGGGTAATGCCTTGTAAGGCCGTTTCCAAATCGGTATGGGCTATGCTCCCCGTAAACGGTAAAGTTACATCAATATTTTGTGTTGTAATGTTCACATTGTAAATGGCGGCAACTTCCTCCAGTACTTGCGACAGCGGTGCATTGGCAAAAGAACTTTCGTTGTTGATCCAATAGGGGCTGTTAACATAAACCGCGCGCTGGGTAAACGCACCATTCTCTAAGGTAACAGATTCGCCTCTAGCTACTTGTATTTCTTTTCCGTTGCTTGCAACGGCGACCAACCCCTCGTAACAGGTCACCGAAAAAGTACCGTCCACACTGCGCACATTAAACTGAGTGCCAAGAACGGCAACGGTTCCCTCGCCAGTTTCCACAGTAAAGGTACTTCCTTTGGCAACGTTGAAAAAAGCCTCTCCCTTTAGGGAAACCATTCGGTTGTTATCCCAAGCGGAAGAACGGTATTCGATTTCTGAATTTTGATTGAGTACCACCTGCGAGGCATCTGGTAGCACAACCGATTCCGTTTGCGCCACGTTCGTGCTAACTGTGGTGGGCAGGGTTGAAAGGTACACGTACGAAGCGGCAATCAACACCAGTACTGCGGCAATCTTGAGCATCGTCGCCAAAGAAATCACTCGGACCGGTTTCTTTCGCGAACGCAACTGCTGTTTCACATCGAGCAACCCAGTCTCCACAGGGTGCTCTGGCAACACCATTTGCTTTACGTACCGATCGATTTTTTGGTACGATGAAAACTCCGGCATGTGCTGCAGTTCCTCTAAATCTGCCGGAGTTGCTTCATCGTTTAACCATGTATGTAAATGCTTTTGTCTCATTGCAAGAATGGGCTTACGTATATAGAACAGATAACTAGGGATTTTGCTACCCCATTGTTTTTTAAATTTTTTCTATGGTTTGCCGAAGGGTTTCCAAGGCATCGTGAATACGCTTGCCCGCTGCCTTTTCAGAAATGTCCAAGATTTCGGCGATTTCCCGATATTTTTTTCCCTCTACACGGCTCAACAGGAAAGCCGTGCGCTGTACTTCGGTTAAGTTGGCGATGGCAGCCTCCAAACGTTCGCCAAATTCCTTTTCCTCCAATAAAAATTGGGGCGATTGCTCATTCGGGTTGTGGGTATATTGCTTGGCAAACGTATACCGCACTTTTTGGTGGGCTACCGTATTGAGAAACATGTTATTGGCTACTGTAAAAAGAAAACTCTTTGCCTTTTGGGGCGTCACCTTGGCGCAGTTTTCCCATAGTTTTATAAATGCCTCCTGTACAATGTCATACGATTTGGGATCATTGCCAGTCTTAAAGAAAATAAAATTGCGCAACGATTGCGAGTGGGTGCGGTACACCTCGTCAAAAATTGCTTCCTCGCAAACGTTCTTTTCGCTTTCCATAGCTTTGCAAATGTAAAAACTATGCCAGAATAAATAAGATAAGTATGTTATGGGGAATGTTAAAACAATAACTGTACCCCGAAGTTGGGCGTAAACGAGAGGGAGCGTTCATCGATTTGCTTCAATTGGGGCAGGTTGGCGGTGGCTTCATCTATGGCGAAGCGAGTGTTTATAATATTCTCGGTATCCCACAGGTTAATAATGGCTAAGTTGATGCGGGCTTCTAACGACTGACTTAGTTCCCATAGGTATTCTGCCGAAAAATCGGTGCGGAAATAATCCTCCAGCCGTTCTTGATTGGGACTATCAAATTGAATTGTAGGCGTACCATTATCGAGTACCAGCTCGTTCCCCTCAGGGGGCTCAGTATAGGGCTTCCCGCTGTGCCAATGCACCCCAAGTGCCAGTTTCAGCCTTTTTAGCTGCACCGAGCTGGCAAGTGTGGCGGTGTGCCGAATGTCGAAATTACTAGGGAACGAAGCAGGGGCAAAGTCGGGGAACTGATAGTCGGTATCCATAAACACATAGCTCATCCAGGTGCTGAACCGTTCGGTCTTATGGTTAACTGCCAATTCAACGCCATTGGAGCGGTAGCTTCCGCTAGCTCTTCTAAACTGAAATTGATTTTGGAAACCTTGGTTCGCGGCGGTTATTCCTTCAACCTCTTTCCAGAATCCTTCTGCGGTGGCAAACCACGTACCCTTATTATATACCAGACCCAGCGATACCTGCCGACTCTCTAGTATGGGAACTGAAGCGTCATTGGCCAAGACCCATCGCCGTTTTTCAATACCCAGGAAATCGCTCTGGAAATCGATGCGCTGCGTGGTGGTCTGTGTTTTTAGTTCTCCTTGCGCCTCTACGGCAAATCCGCTTCCTAATTTTTGGTGTACGGTAAGCCTTGGCTCTACGGAAAGCGTATTGAACTTTGTAAAATAATTGGCCCGTACTCCCGCACTTAAAACGGTCTGCTTTTGGTTGGGCGTAAATTGCATATAGCTGAAGAGCGCATGCGTACGCAATACCTCCTTACGGTAATCGCGAAAACGCGGCAAATTGACATCTTGTGTGTTTGCAATGCCCGTTTCCGTAAACTGGTAGCCATTTTCCAGGCGTAATTTCTCTGAAATCGTCCAAACGCCATCTACCTTTATCCCGGTTTCCAGAACTTCATTTTCCTGAAGATGTACTTGGGTGGTAAAAATATCTTTATTGTTGGCGTCCAACAAATAGTAGCTAACGTAGGCCATCGAGTTCGTGGTAAAACGAGGGGACCAATGGTGTGCCCAGGAAACACTACTGGCCAAACTTCGCTGCTCTAGCGTACTGGTTGTGCTTTGGTTTGAAAATACATTGCGTTCGGTAAAGTTGAGTGCGTTATCCATAGTAAGAAAATGTACTCGAAACGCATTTTGCTCGTTCGGGTTCCATAATAGTTTGCCGCTAAGATCGTAAAACCGGAAATCTTCATCGGTAGCCAAAGTTTCGATTTCCTGGGGCGAATTGGGTGCGCCAATTTCCGAATCTTGGAAAATGCGCGTACTATAGTTTTGGTAAACAGGACTTTCAAAAAGGGTATTGAGCGACTGTCGGCCAGAGAGCTGGAGCGAAGCCTTATGGTTGAGAGGTACTTCCAAAAAGGCATTGGCGTGTATCAGATTGGCGCCAATCCCCCCGGAAAAATCATTAGTGAGTTCATCTTGGGACCGCATAGCTATAACACCGGAAACACCTTCGGCGTACTTAGGATGGCTGCCATTTTTGTAAACCGTTACTTTTTTGGTGAGATTGGGGTCAAAAGCTGAAATGAGCCCGAAAAAATGCCCATTCTGATAAATTTTGATATCATCCCATAAAATAAGATTCTGATCGGTGGTCCCCCCGCGGATGTTGATGTTCGAAATGGTTTCATCCACACTGGAAATGCCTGGCAACGCTTGTGCAATTTGAAGGACATCGTCCTCTACCTGCCCCGGAAGCAAACCGAACTTATTGGTATGAATACGAAAGGCACCGTCCAATTGCTTGCTAATGCCTTTGGTGAAAATACCCTGCACCAGCACGGGCTGCAACCTATCAGCCAGGGGCATTAAAAGCAAGGGATCACAGTTTGGGGATAGCTTACCTACCGCGATGGTCAGCGGCCTGTAGCCCATATGCGAAATGGTGATTGAGGCGTCCTGAGACAAGTCCGTAATACTAAAAACTCCTTCACGGTTGCTCACCGTGGCCCACGAACTGCCTTGCGCCATAACGGTAGCCCCTTCCAGCGGCTCTCCGGTATCGGAAGCGAATAAGGTAGCGCAAAACTTGGCCTTACGATTGTTCAAATTGAGGGAAATATATCGCTCATCTATTTGCGATACCAATACAGGCGTATTCGCTTCTAGATACGCTAAGGCTTCTTGCAATGACAAGTTTTGCCTCGGCGGGGCAATCTGTAACTCCGAAATATCTTCGGGCGCATAGGAAAACTTTACTTGGAACTCCATTTCCCACTGCTCAAGAATCTTGGTTACGAGAAGGGTGTCGGTGTTTTGTCCCCAAAGCACCCCGCCCCAAAATAGGAATAGCGACAGTATCTTGGTATGGCTTAAACAACGGCTTCTATTTTGCATATATGGTCACTTCGTCCTGGGCAATGGTAAATTCCAACTGCAGTGGCTCGCAAATGGAACGCAGTGCCTTCTCTAGATTGGTGTGGGTAAAACTACCCGTAAAATGCTTGGACCTCATACTATCTGAAACTGTGATACGAACGGGATATTGTCTCTCCAATTCTGAAAGTACTTCCCGAAGCGTCGCATACTCGAAAGAACTTTCCGCTTGCAGCCAATCGGGCTGGGCCTGTCTGTGTTCTTTTGTTAGTAGCGCTTCGCCTTTGGTGAACCGCAACCCTTCGCCGGCTTCCAATTTCGTCGTACGGTCGCCTACTGCCACCTGTACTAGCCCTTCAAAGCAATGCACCTCAAAAATGGAATCCCGGGCGTACACATTAAACTGGGTTCCTAGCACGGTAACCTCTCCCAAGTTGGTGTTGACCCGAAAAGTACTGCCCTTGGCCACCTTAAAGAAAGCTTCGCCCTTGAGGCGCACCTGTCGTTCTTTTTTCCAATTTGAGGTATTATAGCGCAATTGCGACGTGGCATTCAACATAACTTCCGTAGCATCTGGCAGGGTAATGGTTTCGATTTGGGCAATTTGGGTGCCCACAGAGGTATCGCGAAGAGCGAAAAAGTAGTATCCGGCCAACACCACTACGAGAACGGCAGCGATGCGCCATAGTATTTGGACATAGCGCTTTTTGGGGGTTTTTTGACGGACTCCTAACTGAGCAGTTATTGCTTGCAACAGGGAATCATACTCGAACGGCGGGGCCTCGAAGGTGGCACTCGTCTGGGCGATGTCGAGATAGTCGGCGTATTCGGGATCCGATCGCAGCACGGCAATTTCTTCCTCCGTTGCGGTGCCGTTCAGGTATTTGTGCAGTAGTAGCTCTTTGTCCATAGTGATTGTCTTCAACAAAAAAACAGGTGGGAAGGGGATTACCCTACCTTAAATCGTTTTTATTTCTTTCCGTAGTGCCGCCAAGGCTTTACTCATTCGCTTCTCCACCGCTTTCACTGAAATATCGAGCATCTCGGCAATTTCCTTGTATTTTTTCCCTTCAATTCTATTTAACAGAAAAGCTGTCCGCTGGGCGTCGCTAAGGTTGGCCAGGGCATCCTGCAGTTTTTTATGATATTGTTTTTCTTCCATCAAGAACTCGGGCGACTCGTGCTCTACCTTGTGGGGTTGTAGCTTGGCGTGCTTGAGCACCACCTTTTTATGTGCCACTTCATTATAAAAAGCATTGCGCGTAACAGTGTATAAGAAAGATTTTGCCTTACCAACAGGTACTTTGGCGCAGTTTTCCCAGAGTTTTACAAAGGCATCCTGTACGAGGTCGTCGGCTTGTGCTTCGTTTCCACATTTAAAATAGATGAAACGCCAAACGGTTTTTCCGTGTTCTTTGTATACGCTTTGGAAAACAGATTCGTTACAAACGCTATCGGTATCTTTCATATATTGATATGCTGTTCGCCAAATATATTTAAAAAGTTTTTAGCAATTTTGGGTAGGGTAACGCACCTTTGTGCTGTTTTGTAGGGTGAGTCCCCATAGACGATAGAAATGATAAAAAAATACCTCCTTCACTTGTGTTTCGCTTTTTTGGTGCTATCTATTCTTGCAAGCTGCCAAAAGGAGGAGGCAGAGTTTATAGATGAGGAGAACGAAGAGACCATCACCCCAAGTTCTACCTTGGCCAATCTATTGTTACGAACCTCCCAGAACAATGGCGCCAACGATGACCTCATAGACGGTAATAGTTGTTCGTCGCTGGTCTATCCCGTTACCGTTACCGCCAACGGACAAGTTGTGATTTTGGAGAATGAGGCCGATATCGCCCTCGTACAACAAATATTCGATCAGTTTCCTAACGATTCCGATACCTTGGAAATTAGCTATCCCATTTCGGTACAGCTCGAAGATTTTACCATCGTCGATATCGCCTCCCAGCAGGAACTTGAGAACCTCATAGAGGCCTGCAATGGGGGAACGGCCATTGCCTGCTTGGATTTAGTATATCCCATAACTTTTTTTGTCTATAACAGCAACCAACAGCAAACCGATATGCGAACGGTTACCAGCGATATCGATTTGTTCGTATTTCTAAATTCCCTAGGCGAAGACGATTTCATAGGAATCGATTTTCCCATCGCGGTACAGCTCCAAGACGGCAGCACCATTTCGGTATCGAGCAACAGCGAATTGCAAGCGCTTATCGAAAACTGCGACGATAATACAACCGTCGATCCGCTGGAAACGATAGCGCAAGCGTTAACCAGTGGGTCTTGGTACGTTTCTTATTTCTTTGACGATTTTGATGCCACAGACGATTTTGCCGGCTATGCCTTTACTTTCGCTGGAGACAACAGCGCACAGGCGGTAGGAAACAATACTACCACCAACGGTACGTGGAGCCTGTCTGCCGGTACCCCTATAGAACTGGATCTGTTCTTCGGCACGGTGGCCCCACTAGACGAACTCGATGAAGATTGGGACCTAATAGAGGCTACTGAAGAAATCGTACGGTTGAAAAACACCGGCAGTGACGGCAGTATCGATTACCTCACCTTTGGCCGCACCCCAAATACGGGTGGGGGCACCAATACCAACCTAAACCAATTTATTGAAAACCTTACTACCAATAGCTGGTTCATCACGGTCCTGGACGATAGCGGGGAGGACAAGACCTGCGAATTTGCATCCTACCAATTCGAGTATGCCGTAAACGGTTCGGTGACGGCAACGGGTACTGCGGGCGTTGTTTCCGGTTTCTGGGCTGTTGAAGAAGTAGGCGACGGCCTCGAATTAATATTGAATTTCGATACCTCAGGCGGCAATGGCTTTAGCGAGCTCAACGACGATTGGGCGGTAACGGGCTATGACGCCACCTTTATAGGACTAGAGGACACCAGTGGAGGCGATACCGATAGGCTGCGCTTCGAGCGCCAACCGTTTGAAGACTGCGGTAGCTCCGGACCAGATCCACAACCATTGCGAGATATCCTACAAGATGGAACATGGTTCGTCTCACAATTCTTGGAGAAAGGCGATGATGAAACCCAAGTCTTTAGCGGATTTGATTTTACCTTCAATCCCAACCAAACTGTGCTCGCAACCAATGGGTCCGTCACGGTGAACGGTAGTTGGATAGTGAGCGTAGTAGGACAGCGATTGAATTTCGAATTCGATATGGACAGTCCGCTAAACGACGCCGATGATAACGATTATGAGGTGCTGGATGCTTCAGACACACTGGTAACGTTCGTTACCAGAGATGGTGATGGGGCGATCGAGGATACGCTCCAATTCCGAAAAAATTAGTCCATTAAAAGACGGATTGGAAAAAAACCACCCCAGGGTGGTTTTTTGTTGGAAAGTACAGCTCTCAAGTAGGGTGAATCCTTACTTGGCTGTTAACACTATAGAGAACATAGAAAACCACCGAATTATGAAATTTAAATTTTTCCTATACACTGCCTTGCTTCTTTTTGGTTCGTTTGCCTTTACCTCTTGCGAACGGGAAGAAGATGAAACCCCCATGAACGATCCCATTGAAGGTGCTTTAGACGATGCGCTGTCCAGCTTACTGAAACGCGCCTCAGAAAGCGGTACCAGTTCAACCGCAATCGATTGCATCGATTTCGTGTACCCAATCACATTTTTTATCTACAACGGCAATCAAGAGCAAACCGGTACCGAAAGGGTGACCAACGATAACGAGTTGTTCGCGTTTCTGTCGGGGCTCGATGAAGATACCACGGTGGCCATTAACTATCCTATTTCTGTGGTACTAAAAGACGGGACCATAGTGGAGGTGACCGATAATGCCCAGCTTCTAGCCCTAATTAGTGAATGCGAGGCAAACGATGGAAACGAAATTCCGCAGAACTTCCAACAACTCTTGGTAGATGGGGTATGGTATGTCGCGTATTTCTTCGACGACCAAGATGAAACCGACGATTTAGCTGGGTATGAGTTCGATTTTGCCCCCAACAATACGGCCCAGGCAACCCTTGGGAACAATACGGTAAACGGTACTTGGAATTTGAGCAACGACAACATCCCCGATCTGGAATTATTCTTTGGAACTGCCGACCCGCTCGATGAACTGGATGAGGATTGGGATATTATCGAGGCCACCAATGAGGTGATTAGGCTAAAGAATATAAGCGGAGGCGATGGCAGCATAGATTTCCTTACCCTAGATCGAAATCCTACCACCGGTGGCGGCACCGGCACGAGCGATTTTACCAATGCGCTCATAGAGGGCAGTTGGTATGTAAACCTTCTGAACGATGATGGCAACGATGAAACCTGTGATTACGTAGCCTATCAGTTTACCTTCAACAGCAATGAAACCGTAACCGCGGTAAGCCCCAACCGAACCGTGAACGGCAACTGGGCCGCAACAACCACCGGGGGCACTATAGAAATAAGCTTGCAATTTGAAACTACGGGTGCGGACGATCCTTTTGACGATTTGAACGACGACGATTGGAACGTAGAAAATTTCTCGAACCAACTTATCGAACTGAAAGATATAAGCGGCGGAAATGGGGGCACCGATTTATTGAACTTTGGAAGGGAACCTGCCACCGGCTGTGGCGCTGGCGGTAATGCCCTCGCTGAAATTTTGATAGACGGTTTTTGGTATGTCAATCTATCGGAAGAAGACGGGAACGACCAAACGTGCGATTACGAGGAATACCAATTCAGCTTTAGCGCCAACAATACCGTGACCGCTTCAGCCCCGTCTAACACCGTTATTGGCACCTGGACCGTAACGGGTGCCGGATCAGATCTGGATTTGAACCTGTCCTTCCAAACTTCGGGCCAGAACGACCCCTTTGAAGATTTGAACGATGATTGGGATGTAGAAGCTTTTGGCACCGCTAGCATCCAGCTGAAAGATGTAAGTGGCGGCAACGGAGGTACCGATTTGCTCACCTTTGGCAGAAATCCCGTATCAGGATGCGGCACCACCGGCGGAGGTCAAGTAGGGGAGCTTACAGATATTTTATTGAATGGTCAATGGTTCATTGCCAGCTACATTGATGATGGTGATGACCAGACCGCCATTTTTGCCAACTACGTTTTTTCCTTTAACTCAAACGGAACGGCTACTGCAAACAATGGCAGCAACAACGTTACGGGCACCTGGAGCGTGATTCTCGATGATGATGAATTGAAGGTCGTGTTAGATTTCGGCACTAGCTTCCCCTTAGAGGAACTCGAAGATGATTGGGATGTGTCCAGCTATACCACCATTCGGGTCGAGCTGTTCGATGTAAGCGGCGGCAACGGCGGCACCGACACCCTTATATTTGAGAATTTATAACAGTTTAGATTTAAACAAAGAGGCCATCAAAAATTGATGGCCTTTTTATTTATCTATCGGCATACAACTGCAGCCCGTTGGCCTCGTAGGTATCGCCCTTGATCCAGAAAGGTGTTTTTTGGTCATTTGCAATTTTTCTTCCGGAGAGTACATAAGCCCTAAAGAACTTCAGTAAGTAACCATAATCAATACTATCGGCATGGTCGCCAGGCTGATGGTAATATTTATTTATCTCTTCATCAAAGGCAGAGAATCCCATCGAAAAAGTGGGCGCCGGAATCCCTTTTCTCGCAAAGTGAACGTTATCGCTACGGTCAAAAAGCCCCTGTTCCGGCGAGGGATCTTCAATAGCTCGAAGTCCGAAGGCCGAGGCGGCATCCTTTATGTGCTGTGCCGCGGTGGTTCGCTCCAAACCGATAATAGTGGCTAAGGAGGTATCGTTATAACCGCCGTTATCACTATTAAAGCAATAAACCATTTGCTCTAACGGTAGCACGGGATTCTCAACATAGTACTCGCTGCCCAGCAATCCTTTTTCCTCTGCTGTAAACAAGATGAACAGCGCCGAGCGCTTTGTAGGGTATTTTGCCAAGTTCTCGGCCATGCTCAACACGGTAACCGTGCCTACCGCATTATCACGCGCGCCGTTGTAGATGGTATCTCCGGTAGCATCCGCACTCCCAATCCCTACATGGTCATAGTGAGCCGAATAGATGATGTATTCCTTTTTTAAAGTTGGGTCGGTCCCTTCAACCACGCCTACCACATTTTGCGATTGTATAATTTCATTCTGCGCTTCGTTCATGTTAAGGGTAACCGGGATGCCTTGCTGCGGCTCAAATGTTGAAACGCTAAAGCCTTCCGGCGCTTCAATCCAAATATGGGCGAAGGAACTTGCAGGATCCTTTTCATTATCGAGCAGCGATAGTGACGGGGCTTTGTACGTATGGTCCAAATAACCCCAAATCTGTTCATTGAAGGTCATTACTTCCACGAGCCCCGAGGCGCCTGCCTTTGCGGCCAGTTCGGCTTTTTTGGTACGCAAACCGAAGGCTGCTCGTGCGTCATTGCTCTCCTTGCTGCCGCCTTTAACAAGTACGAGTTTGCCATTTACGTTGGCCCCTTGGTAATCTTCCTCGAGACCGAAGCCCATAAAAACAGCATCGTTTTGATAGGTGAGTGCATCTTGTGAAAATGCTACGGAATGTGGAACTTTTTTTCCGTCCACGGTAATCGTAAAAGGCGAGGGAACCATTTTCAGTAGTGGCACTGTTTGGTAATAGGTGCCAGTTTTGGGATTGGACTGCACCCCATAACTGCGCAGGGTGTTGGCCAAGTAAGCAGCTGCAATCTTATTCTCTGGCGTGCCCGTTTCACGGCCTTTCAAAAGGTCGTCGGCCAAAAAGTAGATGTGGGCCTCTATGTCATTTTGGTGAACGGTGCTTTCCACCAGCGAAAGGTCTTCTTGTGAAAAGGAAAGGAAACTAGCCAGTAAAAGCGGTAGAAGAAAGAATCGTGTCATACGGAATGGGTTTAAATAGCCACTAAAGATACATAAACTTCCCTAGGTGAAACGGACTCATATTAATCGGACTAATTCCATACGGCAAAAAAAATCCGTTTCTGAATGGGTCGCTTCAGAAACGGATGCTCACGTGTATTGCGTATGCTATTGGTGGCTCAATTCAGAATTGAGGGCATAGAGATAGGCCCAGCTATCAGAAATTGAGGCCACGAACTTCTCGCGCAGTTCCTTGGTTTTCTTTTCGCCTTGCGCGGCAGCATATACCTCCCAAGGTCCTTCTTGCTCCTTGTCCATATCAGCATAGGAAAGATAGGGTGTTGAAACCATATAATCGGCATCATTGGGCCCACCACCGGCATAATCATACCACATACCTAAAGGCTGCCCCTTCGAACTGCGATGGACTCCAGAGACCTCCTTGATAACATCCATAAATTGCCTGCTATTTTTTACCTGAAAGAAGGTCACCCAGACCATCTTCATTCCATCTAATGGACTCCGGCTTACTTCGGGCATCGAGTTAGTAATGGCGAAGTTGTTTGATTCCACATGCGGATAAATCGATTCGGTGACCACCAATTGGCAGGCCTTGCTGGCGGGATCTTCCTTATCCATCTCGGCCCAATTGGAGAGCACCCCGGTAAGGACATATACGTTGCCAACGCCCTGTACACGTTTCCACATATTCCAGCTATCCGTTCCGTTATTCTCTAGATAGCATTCTTTCCATTTCTTTACGCCATCCAGAAATTGTGAATTATGCCCGGGTTTCACGGTAATTTCAGAAACCGTTAGCAATATGGGCTTGGTATTCTGTGCCAGTAATAGGCACGGTAGCAAAAAGATAAATACGAATAAATTTTTCATAATAAGAATATTTAATGGTTAAAGTTACAATGCAGCATAAGCATGAAGGGGAATGTGGGAGGCTTGAAATCTCATATTCAAGTCATTGGTGGCCAAAGTGTTAGAATATACCATTTGGGGTTTGTTCTTAGGTTGTTTGCCATTGAGTAGCAGCGAAATGTCTGAAATGGCATAACTCTCACTGCTTAGCAAATAATTTTTTCCGTGTACACCGGTTTTTAGGGACAGTCGGTATACGGCCTCTGCAACATCTTCTACCGAAACCATTGCAAAGGGAACATCTTCCCGAAACAGCATCTCCATAAAGGGATTTGGCGCTAACTGGTTTTTGATTAAAAACTGAAGTCCGGCCGAAGTACTATCGGTGCGTTGCGATAGGGGCCTGCCCATCACGGCGACAGGCGAAACACTGGCTAGTTCGAACGGAAGCTGCGGGTGCGTTTGTATAAAGCGCGCCACCAATTGATTGGCCTTGAACTTGGCCTGTGCATAAGGATGGCTCTGCGGATTGCTGTACGGTGGATCGTTCTCATCAACTGTGTCGCCTCTTTGTTTGGTGCCCGGCAGCATGGGGAAATCGGTGTTAAACGCAGCTACCGAGGCGATGCATACCACTTTTTCCACACCTCGGGCTTGGCGTACCGCCTCTAGAAAATTGGATGTCCCAGTGAGTGTCGGCTCGTAGAGTTCTTTCTCAGCATCGTTCACGTCCAGTTGGAAGGGTGTACCACCGTGGATAAGAATCTCACAATCTTGGCAGAATTCCATCAGGCTTTCAACGTCTTCCAAGCGTAGCCCTTTTATGTTCAAATGGTCAGGGTTGGGCAGTTCGAAAAGGTGCTCGTATTTGTCGCTCCGCTTTATATCGGTAACCGAGGCCTTTACCGTATAGCCTTCTTCCAAGAATTTTTTGGTAATATAGCTTCCAATAAAGCCCGAACCTCCAATAATGCCGACCGTTTTTAAAGTTGTTCCCATGGTTATTCTTTCATTGCCGTAGCCCATTGATGGGTATCGGTATATTGTTGGAATTTCTTGATCTTTCCGTCACGAACCCACCACAAATGGGCGAACTGTGCCTTGAGCGGCTGGGTGGTCTCTTTATGTACTGCGTTGTAATAGCCGGTCACCAATACCTTGTCTTGGTCTACGGCGTAGAAGGTGCGATCGGTAACTGTAAAATTGTCCCATTCTGTGCCAATTCTGCCAAAAACTCCGTTCAATACGGCATCGGGGCCTATGTACGGATTCCCTTCGGCATAGGCGAATCCTTCGGCTTCATTCCATTCAATTTCGGTATCCATTAGTGACAGTACTTCGGGTATCTCGCCCTTATCAAAATGTTCGTATAGGCGTTCTATCGTAGCCGTCGGATTATGGAAGTCTTGAGCGTGCGTTGGCACGGTTGTTCCAACAAATAATAGCAATGTTATAAGTACGATGGTTTTCATAAGATTTCGATTTAAGTGAAACGTTAGTCCTCCCCCTGGGGCGAGGGCCCCGAGGGAGAACTTGTTTTAATTGCTAGCGGTAGCGGGTTGGTAAGAGAGGTCTGGGCGCATATACCCGCGAACGGTTTCCACCTTGGAGACGAACTGCTCTAACTCGGCAAAGAGCTTGGCACCCTCTTCTCCCAACAAGGCTCGGTTTTCTTGGGTAAGGCGATCCATATCTGACGGATTTTCGGCAGCTACGGCTACCAAGAAATAACTGCCCATGTTTCCGAAGCCGCTTCGGTACAGGCGGTAGTGCATTTTCGAACCTTTCTCTTTATAGAGTTTGTGGAATTTGGCGGCAATTTCGTTCATCTTTTTCGCATTTTCGGGCGTATAATGATAGCGCCAGTTCTGCCGATAGTTTTTTCCCGCTGGGGTTGGGTTCACGCCTCCGGGTTGGTAGGACAGTTTTTTGTCCAGTACCAAGATATAGTCACCGTGGGCGTCGTAACAATCGTTGTACTTATCGAAGATTTTCCCCATCTTTTCGGCACCCATTTTTTCTGAAAGCTGGGCAAAGGGATTGGTGTCTAGGTCGGCCATTTTTTCGATGGGCGAGATGTAAAAATAGCGGTAGTCGTCGGTCGCCAAGGTTACCCAGCCGTTGTCGGTAACATTGTGCGCTTTGCAGGCAGCGATCAATTCCTTATCGACACTTTCGTGCTTTAATGCCTTTCCGGGTTTGGTGACGTCCTCATGGATCCAATAGGCCTGGTAATCGCTCTGCTCTTGGGCGAGTGCGCTGGTTCCCAAGAAAAATGTGAGAAGCAGCATTGCTGAAAGGGTTACGGTAGTTTTCATAGAATACTGGTTTTTGGTTATGTAGTGTATTCGGAAGTATTTCCGAAACGGATTAATTAAATTAATATACCGTAAAGCAACAGCATAAATAACTATGAATCAATGCATTTGGGATGTAAGCAACGTTTGGCTGTCCGAAAGGGGCGTTTTGATTACCGAAGAGTCACCCTTGGAAGTAAGCCGCTGTAGGAAAAGGGGTAGGGTTATATAGTCTGAAGTCGTTTTAAAAGCTCATTGCGCATCGGCTTGGTCATTGGGATGGCCTTTTTTGCGATGACTACGTGGGTGCCCCCAATCTCATCAATTTGAGATAGGTTGATGATGTACGATCTATGAATACGCATAAAATGTTTGGAGGGAAGCTTTTCATCCATATCCTTCAAAGTCGTGACCAGGAGATATTCCTTGGCCTTCGAAAAGATACGGCAATAGTTCCTGTCTGCCTCTACATAGAGAATGTCTCCTATGTCTATTTTTACCATTTTGTCGTTGTGCCGAACAAATATGCGGTCGCTCAACAGCACGTGCTGCAGTTGGGAGGCTTTGGTGTTCTCGTCATTGCCTTCGCTCTGTCGATATAGCAAGCGCTCTACCGTTAATGCTATGGCCCGTTGCAGGTCCAATTTTTTGAACGGTTTTGAAATAAACGCATGCGGATGGGTTTCCTTTGCGCGGTTAAAGTGGGCCTCATCAGCGTTGGCAGTAAGATAGATAATGGCAACGTCATGTTCGGCTTGCATTATCTTTGCGGTTTCAATTCCGTCTAACGACCCCTTTAGCTGGATGTCCAGCAATACGATATGCGGCGCATTTTCACTTACGTGCACTAATGCTTCCTCGCCACGTGTCACGATCCCGCTTACTTCATATCCCAATTCTGAAAGCTGTAGCGAGATGTTGGCGGCAATGACCATCTCATCCTCTACGATCAATATTTTTATAGGTGTTTCCATCAAGCGGCGGGAGTAATGTTAAACTGAAAGGTAACCGTATGTCCCTTGGTGGAAGTTTCTTGCACGGTACCATTCAATTGGCGGGTGAGCAAATGGATAAGCTGGGTGCCAAAACCGGTGCCTTGCACGGTCGATTCCTTTGGTTTCCCCACACCATTATCCTGCACTTGAAGTTTGAGCGTCGCGTCATCCAGTTGTTCAAGCTCGATGGTAATGGTGCCCTTCGATTCTTTTGGGAATCCGTACTTCAGCGAATTCGTAAGCAATTCGTTTACGATAAGCCCTATGGGCACCGCCGTATCGACGTCTAGTTCCAGATGTTCCATAGCACACTCGATGCGAACTCTGTCTTCGGCGCCAAAGGTGTCTAATACGCCTTCACTTAAATTTAAAAAATAGTCTTTCATCTCTACCGCGCCCAGCGTATTTCCTTGATACAGTTTTTGGTGCAAAATGCCCATGCTCTGCACCCGGTTCTGACTTGCCTGTAGGGCTTCCCTGCTTCCCGGGTCGCTCAATTGGGCCGATTGCAACGCGATGAGGCTCTTTACCAATTCGAGGTTGTTTTTTACGCGGTGGTGTATTTCCTTCAGCAGTAATTCGTTCTGCGTGTTTTTCGCATCGAGTGCTGTATTCAATTCGGCCAGTGCTTTTCTTTTTCTCCGAATATTCTTCAGCGTAAAGTACATCCCGGCCAAAATAACGATCAACAGCCCCGCGATGCTGATGTACAATATCTGCGTGCGTCGTTGCCGGTCTATGGTCTCGTCCTGCATTACGATAGTGGCCCCGCGCTGCCCGGCTTCGTACTTGGCGTGCGTCTCGGCTTCCAGACGGTCGATGATGGTCTGTTGGAATTCTTGGTATTTATTGGCATAGCTATGGTGGTACTCAAGAGCCTTGCGATAGTCGCCCATCGCTTCGTAAATATTGGATACGTGCATATAATTCTCCCATAGGTTCTTGGTTTTGCCCGTAGCTTCCATTATGGCGATCGCTTCTAAATTATAGGGCAGGGCCTCGGCATACCGATCCTGCATAAGATATACGTGGCCAATATTGGCGAGCGATGAGATAAGGTAACGGTCTATCCCCGTCTGTTTTGAGAGCGTATAATTGGCCCTATAGTTGGCCACCGCCTCATCGTATCGCTCCAAGTATTTCAGGATATTGCCCTTCCAGTTTACAGCCGCCATGTATGGCAGCGCTTTGTTCCCCAAGGCCTCGTACAGGGCAATAGATTGGTTCGCACTGCCAAGGGCATCTTCCAGGGCATCTCCGCTAAACAGCTGATTGGCCGCCTTAAAACGATAGGCCAGGGCCATGGCCGTACTGTCGTTGAGGCGTTTTTGAATAGCGAGCGCCCGGTCGCAATAGGTTACCCCTTCTGCATAGCGTTGCTCGTAGTACAGCAAATTGCAAAGTTGTACATAGCTGTTCGCAATACCGGCTTCATCGTTGTTATCTTCATACAAACGTAACGCTAGGTGTACAGTCTCAAGCGCTTTGGCATAGGCTGCCTTTTCATCGTGCAGTTCGGCAAGCATTAGGTAGGCTTTGCCCAAGGCAAGGCTTTCCTCTTGTTGTTTGTAGTGTGCTATGGATTTTTCGACATAGAAAAAAGCAGAATCGAGGCTACCATAGGTGTGGTGGTACTCGCCCAATTCTAAGAGGGCTTCAGGATACATTGGCAGGTCACGATTTTTTCGCGCACGGCTTAGCGCTTGATGAGCCGTGCGAAAACGGGCGATGGAATCGGGTACCGCCACAACCGTTTCAGAACGCCAGCTAACTGTATCGAGCGTGCTTTCCACCGGAGTAGCTATTTGGGGAAAGCTGCTTTGGGCAATGCACGCTATAGCTATGTGAAGCCATAGACGTTTCATTTTAACCGAATTTGATAGTTAGTTGTTCTAAAGGTACTGAATTATTCCATAGCAAGATACTTTCAAATTACCACAGTGCTAACCAAATAAAGCCTATCTTTGCCCTCAATTCACAAATGGCCCACTTACTAAACTTCACGGCCATTCCTTAAAATACTATATGTCATTTAAAAAATTAGGGCTTTCCGATGCCCTGCTGAAAGCTATCGGCAAAAAAGGATATGATACACCCTCGGTCATTCAGGAAAAGGCCATTCCCAAAATCTTACAAGGTCGCGATGTGCTGGCCTCGGCCCAAACGGGTAGCGGAAAGACCGCCGGATTCGCCTTGCCCATCATCGAAATGATTTCCAAGGATACATCTTTGCGGAATACCCCTATAAAGGCCTTAGTGCTTACTCCAACCCGTGAGCTGGCCGCCCAGGTGGCCGATGAGTTTACCGACTACACGACCTTTACCAAGCTGCGCACGGCGGTTATCTTCGGTGGCGTAAGCGATCGCCCCCAAATAAAGCAATTAAGACAGGGGGTGGATGTACTGGTGGCCACACCGGGCCGTCTGCTCGACTTGCACGAGCGCAAGTTGCTGTCTCTTTCAAAAGTGGAAATCCTAGTGCTCGATGAGGCCGACCGTATGTTGGATATGGGCTTTTTGCGCGATATCAAGAAAATTCTTGCCGCGGTACCGCCCAAACGCCAAAACCTGCTCTTTTCGGCTACGTTTTCTAAGGAAATTAAGAAGCTGGCACAAGAGTTCCTAAAAGACCCTGTGCGGGTGGAGGCTACACCGGAAAATACAACGGCCGAAAAGGTAGACCAAATTGTTTACCGTACCGATAAAGCCAAGAAGACTGAACTGGTAACCAAGCTCATCGAAGATGGCGATTGGCAGCAAGTACTTATATTTACGCGAACCAAGCACGGCGCCAATAGGTTGTCGCAAAAATTGGAAAAGGCCAAAATAACCTCGGCCGCCATTCACGGCAACAAGAGCCAGGGCGCCCGTACCAAGGCGCTGAACGGATTCAAAACCGGAAAGGTTCGCGTGTTGGTCGCAACCGATATCGCTGCAAGGGGATTGGACATTCCGCTGTTGCCGCACGTTATAAATTACGAACTCCCCAATGTACCCGAGGATTATGTGCACCGCATTGGCAGGACCGGGAGGGCTGGAGCCAGTGGGGAAGCCATTAGCGTGGTGAGTATCGATGAAGTGGACTACGTACGCGGCATTGAGAAACTGCTAGGGGAGAAATTGCACGATGAGATTCTTCCTGGTTTTGAACCTACCGAATCGCTTCAGGAGGTGCTGGAGAAAAAAGCCGAGAACAAGGCCAACCATCAAAGGCCACGCCGAAACGGTGCCGGCAACTCCAAAAACCGAAACCGAAGCCGCCGCCGCGGGCCACGATAGACTACGGCTTTTGTTTTTGAAAATTCAGGGTATGGGCATCGTTGCGAAGCGTCAAGTTTTCCCCTGAAATGGAATATTGAAAGGCGCCGCTTCCCAAGGCTTTCAAAAAGCTACTTTCCAACGATAGGGAAGGGCAGGCCATTTTGGTGGTCGCCAAAGTGCCAAAGGTAAGCTCATGGCTCGTAACCATCACTGCCCCGGTGAATCGATTACAGCCGGCAAAACCCGTTACTTTACCGTCCTGTACGTTAAAGCGCAGGTTGGGCACTTTTTCGGTATTCGATAGACGCTCCCCGTTCAAATTGGTGAGTTCCCATTCGGCATTCAAGCGGGACATTCCAAGATAGTCGCCGCAACCGTTGTACTCTCTGGCATTTTGCATAGTCGTGGTTTGGACGGTGACGCGTACCTCATAGTTAAATTCTTCGCCGCTCATCGTATCGGTACACAATCGTTGGGAGAGCGTAACCTGTAGTTGGCCGGCATCGGTTTGTGTGTTGAAACGTAGGGTGCCGTCATCCTGTGGCGACATTTGCTTTGGGACCGGAGTCACCAAATGGATGCCTGACCCGTCCAGCGATTTAAATTCCATCTGTTGGTCAAAATCGATGGTCAATACCCAAGAGGGTTCATTGCCCGTAGCCTTGAAATCCACCGATTCGGCTGGTTTCTGAACGTCCAAGGAGAAATCGGCGGGTTTTTTCCGGGTTAGCACATATCGATCCCTCAAGTCGCCCCGAACTACCTTCCCCGAAAGGTCGAGCACGCGAAGGCTGTCTGTTTTGTATAGAAACTGTCGCATCCCTTCGGTTTCCTCTTTGTCGGTTAGGGTTAGCATTCCCGTAGCGTCCACGGTAAATGGCCCTTCACGGCGTTCCACTTCGGTACTTTTCCCTTGGTACACCAGTTGCTCGCTATAGGTAGAATCACGTTCCAACGTAAGCGCATAGGCAATGCCCTCGCAATCGGCACAGGGCAGCGTTCCATAAAAGGTGCCAAGGGAAAGGTCGTTTTTGCTTCCGGCGCAGCCCGAGAGAAGGAAAAGAGCTGCTATGTACATCGAGAGAGCTTTCATTGTAAATGGATTGTGGTTTCTGAAATGTATCGATAACCCCACTTTTTCCCTACTAAGAGTATGTTAAAATACCTTTTTAGCCTTTTGTGAAAAGGATGTCGATTCATTTGAAAAGAGCGCGTTTGTCGCATAAACTATTTGAACGCTCGTACCTTTACCACTGCGATGTGCTTCTATGGCAACACCTTTAGGAACCTCGGTGCTTCCGAAAAAAAAGCTATAGGGAAAGCCGCTTTTACAAAAAAGGCTTTATTCGCTGAGGTTTTTATAGACCGTACCTTCCTTCATTACAAACTGAATCTCTTTTAATAGCGTAATGTCCTGCAGCGGATTTTCCGATACTGCGACGATATCAGCCCATTTTCCGGTTTCCAGCGAACCGAGGCTCTCTTTCATTCCCAAAAGCTCTGCGGCTTCCAGTGTGGCCGAAACTATAGCAGCATCCTCATCCATTCCATAGCCCACCATCAGCTCAAACTCGCGTGCATTGGTACCGTGCTTGCTTACACCGCTATCGGTTCCAAAAGCGATGTTGACGCCTCCTTTTAGGGCGCGCTTAAATGAAGCTTCCACTACGGGTCCCACCTGCCGAATTTTCTCGGCAATCGCCGGTGGTATGTTCTGGTTGGTCTCTAGTTCTTCGGTTACCGAAACACCTGCCAGTAGGGTGGGCACCAAATAGGCCCCCGTTTCCTTGAACAACCGAACCGATTCATCGTTGAGGTACGACCCGTGCTCAATGCTGTTCACCCCAGCCCGCAAGGCGGCGTTAATCCCGTCTGCCTCGTGTGCGTGTGCGGCCACCTTGCGCCCCAGTGAGTGGGCCGTTTCCACAATGGCCCGCAATTCGTCATCGGTTAGCTGTTGGCCTACTCCAGCGGCGGTATTGCTTAGCACGCCACCGGTAGCGGTAATCTTGATGACCTCGGCTCCCTGCTTTACCAGTGCGCGTACGGCCCGCCGACAGTCGTCGGCGCCATCGCAAATAGCTACGTTGGTTTCAAAAGCGTTCATAATCTCGGGACGGTAACCATGGTCATCGCCGTGGCCTCCCGTGGCCGATACGGCCCCAGTAGCAGTAATAATTCGCGGCCCTTCTACATATCCCGCGGCAATGGCACGCTTCAAGGCCAGCATTAGTTTGTAGTTGCCCCCCACGTTGCGTACCGTGGTAAAGCCTGCCTGCAAGGTCGCTTCTGCATAGGGGATGGCCCTAAAGGCGGCATCTTCATCAAAAAGGGTGGTCCATTCGTGCGGATTCGCATTCGGGTCGCGCTCACTGGTAATGTGGGTATGCATATCGATAAAGCCGGGCATCACAAATTGATCTTTCAGATTGATGAGCGTTACTTGGTCTGCTGGCAAGTTGAGCTGCGAGGCCTCTAAAAATCCGGGTTGTATGCTGGAAATTTTCCCTTGTTCAATGACCACTGTTTGGTTGGTAAGGGGTTTCTGGCCCGGTACGGCCAATAGGGTGCCTGCGTGCAGCAGGGTGGTTTTTTGCGAATATGCTTCGGCTACAAGAAATAAACCAAATAGCAATACGAGTACTTTCGAATACGTTTTTCTCATAAAGGATAAAAGCTTAGGGTTGGTGCGAGAGGTTTCTTTTCCGAAGAAAGCCTCCCACCCGTGAAGATACGCATTCTTCCAAACGTTTCACAATACATGGTTGTGTGAAAAGTAAATTAGCTTCTATCAATTGTTATTGGCGGGGGAATACGACAGGTCCTCGCGCATATAACCGTTGTACGTTTCTACCTTGGAGATATACTTGAGGAACTCATTGTATATTTTGTCGCGTTCTGCACCCAACAGCTCCTTGTTTTCCTTGCGAATGCGCTCATAATCGGCGGGGCTGTCGGCTGGTATCGACACTAAGATATACTGTCCGTTGGCACCAAAGCCGCTTCGGTACAGGCGGTAATGCTCTGGGGAGTTTTTCTTGCTGTACAGCTCCTTGAACTTGGTGGCAAGTTCTATGACCTTCTCAAAATTCTGGGGGGTGGTATACCAAAATTCCAATTTACGGAACTCGGGCCCTGCAGGAATGGCCGTAAGCTGTTCCTCAGACATGTATGACAGCTCCTTATCCAAGTGAATTATATAGTCGCTGTGGGTATCGTAGCTGCTGTCAAAATTAACGAACAACTGGTCGAACTCTTCCTCGCCCATCTTGTCCTGCAATACCGAAAACCGACTTTGGTCGAGATCGGCCATATTCTCGATAGGGGTGACATGGAAATAGGTAAGGTCGTCGGTAGAAAGGGTGAACCAACTGGTTTCCTGTATGTTGTATTGCCTGCATTTAGAGGCTAGGGTATAGCAGTACGACTCGTAGTCGGCTACCTTGGCAGGGTATACGGGGTCTTCATGAACCCAGTACGCTTGGCTGGCGGGCGCTTGTGCAAAGCCGATGGGTGATATGGCGAATAAGAGAACGAAAAGGGTGATGGGCGTTTTCATAAGGGTGGGATTTTGGAGAGGTGCTACTTACCAAGGGTTACAAACAATACGGTTAGGTATTTTTTCTGAAAGGGAGCGACCACAAGCGGTTGTGGGCGACGAATCTTCCTATGCCATCCCAAAGTGCTATGGAGGGCCATCGCACGACACACAAGGGAGTTGTTCGGTAGTTTTCCTATGAAAGATACAAAATTAGTTTCAATTAACTGAAACAAAGTGAAGACATTAGGCCCCGTAGCAGTAAAAAATTACGGTAAATAAACGGCGTCACGCCGCTACATTACATCCCGAATAATGCGCCTCAGTTCCCTGCTGGAACTGAACAACGTAACCCCCGAACACGCTTCGGGCGCATAGCGGTGTATCTTGTTCCGTTCAAACTCATTGAGCTGTATCTCGTCGATCGTATCGTCGCTAAGCGCCTCTATCAACGCTTCCAGCTCGGGTTGCTTGCTTAGGTCTATGGTAAAGCCCCGTCGGTTTCCGTAGATCATTCCGAAGCGAATGGGGCAGCAGCACAACGTAGGCTCTGCCAATCCTTGTGCCGTGGCAGCTTCTTTTTGCAAGGTAAGGTACACGGCATCGCTCATAATCTTGTCGCGCACCAGATCGATGCGTTCCGCCATGGTTTCGGCGGCATTAAAGGTCTTTATCCAAGCGTCGTTGCTCTTCTGAAAGGAGCAGGTATGCGGCACATTGGATTGCCCCAGGGCCATTCCGAAGGTAAGAAGACAAACGAGTAGTACTATTGGTTTCACCGGCTGCTTGGATGTTAAGGCCGTGCCACGAAGGACGGCGGGTTACAACCAGAGCGGAGGTAGCAAATGGGGGGATAAGAAATAGGGCGGTACTCAAAGATACACATTTTTTTGGTTGGCAACCGAATGATTGTGAGAAGTTTCGCTCTTTTCTTCCCGCCATAAGAAAACGTTCGAAGCCGCAAGGCCCCGAACGTTTATATATTCAATTAAATATTTCTTTACGAGTTGAGTGACATCACCGCCTTGGCATTCACAAATTCCCGAACCCCAAAGCCACCGTGCTCGCGCCCATAGCCCGAATTCTTCACGCCGCCAAACGGCATATTGGGCTGTGCCAGGCCAAAGGAATTGATAAACACCATCCCGGTATCGAAATGCTTTTTGGCCAGCTCAAAGGCCTTGTCGGTGTCTTCCGAGAAAATACCGCCACCCAGGCCAAAACGGCTGTCGTTGGCAATGCGCATGGCATCCTCGGCGTCTTTCGCCTTGATGAGCGAGGCTACCGGACCGAACAGCTCATCGTCGTAGGCGGGCTGTCCCGGCTGTACGTTTTCCAACACCGTGGCCGGATAAAAATAGCCGTCGCCGCTGGGCATCTCGCCGCCGCACAATACCTTGGCGCCCTTGGCCACGCTCTTGGTTACTTGTTCGTGCAGGTCTTCGCGCAGATCCTTGCGGGCCATGGGGCCCATCTTCGAATTGCTGTCGGTAGGATCGCCGTAGGTAACGCCTTTCATCCGCTCCACAAAGGCAT